>QMRC01000004.1 GCA_003649205.1 Thermoprotei archaeon
AGGTCATCAACTAGCTGAAGAAGATGAACTACTGAATTGGTACAGAGATCCGAAGTGGATGAAGATGAATGAGTTAATAGGTAGGTGGCATCTATTGGAAGTAGCTAAGTTATTGAGAAGAGCAAGCAGGCTAAGGACCCTACTTCAGAGATCTTTGGTAAAATCTTACGAGGTGAAAGGTAGTGTAACGAGGAAATATTAGAAGTTGTTGGTGCCCCGGCCGGGATTTGAACCCGGGTCACGGGCTCGAGAGGCCCGCATACTTGACCGGGCTATACGACCGGGGCGACTCTGTCTTGTTCTTGATGTGGAGGTTTCTTATGTCTTTCTCTATTTCTACTTAGGGTGGTTTGAAGCTACATACTAGGTTGCTCATGCATTTTCCACAGCAATCAACTTCCTCCTCTACCTTCAGTAGCTTCTTATAGGTTCTCGATACTTCCTGTAGCATTCTAAAGCACTTCTCTCTTCCACCTTTCTCCCAGTTCTTCAATGCATTTAGTGGGCATCTCTCTATGCAAGCACTGCACTCTATTCCTCTCTTAGCTAGACAGTACTCTTCCTTAATTGGTTCTCCACTTGGTCTTACTCTTGCTGTTGTTACTAAGGTACCTAGCCTAACTGAGCAACCTATCTTCGTTATTATGAGTCTGTGCTTCCCGAGGGTACCTAGTCCAGCCAGGTAAGCTATGTATCTGTGACTCCAGTTGCTGTGTACTGTCCCGTGTAGTGTTACTTCGGGTACTGCTGCCTCGTATCCTCTAGCTCTTAGGTAATTGCTCAGTATGTGAAGTAGTTGCTTGAGCACTTTGTTTAGGAGTACGTACTCTCTAGCGTAGCTTAGTGCAATTTCTTTCTCTCTAGCGTTCCGGAGTATAGCATCTACGCTATGTGGTACAGCAACCACTATGACTGATCTAGCTCTCGGTAGTATGGTCTCTGGATCTAAGTGATTTATCTCCCTAATGCTTTTTCTCAAGTTCTTCACTACACATGAGCTGACCAGCGGTTTTGTTCTGAGCTGTATGTGGTATCTATGGTATAGTCTCGCTACTGTGTCCTGTACTACCGTGTCTAGTTCATCGAGTTCAATACTCATCTCTACTCAGGTTTTATCTCTATGTCCTTCGGTACTAATCCTTCCTGCTTCATTCTGATGAATTGTTCGTAAAGTTTCTTCCTTATTACCTTGCTACCACATCTATAGCAGTAGTACTTGCCTTCGATTAGTGCAAGGACATCTCTACTACCGCATATGCAACACTTGATCTCTTCTCCTGACATACCGTTTACTATCGTCACTATGTGGGGTATATACTTATTCCTGATCTCGTCCACACATAATCTGGGGGGTTTGTCATGGCTAGGCTGTACGTAGTGCCTGTAGTGGGTGATTACGTGTGCTTGACTAGGTTTGGTGGTGTTCTGTGTTTTCCAGGTTCTAGGTTTGATGTTGGTTCTGTGATTGTGGACTGTGTTAATGATGTCTTAAGTGAGTTTGGTGTTGAAGGTGTGGAGTCTCTACGTGAGGTTGTTGTGATTGAGGGTTTTGGTGATGTTGATGTTGATTATGCTCGTAAAGCTGTTGTGAATCCACCGAGAGTTGGTCTTCACTTTGTGTTCATGGGTGAGTTCGATAGAGTTCCTAGCCCTCATTTTCCTGATCATGAGGTTTCGGTGTATGTCCTCTGTTTGTGTAGGGAGGTTAGTGGTGAGTTGATTAGGTATGGGTTTAGGGAAATACTGGATAGATTTCAAGATCTCAGTATTGAGCCTTGGTCTTTGCTCTTGCTCAAGGTCTTACGTGCTGGGTATGTACCTAAGTCCTGGTTGAGAGTACTGCGGTGAGCTTTATCTGCGTGCAACTTATTACTTATTTCTGTTATGGAGTTACTTGGGTTTTGGTGATTTCATGGAGGTTAGTACTGAGTTTCCTGATGTAGTTAAGCTTGTTTTCAGGAAGTACCTTAGTGTGTTAGAGGGTAAGGACTACCCACTTCACTACGTAGTTAAGTCTATAGAGGTTGAGTTCAAGCCTGATGACTCGCTTAGAAGGTTGTGGCAACTTCATGACGTAGCTCTTCAGGAGATGTGGGACTTAATCAGTGAGCAGAGATCTGGAGAGATCATTGGTTTGAGACCCAAGCAATCATTGTTAGACCTCAAGATCTGTATTGCTGAAAACATAGTGAGGTCATGTCACTTTTGCGAAAATAGGTGTAGGGTAAATAGGTTTGCTGGTCAAGTAGGTAAGTGTAGATGTCCCTACAGAGTTGTTGTGCATAGTGCATTTACACACTACGGTGAAGAAAGCTTCGTATCACCATCGTTCACTATATTCACTCTTGGGTGTAATTTCCACTGTGTCTATTGTCAGAACTGGCGTATTAGTCAGTGGTACGATGAAGGAACTAACCTAGACTACAGCTACATGGCGTACCTAGTTGATGAAGCATTTGATAGAGGTGCGAGAAACTTAAACCTCTATGGAGGAGAACCAACACCTTGGATACACGAGTGGTTGAAGGTAATAAAGGAGATTAAGAAACCCATACCAATACTCTTCAACTCAAATGGCTACTTCACACCTGAAGCACAGAAAATACTTGAAGGAGTTGTAGACATAATGAAGATAGACCTAAAGTACGGAAACGATGACTGTGCACGTAAGCTATCAGGAGTAGAGAACTATTGGGACATAGTCACTAGAAACACCAAGGCATGTGTAGGTAAGTTCATGCTTCTCCTAAGACACCTAATATTACCAAATCACGTAGAGTGCTGCTCCGAGAAGATACTCAAGTGGTTGAGCCAAGAAATTGAACCAGATAAGTACGTACTCAACATAATGACACAGTACCAACCTGAATACCGAGTTCTCAGAGGAGAATTTCCAGAACTAGCTAGACACGTCAACAAGGATGAAGTGGAAAAAGTAGTGAAGCTAGCAAAGGACCTAGGTCTAAGCTACATAGTGGAGAGATAGACCACCCTCACTTTCACCTTACCCTCTATCTCCACTATCGAGACAGTACCTAGAACGAAAGCGGTACTAAACCCAGAGCACAGCTAGATTACCGTAACGAGGAAACATACCATGGCAAAGAGCACAAAAACCCAATCAACAGCACAAGCACACGAGGATTACCATGAGCTACCTGTACTGTACAGAATGTGGTGGGAAAGTCATCAGAAACGAAAGTGGCGAGCTAGTGTGTACGCAGTGCGGATTAGTACACAACGAAATCATACTGCCAGAGTACGGTAGTGGAAAGAGGGTAGAGGTACCAAAGGAGTTTCAGATACCTGAAGTGCACAACCAGAACATACGTCAAGAGTACGCGCACTTAATGAAGATAGATAGGATCATAAGATCAACATCGAGTAGCTACCAAAGAGCACTACAGTGCCTACTCAAGATAGGTGAGAAGCTAAACATACCTAGAGAAGTCATAGAATACGCCTACAACCTATACCTCAAAGCAGTTAGACACGACCTACACAAGGAAAAAGACATAACACACTACAAAGTAGCACTAACCTGTCTACTCATAGCAATCAAGAAATTCATGAGAAATCCAGTTAGCATAAAGGAATGTCTAAGAGTATTCAGAGAAGAAGGACACAGGATAACCTTAGGTGACATCTCGAAAATAATTGTAGCACTAAGGAGGGTCCTCCAGCTAGAGACAGTAGTGCTAGACCTTAGACAGTACATCGTGAGAATAGTGAACGAACTGTACTCAAACCCATACATAGAGATGTACATACTGAAGAAGAGCAAGTACCTATATCCACAGTCACTGAGAGGAGCAATTCTGCAGGAAGCGCTCAAGATAAGTGAGAAGATTAGTCCAAGTATTAGAGCAGGTAAGAATCCACAGATCCTAGCTCTAGCAATAGTATATGAAGCAGAGAGAAGAGTTAGGAGGAGATTTGGTATAACCAGGATCTATACACAGAATGAAATTGCTAGGAGATTTGGATACAGCGTTCACACACTTCGTGAGTACGTGAAGTTGATTAGGAGCTTACAGCAATTTCATGAGGTAAGTCCGTAACATTCCAGTTAAAGTAAGCGACAACAGTAACTGGGACCTTAACCGTGATCTTCCTACTCAATACCTTGAAGTCCTTAACGAGGTACTTACCTTCGGGATCCTTAACATCGACTTTAAGCCCTATCTTACCGATGTACTTTGCGGTAGTCACATTGCCATTACTCGATATGCTGTAAAGACTTAATTTACCTCTAAACGAATACCTAATCCATAGATCTAGAGAGCTAGCTCTCTTCTTTAGCGTTGTACTCAGTGCTTTCCTAATGCATCTAGCTATGGCACGAGCTATGTCATCACTAAAGACTTCTGATGTGAAGTTAACCTCTCGTCGTATCTTGAGCTTGTGAAGGAATGATGTGTAGAGGTCAATAGCTTTAACTCTGTACATTAGGGTCACTGTGCTATCGATGTCTTTGGTGTAGCGGTAGAGTTTCTTACCGATCTTGAACCAAGCTCTGAAGACTAGGTTTGTGCATACGGTAGGTCTACCCTCTGGATCTAAGTTCACCACTACGTTGCTTTCTGTTAGTACGACTTCAATACATAGGTTTGATTTTGTGAGTACAGTGTTGTACTTTTGGATGTAATTTAGTACTTCTCTCTTCACGTACTTAGCTAGGTCACTGAATTTCCACGTGGTATTAGTTAGGTAGTTCAGTAGTGCTTTATCGCACGCCACCATTGCATACACGTGAATTGCTCTACTTATTGACCTTTGGAGCGTAATTGTTTCAATTGCTCGTTTGTAGATTGTTGTTGCTGATATCAAACCAGTTATGACCTGTGTCGCTACTGAGGATGCGAGTAAGATAACGACTAAGTACAGTAGTGCTATGTATGTGAAGACTTCCCCTCTACTTCTTGATGATCTGTACATAGAGTACTCTACCCTCCTCATCTAGGACAGGTACTAGAAGCGTAGCATTGCTACACACCTCTGTACTCACTAGTATTAGTGCGTGGTCTGTACTACTGACACTAATGAGCTGTGAAGTGCTGTAGTTACCTAGAACTACATCAACGACAACATCAGGTACGTACTTACTAACTGCATGCGCTATGGCGCACTCATTAACTAGCTCCTCAACCTTGCTGCTTGGTATGTATAGGGGTAGGTACGTAGCTGGAATCAGTACGGTTATCAGCAAGAGAACCTCAAGTAGGTACCACCTCACTACTTCATCACCCCAAGAAACTTCTCCATGATTAGCACTAGGTGCTTCAGCACTGTTGTGAGTAGTGTTGTTACTACACTCATTAATGCTACTATCACCAGTGCGTAGGTCACTGTAATTGCTAAGTAGATGAGTGATCCCCTTCTAGATCTCCTGGATAGCCTTTTGAAGATGGTGTAGGAGGGTACTATCGTGAATCCACTATCTATTAGGTACTCATGTAGTGTAGCGTTGACTTCTCGGTACTTCTTTATCAGGATTACGAGATTTAGTATTGTTGTTAGAGTTGTGAACAGGATAATAGCTGCTAGGATGCAGGATACTAGTAACCATAGTACACTAGCTGTAGATTCCTCAAATAGCTTCATGATGTTCGCTAGAGGTGCTTCAATTAGGAATTTAAGGAGTACTAGCCATGTTGATTACCCCCTTATAAGTTATTGAGACTCAACACTTGGGTGCTTAGGTGCTTAAGCTAACTCCAGGTGCGTTAAAAGGTGGCTTAGCGAAGTTAGTGAAGGTATTGAGTAGCGAAGTTACTCGTGATGAAGCTCCGGTATGGGAGCAAATACTTCACTTAGTAGATGCTGTACAGCGATGTGTCTACACTACCTGCTTGTTCAGGTGTGAGAAGTGTCCGTTGACGTGTGATAGGTTCTTGATGATTAGGGAGCATTTGAAGCTATACCCGTGCTCTGGTACGCTAATTCTCGATCCTAGAGCAGTGAGGGTTGAGGACATTACCTGTAGTAAGTTCCCAAAGATTTGGCTTAATGAGATCAGGCACAGGTTAACTAAGCTACAGACAGCCTTCTCCTCTGTGGTGGTTCAGAGACAAGCTCTCGGTGATATGCATGTTCATGAGAGAGATACCGAGTTTATCTCTGGTTCCGAGACTTACAGGGTTAATATCTTCTTAGTTGTGGTGAGTAGAGAGAGGTTGAGTTATTGTGCTAAGCCATATCTTCCAGTTTTCGTAATTAGACAGCTTGAGAAGCACTTAATTCCTGTGCTTCAGTCCATTATTGTGGAGAGGCCACAGTACTACACTGAACGTTTACTAAGGTATCGTAGGTTCATCTGTACGTACTTACTACTCACGAGAATCGATATGGATTTAGAGCAGGAGTTGATCAGTGACTTGAGTACTTATCTTGTGTTGAGATCCTGTGGCCTTAAGTACTTAATACCGCCACTTCTCGATGCTAGAGTTGAGGATTTGTTTGCTAGGAGTTCAAGCAACTACGTCTACCTAGCGCACTCTATAGGTGCTAATCTCGCGTATAGAGTGAGGAATGTGGTTTCAGAGCTACGAGCACTACTTAGGTTAGCTAAGTTGAAGGGTTTGGCATTAGATGAAGAGCGACCTTCAGGTAAGTGTGATATCAAGTTATTTAATCACAGCTTGAGGTTGGTCTTTGATACTCATCCCTATACGCCTAATACCATGTCGATTAACATTAGGAAGCTAGATAGGAGTTACTTCTCGCTGACGAGGCTAATTCAGTATGGTTGTCTAAGTGTTAAGGATGCGGCTTACCTACTAACTACGTTACTTCTCAAACGTGAGAGCATTATGATTGTTGGTGAGGTTAGTACTGGAAAGACTACGCTGCTTAATGCTCTTGACCTAGCTCTACCACATAACTTGAGGAGGGTGTATATTGAGGAAGCTGAAGAGACACCACGTGTACCGTATCTGAATCAGGTTAAGTACATTGTTGAGCCTTACGAGGTGAGTGCTAAGGCTAGGTATCTAGAGGTCATTAAGTTACTTCACAAGAGACCAGACATAGTGATCTTTGGTGAAGCTAAGGGATACCTACACTTCAAGGCCCTGTACCATGCTGTTATTACAGGTATACGGTGTCTCGCTACAGCACATGCACCGTCAGTAAGTGCTCTCCTCATGAGATTGCTCAACATATACAAGATTCCTCCAGAAGTCATTACTCAGGTACCTGTAGTCGTAGTCATGTGTAGAGAGGGTACTGTACGGAAGGTCCGTGGTATCTATAGATTGATTCAGAAGGGTAGTGAGGTACTGCCTATAAACTACGATATTGTACTTGAGTCTGAGGATAGTGAGTACCTGAAGTACATGGACTTAATAGCTACAGCACTTGAACACGCACTCATCAGGCATGTGTTGTCACCTACCTTACTCTCATTCTACCTAGATGAGTTCTACAGGAGGTGTGGTCTCTATGAGGTACCTAGATAGGTTGTGTAGGAAGTATGTTGATGAGGTACATCCTCCAAGGGTCTCACTTCAGCTACCTACAGGTACTACGTTACTTCGTGTTAAGAGGTTCCTAAAGGGTTGTAATGATCTTGGTATTGAGGCTAAGGTTTCTAGAGTTATATCTGAGTCACGTATTAGAGCTAATGAATTGTTGCAGTTAGAAATTGCGTCGTCTGCCACAGAGAACTGGATTACTCTCATGCTGGGTTCTATAGCGATGACTCCAGTCATCATTGTTGTCGTTGCTGTAGTTACGAAGTCCTCATACTTAGCTTTAGCTGCATGCCTAAGCGTCTGTGCTGTTGTCCCAATTCTCTTCTACAAGGTACGGAGAAAAGTTCGTGAGGTGATTAGTGTTGGGTAGTGAGGTGGATGAATTTTTCCTGAAGTACAGTGAGAAGTGTGAGAAGTTAGGACGACCCATACAGGCTATGGCTGCTACTGATGCTCCAAGAGCATACCTCACTACGAAGAGGTATCTCCAGGGTACACTACGTCGTCGAGATTGCTCTACTACCTCGCTAATCGTGTTGAGTAGTGAGTTTAGTGATAGTCGAGGTCTTGAACTAGTTGAATTAGCAACCAAGTTTAGAGCTGATGCGTATCTAGTACTCCGCAAAGTGAGGTATGTTTTCTCATCCATGTCGATTAGGTTATCTCTTATAATGAAGTTATTTTCCCTAACGATGCCAGTGGTTTTGTCAGTATTCTGTGTCCTACAATGTCGTGAGTATGAGTCAATGGTCTATCAGTTCCTCACTGCTATCTTAGTTCTTCAGTTGGTGACTTCTCTTCTCGATGTAAGGAGGAAAGGAGTGAATGCTATCTTACAGGTGGTATCTTCCCTAATCTTTAAGCTACTGTACTCAATTGTTGTTTTAGTGCTGGTTGTTTCATTGGCTTCGAGCCTGTAGACCATAGATTATATATTTCTTCTCCATTTCCAGTAGCTCTTTAGTCTATAGTCGCTCACAGCAATACCTAGTTCACTTAATTTTGCTCTAATCTTATCAGCTAATTCCCATAGCTTGATCTTTCTCAAGTCACTTCGTATCTCGAGTACTAAATCTATGAGTTCGTGAACTAGTTTCTCGTAGTTTACTGGTGGTGTTACCTCATTTAGTACGCCAAATACGTTACAGAGATCTAGGTATGTGCTGTATATGTAGGATAGTACTTCTGTACTTAGCTTTTCCTCACTTGTTACTATGGTTGTTATGATATACTTAGCTAGTGATATCAGTGTTGAGAGTGCTTTTGGTGTGTTGAAGTCGTTGTTCATGTATTTCTCAAATTCCTCTACGTAGCTATTGACCTTGACTACAGCATCTCTTTCCCTATCGCTTAATCTATCTGGGTCTATGCTGGTTACTGTTCCTCGTTCCTTGATTACTTCCTTTAGGTAGTCATGTGCTGTGTAGAGTGTATCGAGTATTGTTCGATATTGCTCGAGGTGCTCCATAGCGAAGTCCAGTGGTTTCCTGTACTGTGTTGATGCTATGTACAGTCTAAATACTTCAGGATTGTACTTAGCCAAGACGTCTTTCACGAGTACGATGTTCCCTAGTGACTTCGACATCTTTTCACCCTTAATCGTTACGAGACCTACGTGCATCCAATACCTAGCAAATGAGCTAGGTCCATGTAGTACCCTAGCTATGGCTAGCTCATTTTCGTGATGAGGAAACACTAGATCTTGTCCACCACCGTGAATATCAAATACCTGTCCAAGGTACTTCGTAGCCATGACGACACACTCGAGGTGCCAACCAGGTCTACCAGGTCCCCAAGGTGTTTCCCACCATGGTTCACCAGGTTTCCTACCTTTCCAAAGTGCGAAGTCTAGTGGATTTCTCTTATATGGTTCTGGTTCTACTCTGGCACCTGCAATTAGCTCCTCTATCTTCTGATGCGATAGTTCTCCGTAGTTAGGTACCTTAGTTACATCGAAGTAAACTGAGTGATCTGGTGTTACATATGCGTAACCTAGCTCTATGAGCTTCTTTATTGCATCTACCATGTCCTGTATATGCTCCGTCACTCTCGGATTTTTGTATGCTGGCTTTATGTGGAGCTTCTCACAAACCTCGTAGTAGTCCTTAATATAGGTCTCAGTTATCTCTCTCCAATCTCTACCCTCTGACCTAGCTCTATTTAGTATCTTATCATCAATATCTGTGAAGTTGACTACGAGCTTAACCTCGAGGCCTAGGTACTCGAAGTACCTCCTAACGATGTCGAAGAATACGTAGACTCTAGCATGGCCGACATGTGTGTAGTCGTAAGGTGTAGGGCCACACACGTATATCTTAACTGTACCTGGTTCGGTTAGGATTAACTTCTCTAGTTGTCGAGAAGCAGTGTTGTATATGAGTATGGGTGTCTCTCTTTCCCCTCTTAAACTACCTCTGAGCAGATAGTCAACACCTCTGTCTGTAGCTCCTTCTAGTTACTTATAAGGTTGTCGATGCGCATTGTCGAGTATCAGCTAGGGAGGCCTTCAATCACTAATCATCAAGGGTGTGTAGTCATCACCATACCTAACCGTATTGAAGTAGGGATTTAAGTATTCACCTACACTTCCCAGATGAGGTCTCTTCGTGATGAGCCTTAGGACAGCTGATTAGTTGATGAGTTAACCCGTTGCTGACTAGACTCAATACACCTGGTCTCAACATCTACTAGTGAGAGGATTTCTCCACACTTCGTACACATCAGGTAACACCTAATAGTTGACTCCGTAAGTAGTTGGTACCTGATCCGTATATGCTCTATGTGGCTTACGTGTGTACTTACTCTATTACCTACCGAGTAAACTAGCTCACGATATACCTCTGAGCCACGTATTACATACCTTCTACTAGCTTTGCTGGTGTGGGATCCAAGTACTAGAGGGATTATTCTATGGAATATTTCTTCGTGACAAAACACGACAATTAGCTCACTGTTCTCGAGAATATACGTATTGAATCCAACTACATAGTTTCCAAACAAGGCTATGTTCTGGGGGAGGGGTGAGAGCAGTATTGGTGGATCACCTAGTTTAGAGAAGCCACAGCTCGGTGATGTCGGTATGGAGAGGTGCTGACACCTTGGGCATGAGGTTACGGCTACGTAATCACTTATGAGGAGTATGGTCACTTTTTCGTAACCACAGCAATAACATCTGTACCTACCTTCACTTTCCACGTGACCTCACCTAACTTGACCTAGATTTGAAGTACTCCTCAGCAATATCCAATTCCCAGCAACGATATGCTGGACATATGTAGCATCCAATTCTGTAGAAACCCTCGAGGTAGAGGGGGTTCAGTGGTACTCCATTCTGAAGTAGATAGAGTTGCACCATAGCCGTTGACCAGAACTTAATTGGAGCTACCTGTACGTAGTTTCCATGTGGTCTAACAGGTGGTCTAAAGAGTCTAAGCAGTGACTCTGTATCACGATCACCAACAACTATCAGTGGTCTCTCAGCTACCTTCTTGATTGCTCTGTATAGTGCTGCTATCTTGAGCTTAGTGCACCACCTATTTTCATGTGTAGGCAACTCAAATCCCCTACGTTCCCACTCAACGTCAATACCTGCGTACTCAACCTCATAACTAATTCCCAAGATCTTAGCAACATCATTAACGTACTTATACACCTCATCTATCTCCACTCCAGTATCCACGAAGATGGGAACCACGTGATCACGTGAAAAGACCTTTAGTGCAAGAACTAGAGCAGCTGTACTATCCTTACCACCACTCCACGGAACGATAACTCGATCATAATCGTAACTCTCAGCAACTGACCTCAGTAGGTGTACAGCTATCTCTTCATGAATTTCCATCTTATCTCTATTAACCTCAATAGTCTTCTCAAACACATGACTAACATCCTCCACCCTATGACAGACCTCAAGAACCCTACTAACATCGACATCAGGTATAATCACTGAACCAACCCTCACAGACCCAACATACACCTCATGTACATCGTGAATTAGCTTCACTATGAGTGGTATAGCTCTAATCTCCACACCAAGTAACCTACTCCATCTCTCAACATGTCTCTGACCAATAGCGAAGTACATATCGTGAAGCGGGTGAGGCTGTACAGGAACCTTAGTACCACGTAAGCACTTACCAAGTACGTAGTGGTCCTCAATCCAGGAAATCCTCAACCTAATCAGTGATAGAGCCTTCATAAAGTACCTAAATATCATACTCGGTCTACAGTTCCTAACCTTAGCCCTCGGTAAAGTCACTGAAACCACATTATCGGGTAGAATCTCATCGATACCGCTTAAACCATCCTCCTTACCGAGTAACACCACGTAGTACCTCCATGGCTTAACCTCAACCATCTCATGTAGTATCTTACGAGCTTTCTCTAATTCTCGAGTACCATGTAATGTAGCTACCTCAATTCTCCACCACTCGTGATACTGCTTAAAGTGAGAATTCAGGGTAGCCAATACAGCATCTCTATCCTTCTTGGATCTAACAACTATAGTCACTACTGGCTCGTACTCTATGACCACACGACGTAGGTAGCTTGAAGGAACTTTATAAATGTAGTGAAGGTATGTCAAGTACTACGAGGTGAAGGATCTTGAGCAATAGGTGGTTGAGGTTAATCGATGAAGCTACGAAGCAAGGTAATGAGTACCTCGTTAGGAAGTTCAGGGAGAAGCTGATAGCCAGCATTGCGTACGCTATACAGCAAGCTGCAGCAGAGCTGGATAAGCATAGACTCCAGCACTTACTCAATAAGGCTAAGGAGCTAAGAAGTAAGTTTGGTCTTACTGAGCTAGATCTCTACATTGAGTTAGGTGAGAAGGAGCTCAAGAGGATTACTGAATTGAGAAAGAAACAGGGTAGCGGTTTAAGTTGAGGTGGCTTCATTGCTCATATACCTCAGTGAGGATGAGGTGAAGAGGAGATTACGTAGTGGTGAGCTAACTGTTGCTATCTACGGTATGGGTTACGTAGGCGTCCCTCTAGCATGTGCTTGGTTGAGAGCTGGTGCTAAGGTCATTGGCGTTGATGTAGATGAGGAGAAGGTTAGGTTGTTAAATGAGGGTCGATCTCCGGTTCCTGAACCTGGAGTAAGTGAGGTAATTAAGCACTACCTATCGATTGGTAAGTTCAGAGCAACAACTAATGGTGTTGAAGCATCGAAACTAAGTGATGTGAAGATAGTTACGGTTCCCGTATCGCTTAGAGGTGAAGGTGGTGAGAAAGCACCTGATTTTACTAACTTGATAGCAGCTATTCGTGATATCGCTAAGGGTCTTAAGCGTGGTGACTTAGTCATAATTGAGTCCAGCGTCCCACCTGGAACTACCTTAGAAGTCGTTAAGCCTATACTTGAGGAAGTTAGTGGTCTTAGAGCCGAGGAGGACTTCGGCTTAGTATACAGTCCTGAGAGAGTAGCAGAGGGTAGGGTACTGTATGATATTGAGGAGGCTTATCCCAAGATCATTGGTGGTGTAGGTACCAAGAGCACGAGAACTGCAAAAGCACTCTACGAGGTCATAGCTAGGAAGGGAGTTATCGTAGTGTCATCACCTACAACTGCTGAGTTTGAGAAGCTAGCAGAGGGTGTGTATAGGGACGTAAACATAGCACTTGCAAATGAGTTAGCGACATTAGCTAGAGCACTTGGAGTAGATTTCCACGAGGTACGTGTAGCAGCAAATAGTCAACCCTACTGTCACCTACATACTCCTGGTACTGGTGTGGGAGGAATGTGTATTCCTGTGTATCCGTACTTCATGATGTGGGTAGCTAGGAAGCTAGGTATTGAGTTGAAATTGACGAAATTAGCTAGAGAAATCAATGAACTAGCTCCAAAGACTGTCATAGACCTAGCTGTGGAGCTATGTAAGTTGGCTGGTTTATCCATTGAGAGGTGTAAAGTAGCTATTTTAGGTCTAGCATTTAGAGGTGACATTGCTGATTCAAGAGCTAGCCCCACATATGACCTAATCAAGTACCTCAGAAGATTCAACGTTAGAGAGGTAGTAGTTCACGATCCCTTGATAACGTTCGATAAGGAGCTAGATAGGTTAGGAGTACCACTAGTGAGCGACATCTCAGCAGCTGTGAAGGGCGCTCAAGTAATCATTGTCTCAACAGATCACACAACATATAGGAGAATTTCCCTAAAGTGGCTCTTGGACATGTGCAGTGTTGAACCACTTGTCGTTGTCGATGGTAGAGATGTCCTAGATATAGCTACGGTACCGAGTGGGAAGGTGTACTACGTTGGTATCGGTCGTGGGTTCAAGATTAGGTAGTTGACTTGTCGCTGTACTGGATGAACGAGTAAAGTTTATCTACTTAAATACCTCCACAGCTATAGACCTAGGTACGGCAGTTTGGGGTAGATCTGTATGTCAACCCCACTGGAAGTCTTGAAACCACTGTCTGTAGGTCAGGAAAGACTACTGAACGTACTGATGGATAAGGAGTACGAGATAGTTGGTGTATTTGGTCCTACAGGTACAGGTAAGAGCTTGTTCTGTTGTGCATATGGCATTCACTGTGTGCTCAAGGGTGAGTACAAGAGGTTCATCATAGCTAGACCTGTTGTGGATGTGGTTACAGGTAAGGAGATAACAACATCTGAACTAGGTGAATTGTACTACAGGATAGCATCTACCTACCTGGAGGACATTTTCTCAGGTATCATGCCACTAGAGGATCTCCAGAAGTTGATTAAGGAGGAAAAGGTCATAATAGCTGACATACACTACCTAAGAGGTAGAACATTCGATGACTCCATAGTGTTCCTAGATGATGCACAGGCAGTACCACCAGAGAGTGCTGCTGAGATCCTCATGAGAATTGGTAGGAATGCAAGGCTCCTCATAGCAGGTGATCCAGTATTTCAGAAACCTGTTGAGTTGGAGAAAGATGGAGCAACATTACTGAGAGAAATTTTACTTGGTGAGGAGAAGGCAGCTGTAGTAGATCTCGGTCTCAAGGACATAGTTAGACCTGGTGCTAAGAGGGGTATCAAGATAACTCTAGAAATGAGAATGAGGAAGAGACCACTCTCAGAATCTGAAGCAAAGATAATGGAGTCCATCAGAATTCATGCACCAGATGCAGATGTAGTCACTGTCATAGAGTTTAAGAAGGAAAAGGAGCAGTTTGGAATTCCCGATGAGACAACACCAGATGCGCTAGCCATAGCTAAGGAGGGCTACCTCGGTAGGTTAGTGGGTAGAGGCGGTGAGAGAATCAGGAATGTTGAGAGCGAAACAGGTTTCAGAATTAGATGCGTTGAGTTAACTCTCGACTTAAAGAGGCTAATCACAGCAATACACCCAGTATCGTGGATAGGTAAGCACATTAAGGACGTAGACTTTGCAGGTCCTGAACTACTAGTAACCGTTAAGAGAGCAGAATTTGGCGCATTTGTAGGTCAGAGGGGAAGCTACATAAGGTTCGTGGATAGAGTAATTCGTAGACTAATCAATGTAGGAGTTAAAGCTATGGAAGCTGAGGAGGAAGAGGAAGAGAGTAGGAGGAAGAGGAGGTAAGTCAAGGACTTGAGTAGAGATCTACCAAACCTCATTCTCCAATCACTAATCTTTATCCTACCTGCCTATACAGCAAATGCTACCCCAGTCATCACATCTAAACTCCTACGAACATCAACACCTATAGACCTCAGAAAGAATTTCATAGATGGTCGTAGGATATTTGGAGAGGGAAAAACAATTGAAGGATTTCTCTCAGGTCTCATAGTAGGTACACTAGTGGGTATAGCAGTAAGCGCAACACCGCTAAACACTATACTCCCTCAATCACTAAAACTAACCCCACTCAAGAGCTTCGTACTCTCACTAGGTGCACTCCTAGGTGATCTCCTAGGTTCATTCATCAAGAGAAGACTAGGTATACCACGAGGAGCACCAGCACCATTACTTGACCAACTAGACTTCCTCCTAGTAGCACTCCTCCTCTACGTACTGATCTTCGGCACAATAGACTTATCATACATAGCAGTACTAGTACCACTAACAGTAGTTCTCCACATAGCTACAAACTACATAGCGTACAAGCTAAGACTAAAGCCCGTACCCCTATAGTGGTTACAGAGCATAAACCTCGCAATTCCCCACGTAGATACCACACTTCAAGTCTCGAGAGGAGTAGACATGATACACGTACTAGAGCTTGAGCTAAGGTTCTTCACATCATCAGTCATAGAGTACTTTACCGGACTCTTCACACTAAAACTACTTCTCAAGCTAATAGCACTTAGAGATCACGATCTAGCGAGAAAACTACACAACATGAAGAGGGTAAAGCCATACTCCTGTACAGCCCTAATGCTTGGAAACAAAGTACTGAGTAATAGAGTCACAAAACTACTACCCAACATAACCTATAGAGTAAGGTACGTACTTGTACTCGACGAAGTATTCAGGACATTAATTACATCGATATCCACACACATAGGTGAGAAACTAACTGTAGAAAACGTAGACCTAACTATTACAAACGTGAGATACACAGCTATTTCACACATTGACTTACCATCGAGACCAAGCCCAAAGATAACAATAGAGTTCCTCACACCAACACGATTCGTGGTCAAGAGAACAGTTAAGAAGAGAAAACCAAAGTATAGGCTCTTCCCACTTCCAGAAACAATAGTGCACAACATACTTCATCACTGGAATGAATATGCGCCACCAGACGTGAAGTTAGATGAGAAACCAGTACTTGAGTGGGTACTCAATAACGTATACGAAACGCAATACCACCTAAAAAGAGCAACCTCAACACTAACCCGTGGTAGGTTATTGATTGGTTTCGTTGGTTGGTGTACCTACACAGTCGAAGATCTTGAGAGTCACTGGTCGAGAATCTTCATGAGGTTACTCAGGTATGGGGAGTTAGTCAATGTGGGTAATTCCAAGAGTATGGGCTTAGGTATGGTACGTATACTAACTACCGAATCCTAACCTTGTTGACTTTCTTATTCTGCCAGCTATATCTCCTCATCCTAGAGCTTCTACCGAAACCACAGGCAGCACAGTACTTCTTCCTAATGTGGTATGCGTGTCTACCACATCGTCTACAGCGTATATGTGTCTTTCCTTTACTCATCTTACCGAAGGAGGTCGTACCCTTGACCATGATTCACACCTCAGGTAACAGGACTTATCAACATTACATTATCTCCCCTTATAACTATTGTTCCTAGCTTTCTAATCTGATTGTTTGGTCTAATTTCCTCAGCCTGTTCTAGGACTAGGTTTAGGTGCTGATCAAAGCTACGTAGTATACCCCTTACCTCTCTACCACCTTTGAGTTTCACTAGGACTGTTGTTCCAATACTCTTTGCTAGTTCTTCAGTCATAGAGGGCATTACAGACACACTCCGGTCTTAAGTTAATCACGAGTTATTATAAGCTTTATCTCAACCTCATTGCATCCAAGTTCGCTAATACAGCTGTCTTAATTCTAAACAACCTCTCAATAGCTATTGAGAGGTCAAAGATCTTACTTCTCTCCCCATGGCACAGCACTATTCTCTCAGGTTTAGGCTCGATGTTCTTAACGTAGGCTAGTAACTGTGACCTATCGCTATGTCCTGAAAATCCATCAACCTTATGCACCTCCATCCTAACCTTGATTACCTCTAACTTACCTTCAGGACTCATCATGTGAACTTCCCTAAGACCATCGAGAATTCTCCTACCAAGAGTACCCTCAATCTGGTAGCTAACGAAGATAATGCTATTCCTCGGATCATCTGCGAGATACCTGAAGTACTCCATAACAGGACCACCGGTTAGCATTCCGGAGGTAGCCATGATGATACAGGGTTCCTTCTGCTGAGCTATCTCAATTCTCTGACTAGGGGAAGTCACTGCTGTGAAGTACTCAGAGACGAAGGGATTCTCATCTCTGTAAATCTTCTTCTGCAACTCCTTACTGAGGTACTCCGGAAAAGCTGTATGTATTGCAGTTGCCTCTATGAGTAAACCCTCGATGAATACAGGTACTGCAGGCAGCTTACCACTCTTCATAGCTTCATCGAGAACCACCATTATTTCCTGAGCTCTACCAACACTGAGGACAGGTATGAGCACCTTACCACCACGTTCAAGGGTCCTCCTAACGATGTCGATAAATGTACGCTCAGTCTCCTCTCTAGATGGCATCTTATCCTCTCTACCACCGTACGTACTCTCCATTATGAGAACCTCAACTCTTGGAAATTGATAAGCAGCCTTATCTAGCAACCTTGTTTTACCGAACTTGAAGTCACTGGTGTACACTATGTTGCATAGGCCATTACCTATGTGTAGGTGGGCTATAGCTGATCCAAGTATGTGCCCAGCTGGATACAGCGTCAACTTAACGTCAGGTGCTACATCAGTTACCTCACCATACTCAAGAGGTATCACGTGAGCTAGTGCATCCTGTACATCCCTCTTACTGTATATCGGTACCTTACCCTCCTTCTCAGCAACCTCAACGTAGTCATTTAGTGCGAGTGCCATGAGGTAGAGAGTTGGTTGTGTACAGTAGACCGGTCCCTGATAACCATACTTGAAGAGGTACGGTAGAAAACCACAGTGATCTAGATGTGCATGCGTTATGACTATTGCATCTATTTTATCTAGATCGAACTCCTCAACATCTATGTACGGGTACTCCTCAGTATATCCAGGCTTTATACCACAGTCGAGGAGTATGTTACTCTCCTTCGTCTGAACAAGTATCATACTCCTACCAACTTCTTGAAAACCGCCAAGAGCAACAATCCTAACACGGTAATCCCTAAGCAACACTAGATCCCTATGAATTCTGTGCCCCAACCTCATCAACATGTCCTTCCTCTCATCAGCTCTAGAGTAGAGGAGTTCCCTAACCTGTCTCACGATCTTAGACTCAAAAGCAGCAGCTCTCAATACCTTCGGTCTCCAATTAGTTATCGAAGCAATTTGCTTCAGAATCTGTCCGCCCTTACCTATAACAGCACCGACTTTGAGGGCTTCAATAATGACCTCACCGGTGGTCTTATCAAAGAACATGTTAACAATACCTGCATCTGAAGGAACTAGCTCCCTAATGATCTTCTCGGCTTCCTTCTCACTCATTCTAAACCTTGGATCAGCTCTAACGACCAACCTCTTCTTGAAGTCCTTAGCTAACTTCCTAATAACCTCGTCATTCTCCATGAAGTAAGCTAGCTTTGTTGTGTAGATAGCTATGACAGGCCCCTCAAATTCAATACTAGTAACCTTGACATCGCTGGGTAGTGAATCAATTAAAGACTTATACAGCTGCTTAACTAATTCTTGCTTGCTAATCACAGTATTCACCTAGGAGTAGCTAAGCCTGTACTAGGAAGTAGCTCAAGGAATTCACGTAGTCGAGAAATTAAAACCTTTCATCTAGATTCAGGTACACCCTACCTACTCCTCTTTATTTTCCTAATGAACCCTTCAGTTTCAGAGTCACTCAACTCGACATACCCCTTATCGTAGCTTATGTAGGCAACATCAACACCCTCACCACTACCTGGATCCCTCCTCATAGCTGAGTACACAGCTCTAATAGCTAACTCAATAGCTTCCTTAATACTCATATCAGGACTATACTGATCCTCAAGAACACCAAGTGCGGTTGGCGAGCCAGAGCCAGTAGCTATGTAGTCTCTCTCCTCAGTTACAGTACCAAACCAATCAACAGTGTAGATCTGTGGCCCTATGTCATCTATACCAGCAATTATTATGTGACTGAGCAGTATGGATGGTCTAGCTGAGAACAGTAATAAAGAGGCGAGAGATGCAAGAGACTTAATTCTTATTGGTCTTCTATTCACTAGCCTATAGTACTTAGACTCAGCTGTTAACCTATCAAGTATCTTCTGTGTATCAGCTACAGCACCAGACATGGTAGCTGCTGCGTGGTCATCTATCTTCCAAATCTTCTTACCTTTCTTATGAGCTATGTAGAAACCACTGGTAACCCTTCTATCAGTAGCAAGGACAACACCTTCCTTACACTTGATACCCACTGTTGTAGTTCCAGTCTTCAGAATCCTATCTAGATCACGAACACGAATCAAGTTCAGCACCCAAGATGTGTGAGACATGTTAACCACTTAAAAGTGTATTGGAGTTATCTACAGCGTGAGAGTTAGGAGATTAATTACGCTTATCTCTGAAGAAGTTGCCGTAGAGGGGTACAGATTTAGGTTAACAGGTACAGTACCAAGTGAGTGCAGGAGCTGTAAGCTGTATAGAGTGTGTATCGGTAATCTGAAGCTAGGGATTGAGTACATGGTAGTTGCTGTCAGGAGAGTAAAGCACTACTGCCCACTACTAGGTAGCTACGTTAGAGTTGTTGAAGTTGAACCACAACCAATTGAGTTAGCTGTTGAAGATAGTATGGCAGTTCAAGACATTGTCTTTACCTACAGAGCGAAGGGGTGTAGAGATAGTTCATGCCCTGCGTACAGATTGTGTAACAATAGATTGATTGAAGGTACGAAGTTGAAGATAATTTCTGTGAGTAGTGAGAAATTTAGCTGTAGATACTACGGTCTAGTGAGGAAAGTCCTTTGCATACCAGTTGATTACCTACTCAGCTAAAGGCACCTTCTCAATAAATGTTATCTCAGTTACATCCTTGATGTACTTCTTGACATCCCTAATGAAGAGTCTGAGTACTGCACCTAAGTTATCCACGTTTACCGCTGTCCTAGGTAGCTCTATCGTTACCTTACTACCCTCAATCTTCACACCTATGTCCTCCCTCTTAAGTGAGGTAGCCCACCTATGTAGTAACTCCTTCAACTTCTCACTCAAGTCCTCAATCTTCTTGACAATCCTAACCCTAAACACCAAGGTCTTACCTGCTAGTGGATGGTTGAAGTCAAGTAGTACACGACCACCTGTAATAGCTCTCACAATAGCTTTCTGACCATCAATTTCAACAACCTCATTAATTCTCGGAGTTATGTTCCTACGTAGGAGTTCCCTCAGAGGAACAACCCTAACCTTATTTGGATCCCTAGGACCAAAGGCTTGTTCAGGAGGGACCTCAACAACTACTTCCTGACTGACATCAGCTCTCTTCAACGCCTCTTCAACTGGTTTAAGTAATGTACCCTCACCAAGTATAACTAACTTAGCACCATATTCCTCATCAGGACTATATATACCAGCCTTCTTAGCTTCTTCCTCACTCGTTGTATCAACCACCTTACCATCTTCCTTAGTAGTTACTGTGTACTCGATAAGTAGGAAGTCACCCTCACTAAACGGCACATTCCCACCTCCGACATCAGATGGGGACTGCTCTTCACCGATCTAAGCAGGTCAGTTTCATCATTCACGTACCCCTAATCCATTCAAGTATATAAGTTTACTCAGGTACTCTACTCAGGTCCTGAACCTGCTGTAGCTCCTGAAGAGACCTCGGGACCAGTGATTCCCGACCCAGCTTCGATGGCTGCTCTCTCCTCAGCTTCTCTAGCTCTCATCCTCAGCTTAACTAGGTGAGTTATGTAGCCAGCAACCCTATTTCTTAACTTCTTTGACCTTATATCAGTGAGTAACTGAACTAACCTCTTATTCGTCTCGAAATCTGTCGTGAACCTATCCGGATACAGCTCGAGAAGTTCCTTAGCTATGTTCTTAATTAACTTAGGCCTAACCTTACCCATGGAGACACCGAAACCAATGAGTAGTAACCCCCTAAAATACACTTACTCAACTAGTCCACAGCAAACAAACAGAAAGGTTTAAATAGAAGCGCTAGAGCACGTTCGTGGAGAATGAGATAAGGTGATTAGGTATGTCCGCCTCGCAACCACAACAAGCAACACTAGCTCAAATCGGTGGTGTACCAGTACTAATCTTAAAGGAAGGTACACAGAGAACGTTCGGTAGAGAAGCACTGAGAGTAAACATCATGGCAGCGAGAGCAGTAGCCGAAGTACTAAGAACGACACTAGGACCAAAGGGTATGGACAAGATGCTAATCGATAGCCTAGGCGACATAACGATAACCAATGACGGAGCAACGATCCTAGATGAGATGGATATCCAGCACCCAGCAGCAAAGCTACTAGTTGAGGTAGCTAAGGCACAGGACGATGAGGTTGGTGATGGTACAACAACAGCAGTAGTAATAGCTGGTGAACTACTGAAGGAAGCAGAGAACCTACTAGCAAAGAACATACACCCAACACTCATAATCCATGGATACAAGAGAGCACTAGAGAAATCGATTGAGATACTGAAGAAGATAGCTATACCAGTCAGCAGAGACGATACAGCAATGCTAAAGAAAGTAGCAATGACAGCAATGCACGGAAAGGCAATAGCAGGAGTTAGAGATTACTTCGCAGAACTAGCAGTAAATGCAGTTAGAGAGGTAGCAGAGCAGAGAGGTGATAGGTGGTTCGTAGATCTAGACAACATACAGATAATAAAGAAGCACGGTGGAAGCCTACTAGATAGCAAGCTAGTTAATGGAGTCATAATCGACAAGGAGGTTGTTCATCCTCAGATGCCTAAGAGGGTTGAGAAGGCTAAGATAGCTCTACTAGATTGCCCACTAGAAGTAGAGAAGACCGAGATCGATGCAGAGATCAGAATCACGAGTCCAGATCAGATGAAGGCATTCCTAGATGAGGAGGAGAGAATACTGAGGCAGATGGTCGAGAAGATAGCTAGCGTAGGTGCGAACGTAGTCTTCACGACAAAGGGCATCGATGATCTAGCTCAGCACTTCCTAGCAAAGAAAGGCATACTAGCAGCTAGAAGAGTGAAGAAGAGTGACATCGAGAAACTAGCTAGAGCAACAGGAGCAAGAATCGTAACGAGAATCGAGGACCTATCTGAGGCAGATCTAGGCTACGCAGAGCTAGTTGAGGAGAGAAAGGTTGGCGATGAGAAGATGATATTTGTTGAAGGGTGTAAGAACCCAAGATCAGTAGCAATCCTGATAAGAGGCGGTCTAGAAAAGCTAGTTGACGAGGCGGAGAGGAACCTCGAGGATGGTCTAAGCGTAGTAGCTGACGTAGTTGAGGAGCCATACATAGTACCAGGTGGTGGTGCACCAGAAGTAGAGATAGCTAAGGCATTGAGACAGTACGCAACACAGGTAGGTGGTAGAGAACAGCTAGCAATAGAGGCATTCGCCAACGCAGTCGAGGTAATACCAAGAGCACTAGCAGAGAACGCAGGACTAGACCCAGTAGACATCCTAGTAGAGCTAAGAGCAGCACACGAGAAACCAGATGGATGGAAGTACGGTGTGGATGTCTTCACAGGTAAGGTAGCAGACATGGTAGCATTAGGCGTAGTAGAGCCACTAGTAGTCAAGATAGAGGCATTAAAGGCAGCAGTTGAAGCAGCCTCAATGATACTGAGAATCGACGACATAATTGCAGCATCAAAACTAGAAGAGAAAGGAAAGGAGAAGAAAGAAGAGGAGAAATAACAACTTAAGCTCTACTTAACTAAGTTTTCCTCCTAACCTTCTCAAGAACTTTAAAGATTTTTGAAATATTTTCTTTCCCACTTTGCTACGAGTAACATAAATCTTTAGAACATTTTAATTCATCTCCTCAGTAACTACTAACTTAGGTGTTGAAATGGAAATTATCAAGAATCTGTATGAAGCACTTCAACGAATCAAGGGGGTAAAGCCAAGGTTTGTAATAGCTTTTATAGGTGATGAGCCACTAGCAATATACCCAGAGAGTGAGGAGGTAGATCCAAGACTATGTGCATTGGTCTACAGCAGCTACGTAGGACTCGAAGCAACAGTAAAGGACATAGCTACAGTAGAGAGCGTAGGTAGTGGCGAAAATCCACCAATGTTGGAGGAGGTCATGGTGACACTATCTCGAGGAAGCTCAGAAATGTACCTCTGCATATACGGTTCAAAGACTAGTCTAGGGCTGCACGTACTACTCGGTGTACTAGTTGAGGGCAATCTACACACAGTACACAAGGCCATGATAAGGACAATAGCTAGAAACTACATGGTTAAGCTAGTGAACTACGTAGAGACTGAGTACGTAACTAAGTAAACTTACTCAACTCAGCACACTTCCTAATGAAATCATCAACCCCACGTCTGTACAGTGCACTTGTCTCAACGTACTCCTGAATACCTAATCTCTTAGCAATCTCAGCACCTGGAAGAGCATTAGGTAGATCCTGCTTATTAGCAACAAGGAGAAGAACCTTGAACCTCACCTTCTCACTAACCTCTTTCAAAATCTTCTTACTGGCCTCAATACTTCTCTCATCACCTGAATCCACGACAAGAGCTACGACATCAACCTCCTTAGCACTAGTACTCAAGACTATGAGTCTCTGATGCCTAAACCTCTCATGACCAGGCGTACCAATGAACTTAATCTTCAAAAACCTATCTGGCTCACCACTAGCTTCAGGAGGTACATAGCTAGTGTACCTACCTGTCTTAAGGTCGTAGATGATGATCCCTACATCCATGAATATCGTTGCACCACTAGGCGCATTAACACTCTTAGCCCTCTCATCAATAGCGTGAATTAACGTAGTCTTACCAGCACCTGTAGGACCAGTGACCAATACCTTAACCTCCTTCAACCTAGTGAAGAACTTGATAGCACCAGCGAACTTTCTCACCTATATACCCTCAGAATACCTTTATCGATCAACTGTAGTAAATAGTTAACGAATTCCCTCCTAGGAATAGCTATCACAACCTCAAAGAACTTCCTAGGTAAAGTAACGAGAACCTTCTCCCACTCCTCAAGGAATTGAGGGACAGTAGCAGCGAGAACCAACCTCACGTACGTGATGGGATCTCTCTTAGCCTCCTCCTCAGCAAAGTCAAGAACATACGTACTGTACTTAATTGCTCTAGAATCGAAATCCCCATCGAGGTACTCAATAGGTACAAGGTGTTCACTACATAGCTCACCCTCCTCATACAGCTTCCTCAACACCTTAAGGTACTCAAATACGCTATCCCTGGAAAACGGTATGTCATCCCTCCAAATAGCTAGAGCTAAGTCATCACCGAGGTAGAGAGCAAACTTCCTACCACCCAACTCAACGAGACAATACCTCTCAGAGCTAAGAGCAGCTATACTGAGACAGTTAGTAAATATGACCTGAGTCAACGTAGCCTCTCTCTCAAGCTCAAGCTCATCAACTATACTAGAGCTAAAGAAAGCTACCAAGTCCGTAGTCTCAACATCACCACGAGGGACGTGAAAGAGCGCAACAACCAAGGAAACTTCACCTACCTCAAGAACTGGTGTCACACTAGGAAATAAAAGCTAAACTGAAGTACCGAAACTGTAGTGATACATCTTACCTAGGAACAACACCTCACCAGAAACACCAACACCACCACCACGCTTACCAGCACAGAAACTAAGCGATGAGTGAGACATCAAGTTACACAAAACCTTCCTCTCAACACGAAATACCTCACCAACCCCCCTAAACTCATACTCCGAAACACAACCACAGAACTCAGTAAACAACTCAAGAAGAAGCTCAAGAACAGTAACCCTACCCCTCGAGTACAGGGAACAGAGATTAAACCACCGCCCCCCACTACACAACAACTTAAACACACAACCAATGAAGTTAAGCCTAACATCATGAGGTAACCAATGCAGAAAACTAGACGAAACAACACAATCAAACCTACCACACCAATCACGAGCATGAACAAAATCACTCAACTCACCAAAACCACACACCTCATACTCAATAGAGGAGAGGTAGCTCTCAGGAACACCAAACTCACCACACCACCTCTCAACAACACCCCACCACTCACCACAAAGCTTCTCACTAGGGAGAACAGCAACATACCTAAACCTACCAACACCAGCACCACGAAGCATACGAAGAACAGCAACAGTAGCATCACCGTACGGAACACCAACAAACTCAACAACAGCAACCCCATCCCTAGGCTTAAAACCAAGGTAAGACAGCAAGGACTCCCTAGTGTAGAACATAGCAGGACACGCATGAAGCACGTTAAACACCATGAGGTAGAAACTCCTATCGAGAAGAGCACTAACCCTATCCTCACTCGACCTCAACCTATCGACAAGACGCCTAACAAGAAAATCAACAGCAAGAGCAAAGTGAGGAGAGAACTCCCTGAGATCCCCAGAACTAGGAGGTTCAACACCCCTAACAACCAACCTACCACCAACCCACCTAAACACACCAGCAACCTCAAGAGCCTCAACAACCCTATACAGAAGATCACGATCAAGACCAAGCCTCCTAGCAACCTCAGAAACCGAGACACCAGACTCAAGAAGAGAAACAACACCAACCTCCCTAAGAACATCAACCAACCTACAAACTAAGTAAGAATCAAGAACACGACAAAACACATGACACCTCCGACCACCAAAAAGACCAATAGGCACAGCAAACCCCAACAAAACAAATAGCAAATCCAGTACTTTAACATTACACCATAACACAGACACAACACAGATCAGAGCTGCAGACCCACATCACCAATCAGCAACAGAAACCACATCACCACAAAACAACCCACAGAACCAAAATAAAAACACAACCCAACAAAGAGAAAACCATAAATTAACCCAAACAAAACCACAAACACGAGAAACAGGGCCCGTAGCTCAGCCAGGCAGAGCGTCGGACCGCCCCGCTCGCCCCTGTTACAGGAATTGTTTGGGCGGGCGGGGTGGGACGAAGCTCCAGATGCTAGAACTCGGGTCTAAGGACCGATGACTGGGAGAGACCCGAAGGTCGGGGGTTCAAATCCCCCCGGGCCCATCATTTACTCATTCTAAGAGTGCCAATTTCAGTAGAGTTTACACATGTTTTCTTGAGTTCTCTTAATATATTCCTGTCTCTTCTTGTGTGTGGGGGTTTGTTGTGCCTCGTTATGCTATTGTCTTGCCTATCAAAGACATTAAGCCTGTTACTGTTAGTTTTGTTGCTGAAGTTCCCTTCATGGTTTCCTGTAGTATTGAGGTTCCTAGAGAGGTCATTGAGAAGTTGATCAAGGAGGAAGTACCTGAAGGATACCCGGTACATGCATACGCTCTTCCTCTAGAATATGTCAAAGATCTTGAAGCTAAAGGTGAAAACACATTATTCTATGGAGTGCCTTTAGCTGCTTGGTATGAATTTAGTAAGGATCTCAAGCTCCATATCGATGAGTTTACATGGGAGATGATATATCACGGCTGTAAGGAGTACCTCAAGGACTTGAGGAAAGGAGATCCCATTCAGCTCAGAATAGTACTTCACACTGGTCTATTCATATCGTACACAGATGAGGAAGATGAGAAGAAAAGGTAAGGTCGTTAAAGGGGAAGGTGCTTAATCCTGTAACTCAATGATCTCGTACTGTAGCAGCGATCTGTATAAGTACTCTGTACCAAGTATCTCCACCCTATCAGTCATCACTATCGCCATAACGACTACGTGATCTACACTGTAATCTCGTGCATGTCGCTTAGCTTCCTCTACACTCAAGTCAATGAGTTTCTTCAAAGTCTTCATTGCTTCCTCAGCTACTTCAAACCTAGTCTTGACCTCTGCAATAGCTCTTACAGTACCACTAGCCTTGTCTAGTATTAGGAAATCTGGTTTTCCTGGCTTACCTACCGAGACTACTCTGTAATCAGCTAGACCTAGTGCTCTTGCTATGTATTGCTTCACCGCTTTATACTCAAGTAACTTAAGAGCTATCTGCTCTCCAATATATCCCCGTGCTACAGTACTTAACGTTAGGTACTCATTCACCAGCTTCGGCTTTACGTAGAGCTTAATTCCCTTCTCGACCTTCTCAATCACTATGTACTTCTCAATGTTTTCTAGCTCTAGTTTTGTTTCGTGTACCTTGAGCTTTGTTTCGTTTAGTAGGTACGTTACCTCTCCTACCTTTACGTAGTTTCCAATTACTGTTATTGCTTTTGTGGAGTCCTTGGTCTCTAGGTAGGTCTCTAGTACTTGGTTGCAGGTTGTTGGTTATATCCTGGGTACTTGAGTGCTAGGTATGTTGTGGATATTGCTAGTCCTATTACTAGTGCTCCGAGGAGTTTTCTTAGTGCCCTATCGTCTATGAGGTACCTACCTAAGAAGAGCCATAGTAGGATTGTTGCTAGTGGTAGTGGTGCTTTGACTACTATTCCGATGATTGCTGATGCTATTGTCAGTAAGATCAGGATTAATCTAATGAGTTTGGTAATTAGCTTCAACTACGTCCCGTGAGTTTTGTGTACTAAATTCGTTATGGGGTATTCGTGGTAGTACGTAGTTACTTATGTATGGATTATGTGTTCTCTATGTGTGCTCTACTTGATCTAGCTAAATACCATCTTGAGTAGGATGCCTATGACAGCTACTAGTATCGGTACGTTAAACGCTATGAATATCTTCACTAGTAATGCTAGCTGTCTCTCAATACCAGTTAACCTCTCCTTAATTGCTGTTACCTCCTTCCATAGTGCTCTTACCTCACTCCATAGCTTATCTACCTCTGCTCTTAACTTACTTAATTCACTTCTGAACTCATTTCTCAACTTCTCCATTTCGCTCCAGAATTCTCTTCTTAGCTTCTCATTTCCTTCTCGAAATTCACTTCTAAATTTCTCAAGGTCTAATCTCGTAGCTTCTCTCAACTTCTCGATATCTGACTTAAGAGCTACTTCCCTGAGAACAGCATTAATGATAGCTAACCTAATCTCAGGTTCAGCGATGAGGAGTTCAGCTAACCTTCTTCTCGCTCTAACATCCTTCTCAAATAGCTCGACAATTTGCTCTGCTGTTATACTCACCTCACTCATCACCTACATTAATCGCCTACTTCTCCAGTATTTAGCTCTACTCCATGACTGTAGCTACACTCTAAATCCTCGAAACTACACTAAACCTACCTCTTCTTCGCTACTACGATTAATCTAGGACTTGTTGCCCTGTACTCACTCATCCTGTAGTCACCATACAGCTTCTCAACCTCGAGATCGTACCTACTGAGTAGATCGATCAGTTCCTTAGGCATGTACACTCTAATCGATGATCCTCTTACAGCAACTACCTTACCTGTCTCCTTATCTATGAACATCCTCTTCATTAGGTACCTAGCTGAGACTAGGTCTAACCTACCCTTCCTCTAGAACCCTGTAGGTAGTAGCTAGCTACGAAGAGTGGTACAGGATTTAACTGATCTATCAGCAACTTCCACCTCTCTTCAGTAGGTTTGCTACGTTCTCAATAATTACCTCATTCTCCTCATCTGTGAAGTATCCAAATGTTGTGAAGAATGTATACACTGCATCGAAGTGCTGTCTAAGTCTTGTCTAATCAAGTCGAGTAGGTTCTGTACCTGGTACTCACGTTCTCTCTCAAGTGCTTTAGCTAGTAAGTACTTACTTAGGTCAAGACCAACTACTCCACAACCCATCTTAGCTAGGTACGTTACGTGTCTACCGTAGCCACAACCTAGGTCGAGTACTCTCGACTCTGATCTCAGCTCTAGTGCCTTAGCTATGATCTCTGCTTCCTGTCGATTCCTGTCTTCAGGTTCATGTAGTCTGTAGGTTTCGTGCACAGTTCATCAGGAGAAGTCTAGAAACTACTCGCTGGTATCTCGTACCTCGTCACCATAAAGGTACTCAATTACTCGTATCTTAAGGCTTCTGCTGGTCTCAATCTAGCTGCTCTCCAAGCTGGGTACACCGACGCCACTAGTGCTGATGCTATTGCTAGTACTGTGGCTAGCGCTATGTACTCAGGTGTGAACACTGGCTTGAATACTAATCCTGGCCCCCTCGCTCTATGTGGTGCTCCTGGTACTGATACATAGCTAGATAGTATAGCATTTAGCATGTACGCACATGCTGCTCCAAGTGGTATTCCAACCGCAGCACCTAACATACCGAGTATTAGTGCCTGAACTACGTATATGAGTAGTACTGCTGTATCTGTCATCCCTATTGCCTTCAACGTACCTATCAACCTAGTTCTCTCGAGAACTGATATAGTCATCACGTTTGCTGTACCAAAGGACGCTGCTATGAATGCTGTTACCGCTGCGCTCAGCCCAAATACAGTAATTGCAGTTAGTACACTAGTTACCTGAGTTGCTATGAATTTCAGCGATATTACCTGTACATTCCTACCGTAGAGGATCTTTATCATCTCCGTAACCTCATCTACGTGGTCAGTACTATCTACCTTCACTATGATTAGATCGTATACGGGTCTCCGCCTTAGTGAGAGGAGGTACTTTAGTGGTACGAAGATACTGTCATCAGGTGATATGAAGGGTGCTGCACCGTACGTACTCAGTATACCGATAACTGTTAGCGGTATTGTGTGTGACCCTTTCCTAGCTATTAAGCTCTGTGCTACAGCTATTCTCTTCTCACCTGTAGTTACGTCAAAGGCTATGTTGTACCCAACTAAGGCGGCGGGTATAGGTGCATCTACGTACGTGCTACCCTCAACTAGCTTAACCTCACCAAGTACAGAACCTAACTTATCTGAGTCTATCCCTACAATTGTGGTAGATATGGTGTCAGAACCTACAACAACTGTGATACGCTCAATTATGATGGGAATTACCTCCTTTACGTGCTCTATAGTACGTAGCTTAGCAACATCAATACTTGTGAGGAAGTACCTAGGGGTAGGTCGAATGAGGATTGTTGTCGGCCCTAACTTCTCAAGAATTGAGAGCACGTTAACTTTCAAACCCTCAACCTGAGCAGCAACAGCTACAACAGCTACAACACCTATCGAGATAGCTAAAACTATGAGAGCTGACCTAAGTTTTCTCTCGCTTAATTGCTTCCAGGATATGTACGCAACATCGCTAAGTCTCATTTCCTTCTCCTCCTAAGTAGGAGTAAGTACAGTAATGCGAGAAGTACTACAGCAACCACTATGGATACTCCAACCATCAGTGGAGTTTGTGGGGTAGGTGATGATCTAGCTTCTTTACCTACACTGTGTTGTGTGTGCTGTGGTGCTATAGATACTTTGATTGGTATGGTAATTGTCGTATTGTGCTCCATCCTGAGATTATCCATGTACGTAACTACTAGAGGTAACGTAGCTACCCCTCCTCTGGGCATCTTCTCTATCATGAAGCTTATTGTGAATGTAGTTGGGGTATTTACCTGCACATTACCTATGAAGGTAGACCTAGTTAGTGGTCTTACGTACTCTGTCTCAACTGGGATTATGTAGGTTGCGGTAGCTGTCGTAGTACCTACATTGACTAACGTTATAGTTACAGAACCAGGTTTACCAACTGAAACTACCTCAGGCATCTGAACAATATCGACAACCTTAAACTCAACTAAACCCACCAAAATGAAGGCTATGGACTCACTATGTGTACCAACAATACCTAACTCCTCATCCAGGTACCTCACAGTAACGTGTAGGTAACCTACCTGAACACCTGTTGATGGTACGTAGATTTTCACGAGAATTCTCCTACATTCACCACCACGTAGATTATCAAATATGTGAACTTGCTTGGTAAGTAGCTGTAGAGGTGAAGTTGCTGATATGGTGACTTGAACACACTTTAGCAATCGAGAACCAATGTTCTCTACAGTCAATACTACGGCGTTCTCCTTACCCATGTATAGTCTAGTGGCATTTACAGAGATACGTAGTGGGGATGTGTAGTGAATTGGCTTAACAGAAATAGCTACAACTCTACTCGATGTCATGAGATTACCTAGAACATCTCTGTAGCGAATAAGTAGGTTTAGACACAATGTGCCCCTTCTCTCCTGTCCCATAGCAACAACAGGTACTCTAACTACCTTCTCCTCACCAGGCTCCAGGATACCGATAGCGAATTCAGTACATCCAATACATGAGCCACCTACTGACGATGATACAGTAACCTCAACACCATAAGCTGGCGCCGTACCTACGTTCCTTACAATTAAGGTCACGTTCTCAACCCTGTATGGAGTAATCTCTTCTGTAGCTGAAATTACATCCACGATAGCTCTACCATAGAGTGGAATAGCGACACCAAGTACATGGGTGCTCTCACCAGTTCTCGTATAGCATTTCAGCACCAACGTACCGTAGTACGTACCAGGCTTAACACCACTACCCACTAAGATATTGAACTTCAAACTGAAGATAGAGCCAAGTGATATAGGTACCGAGTAGTAGCTGATAGCTGTGTCATTACCATCAACGGAGGAGAAGCCACTAGGTAACCTCAACTCAGCAACAATAGAGTGTATGAGAGAATAACCAACATTCCTAAGAACAACCTCGAGAACCCCTGAATCACCAGGACCAACACAACTCAACCACCTAACACAAACAACATCAATAGGGTACTTTGGAGTTTTCTCCCTAATCTTCTTAGGTATCTTCTTCACGTACTGATCCAGACAAAGAATTGACGTAGTGAAAACGGTTAAGAGAACCAGTAGCAGAATAGAGATCACCAAAGTGATTTTACCCCAACGCACCATCCTCACCTCCTAACAACTTCAATACCAATAACCTTACCATCACGAAGCTTAATCACCCTATCACAGAACCTAATTAGCTCAAGGTTGTGAGTAACCATGACAATGGTCTTACCGAGATCATCACACAACCTCCTAAACAACGAAACAACAATCTCAGTATTCTTAACATCGAGATTACCAGTAGGCTCATCAGCGAGAATAATGGGGGGATCATTCATGAGGGCTCTAGCAATAGCAACTCTCTGTTGCTCACCAGAAGACAATTCAGTAGCTCTCTTATGAGCCTTATCACCAAGACCAACGATCTCAAGAAGCTTGAGAGCACGTTCCCTCCTAATACGTCTAGGTACACCGGCAATAGCAGCAGGTAACTCGACATTCTCAACAACAGAGAGGTAAGGAACTAGGTTAAAGGTCTGAAATACAAAACCAATAGTCCTATTCCTAAACACACTCAACTCCTTAGAGCTAAGTCTAGGAACCTCAACACCAGCAACGTAAACAGTACCCTTCGTAGGCTTATCAAGACCACCAATGATATTCAGGAGAGTAGTCTTACCAGAACCGGAAGGGCCAACAACAGCAACAAACTCACCCTCATCAACCGAGAAACTAACACCCTTAAGAGCAGGGTACTCAAAGCGACCAGATCTATAGATCTTCCAAACATCCTCAACCACTATAATGGGCATAGAGACCGAAGTTAGTCAAGACTCGTGAGGAATTATAAGTTTTGCGAACCTCAGGTACATACACGTAACACAAAACCAGTATGTGCAATACACCACAGGTAAACTATTTAAATTGTAGTACAGAATTCTGATGCAGACGTAGTACAGAGGTGATAAGTATCAGTACTACAGTATCCTTCCGTATACCTAGGGAGCTAAAGAGGAGAATGGACGCTCTAAGCAATGTAGTTAACTGGAGCGAGGAAGTTAGGAAGTTCTTGGAGAGACGTGTTAAGGAGTTAGAGCAGCTTAAAGCTATTGAAGAACTCGAGAACTTGATCAAGAGGCTACCGAAGTTACCGAAGGGTACTGCTACCAGATACGTGAGGGTGGATCGTGATAGTTATTGATGCATCAGCACTAGTTAAGTACATCCTACACGAAGAGCATTGGGAAGACATCAGCAAATTCATTAGAGAGAAGAGACCTCTCTACTCAGTTGATCACATAGCTAAGGAAGTTGGTAATGCACTGTGGAAACACTACATTCGTGGCATTGTGAATAGAGGTATCGTACTCAAGTTGATGAAGTCCTTCATGAAGCTAGTTCAGACCGAGGTAATAATCCTGGAACCTGAGTACAAGTACCTGTACACAGCACTTGAGATAGCTATCGAGCATAAACTTCCCCTCTACGACACACTGTACATAGCTCAAGCAAAGCACTACGGTGAACTACTTACAAGTGATAAAGAGCAGGCAGAAGTAGCTAAGGGACTAGGAATTGAGGTCTACCTCGTAACGTAGCATACATTTAATCAAATACATAAACAATAACATTGCTGAGAGGTGTATTGCTCAATAGATAGTTGAATCACACAAATGAAATGATGGGGAAACCTTAAAATCACACCTAAGACTTGTGAGAACTCGGTGAACTTACGTGAGAGAAGTACTCGAGATGTGGAAGTACTCGAGGATGATTGCTAGCTTCGTCCTAGCTGCTGCAGTCTACGCAGTAGTTCTCTGGGTCTTCGCACCACTGTGGATAATACCAGGTGTAACAGGTATCAGAATAGCAAACATACTGCCACCAGTCTTCAGCCTGCTCTTTGGACCAGCAGCTGCTTGGGGTATAGCCGTTGGTAACCTCATAGGTTACGATATTCTTGGTGGAGCACTTACCATAGGTAGCATAGGTGGCTTCATAGGTAACTTCCTACTTGGCTACATGCCGTACAAGATATGGCACAGAATGTTCAGAGAACCACCACACTGCAGAACACTATCTAGCGTACTGAAGTTTGAGTTCGTAACGCTAATTCACGCAGCAGTATGCGCACACGTGATATCACTTTGGTGTGAAGCAGTTGGGTTCGTGCCATACACACCGCTAGCCTTCATAATATTCACGAACGACTTCTTAGCACCAGCCATAGCAGGTCCAATACTCATGGCACTGCTCTACGATAGAGTTAGGAGAGCAGGGTGGCTCTGGACTGACGTCATGAAGGGCTACGAGTACTTACCAACAACGGTGAAGAAGAGGTGGGTCATCGGCACAATACTCGTAACCATAGGCTCAGTCATCGGTCTCGTAGCAACGATAGGTGTTGGTCTAGGACTAGGACAGCCACTATTCTTTGGACCTGGACTAAAGTTCATCGGTACACCACTGGTAGCAACAGGTCTAGTATTCCTCATCATATGGATCATAGGCGTTGCACTTCTCGAGTAAGGTGAAGTACTTTTCACTAACCTCACTACCTTTTTCTCCCCCACAAGCTCTGATTAACTACGTGAAGTAGCTATGTCAACACTCATAGAGCTAGATGATGTCTGGGTCAGGTACAGAATGGCTAGAGATTACGCACTTAGAGGTATATCGCTCAAGATTAGAGAAGGTGATGTAGTCGGTATCATAGGACCTACAGGAGCAGGTAAGTCAACACTCGCTAAGGTCATGTGCGGTATAGTACCCAACCTAGAGCCCTGTGATGAATTTCGAGGCTACGTATCGGTCTGTGGCCTAGATACGAGAGAAGTCCCCGTAGGCATAATCTGCAGGAGGTGCGCAATGGTGTTTCAAGACTACGAAGCACAGCTCTTCAGGACATCTGTCGAGCTTGAGGTAGCCTTCGGGCCTGAGAACCTAGGACTTGAACCAAGTGAAATCGAGAGGAGGGTTAAGTGGGCTCTAGAGCTAACAGGTCTAGTAGGTCTCGAACGCAGGTACACCTACGCCTTAAGTGGTGGACAGAAGCAGAGACTCGCAATAGCATCAGTACTCAGCCTCCAACCAGATGTCCTGGTACTAGATGAAGCAACCAGCGACCTAGATCCGAGAGGTAAGCTAGAGCTATTTCAGGTGATCAAGAAGTTAATTGAAGCAAGAATAATTAAGGCAGCTGTGATAATAGACCATCACCTCGATAAGCTAGCACAGCTAGCAAATAGAATAGTGGTTCTCAAAAATGGTGAGGTAATAGATGAGGGAACCCCAAGAGAAGTACTGACCAAGGTAGAGCTACTGAAATCACTTAAGTTAGAACCACCTCAAGTAACTGAACTCTTTCACAGACTAGGTCACACAAGAGATAAGCTACCACTCACCATAGATGAAGCTCTAGAGCATACCAAGAACCTCAGAGCTAGAAAACCAGAGAGGACAGAGGTGTCTAAAGTAGATAAGGTACTATCCCTAAGAGATATCTGGTTCTACTACGTACCAAGCGAATGGGTTCTCAAGGGAATCAACCTAGATGTGTACAGAGGTGAGTGCCTAGGCATAATAGGTCAAAACGGTAGCGGTAAGACCACACTAGCAAACATCATAATGGGCATACTGAAGCCAATTAAGGGTAGAGTAACCCTACTAGATCAAGACGTAACAGAGAAAGGACCAACAGCAAGAATCGGTATAATAGGTTACGTACTACAGAACCCTGACTACCAAATATTCAACAGAACAGTATACGAAGAACTCGCATTCGCACCAAAGCACATGAACTTACCACCAGACGAAGTCGATAGGAGGGTCAAGCACGTAGCTAAGCTCGTCGGTATAGAGCACTTACTAGATGAAGACCCATTCTTCCTCAGTAAAGCAGATAGACAGAGAGTAGCAGTAGCATCAGTACTCACAATGTACCCAAAGATCTTACTACTCGACGAACCAACAACAGGATTAACACCAGGAGAAACTAGAGACCTCATGGACTTAGTAATGAAGTTAAATAGAGAACTAGGAATGACAGTCATAGTCATCACACACGACATGAACGTAGTTGCTAGGTACTGCACAAGAGTAGTACTCATGAAGAGTGGAGAAATAGTAATCGACACAGACACCAGAACACTATTCAAAAACATCGAATTACTGAGACAAAACTACATAGAACCACCACAGATCATAGAGTACACGGTAAGAGCACTCGGAGAACCATACCTAACAGTTGACGAACTCATACAGCACCTAGAGAGGTGAAGTAATGAAGTTCGTACTGTACGTAGATGCCAACTCACCAATACACAGACTAGACCCAAGAACAAAACTCTACTGGGTACTCTGCGTCTTCATATGGTCAATGACCTTCAACCACCCACTCTACACAGCAGCAATACTAGGAATCGTACTAGCAACACTACTGATGAGCAGAGCAATTAAAGGAGTGAAATTCGCAACAATACCACTGACAATACTCATAGCAATGTGCATCGTACTGTGGCCACTCTTCAGAAGAGAAGGAACAACCGTACTACTCTCCCTAGGACCACTAAACATATACTACGAATCACTACTCTACGCAGTAGCTGTTGGATTTAGACTAACAGCAATGGTCCTAGCAGGACTCACACTACTCGTAACAACCAGAATAGAGGAACTAGAAGCAGCACTAGTCAAGCTCAAGCTACCCTACCCAATAGCATTTGGAGTATCAGCAGTATTCAGATTCATACCAACACTCATGGGAGATGCACACATGGTAATAGCAGCACAGAGAGCAAGAGGAGTAGACCCCTTGAGAGGTAGCTTAGTAACCAAGATCAAGAACTCAGCATTGATAGTAGCGCCGATATTCATGACATCAATGAGAAGACTATCAACACTACCACTAGCAATGGAATCAAGAGGATACACACCAACAGCAAAGAGAACATACCTCATACAACTCAAGATGAGACCAGTAGACTACATCTACATAGCACTCTCCACAGCACTAACAGCAACCTTCATCTACATGAGACTAAACGGAATAGGAGTCATATACCCACACTACATCTAAGAAAACACAAACAAACTCAAAACCTCCTCAACAACACACTCAATCCACTACCAACTCCCCCTTCCCAAAAGACAACACATAGATAGATACCCCAACTACGTAGAGTATAGTGAACACGATAACCTACATAGAGCTACCACACACATAACACATGTATAGAGAAGCGACGAAACAATAGAACTGTACACTGTATACACGTTAAACACCTCAAACCACAGTTCAAGACAGGCTGCAATGTAGAGTATACGTAGTTAAATAATTTGAACTAATCAAATGTATATAAACCATTCACTCAATATAAAGACCACAGAGGTTGGGAATATGAGGAGAAGTAGGAAAGGTATGACCGCAATACAAGCAATTGTAATCGCAGTAGTAGCAATCGTAATTGCAGGAGTAGCAGCATTCGTAATCTGGAGAATGACAGCAGCTGCAGCAGCGCAATTCAAGCCAGAGGTACTGGAGAGCAAGGCAGTATATGATGAAAGTGATGGATCACAGGCAATCTATATTGTGCTTAGAAATGGAGGTACGAAACGCGTAAGGCTCATAGCGGTTGATGTTGTGACATCTGGTGGTAAGAAAACTGCCCCACCATCTGGTGGAGCTGCAGCAATAGAACCGGGATTAACGTATGTGATAAAGATAAATCCTGCTTCACTGGGCATTGCAATGACACCAGCAGAAACAGTAACTGTTAACTTAAGGTTTGATGACGGCACAACAGTACCAGTTAGTATAGAGAGCGAAAGTGGTTCTATAAGCGATACCGAATCGTACATAGCTTCGGCCTTCTACGGTCAGGACAGTATACCTACCAATTACCTAATTATAGTGGGTGGGACAACTGGTGTATAGTATTATATAGTGGGGTAACAAACTTGCTCCGTAGTAGTGTTTTTTTCAAAGTTCATCAATTTATATCTAACTTCCTAAACTCACATCCTGAAGTTAGCAGTAAACTTAATGATCTATTGCTTAGGGCTGGTATTCACATTCCTGCCGATGTCTATGTGTCCAATGCAGTTATTTCTTCAATGCTCACGTTCCTTGGATCTATGGCCCTTAGTATATTGCTTCTTACACTAATGAACTTACCTCCTAGCTTCACTATACTGTTCATATTTCCGGTACCTGTAATAACTTTCCTTTTCTTCCTATTCGTTATTCCACTTGTGAAAGCTAGTTCCATTAGGTCGAGACTTGATGTTGAGCTTCCTTTCTTTACTGCTTTTCTTTCTATGGTTGTTGCTAGTGGTGTTTCTATTGCTAGGGGTATTCACTATGTTGTTAAGAGACCTATCTTTGCTGAAACGAGTAGGTTCCTTAGGCAAATCTACATTAGGTTTATGTTCTATGGTAGGTCTGTTTTTGATGCTATTACTGAGGTTTGTAGGTTTATTCCTCATGAGAGGTTGAGGGCTATACTGAGTGGTTATGTTACGACTGTTCTCACGGGTGGTGATGTTGTTCACTACATGGATCTCGTGACTAGGGATGTCATTAACTATAGATCGGCTACTGTTCGTTCAACGGTTAGCTTCGTTATTAACTTCATTACTGGTTTGACTGTTGGTGTTTTGATGATAATTGTCATGCTTGAGATTGTTGCTTATCTACCTGTCTTGGGTGTTGGTATTCAGGTTCTATCTCCTGAGGAGCTTGATGTGGTTTTCATGCTTCTCATGTTCTCTCCACTTCTCTTCATTGTCTTTGGGGCAACTACTCGTGGTATATACTCTGGATCCATGAAGTATAGGGGGAGGCACTTCGTGTATGTAGCTGCGTTGTTTGGTATTGGTTGTCTCTGTGGTCTTGCTCTCTACCACTTACTACCTAGTGAGGTCGCTATTCAGCTTGGTTCTGTGTCTTCTGTTGTTAAGAAGGATCTATCTGTTCTCGTTATGTTGGTTATTCTCTGTGGTTGTCTTGCTGCTGGTGCTTGGTATGATCGTATTTATCGTGAGAGGATTAGTCTTGAGCGTGGTTTTGTAAGGTTTCTCGTGGATCTTGCTGAAGCTAGGAAGACTGGTCTCTCTGTTGAGAGGTGTTTTGAGTTGCTTGCTGAGAGGGATTACGGTGCTTTTACGAAGATTCTTCGTGATGCTGCTAGGCAGCTTAGGTTGGGTGTTTGGATTGGTAGGATAGTGGATATGGTTGTGTCTAGGAGTACGTCGACTCTCGTGGATACCTACATGAGGTTGCTCATGTCTAGTATTGAGTTTGGTGGTGGTCATGTTAAGTCTCTTGAGTCGTTAGCTACCTTCGCAACTACTATGATGGGTATTGAGGATGAAGCTCGTAGGTCAGCTAAGCAGATTCTCATTATTGCGCTTATGGCTGTTGTCACCCTGCTCATTACTGTGATCTTCATGAATATCCTGTCTGTTGGTACTATTCAGTTCGTATCGTCTCCTGTCGCTGCTGGTGCTGGTGGTTACACATTTTCTGTCTCTAAGGAGCATCTAGCTATGTTGTCTGAGTTGAATTCACGTATCATCCTATTCGTCATACTGTGTTCAATTGCTCTCGGTTTCTTAGCTGGTAGGGTGTGTTACGGTGATGTTCTTCAGTCCTTTAGGGCTATTGCTCTGTTGTCTGCTGTCTCGCTTGTGCTGTATGTATTCTCTCCTGTTGTTCAGAGTATTGTGCTTGGTATTGGTGGTTGAGAATGAGTATGGATGTTAGGTTTTTCTCGAGTTTTCAGGAAGCTTTGGAATTCTTTGAGCGTGAGCGTGAGAGGTTACGGTCTAGGCTTGAGGAGCTTAGGGTTGTTGTTAAGGAGTTTGAGGAGCTTCGTAGTAATCCAATCTATGAGGAGGTTGAGGAGCGTGTTCAGGAGTTTGAGAGTGTCTTTGGTAAGATTCGTATAGTGATTTCTGAGCCATTGTCGAAGTTATTGGAGAGGCTTCACTCTATCTTAAGTGATCTCGAGGTTGCTGTTAAGAATCTCGATGAGACGATCAGTACTCTCCGTAAGGCTCTCGATCAAGATCCATCCCTTAAGAATGTTAAGGGGACAGTGATTGTTGTTCTTGAGAATTACCTAGCTAAGAGGGTTATTGTCGTGCTTGCTCCTTAGGGGTGAGTGCATGCTGAGTACTCCGCTAGATGTCTCGTGGTTTATTAAGTTACTTGTCGTGTGCGTATCTGAGTACAGTCTGTACTTAACTCTCGCATCCTTAGTAGTGGGTGTAGTTCTTGTTGTTCTTGATAGGGTGTCTATTGGTGTTGCTATACCTACTTCACTTGTCGTGCTGGGAGCTACTCTACATCTACTGTATCCAGGTGATGTTCCTCTTAACTCACTTATCAACTATCTCTTTGCTCTTCTCTTGACGATTACGGTGCTTGTTTGCTATGATCTCTTGAGGTTGATTATGGAATCTAGGTCTAGTGTCTCGGAAGAGGGTTCTAAGGAAGTACCTACGGAGAGACGTGGGTTTAAGGTACGTATTCTCGGTCGGAGAGTGAAGGAGGTTAAGCACGTAGTTCCTTCTGAGAAGCTTGATTCAGTGATTAAGGAGGTGTTACCTACTCTTAGGCCTCTAGCTTCGTCTCTTATACCTGTATCAACTTCATCGCTTGAGTCTTCAACTAGGAGCTTATCCGCTAGTGGGGATGTTAGGGGGAGATTGAGTAGGGTATTGTCTCTTGTTAGGGGGAGGTGTATGTGTGTTATTCTTGGTCGTGGATTAGAGGATTTTGCTGAGAAGCTTCGTGAGTTTGAGACTTACCTCAAGTTCGAGATTTCACGTCTTAGGGCTAAGAGGTTGCAGGTAGAGAACTTGCTTAGGTTGGTGTCTCGTGGTGTTAAGGCTTCTCACGTGATCAAGAGGTTTAGTGTTGGTGGTTGTAGTTTTGAAGTTCTTGATTTCTACGATAAGTCTATTCTCGTACTTCTTGAGGATAAGGTACGTAGAGATGTCATCCTCCTTTCTCAGGTACGTGAGATCCTCGATGAGCTTGAGAGGGGTTCGCTACAGAACATTATCTCTCGTGATGATTTGTTGATCCTACCAGTACTGTACTCATCGTGTGGTGATGTACTTGTTCTACATAAGGTTTCCAGGAGGTGATTATGGGTGAGGTTATTTAAGCTACGTCGTGGTGAGAAGGCGGTTCAGGAGCAAGTTTCAGAATCGGAGACTACGTACATTACGACGTACCCCGGTATTAGGATAATCCCATTTACTGAGGAGTACAGGGTTATTGAGAGGTATCCACTGATTGAGCCATTTGCGTATGCTGTTATTGGTGAACACCTTGAGACAGGTAACTACCTGTACTTCGTTGATGAACCATCGCTCACAGGTAGAGCGTATAGAGTCTACAAGACGCTTCTAGACTACCTACTCATTGAGGTACCTGAGATCAAGGTGGAGGCTGTTAGTAGCTATAGGGAATTACTTGAGGAGATGTATGTCCATGTAGAGAACATAATTCGTAAGTACAAGCTAGTTATTGGTGAGTTATCTGACTGGGAGTGGGCTACGGTACTGTACTACATAATTCGCGACTTAATTGGTTACGGACCTATTGAGCCGGTTATGAGGGATGACAATATTGAGGATGTATCATGTGATGGTGTTGGTAAGCCAATATATGTATGGCATAGGAAGTACGAGTCACTACCTACGAACATAGTGTTTGAGAGTGAGGAAGCTCTAGACGAGTTCGTCACGAAGTTAGTCCATAAGAGTGGTAGGTCGGTATCGGTAGCTACACCAATTGTTGATGCTCAGTTACCGGATGGTTCACGACTCTGTGTTACGTATAAGAGGGAAGTATCTGTGGAAGGTTCTACCTTCACGATACGTAAGTTCAGGAGGAAGCCCTTTACATTTGTTGAGTTGATTCAGTATGGTTCAATCTCGCCAGAGATCGCTGCTTACTTCTGGCTCTTGCTGGAGCATAAGAGGTCTTTCTTAGTGATTGGTGTTACAGGTTCAGGTAAGACGACTCTACTAAATGCTCTAGCAACCTTCATACCACCCTACATGAAGATCATAACTGTTGAGGAGGTTCCTGAGATTAATTTACCTCATGAGCACTGGGTTAGGTTGGTATCTAGATCTGCATTTGCTGCATCGGGTGAGAAGGTTGCTGAGATCACACTCTTTGACCTCGTTAAGGCTACATTACGAATGAGACCTGACTACATTATCGTAGGTGAGATTCGTGGTGAAGAAGCGTTCGTACTATTTCAAGCAACATCGACAGGACATGGAGGTATAAGCACGATGCACGCAGAGGACTTTCACAGTGCTGTTCGTAGGTTAGAGTCACCGCCAATGAACATACCACCACACTACATACCGACAATGAACGTCATGCTACATATAAAGAGAATTAAGCTAGGTGATAGAACAGTTAGGAGAGTTGTCGAGGTTGCTGAGGTCATTAGCGATAGAGAGTTCAACACCGTCTTCAAGTGGAACCCAAGAACTGATGAACATACGTCATTCATAGAGAAATCAAAATTACTGAGAGACATATGTGAGGAGACCGGATACGATTTCACTGAGTTACTGACTGAGGTATACACACGTAAAAGAATCATCGATTGGATGGTGAGGAATAACATATCTGACTTCAGTGATGTAGCTAAGGTCGTAACTCAGTTCTACCGTAGGAGAGAGAAAGTGCTTAAGTTGGTGAAGCTATGAAGTTGGTACTGAGAAGCGATAGCGTTGAAGTATTTCGTAGATCTCATCTTAAGCAACTCTATGTGGAAGCTTACTTCCTGAGAAAGGTAGTTATGAGTAAGTTACCTGAACTCAGTAGTGAAGGTTATAGGAGAATGGATGTGAATGGGTGTATATTCGAAGTAAATCCATCAAGTGAAGTAGTGCTTAAGCTCTTGAAGAGTAGGCTCGAGAAGATTACTAGATTCACATCGCTGTTCACTAGAGCACTTGACATTATTGAGAAGGAGTTGGGTAGTGCTCGATCTAGTTCCTACGTATTGTTTCTACGTGATGACTTACTGGAGATACTGCTCTACGTTCTGACTCAAATACCTAATGTAATACCGTGTGATCTACAGCCAAATGATGTTGAGGCTTTGAAAGTTCTCTACGATACTTCTCCAGAGGCGTGTGAGAGTGAAGATGCTATTAAACCCATTACTGAGCACATCAAGGGAGCTGCGGTTGGGGTAGAGAGGAGGGGTGTGGAACCTACTCACTACCGTGAAGTACGTGACGTAGATAGGAGTGAGGTAATGAGGTTGGTGGTTTACCTTGCTTGCAAGAGGTCCACTACTTTGAGTGAGTTACGGAGTAAATTTGATCAATCCCTAATCGATGAGGTACTAGCTATTGGTAGGTCTCTTGGAGTTCTCGAGGTTGAGGGTGAGAAAATTCGTGTTCGTGATGTGAATGAGCTAAAGAAGCTGATAAAACATCTGCTGAGGTAGGGGTAATGGTGTCTAGACGCAGGGGTCAGTTATCGATTGAGGCTATACTGATTACACTAGCTGTGTTAGTAGCTGCGTCTGTAGGTGCGTATGTGTATCTTAGGTACGTATCGAGGGGATTATCGGAGATAAACTTTCAAGCAATTAAGTTTAGTATTCAGATGCACTACAGCTGTAAGTACGTTGCTCTCTCTCCAAAGTACTTAGCAGTTAAGCTAATACTAAACAAGGTACCGACAACACCTAGTATTCAGGCTTTCGTATTTACGATCTATGTAGTGGATTTGGAAACAGACTCAATACTCTACATAATTGACCTAAATTCAACAAGCATAGTGGGTCCGTGTAAGCTCTATACCATTGAGGAAGACTTCACAATACACTTCCTAAACGGTACAACTAGGTCGAGACACATGAAGGTTTATGTGCTTGTTCCCCAGATGTCACCTGAAACAATAGATATTGTTCTAGATCTTGAGGCCTTGAAACCTATTCTTACTTCAGCTAGTAATCCTGCTATAGTTACTTCGTTTTGGGTTGTGAGGGGTGGTGATCTATATGAGGTGGGTAGGTATGAGTACCCGGTTAAGGTCGTGTAGTAGGGTTAAGAGGTATGGGCAAGCTGTAACGGCACTAATACTTATGATAGCTTTCATCGTGTCTATAGTGGCTTTGACAACCTACATGCTAACGTACATGAGGACTATACAGGGAGCTATTGAGGCTAGAGGTCAGGAGCAAATACTTGAGCAACAGGAAAAGCTAATTGTGAATGTGACTGCTGATGGTGTTATGGAGTTGTACACAAATTCAACACCTATACACCTAGTCAGGATCTGGATTAAGAACAAGGATACAGGTGAAGTTAAGTCCTACACCTTAACTGTCGATAGCGACTTAACAGCTCTCTTCGACGAGGTGCTAGATGAAGTAACGGTTAAGGCTGGAAGCGCATCCATAACCATAACATCAGGTAGCTGTGAAGAACTTAAGAAGTATGCACTACTCACGTTAGGTATCGTACTCGAGTTACACTTCAAGACGGATCTAGTGGGTAAGGTACAGGTAGCTTTTGAATCCTATAGAAAGTTCTATGGTTGGTACGATCTAGAGTACAGACCACTGACTGGAGAGTACATGTTAACTACAACACCTGGTCTCGCAGGTAGTATACTTAGCATAACATTTAGCGACATAGTAGTACCCAAAGATCTGGACAAGTACTTTGAGATGTTAGATGAGAATGACGATCCAGAAGGTGGTCGGAAAGCATTTGAGGAGAGCGGTATTGAGGGTTGTGAGGGTTATGTTCTGGAGCAACAAGCACTACTAGATGACCCTGGTACTGGAAAGTACTATCAAATTGAGGTCTACAGAGAGCATCAATATGCAGTTCCCTACTCAGTGCTAGCTATAGGTAATGACTTGAGGTATGGTGGAAAGGTGATTGTGTTAGGTATTGGAACTGGACCATCCTCGTCCGGCCCAGCGCATATAACCAATGTTAAGGTATATGTAGTAGCACCAGATGGAGCGCAGTACCTTTACACGCTTGAAACTGGTGAGAAGATCGTAATTCGTGGATTTAGAGGCACAATCAAGGTATTTCCATCAATGAATTACGAAGTTGATAAAGAGGGTAAGAACATAACGGCAGTATGCGCAATGTTCTTTTACAAATACTACAGAGATGAGAGCACTACCTATGACGAAGCGGCAATATGCATCACAGGTAGAGCTAAGGTAATCGAGGTGTACAAGCATGTGTACAAGGAGTACACAGGTTATAGAAACTACATGTTTGTAGGTGACTTCGACGGTAATGGTCTCAATGAGATAGTCTTCAATACAATACATATCTGGTATGGTGGGAAGAGCACAAAGGGTAATGATTGGGATGCAAACATTCACAGAGACGAGAAGTCCGTAACTGAGTTGAAGTTGGTGCTGAAGGACTATGGCGGTAAACCGTACATTACAGGCGCTAAGTTCATTACCGTGTACATAAAGTTCTACTTCCTCGATAATGCAGGTGATGACTGGGATGAGCTAGATGCTAATGAGTGGATATTCTTCGTAGCACTCTACGAGGTGACGTCTGATGGGAAGTACGTTGAGTACATGAGGAAGGAGTGGAAGTATCAGCAACTAATGACACTTGAAGATACTTACCCACCAAGTATGTCATCGATAACCGAATCAGCATCATTCCCATGCGATCCAAATAAGAAGTATGTCGTTGTTGTAGGTATTCAAGATCCATATGGTAATGATAGTTTAGGTGATGCTGACATAGTCATAGGTATAGAGTACCTAGGTATAACGTACTACGTCTAGAGCAGCATCTCGGTGATGTGGATGAGAGGGGTTGATAGCTCGAGAATAGCTAAATTGCTACTCATACTACTTCTACTCACGTTAACAACATCGTTAACACCGGTACTACCACAGGAACGTAAGGAAGTAGCAAAACCTGAGAGTGAATGGAGTTGGAGGTCTGTAATCTACAACATAAACGGTACGTATGTGGAGATCAGCCTAAAACTACCATATTACCTACACTACGGCTGTACTTACAAAGTACCTGTAAGGTTGAGAATACTTAAGATTCCTAAGCACGTAGCTGAGGTAAAGATACTAGGTATTGTACTCTGGATAAGTGAGCTAAGAATCGAGTATCCACTAAAGGAGCCAATAACAGCTAGTGAAGCTGGTAGTGAATACGAGTTCACAATAGACCTACCCATAATGTACCTAGTACTGAGTTACCCACCTGGAACAGTAGTCTTCGAGAAACTCTACGTAGTACCTCTCTTCGAGCTCAAGCTAGAGGAAGGTACGGAGGTTACTGAGCAAGAGATATCCGTTGAGCCGAAGTACATAAACATTGCGATAGCTACCCTACCAGCGAACCTAGTTGTTAATGCATCAACGAAATTTATCTACTTAAGTGAGGAGAGGAAGTACTACTGCTACGTAACCCTAAACATATCGAATGTCAATGCTAGAGAACGCTTCGATAATGTCAGGGTAGTTGTAAATGAGAAAGAAGGTAAGTACAAGCTAGATATAGCAGCTAGAGAGCTAGTACTTGGGTCACTAGACGTGAATGAAAGTAAGTCAATAGCGTTTCTCATAAACCTAACATTGGTACCAAGTGATTACCTAGGGAAGGAGATCTACATAACGATAGATGTACAGGCAAGACACATGAGTGGTTACGTAATGCACTACTACTTCGACTTACCTATCAAGATAAAGAAGAGACGTGAAGTAAGTGTTGCGCTACCTGCAACGAATCTCGTGCTAGGTATGCCGTATAGTGTAACGATATCGACAACACCACTAGAGAAAGGTGAGAGAGTACAGCTACAGATTAGGGAGAATGGTAAGGTAGTAGCATCGTACACCATCACGTCAACTACACAGGCAATTACCTACATCCCTAGAACTACAGGTGAAGTTAGACTAGACTTCGTACTATCTGAAACACCTGAGTACGCGAGTGCCCTGTGGACGACAAAGATCTACGTAGCTGAGATACCACCTAAGGTAACTACGTACGTAGCGGTAAGCGATAACACTGTAACAGTACATGGATCAGCAACGCCGTACTACGGTGGTGGTTTCAGCGTGAAAGTAGTAGACAGCAGGACAGGTACAGTAGTCTACAGCAAGTTCATACCAGATACAGAGGTCCGTAAGGTAACTAAGACCATTGAGTTCGCTGAGAAGAAGTTCCTCTGCACCTCTGGATCATTTACACATACATTCACACTCAATAGAGGTACCTACATACTGGAGGTAACTCATAGAGGCGTTACAGCTAGATACACATTCACCGTAGTGAAAGCACGTGGACTACTACCGTTCAAGATACCAATTATTAGCGAACTAGGACCAGAGTATGAGCTACTGTTCCTACTAGTAATTGCCATTACAGTAATACTGCTGATCTACGTACTAGTGGTGCTAAGAGCTAAAAAGAGAGGGAGACCTGGTACAGAGGCTGGGTATGGCGTAGCTACGCTCTAGTATACACCTACTCAATGAAGGGTTCTAATTTCGCTGGTACATACTTTATCAATGGTATTAGATCTCTTGGTATTGGCTTGTAACCCCATAGATCTAGTGCTTCCTTGAGTTCAGGTACCTGCTTAGCGTACTCCCTCAAGTCTATACCCTTTAGTATAGCCTCTAGTGCTGCTCTAGCGGCTACTGCACCTGCTCTCGTACCTCTTGGATGACCGTGAATTCCACCACCCATATTACACACTACGTCAGGTCCTAGCAGTAGTACGTTCCAGTGCAGATTACCTGGGTGTATCCCACCTGATGCTACTGGCATGGTGCTCTTCAGGTGTAACCAAGGCTTTGTTAATGATAGGTTTATTCTCTGGATCTCGGTTATGACACCGTGCATCTTACCTGCTGCAGTGCCTGTATGTAGTTGGTCACCACCTGCTAACCTAACTAACTTAGCTATTACCATCATTGTTATTCCATGTTTTGGATTTCTCGTAAATGCTGCGTGCCCTGCTCTATGACAGTGTATTACTACCTTTCCTCTAACTGATGGGTCTTCAGCTACCATTCTGAGCGTGTCTAGTCCAGCCCATATGAAGTCAATCATTATGCAGTTAGCTCCGTGCTGAATTGCCCTATCAGCTAGCTCAAGTATCTTGTCAGGTCTAGCTGTTACATTTATTGCATAGAGTACTCTCCTTCCTGTTTCCGACTTCACTCTATCAAGTGCCTCAGCTGCTAATGAAGCTCTCTCCTCAATTCTACTGTATGGTGGATTTACAAGTAGCTCATCGTCCTTCACGAAGTCAACTCCACCAATAGCTGCATTGTACACCACATCTATATGTTCCTTAGCTGGTAAGCCGTAGTCAGGTTTCACGATGGTACCTAAGTGTGGTCTCCTGCTCTTCTCAGTACCTACGAACTTCCTAACACCTTCAACACCAAATGCCGGTCCCTTGAACGACTTGACAAATTCCTTAGGTAAGTACACATCGAGTAGCCTTACGTTTGCTAGATCACCTATGCCGAAGAGATTTCCAGCTATGTGGACCATTAGCTGTGTTAGACCGAGGGTGTCTGGATCAAACGTATCTACAGGCCAAGCTATGTCAACAATCCCTGCATTGAGGTCAGGTATCTTGAGTACGGTTATTACTTTAGCTGCGTACTTCTTTCTGACTTCAGGGGTTTCCTTCTCAACAGGTGTCCAAGTGCCTGTACTCTGCTCAGCCGCTATGTGCTCAGCTGCTAGGTCGAGAGCTATACCCTCTTTCGGCTCTACGTAGTACCTAGCAATTACGTACTTATCTGGATCAACGAGTATTGTGCTTTCCCAAGTTTCTCTAAGTCTCATTTCATCGGTAAAGTACATCCACATTGCATGTTGGTCAAAGTGCTCGATTACTCCCTTCTTAGTGATGGTCATATGCTTGACCCTCAGTACCTAGTCTTACCTCTAAAAGACTCAAGAATTTTTCTCTCTATTCCCTATCGTCTTCTAGCTCCTTACTCAACTTCATTACCTTCTCCTGTATTGCCCAACCGTAGTGCTCTCTGAGAATTAGTATTGCTGCTTGTGGCGGTATTACTCCGTACTCGGTGATTATTGCTGTTATGTATTCTGGTGGTGTGACGTCAAACGATGGATTTCTAACGGTAATCCTCGGGTTTCTCTTCAGGTAGTCTTCTGGTACTACCTCTGTCGGGTCTCTCTCCTCGATGATAACTAGCTCACCTGTTACGGTTGCTGGGCTGAACTTATAGGTTTCTGCAGCTACGTAGAAGGGTACACCTGCTTCCTTAGCTGCTAGTGCTATCAGCGATGTACCTACCTTATTTATCACAGCTCCGTTAGCTGCTACAGTATCGGCACCTACAACAACTTTCGTTATCTTCTTCATGAAGTACCTAACAGCTGAGTCAGGTATCAGGTGAACTCTCAATCCAGCTTCTATCAACCACTGTGTTGTTATGTAGCCTTGAAACTTAGGTCTTGTCTCAGTTGCGTAGACTCCAATTCTCTTACCCTCTCTATGAGCTTGAACTATGACTGCAACAGCTGCTGCGGAGTTGCAATGTGTAAGCACTACATCACCATCCTCAATCAACTTAGCACCTATCTCACCTATCTTCTTTGTTGCCTCTTCACTATACTTAATGAACTCGGTTGCTGCCTTGATAACCACATCAATTAGCTCGCTCGTGGATTTACCCTGTTCATATGCTGTCTTGAGTCTATACATGACGTAGGCTATTGCGTTTGGTAGTGAGACAGCTGTTGGTCTAGTACTGAGCAGTATGTTGCTGCAGTACTCCATGTACTTCATGAGCTCGTTCCTGTCACTGATACTGCACTTCTCAGCTGCGATCATGAGTGCTCTCGCAGCTGCTCTAGCAATTCTACCTGCACCACGTACTCTCATCGACCTTATGTCATCCGCTATCTTTAGAACCTCACTCGGTACCTCAAACCTTCTCTCAACACCCATACTTCCTCAACTCCTCAAGCAATGTGAAGATCTCCTCAAATCTCCTAGGTGGCCAACCATATAGTTCACGAACAATGAATATTATGGCTTGTGGTGCAACTAGTCCTCTCTCGGTAATTATCGCGTCGATGTACTCCGGTGGTGTGACGTCGTACAGTGGTGCATGTACCTCAACCTTACCTGCCCACATACTCAACTTCTCAGGAGGTATGAATGACTCTGGTCTCTTCTCAGCAATTTTCACTAATTCACCAAATACAGTTTCTGGACTTATCTTCCAGGTAATAGCTGCTACGAAGACTCTAACTCTTGCTTCGTGTGCAGCTAGCGCGATCTGTGAGGTACCTACCTTATTTATCACAGCACCATTAGCGGCAACGGCTTCACTACCAATAAGGACCTTATCTACCTCCTTCATGAAGTACCTAGCCGCTGAGTCAACTATGAGCACGGTCTCGATACCTAGTGACGCTATGTCCTCAGCCATCTTATGACCTTCATTCCCTGGTCTAGACTCAGTGACTATGACTCTAATTCTCTTACCTTCAGACACTATGTACTTCATTGCCTCGAGGACAACCCTGCTGTATGAGTGAGTCATTATCGTATCTCCATCCTCAACCCTCTTAGCCATGAATTGAGCTACTAAGGTATTCGCATTCTCTATGTTGTTGATGAGGTTCTGCACCGTACTCAGTATGGTATTCCTGACTTCACTTAACCCCCTACCCTCTCTGAGGGTAGTTAGCGTAGCTCTAACAACTTCCCTAATACCGTTTAGTAGTAGTGCTGATGTTGGTCTTGCCTCAATAGCTAACTTCGAGAATGTATAGAGTTCACGTACAAGATCCGTGATCTCTCTAGCCTTCATCGCAATTTCTCTAGTAACATTCATTACTGTGTGAAACGCATCAGTAGCGCTGTAGATATTGAGCTTTAAGTCTTCGATAATCCTCCCGTACGACATAGGTCTCCACTATACATGGGTTGTATTTAAGTTTGGGTTCGTCGTATCTAATTATAAGGGTCTTACCCATGAAGCGGATCAAGATAGTGCTCGAGAACCTACCTGAAAGTGATGATCTAATCTTCATAACTGGTTTTCACGGTATAGGTTACGTTGGGTTTCTAGCAACTAGGTACTTAGTGACTACGCTTAAGGCTAAGAAAATAGGGTACGTTGAGACTAGTATAGAACCGCTCTTCACTTCATCAACTCAAAGTGGTGGTGTGTATGTACCTTTCGAGATATATTGTTTTGAGAATATGGTGTTCTTCTGTGCTAATTATGGATTCACTAGTAGAGTTGAGTTGAGGGTTCTTGATTACATTGCTAAGTGGGTTTCATCAATGCCCTTTACCTGTGCTATAATGTTTGGTGGTTTAGATAGTCGATTGAGGAAGTCTCAAGATGTTGATCTTAGGTTAGCTGCGACAAGTGAATTCATTAGGAGATTTAGGGATTGGATTAGAGCACCACTTCTTGAGGAGGGTCTATGGATTGTGGGTCCACTTGCTCGTTTACTTGTTAGATTTGAGGAGTACTTGTTCCCTGCTGTAGCTATACTACCGTACGCAGAGATTATGAGACCGGATCCCTATGCAGCTTCAGTAGGTATAAGTTACCTGAAGGATATACTGAAGATAGAGGTCGATCTATCTAAGCTACTTGAGTCCGCTGAGGCTATTGAGCGTGAAATTGAGGAGCTTAAGAAGCGTTGGGAGAGATTGCAGACGGAGAAGATGACGTACATGTAGCTATCTAGTGCTAGTGGAGATCTCCTTCAAATACTTCCTAACTCTCTCAGCAAGCAACCTAGGGTCTAGATCATGAACTTCGATATCCAACATACTAAGCTTCTTTGTTAGTGCATCACCTAAATACCTATGAGTTACCTTTCCAACAACTAGTACCTTCCTATACCTCTGACAGAACTTACGTAGGTACCTAGCTAGTGTATCAATAGCTCTTTTGGTGTCAGGTGACACTATGGATACATAGCTCTCATTTTGAGAGAGTGGATATACGTCATCTACCTCAAGCGGTATCGGTCCAAAGGGTGGGTAGAATACAAGTACATGTACTCTATTGAGAGCACCTACCCTACTTAGTTCACTTAGTATCTTCCTAACTGAGGGATCTATGTGGAAGGGCTTCTTCTCTACGTCAGTTACTACGATGAGGACATCTCTAGCTGGTGGTTCGTAGAGGTTTAATACTCTATAGCGATGTCTCTCAACCTCTGGTCTAAAGTAGCTAGTTCCCTCGTAGAGAAAAATCCCTCTAATTTCCCCACCAGTTACTGGATCTAATTCTTCAATGTACTTACGGTACTTACGCAACTTCTTCAACGCTCTATAGAGGCCGGGGTGTGACCTACATCGAACCTCTAGTAACTCCCACAACCTACCCTCATATATTGCCTGCTTTATGCTATCTAGCTCGTACTTCAGTACGTAGAGATTGTGCTTTGCTAATTCTCTCTCCCTCTCATGTGAAGGTAGCTCCAGGAGGTCTTCTACTGTGTACTTCCTGCACACTGGACAATTACAGGGTAGTACCTTCAACTCACTTAACCTATACGTTCCATGAGGTGTCATGTACCTACCATCACGTGCATAGAGTATGTAGGAAGCTGAGTCAAAGAGGTCGCAACCAAGAGCTACGGCTAGTGCTAACATGATTGGGTGCCCTGCACCGAAGAGGTGAACTGGTTTACTTAGAGGTACTTCGCTCTTGACAGTCACTATCATGTCGACAACCTTACTGAACTCGTACTCAGCTAGTAACCTTGTTGGACTACCTACAGCATATATGTCGAAAGGTAGCTTACTCATCTTCCTAGCTGAGTACCTCAGTATATCTAGGTGAGTACCACCCTGTATGGGACCAACTAGTAGTGTGTCACTACCAACACTACTCTTTACTGCTAGTGCTCTCATAGCTCTTCTAATTGTCTCCTCAACTTCTAACCAAACTGCTCTCCTACTGCTCTCTGGTCTCGTAGGTATATCGAGGATAACAGCTATGTCACTACCGATATCTAGCTGATACAGCAGTATCTGATCTGGTGAAACATCAATGTAACCGTACTCCATTAACTGATATGCACCTGAGTCAGTCATGATCACGACATCACTACTAGTACCGAGTATACTATCTAGCTTAAGCTCCTTACCTAGCTCACCGTACCTCCTCCATATGATGTAGGCATTCGTTATTACGAACTTGAAACCAATTTCCTCAATTTCCTTAATGGAAATAGTTGATTTGAAGGGATTGACCACGGGTGCGAGTGCTGGAGTCTCCAGAGTACCCTTACGAGTTCTTAATCTACCTACTCTACCAGCTAAGTCCTTAGCTACTACCTCGAAGCTCATGTAGCTTTACTTCGCTCTTCTCTCCCTCAAATATTCTTCAAATATCCTCCTCACTCTCTCAGCAACAGGACCTGTACCCTCAACACCCTTCTCAGTAACCTTTATCCTATCCATGATCACGATGACTCTAGCATCCTCAATGTACTTAACCATCTGTGGGAAGTGCCTCTCCAGAATTGACGCTAGCTCTCTTAGGTCTATAATCTCCTCCTTCGTTGTTATCTCAATAATTGCGTGACCATAGATGAAAACCCTCGTGTACTTCTCACCCTTATCATCAACAGCATCCGCTAGACATATGCTCTGTGAATTTGGGTCGTAACCAAATAGCTTACCTTCGTACCTCTTACCAGCGCTGGTCACTACACTTACAGTCTTATCAAGTAGCGACATTATTTCCGACTGATACCTCCTAGCTGGTAGCAGTAATGAACCAGCCACTTCTACCCCCCTACTCTATTGGGGGTAAAACGTTAATACGCTTTTACGAGCCTAGCCTATGCTAGAGGTAGGTATGTATGGAGTTTGAGGTCACTGTGAAGAACATATCGGAAACACCAATTAAAGGTGTTGTTCTTATTGAGTGTGAGAGCAAGGATGGTAGGTTTTCAATATCGTTTGAGTACCCAAGACACGTACTTGGTAAGTACGTAGACTTCAGTGTCGGTGATGAGCTACTACTTGCTCTGCATAAGGAGAAGACTAGTGAGCTAGATAAGTGGGATGTGTACATGCATGGTATGGTATACCACGTGAGGGATATAGGTGAGGGTCGTAAGGTGTTCTACATCTCGATATGGGGGTATCAAGTTAGGCTCTGTGCACCAGAGCAACTACTAAACCTCTACGATAAGGTGTATATCGGCATTAAGAAGCTTAAGTAGCTGTGAGGTACGGTAGTAACTCCGTAAGCAGTAACTTAGGTAGCCCCCTCTTCGATAGCTCAGTATTGAGTACATGATCCTCATTAACGAGTACTTCAGCAAATGGGTGAACTACGTGTACAACCACATTACACCCATTACACTCAAAGGGAATACCGTGTAACCTCAGGAACCATGTACATCGCCTAACATCCTCTTCACAACTGAAATCAAGCTTTACCACTCTACTAGGTACCTCGTGTCTGCAGGTAGAACTCCTCTCCAAACCACGTAACAACAACAACGAGACATGGCTAGCAACCTCAATTACACCACCCCTATCATCACTCCCAATAGGTAACTCCACAGCAATCGTCGGTACATCCTCCAATGTGAAGTGCGTTAAGTAATCACTGGGGACCTTCACTAAATTAACCTCCTTCCTAAGCTCTATAGGTAGCTCAAGTACATCACATACATTACCGAGAAAACTCATGACATCGTTAAGGAACTCAACAACCCAATCACGACACCCCACTACACACCGAGCAGTAACACGAACAGCATCTACATGAGACGGAATCAAGAAGACAAGAGCTAGTGGTCTCAAGTCATTAACCACACGGTGAATGACTTGAGTCTCTAACTGAGTTAGGAACAAAAAGTCATGAACTAAATCAACACCAGCAGCATTCCTACTACAGTACTGTCTCTCACTAACCACATAACCCTCAGGATTAGCTACAGGAATTACAGCTATCTCACCACAACCAAGTAAGTTACCCACAAAAAGAGGATACCTACTGTATACTGGATACCGAAGCAGGTACACCGCATAGAGTAAGGTAGCAACAGATAGGGCATCACCAAAAATACCACCAACATAGACGACCTTCTCCCTACCTGAGCCAAGCCTAGCAAGTAAGATCTCCCTACCCAACCTAGTCCTTCCAACAACCTCAAGTCCATCTGAGAGAAATTGAAGAACATTGCTAACCAACTTCAGAGGTACATCACAGCTAAGGAGAACCCTACGAAGCACAGACCTCGAGAGGCTCATCAAACACCGCCTTCCTCACCTATTCGGACGTGTCACCACCAATCATCGCCAATATATGGGGTGTACGATCCCCCTAAAATAGACACTGCACAATTAAGAGCGAAAACCTTAAATAAATACCCCCCATAGGGGGGTACGACAAGAATCCCGTCTCCTTGGGGAGGGATGGCGGGGAAAGCTAAGATCAAAACTCATGTTCGAACAGCAGCAAAAGTAGTTGGAAAGCACGTATACGGAAATCTATATGGTTGCAACCCCCTTCTCCTATCCGATGAAGAGTACCTGAAGAAGGTTGTTGTAGAGGCTGCAGTCATCGGGAACATGACTCTATTGAATGTAATCTCGTGGAAGTTCGGTGGTGGCGGAGGAGTCAGCGTAGTAGCTATAGTTGCTGAGAGCCACATATCAATACACACCTGGCCAGAGTACTCATACGCTACAGTCGACGTATATACTTGCGGCGAGAAGTGCGATCCGGAAAGAGCCTTCCACTACATAGTTAGCTGCCTTCGACCAAAGAAATACACGTATCACTTCGTAGATAGGTCATTGAAACCTGAAGATGAAGAGTATTGACTTATAACCTATAACCTAACTACTTAGTATTTTTCCCCTCCTCACCTACTCATCAGCATATGGGACTCACATCACCTCTCAGTGGATAGGCGCATCATCACTAATACACACCAGAGGGGTAGTACCTAAATGCGTTCCTAATGTACTTAGGAGTAGCATCTCTTAGCAGTGATGTAGCCACTTAGTAGCGTCCACACGACCTATTATCTCACCTACTATGTTGCCATTACTCTAGCAATCTGGCTACTAGCTCAGCAAAGGTATCTGGTGGACCCTTAACTAGGTACCATTCTGTTCGATCAAGCAATGACCTTAGTAGCTCATTCTGCCTTTCTTCTAGCTCCGTAACGTCTATGAATGGTCTATGGAAGAAGTATAGGAGTAACGGTGTGTCGTAGTGAGTTCTATGCATTTTAGCTGTTGTCACTAACTTCCTCCACATAATAGTCTCATCCCTAACTCTTTCAACTCTCCTCATTTGACTAAGCTCCAGAAACACCAGCTTAGAAACCCTACATTCCTTAGCAAAATAGTGTTGAGGAAATATCACTTCTGGCGGCACTTCCTGACATGAGGACAGCAACTTCCCTAGTAGAAGCTTACTCAAGTACTTTCGTACCCTAAGTGATAGACTAAGTCTAGAGGAGAATAATCCCTTCAGTACTTGAGTATGCTTGTAATGAATTGTCAATGGAATAGGGTATGAGAGTGCTCTAGCATTAGGCCCCAATACACACATGTCATCCGCTAAGAATAGTAGCTTCTTCTCAAGCACTAACCACAGTACTGTCAAGGTCTTTCCGGTATTAGGTGGTGCTAGTAGCATCACTCCTTCATCTCCATGCGCGATACATCCTGCATGTACGAAGGTAAAACCTTTCTGAAGCAACTTAACCTCCAAAATCTCGAAGAGGAGCCTCAAAATCTTAGGCCTTAACTTCCTCACTACTCTATACCGAAGACTAGCTAGGTACACCCTAGCTCTACCCTCTAGATTCTCAACCATGAGTCCAGAACCTAGGAATCCTCTAGAGAGGACTACAGCCCCCTCGACTTCACTAGGTATTCGAGGTAGTCGAGATAGGGAGTGTATGCTGAGATCAGTACACTTCTCAGCACTAGCTCCACTAGTAATGAAGTATGGCGGTAGCACCTTAGACAAAGTCTCTGGTGGATACTCACTACGTACTGTGAGTATGCTGTGTATGTCGTAGTAAACAGGCATTCAGCCCCCCAAGTAATAACTACCCAAGGGTTAAAAGTGTAGTATGATAGCGCACTACCAACACGATACCCCACAGACCTTACGTTAACTAAAAAGTGGTCAATTCCATTAAAGCAGGTAACAGTAAGGTAGAGCTATCAATGTGCTAGGATCTAAGTTCAAGAATCAACATCCATAGATCCTTAAGGTACTCTCATCAATCCCCTCGTATTCAACCACGTTGATCGCTCACTACAGCATGTAATCCTCCAACCTTAGTCACGTACTTAGTGAGCTTAACCACATAAGCCTCATCGAGGAACTCAAGATTAATGAGGTTAGGACTCGAGTACACTCCTAGCAAAGCTAATGTATACACCATGCGTGGAACTACATAGGTACAGTAACGTAGGAGCGTTGTGGATATGTTTGTGTGGTGGACCGGCCGGGATTTGAACCCGGGACCTCCCGCTCGCAAGGCGGGCACTCTTCCAGGCTGAGCTACCGGCCCTTAACCTCGACATTCACTCTCTATGTTGATTTTTTAAAGGTTTACTTCATAATTCATGTAACCTCTCCTACGTTATCTCCACTCCAAGAATTTCCTTAATTTGCTCCCGTTTTATTGGCCCTTCTCTGACTACTCTCGGTGGTTGTGTTGTGAGGTCTATGACTGTTGATGGTATTCCTCCAGGGCAGGGTCCTGCATCGATTACTACGTCTACTTCCATCCCTATTTCTCTCATTGCTTCTTCTGCAGTTCTGGGTGCTGGGTGACCTGATATGTTTGCACTTGTACCGATGAGGTACCCTCCACAGTACTCGATCAGCTTGATTGTTAGCTCCATGTTTGGCTGTCTTACTCCTAGTGAGTTTCTACCTGCTGTCAAGGTACTTGGTACGTGTTCTCTCTTCCTGAGTACTATCGTGAGTGGACCTGGCCAGAAAGCTCTCATTAGCTTCTCAGCTTCTGGTGTTACGTAGACTAGCTCTCTTGCTCTCTCTATGCTCGATACTAGTACTGGTAGTGGTTTCTGTTCTCTTCTCTTGACTGCGTATACTCTTCTTATTGCCTGTTCATTTAGTGGATCTGCACCCAGTCCATACACTGTATCTGTTGGGTATATGATTAATCCACCTGACTTAACTACTTGAGCTACTTCCCTAAGTACTTCGTCACTCAGTATACCTGCAGCAACCTTAATTACTCGTGGTTTCACGTGTAGTGATTCACGAGTGGTTTAGGTTTAAGTATTGTGATGATTCGGCGCTTAGCTGATTTCAGTGATGTGTCAATTCCGAGCTGATCAAGGTATTAGGTGTGAGCCATCGCAGGTAGGTGCTTTGAAGTAGGTTTCTGATGTTAGTCCCTCTCTACACACAGCATAGGTAATTCCTCTGGCGCTAGCTACCTCAACTACAGGTTTTAGGAGTTTCTTCCTTAATTCAGGACTTAGGTACCAGTAACCGTGTATCCAGGAACCTCCCTCTACGTATAGTCTCTTCCATCTCTGTGCTAGGTCTGGGTATGCTTGACACATTCTAGCTAGGTTATCTGGTTTTGCCTTGTAGGTTGAGGTTACTACGTGTCTTGCACCTAGGTCAATTACTGTCTTCACTAATTCACGTAGTTCATCTGGTTCATCGTTTAGGTACGGTATTATTGGATCTATCCTAACACCTACCGGTATACCTCGTTTCGCTAATTCCTCAATAGCATGTAGTCTCTCTCCTGGTGATGGCGCTCCTGGCTCTAGTACTCTAGCTAGGTTACTATCTAGTGTTGTCACGGTTATCATGACTGCCACTCTACCTCTAGCTATTACCTCGAGATCTCTCGTGACTAAGCTACTCTTCGTCGTTATCAGTACCCTACACCCTGCATTGATCAGCATCCTAAGTACCTCTCTCGTTAATTTGTATTCAAGTTCTTCAGGTGGGTAGGGATCGCTACTTGTTGAGAGATTTATGTGGTACTTCTTGTCTATGTACTTTAGGTCGTGTAGTAGGTTTCTCAGTAAGTTCTTCTTTGGTGTGCTTCTACCTCTCCCAATGTATGAGGTTGCGTAGCAGTATAGGCATTGGTGACTACAGCGTGTGTAGGGTTGTAGACTGTACTTAGGTGGGCAGGTACATAGTGGACTCTTCCATGGATCAAATACTCTAATAACTCTTAGATCTCTTGTCTTCACTTCCTCATGGACCTAAGTAGCTTCTCAGCTTCCTCTATGTCCTTAACCGTATCTATTGACTTCCACATGACGTTCCTGTACTTAACTGCTTTGAGTTTCTTCTCCTCAGCTAGCTTTGGGAATGCAGTTACCTCTATATCGCCTCTAGCTGGTAGATACTCGAAGATCTCTGGCTTGAAGCAGTAGACACCAGCATTTATCCAGTAGTTCACTAGCTCTGGCTTCTCTCTGAATTTAATTATGAATCCCGCTTCATCTATGTCCAGTATACCGTATGGAGATCTAAGAGGTACTGCTGCTATAGCTCCTATAGCATCACTTTCCTTTATTGCTTCGACCAATAGTCTTGGATCGAGGTTTGTGATGATATCTCCGTTAAGTACTAGGAATGAATCTTCATTCTTCAGTAGGTGTTCTGCGTTCTTAAGTGCACCACCTGTACCTAGAGGCTCTGGCTCAACTACGTAAGCTACCTTTATACCGTACTTCTCACCATTACCAATTTCCTCAATTATCTTCTCCTTAAGGTACCCAACGCATAGTATTATACAGTTAATACCATAGCTCTTCAACCACTCAAACTGATGTACTAGAATGGGCTTACCACTTATTGGGATTAGTGGTTTTGGTCTCTCAAGGGTTAGAGGTCTCAATCTCTTTCCATAACCACCACAGAGTACAACAGCTTTCATTCGGATCACCTCATGTTTTAAACTCCGTATTCTGTTAGGTACCTAATTCTGTTAGTTACCTGTCCAAGTAAATAAAGTTGGGTCATGTTTCATTGAGTGAGTACTCGATCACTACGTACCTACATCTACGTACTCACTTATCTTCCCTACATTGAAGGTACTTAACTACTTCACTAACTACAGCTTCTACACTACACCCCTGAATAACATTAATGCCTAGTCTAGTTAGTAGTTCTCTCGCCTCTTCCTCAACACTATTCGCAACAACTATATACTCACTTTCCGTATCCATTCTAGCTGCAAGTATGTTAAATACGTCACTAGAGCTAACACTATCTTTAAAGAGTAGAGCTATTATCCTACTACCTCTCCTACATATAGCTACATCACATATGAAGTCACTACCGGATAGTCCTCTAATAGGTGCTCTACACCTAATTTCATACCCTAGAGGTTGTAGGTACTTCTTCAACTTCTCAATTAGCTCACGGAGTGCTGTGTTGTTGATTTTCATACCTCGAGCTTCCTCAAGTGTAGTTTTCTATCACTGAAATATAATAGATACTCAATGGGGTCGGACCACCTTAGCTTGTTCTTCAATACCATCAATGTTCTTACTAGTCCTCTCTTCACTTTTCTAAATCTCAACCATATGATGTTATCAGCTATTGCTGATACTGCTGGGTCCTTACCTGGTTTCTCATCTGTTGTAAATATCGTGGTTATTCCGTAGGCCTTCAGTATCTTACATAGGTCACGTATTGTGTGTACGTACAGTTCTCTACCTATTACTCTCCTTATGGATGATATACCGTCGAATATCACTAGGTCAGGTAGTGTATCTCTTCTAACGAACTTACTCACTATAGCACTTGGTGTTATGGACTTAGGATCTACGAACAGTATCTGTAGGTATGGTCTTAGCTTGTCTACTGGGTACGATAGGGTTTCTAGTGTTTGCTGAAGTTGTTCAGTAGGTTCTTCAAAACTTATGTACAGTACCTTCTTTCCCCTCATTGCGTTTTCAGCAGCTATTATTAGTGATAGTAATGTCTTTCCTGTCCCTACATGTCCCTGAAGTAGTGTTACAGAGCCCCTGTAGAGTCCACCACCGAGGACTTCATCTAGCTCGCTTATGTACGTTTTAAGCAATTCCCTATAATCTACGTTTGCTCTAACTTCAAGAGGTACTGGATTGAGTACAGTAAATCCTTCAGGTGGTCCAATTACGAATTGATACACAACTTGCTCTACTGGTCTACCTCTCATCTTCCTAATCTCCAAGTACCTTACTGGTATTGTCCAAGCTTTACCTCTTCTCTGGTATAGTACTACTACGGCATCAACCATGAATTCCTCTATTCCAAGACCTATGACCTGTGCTCCATAGGGTAGCTCAGCTATTAGCAGTGTTACAGCACCTAAACCCTTCGATATCGTCTTAAGTACATTCCTTATCAGTGTTCTTGCTTTTGCCTCACCTAATTCCCTAATGAATGGTGTTATCGAATCTATGACAACTCTCTTCGCATTGAGAGATACAACTGCTTTAACTAGTTTATCAGCTAGAACATCAATTGATTCAGTACCCAGTGGTGGTAGTAGCTCTATGTACTTAAACACTCTTCTCTCCTCTAGCTCTCTGAAGTCCATTCCTAGATCCTTCATGTACATGTAGAACTCTTCTCTTGGCTCATGGAGACTGATGTACACTCCTGGCTCACCAAATCTCTTCGCACCTTCATACACGAACTTAGCTGCAAACGTAGTCTTTCCAGAACCTGGATTACCCGCTACGAGAACTACTGTTCCCGGTGTAAATCCTCCACCAATAGCTTCATCAAATCCGGGAATTCCCGTTGGTACTTTCTCCATCTTTCCCATAGTCGATACCTCACATGCATCAGCCGGTGTTGGCCTCTTCATCAATCGTTCGTGAGACAGTCATCATCCTTGCCTAACCGTTTCCATACCCCAATACTTATACCTTTCTCGTTACCACAATAGAACTAGCTCTGTCTTCTCTCTAGGTACTCAATTACTACTGTTCCATAGCTACTTGTGCTAGGTACCTCAAACAATCTGAATACTCTCGGAATGTACTTCAGTAGATCTGTTGCAGTTATCCTACCTCCCATCTCTCTAACTGCTAAGTCACCTGCAAGTCCATTTATAAACGCCGCAACCGCTGCAGCTCTTACTGGTGTACTCCAGCACAGGAGTGCTGCTACTAGACCTGTAAGTACGTCACCTGTACCACCAACTGCCATTGCTTGATTACCCGTTGCGTTTATCTTCAATACCTTACCGTCTGTGACTATGTCCTGTGGTCCCTTGATGAGTAGCGTACATCCTAGCTTTCTTGCCCACTCAATAGCTACTTCACATCTCTCCTCTAGCTTATCTGGTGGAGGTAGTTCTTGACCTGTAAGTATTCGGAATTCTCCAGCATGTGGGGTCACCACAGCTTTTTCATAGAGTAGATCATGTCTTTCTCTAAGCACTTTAATGCCATCTGCATCGATAACCACACTTTTTCCCGATTCCTTTAAGTACTTCATCAGTTCTGTAACCGCATCGCGTACATCATCCACCGTAGTTAGTCCTGGACCTATAGCTACCACATCAGCCCTGTTTACTAGCTCTAGAAGTGTGGGTATGTGTCTTGGTGATACGTAGTCACCGGGTAGTGCTTTAACTATGAGATTTGGTGAGTAAGACCTCACAACACTTGCTACGGTTGATGGTGTAGCTACTATGACTAAGTCGACTCCAGCACTTAATGCTGCTAGAGCTGTTAGCGCTGGTGCACCACTGTACTCAACTGAACCACCAATAACCAGTACCCTTCCTCTATCACCCTTCTTTACATAAGGACTCCACTTCGGTAGTGTATACCTCGCATCACCGGGACCTACGAGTAATTCAGCTTCCGGTGGTATACCTATGTCAACTACAATCACGTCACCACTGTACTCCTTAGCTTTCAGTAGACCTTCCTTAACCTTGTGAAAGGTAACGGTTACAGTAGCTTTGATAGCTTGTCCAAGTACTTCACCTGTATCTGCACTTAATCCACTAGGTACATCAACAGATACGATAGGTATCTTCCTCTCCTCTCGAATGCTATTGATTAACTCAATGCATTTAGCGTAGATACCACGTACAGTACCTCTCACACCTATACCGAGAATAGCATCTACCACGCAGTCAGTACTCATCAGGAGAGACCTCAGCACCTGTAGATCATCCACCTCCTTGATAACTACCTTTTCGATACAGTTCATTAGCTGGAGAGTAGACCAATTTCTCCTAGCTTCGTCAGTCCTTATGTCCTTTGGATCTCCAAGAAGAGCAACTGAGACATCATACCCTCTACAGCTGAGGTACCTTGCAGCTACAAACCCATCACCACCATTATTACCTAAGCCGCACACAACAACTACCCTCTTTCCACACCCAACGTACTTAGTAACTACATCAGCTACAGACCTACCAGCTACCTCCATCATCTGTAGACTGGATATCCCAAGTGCTCTAGCATTTTCCTCAGCAATGTACATGTCACGAACTTTAATGACTTGAGGAAGGTACTTCAGGAGCTTTCTCACGTACTCACCTCCGTAGAGCGCATGGAGGTACCTCAAGCTCTAAGGTACTTAGGTAAGTTTTTAAGTTGTATTAACGGACTCTACTCCTGGATGATGTAGGAGGTGATCTCGGATAGGTGAAGAGGATAGCAGATGCTGACTCTCAACTACTGGTAGCGATGAGGAGGAGGCCAGTGGGCTGATCTCTGATGAACGGCAAAAGCTCTGAGCTATGATCTCTCTCGAGTATACCTGGATGAAATACATGGGATATTCAGATAGGTGAAGAAGCTCGGGCAATATCAATTGATTAATTCCGAGCTATTTTCGAGGAAAAATAAGGGGTTTTTACTTAACCTCCTCCAGTACCTTCTTCAGCTCTCCTAGACTCTTCTCTAGCTTAGAGACGTAGCTCCTCAACTTATCCAGCTCATTTTTAAGTGAGTCATTTTCCTTAGTTAATTCCTCAACTCTTCTCCTAAGTTCATCTCTTTCCTCTGTTACTTTCTTCAGCTCCTCTCTCAATCTCTCTGCTTCTGATCTAGCTTCTTCAAGTTGCTTACTCAATTCATCCATCTTCGTCTTTAGCTCACTTGCTTCTGCACCTCTAGCTATGTAGTCGGCTAATTGACTTCGAAGCTCAGAGTTCTCTCTCATCAACTCCTCAATCTTCCTCTTCAACTCGCTGTTCTCTGCTTCAAGCTCCCTAACTCTAGTACTTAGCTCCTCTACCTTCCTACGTAGCTCCCCTACTTCTGTAGGTGGTGCAGCGCCTTTCTTCAACTCTTCGAGAACTTCCTGTAGCTTATCACTTCTAATCCAGTAAATTACCTCGCTCCTATCTCTAAACCACGTTAACTTACCTGTTGTGAGATCCAGCTCTAGGTCTGTCACTATGACGAATATGTCACCTGGCTCAATCTTGTACTTAGGTACTATCTCGTTGAAGAACCAGCTCTTCATCTCATCAAATACCTGTCTAACTGAGGTCTTGTACTCTGGCTTATCCCTTAGCTCAGAGAATATCTTCTCACTCTCTTCAGGACCGAAATGCTCTCTCAAGCTACCAGCTATAGCACCGAAGAGCAATCTGAAGAAGTCTGGTCTACCCTCTCTACCATACCTACCGAAGAACCTACCAGCTGAGGTCTTACCCGTTACCCACCTAATTCTCAAGATCTTCCTACCATCTTCAGTCACAGTTAGTATGGATCTCGTGATACCTGCTTCAACAGCTCTCTCCTTCTCCTCCTCGGGAATACCTAGTCTCCTCTCAATCTCTTCCCTCCTCTTCGACATGAGTGCAACCTCAGTAGTAACACCGTAGCACTACGTAATAAAGCTTGTTATTATAATCAAGGTCTACCTAGCTAAGTCAGCTAACAGCTCACTCATCACCAATCAAGGGCCGTAGGTTCATCACCTAGAGTAGGTACAGTTGACTAGACCCTAATTAAGTTCCTGACTTACTCCTCGATGTTGGTACAGGTACTTGCTTCGGTATCCTGAATACACGTCCTCTATCATCTAGCTTCTCTCCACCCAACTTCTTGGTTAGTAACCACGCGATGTACTTATAGTACTCAGGATCTAGTGAACTAGTTATCTCAACCCTATACGTACTACCCTCATCCCTAAAACTTAGAACAGTGAGTAAGCTAGCAGCTCTATCACTACCAAACCTCCTCTCTAAGCTACGGAACACGACCTTCTTCGAATCAACAAGCTTTTGCTTCACTGCCTGAGGAGTTTCAGTAGGTTTTGCTGTAGCAGTAACTTCAGGTTGTACCTGCTGAGGTACTTGTACATGGACGTGAATTACGATCTGTATATTCTCAATGGACACCGTTCTACCACAATACGGGCAAGTAAATACGATGTACGCCTCTGCTGGTTTCTCCTTCTCACTTCCAGAACTCACGTAATCACCTCTACTGGAAGTAACCTATGTACTTAGGAGTACTTAAACAATGCCCCTCCACCTGACTATCTAATGGTACGGGGGTCAGAGCCTGGAGTCATCCTCACTCAATCGGTCTCAAGTTCGTCAATCATCCCCTAACCTTAACAAGCAACTTATTACCGGATACACCTGTAACAACGATCTCTGTACCCTCCTTAATGAGACCACTTATAGATATCGCTCTCCATAGAACACCCTCAATGGACACTAAACCTTCAGGAGAGAGATCTGTAATTGCTCTACCGATCTTACCAATCATGGCTTCAGGGCCAAACTTCGTAGGTCCTTTTTGGGATCTGTACATCAGATAGCTCATTACACCAGAGATAAGCCATAGAAAGGTTGATAGCAGGATTATGGCGTTTAAATTGAGGATGTTTGTGAAGTATAGATAGGTCATTACTAGCGTAGGTACGAGAGCAATCAATAGAATGATGCAGATGATACCGACTAATACCTCATGCCTCAACTACACCACCGATAACTTTAGAGAGTAGCGGGTACCTAAGTACTTTAGTTCATACATTCTACCACTACGCCCAGCTAACAATTATCGTAGGTACATCCCTCATCACAACATGTGATCTCGTAGGTTCTCTTCCAAGTAGTTGAAGTGATATACCTGTAATAAACCCACGAACAAAGTGAGTAAGGACACCATTTGCACCAGTGAACCTAATTATGACCTCACGATCACTAAGAGTGATATCCATTGAACCAAAACCCTGTGCACTAAGGTACTTCAGACAGAGAGAAACTACATCCTGTATCCTACCAAGTACTAACGATACCTTTTTCCTAAGGTACTCACCGAGAGAGATACCGTACTCAAGACCTATGTAGTACAGAATAGCATCTGCTCCAGTACCCGCTCTCCTCCTCAACCTATGAAAAGCATTAATCAGTACCTTAGCAGGAAATCTAATGACTCGAGACCTAGTAACTCTCCTACCAGATAGGTACCTATAGCAACCCCTCAAGGACCTCTCAACAGCATCTGGATGTGAGAGTACAGAGACGATGTAGTAGTTCCTCTCCTTTTCAATACAGAGGTAAGGTAGTTCAGACACACTAGTGAGCAAGTTAATGATGAAGGTACGTACATCAGAGAAGCTACTGAAGAACAGGGTCACACACCTAAGATTACTCTCCAAGGTACTCACCAATACCAAGCATCTTCACTAACTTCCTGAACTCACTTAGGAAAGCAAGACCACGTTCAGTAGGTCTAAAGATCCTAAGTCTACCACTATCAATCTCCCTAAGAAGACCTAGCTTCAGCAGGTAATTCACGTACTCTCTAGTCCTCGAAAATGGTAAACCAACATAGTACTGAATTCGAGTAATCGTTGGCTTATCGAGAACAGCAGCCGCCTCAACTACCTTAGCCATTATAACTAAGGAATCACGCCTCTGCCTCATAAACCCTCAACACCTCCAATAACGACGTATGCTCTCCACCATGGTATAGTGCTTTCATATTTGACACCTAGCAGACGGTAGCCAAGTATTGAAAATACTTGGTGTTCAACTACGAATTCGAGGTCTTCTAATCTAATGCCCCCTCTACCGTAGCACCTTAGTCTAGGGAGTAGAACCTTGGCTTTCTCCTTAATGTGATCGTATACGTTCTGTGTCATTTCAACAAATTTACTAATCTCTTCCTCAAGTTCTAGCTCGATCATCTTCACTTCATCGCTCGTTATGAATGGTATTGCTAAATCGTACTTTTTCTCAACTCTAAAGCTACTGAGCTGTGTTACTAATTCTCTTACAACACCATGTTCCTTCAACACCTTGAGGTGCTTGTACACGGTAGGTGGTGTGAGGTTAAGTGTATCAGCTATCTCCCTTAAGGTTAATGGCCCATAGAGAGCCAGGAGCGCAATTATTGCCTTCTTAGTTCCCAGAGTGAAGTCATGCCTAAACGGTGTTTTGTGTTCTGGTGTAAATGAGCCTGTACCACGTATTGATACTAGTACCTTGTTGAAATCAATAGGTATTCGAGACCTCGAAACCATACGAATCCCCAGTTAACCTCCAAGTTAACAAAGTTAGCCTTTAAGTTAATAACTTTTTCTGAATATTCCTAAATACTATACTTACATTATATTCGCATCCATTTGCTCTATGTCCCTACCTGTGATCCTGTTTCAATTGAGTGATCTAGTGTCTTAGTGGGTGTAGTACATGAAGGTGAGGGTTCGTAAGGTGAAGAAGTACAGGTCCTGTGCAAACATATTCTGCACAATAGTCTGGGTATAAGCTAGGGTGACTGCGTGATGCATGTCGCTCCTTGGTGTTTAACTACTTCTCTTTCTTCATCCATGGTCATCATCTATAATATGTTGAGTGGTGATTATGCTCTTGTTGAGGGGGATTTTCTTGAGAAGGTCCTTTGTGATGAGGTTTCTCCTGATGATAGCGATCTGAGGATGTTGATTGATGGTGGTTTTGTTGTTTCTGATTTCTCTTCCTCACCGCCTAGAGGTGTTCGTGAGTTCTCTGTGTTTGTTTCTGTTACTTCGCGATGTAATTTGAGGTGTGTGTACTGCTATGAGTCTTTTAGGTCTGGTGTTGATATGTCTCTTGATGTTGCTTCTAAGGTACTTGATTGGTTGTCCAGTGTGCTCTCTGGAGGTGGTTATGAGAGGTTAGTCTTTGTTCACTATGGTGGTGAACCTCTTTTAAATCCTGGTGTCATTACTTACCTTGGTCGTGAAGTTAGGAAATTGTGCTCTAGATTAGGTGTTGAGTGTGTTGAGTGTTTAGTTACCAATGGTACTCTACTTAGTGGGTTCTCTAGTACTGCTCGTGAGTTTATTGATTTTGTTCAGGTAACTATTGATGGTGTTGGTTTGGTACACGATGTTAGGAGACCGTATGTCGATGGTAGGGGGAGTTTTTGTGATGTTATTAGTGGTCTCTTGTCTGCTCTTGATCATGGATTGAGGGGATGCATTAGGGTTAATGTCGATAGAGGGAATGTAGATCGTGTACCTGAGCTACTTCACTACCTAAGAGATCTGGGTGTTTACAGGAAGATCAACTACATTGGTTTCTCCCCGGTATATCCTCCTCAAGCTACTTCCACGTACTCTCAAGCGTTATCGCTTGATGAGTGGTGTACTCACTTCCTAAAGCTACTGAGATGCGCTGTTGATCTTGGTTTTCGTATTCAGCCTCCACCTGCAGGTGGTGGTTGTACATTTGGTTCAGGTGCGGCTATTGATGAGAGAGGTAGTGTCTATCCATGTCCTGGATTCCTTGGTATTGAAGCTATGTGCTTGGGTAGGATTAGTGGTTATTGGTGTCTTCCCAGAGTTGAAGTTAAGGCTTGTGAAGACTGTAGGTTTAAGTGGATTTGTGAAGGTGGTTGTAGGTACCTAGCATATGTCACTGGTCGTGGTTTGAATGAGAGGTACTGCCTAAAGCCATATTACGAGCGAGTTTTGGAGGAGCATGTTAGGTTATTCGTTAAGTCTGTTGAGGGGTCTGAAGGTGGGAGTTGTTAACGCGCCCGACGGAGATCCCCTCATCGCTGGGAACAATGCCCCTCTCAGGGATCTCTACTTGGTGTCTAGCTGCCGTGTTTAATACCTTTACTCAATTCCTAGGGTTTTCTTAATGAACTTTCTCATAGCTTCCTTCCCCTCAGTTGTTAGTACCTCAAGTAGCTTAGCTATAGGTACTTCGTTCAGTACCTTGAAGAATGTCTTTGTGGCTAGGTACCTACCATCTGTCTCTACCTCTATGTCTCGACAGACGTTCCATAGCTTATCCTGTATGCTTGACATGAAGTTTGCATCTATGCTGTCAGCTAGGTGAACTATCTCTGATTCAATCATTGTGAAGGGTACTGTACCGTGTACTTCAGCTAGACACCTAACTAATCTCTCTGGTGCACCTCTGTGTGCTAGTTCAGCAATTATGGTGAATTCATGGCTTAGGTACCAGTCATCTCTTGGTCTGTAACCACCTGTGACTGGGTCTCTCTCATATTGGTAGTACTTGAAGATGTCGTGTAGTATTGCTGTTGCTATTGTTAGGTCTAGGTCAACACTTATTGAGTACACATTGCGGTATATCTTCGCTATGGATTCGCTGATTAGGACTACGCTTAGTGTGTGGTCGATTAGTCCACCAGGGTATGCGTGGTGTTTTCTTGGTGCTGCTGGTGATTCCTCGAGTGTTATCTTTGGTTGTACGTTGCAGAATGTTATTCTCGGGTTTGTTAGTATGCTTATGACTACGTCTCTTATAGCTGGATCTCGTACTTCATGAGCTTTCTCGAGTAGGTGCTTGAGCTTACTCCTCGTGTCCATGGTCTCGATTTACCTTAGTCTTAATACTGTGTGGTAATTAGGTTTTTGGTGTATGTGTTGTGTGATGGTTGATGTTGTTTTGCTTACGAAGAATTCTCTATCTAGTGTTGGTGAGCGTATTCTGAAGCTTTGTTTACGTTCTCTGTACCTAAATGTTCCTGTTCATAGGTTAATTGTTGTTGATGGTGGATCTACTGATGGTACTGTTGAGTTCGTATCTAGGTACCCTAGGGTTGAGGTTGTCTATGACTACGGTACTAGGGCTACAGCTAGGTGCTTGGGTCTAAGGTTGTGTGATTGTGAGTACGTTCTTTTTCTTGACTGCGATGTGGTGTTGTGTAGGGATTGGTTTCGTAGAGCTTTTCGCTACTTCTCTAATTCTCGTGTTGGTGCTGTTGAGGGTTATCCACTACACATCGTTTCGAGTGGTGAGTATAGATTTGCTGTTGCTAGGTCTAGGTTCAGAGGTATTTTCCGTAGTGAGTTGGTAGAGGGTAAGAGGGCGTTTACAGGGGATACCCTGATTAGGAAGGTTGCTGTTGAGGGTATCTCTATTCCGAGCTATCTCCACGTATATGAGGATGAGTACATTAGGTGCTGGGTTGAGTCGAGAGGCTTCCTCTGGTTGAAGGTTCGTGACCCATATTGCTACCACTTTACACAGTACTATCGACCCATAGATGGCTACTACTCAGGTTACGTACTAGCTAAGAGACGTGGGGTAAGTGCGATATCACTTTTAAGAAGTACTGTACTCGACATACTACTCTCACCAGCAGCTCTTAGTCTAAGGGATATGAGTAGGATTCTACGGTACGATATTGAGAAGCTTCGTGGCGTTCTCTACGCTAAACTTAAAGAGCGTAGTAGCTAGGTTCTCTCAGTGATGAGAAGAGGGTCAACAGATGAGGTAAGTGAAGAGAACTTACCAGACTGATTACAGCTCAGTAACCTCCATCTCTCGTACGAGAAGCTCAACCAAGTTCTCAATACCAAAGTCCTCAAGTACTTTACGATCCTTCTCCTTAGCGTGTGTAATGGGGTACTTAGGAACAAGCTTACAAGCAATCACATCCCTAGCGGCTATATCGTAGACACCAATCCTACGTGCCAGTGCGCCAATCTCATTCTTATCCATAGCCACTACAGGTCTTATAACTGGCATTCGTATACTTGTAGATAGGAAGTAAAGGTTATCGAGGGTTTGTGAAGCTACTTGACCAATGCTCTCTCCGGTAACGATAGCTTTAGCTCTCTCACGTCTAGCTACTTCCTCAGCTACTCTATACATGAGTACCTTACACAGTAAGCACCTGTACCTACCTGCATTCGGTACTTTCTCATGTGCTCTACCCAGAGGAACTACGTAGAGTCTCCACCTATCTTGAGGAACCCATTCACGCAACCACTGAAGCACTCTCCTCGCTCGCTCTCTAGCTTCTTCACTAGTGTATGGAGTGAGATCACAGTAGATAGGTATAACCTCACAACCTCTCTTCATGACTAACCACGTTGCAACTGCACTATCGACACCACCTGAAATCAATGACACAACCCTACCCTCAACACCATACGGTAAACCACCGGGCCCCTCATGGAAGTCCTTAAATACATAGGCATACCTATCCCTGATCTCGACATAAATCGTGACATCAGGTCTCTCTAGATCAACCTTAAGACCCTTAACGTAGCTGAGTACATCACTACCCAAGATCTTCTTCAACTCAAGACTAGTGTACGGAAACCTCTTATTAGCTCTATTCACCTCAATAGCAAATCTCATACCAGGAGCTAAAACTGTCTGAGCTAACTTGATGACGGTATCACGTATGCTATCTAGAGACAGATCAGTTCTCACAGCGGGACTAACCGAAGTCACACCAAAACATCTACATGCAACCCTACAAACATCATCTACATGAGGTGTATAGATGATAATTCTCCCCCACTCACGATCTAGGACAGTACTCCCAATACCACACCTCTTGAGCATATGCAGTAGGTTGTCAATTAGCTTATCTTCCATCCTCCTCCTAACTACAGGTGACTTAACTGCAATTTCACCAAATCTCACTAAAACAGTATCGAACCTAAGAGTCACAGAAAAACACCATCCACGAACTTAGGTATTTTTCAAATCACTTCCTACTCTGTAGATCCTCTATAATTACCTCAGCTACCTTCCTACCTGATAGCAGCATACCACCGAATATCGGCCCCATCCTAGGTAAGCCATATAGCGTCGCAACAGCCATACCAGTTACGTAGAGACCAGGACACACTCTACCAGTGTACTCTACAACGAGCTTCTCAGCAACAGGTACATTCATTGATGAAAAGCCTTTTAACTCTAGCCTTAGCTTTGGTAACTTCTTCTTCGCTATAGCAATTACCTCAGCATCGTGACCAGTAGCATCTACGACAGCACTTGATACTATACCAATTGGATCTACATGAAGACCTGATAGCTGTACAGCAGACCACTGGGCAACAACACCACACACCTTAATCTCATCGCCCTCCTCCCTATACACGAGATCCTCAACAGATACACCGAGTATGATCCTAGCTCCTGCATCTATAGCTGAAGCAGCTAGCTTAGCGATCATCTCAGCTGGATCAACTACGTAAACTCCATCCTCAACCTCACTCAATCTACACCCAATCTCTCTCAAGATGCTGTCAGCAGGTGACTCAACAACGATCCTTGGGAACAGCATACCTCCCCCACCAATACCACCGCCAAAGCTTAATCTCCTCTCAAACACTACAGTCTTTAGACCAGCCTTAGCTAGGTACCTAGCAGCGGTCAATCCTGAAGGTCCTGCACCAACTATAACAACGTCAACATCACTACACTCATAAAGAAGCTCTAGAGCTGACTTCAGTATGTGTCTAGTTACAGCTAACTCACTTACCTCCCTAATACTCATACCCAGCACCTCTCGTAAAAATGTAGGGGAAACTTTATAAGTTTTCTACAAATTGTTGAGTAAGACGTGAGTGAGAAATCATGCACAGAAAGCTAGTGCTAGATGACATCGATGAAGCACTAATCTCCGAACTCCAAAAAGATGGTAGACTGAGCCTTGTTGACCTTGGTCGTAGAGTTGGCCTTAGACACTCAAGCGTTAGATCCAGGTTAATTAAGTTAGTTAAGGAGAACCTCATAAAGGTAACAGCACTTCTCAACTACAAGAAGCTAGACCTCAAGCTAGCTCTTGTAGGTCTCTCTGTGAGAAATCTTGAGAAGAACATGAGTAAGCTACGTAATCTCTGCCAGTGTCATCACGTTGTTTACCTCTTTCAACTCGTTGGTGGCAAGTACAACGTACTTCTTCTCTTCGTGTACAGGAATGAGAGCAAGCTCAGAGCATTTATCGAGAAGAGAATTCGAACAATTCCTGATATTGATGATATAGAGGTTACTCTAGTTGATACAGCAGTACCGATATTCCTACCAATTAGGTTGGGTGCACTAAAGGAAGCACCTATCTGTAGTCAGGAGTGCACTACCTGTGGTTTAAGAGAGGTTATCTGTACTGGCTGTGATGTAGGTAGGTGATTACCTTGTTACTTGAGCTACGTAGAGTAACCGTTAGTGTGGCAGGTAGGGTAGTACTCAAGGAGATTAACATGGAGATTGGTAGAAGGGAAGTTCACGTACTGCTTGGTCCTAACGGTGCAGGTAAGTCAACTCTTCTGAAGGCTATCATGGGTTTACCTGATTATGATGTTGTTGAAGGGGAAATGTACTTTGAGGATGTAAATCTCCTCAATCTAAAACCCTATGAGAGAGCTAAGCTCGGTATTGCTCTATCCCATCAGAATCCTCCAAAGCTAAGTATACGAACAAGCTACTTCTTCACTAAATTAATTGAGAAGTACGGTGGTAATTTCAAGGAGTTCATTGACTACTGCAGGAAGCTTAATATAGAGCACTTAATTGATAGAGAGCTCTTCAGGGGCTTTAGTGGTGGTGAGATTAAGAGAGTTGAGTTATTGACGGTGCTCAGTCAGAGACCTAAGTTAGCTCTTCTTGATGAACCAGATAGCGGAGTCGATATCGATAGTATTGTTCTCGTAGGTTCTCTAATAAACGACTTAGTTGATAGAGGAGCTAGCATCCTCCTCGTAACTCATACAGGTACCATACTCAAGTATCTCAGGAAAATCGATGTTGTTCACGTACTAATTGGTGGGAAGTTGATATACAGTGGTGATCCAGGTATACTACCTAAGCTCTTTGCTCTAGGTTATGAGAGGTTCCTCAATTACATAAGTACCTGCTAAGTTCGTTGAAAGAGATGACCAAATGCGAGAACTAGCGAGCCCCCACAGGTACTGTACCTGTACAGCGATCAATTATCAATCTAAAATGGTTAGTACGGTCATACCTAACTAGATCGTATCGGTACTAGATGATGTCTAATTCATTAGCTGTAGATGCGACAACTATCTTAGGAAACTTCACTTGCTCTGGAGGTACCTAGCTCGAGAATCTTCAGAAGCTCGTGGATACGCCTAGCAAGCTTCTCGAGATCTCTCATACCCTCAACATCATTTAGGACCTCTCCACTCTCAAATGCGTATAGGCAGACCCCTCTGAAACCAACTATCATCTCGTGCTTTAGGAAGAATGAGATTACGGTGTTCACAGCTTGTTCATGTCCATACCTTCTACCTATAGCAACGACACCACCTACCTTATTCCTCAGCCTCCCTCTCAAACACCATGTCCTATCGATGAACGCTTTAAGGATAGAGGGTACGCTATTGAAGTACACTGGAGTAGCTATGACTATCGCTTTAGTGCGAAGGAGGTAATCTACGAGGATCCTCATATCGTCCTCAATGATACAGAACTCCTTCCTCAAACACTCTCTACATCCCCTACATGGCTGTATCCTGAAGCTCCTCAACATAACTGTAACAGGGTTCAGACCTAGTTCGCTAAACCTCTTCGTAAGGTATTCACATACGAGATCTGTATTCCCTCCAGGTCTAGGACTTGCACCTACTACGAGTACGTCCATAGCCTATCACCAGTAAGACATAGATGTTACTTGGTGGAAACGTTTAACGGTTGAAGCTAAGCTCTTCTCAGCTAGGTGTAGTGTATGTAGAGCTTGCCACGCATGGAAAATGTATTATTGAGGGATCACTTACGATGCTGATGAGAATTCACCTGTCTTCACTACGTAGCTATAGACTTGTTCAATACTGTTGTTGCATCGTATAGCTGTGCTCTATCGGATGGGTGGAGAGGATATTGTTGTTAGGCTTGAGAACTACATAAAGCTTTTAGAAGGAAAAGGGGTCTAGCTAAGTTTGTGAGTTTTTATTACTGGGCTCTCTAATTCTAATTCCTTGATCTAGGTGATGAGCTAGGGGTGTAACCGATCTGGTGATGTGAGGTAGTCTCGCTGAGGTATTGACCATGGGTAGGGTAGCTGTTGTACACCATAGATTGCAGGCACGTGGTGGAGGTGAGTTCCTAGCTGTAGCAACAATAAATGCACTCAAGAAGGCAGGTCATGAAGTATGGTTAATCAGTAACGATAGGTCTATCGATGAGGTAAATAGGTCTATTCAGGTAGCGTACGGTAGGAGTATTGAAGTTGATAGACATATCAAACCTCTCTACGGTCTCTTGAGCAGAGTGAAGAAGTTCTCACTATATCAGAGGATTCCTGTTCTCATAACAGCGAGAAACCTTCTTAAGAAAGGCCTTGTTGACCTAGTGATTAATGTTCATGGCGACATGGTACCCATATCCATGCCAGGTAAGTACATACTGTACTGTCACTACCCAACAATAGTTGCTATACACGAGAGTCCAAGGTATCGGAGATTCCCTCTAAACATCTACGTGAAACCGTACCTATACCTACTCAAGAAGTGGAAACCAAGAAATGAGGTGGTGCTCTGCAATTCGAACTTCAGTAAGAAGGTCATAAAGCAGATTTGGGGTATTGATGCTAAGGTACTTTACCCACCTGTTCCCATAGATGACTTCTCGAGAGCTAGCTCACGTACTGATAGAGAACCCCTAGTGTGTTCACTTGGGAGATTTACTCGTGAGAAGAGGTATGAGGTAGTAATCAAGGCCTTGCCTAAGGTGATTAGCGAGGTACCAGAAGCTAGGTTGGTGCTCATTGGATCGGCACAAGCTGTTGACTCTCGTAGGTACTTAGCTGAACTTCGTCACCTAGCTGAGAAACTTGGTGTCAGTAAATTTGTTGAGTTCAGAGTAGATGCTCCATTTCGCGAAGTAGTTGATTTACTGGGTAGGTCTATGGTGTATGTACACGCTATGGTGAATGAGCACTTCGGTATATCAATTGTCGAGGCTATGGCTGCTGGTTGTGTACCTGTTGTTCACGCATCTGGTGGTCCTTACGAGGATATTGTGGAGTACGGTAAGTGGGGTCTCTACTTCAGGAATGTTGATGAGTTGTCTGAACAGATTATCAAGCTCTTAACCAATAGAGATCTGTGGTTGAAGTATCACAATCTAGCTATAGAGCGTAGTAAGTGCTTCAGTGAAGAAAAGTTCATGACCGCTATTGTCGAGATTTCTGAGCAGCTACTCTACGGGGCTTGAGTAGTGTACTGGTTAGTAAGCTACATAATCTACGTTGAACTGTAGGGAAGGGATCTAAGGTCTCAAGGACATAAGCTCCAAGAAGTTTACTAAGTCTAAGGTATTCTCTTCTAGCTAACTTGTAGTACCATAGAGGATGCTCCTTCCTCCTCTCGTATGATACCTCTGGAGGCACGTCGAATACGATGACTAGACTTGGCTTAGGAACTACGTAGTAGTATAGGTACTCTAGGAATTTTGGTACAGGGTAACCAAGGCACTTGAACCTAATGAAGTAGTCGTAGAAGTACCTATCAGCTATTACCCATCTACCTCTAAGGAAGTTGAGTATGAGCTTACTACATATGTAGAGTACTAGGTCTACGTACTGAATGAATGGTCTTAATCTAGGTAATATGTGTCTCCTAATGTGTTGACGGAATTCAGGTGTATAGGTCATTACTTCACTTGGTCTTACCTCGACGACCTTACTCTTTAATTTTGAGAGTAGGGTTGTGAGTGGGTGTCTGAAGAAGTGTATGTGAATAGCGTCTATACCTAACTCCCTTAACCATTTAGCTGTCTCAATAGCGTGTGTAGATTTTCCAGAACCATCACATCCTGTGAATACGATGAATCTCCATCTCCATATCTTCCTCAGGTACTCATCATTTAGCAAGATAGCAACGACAGCTAGTATGAGAGCGTATGCCATCTCTAGCAGTGGTATGGGTACTAGCAATGATATGCGAAAGGTATTTGCTCTATCTCTAGTCACATAGTAGAATACCGCTACTACCCCAGTGGCGATTACTAAGGTGACAATAGGTCCAAGTACTAGTCTCAGAAGTAGGTAAAGTGCGGTGAGTGTAAGTAGCAGTATCTTCATCTTCATGTAGCTCAACTCACTATACACTACGACAGGTAACTAGCTAAATCAATTCCTCCAATCCTCACCTAACTCGAGCTACTTGGTACTGAAGTAAATGAAGAGTAAGAGCTAAAGTCACTGATTGAGTTTTACTAGGTGGGATTGTACTTGTCCCTACTTGAGTACCTTGGTGGTGCTGAGAGGATTAAGAAGTACGAGGTGTATACTGAGCCAGAGCTAGAGTTTGTAGCTAAGTTCCTGAATACCTACAGGAGTACATACGTGATAGTTCTGTTTCTAGCATGTGAGGTGAATTACGAAGGTAGAGCAAGGGCATCACTCTCCTATGGTGATAGGTTGCTGATAACCAAGCCAGATGGTACATTACTCATCCATGAGAATAGAAAGAGAGAACCAACTATATGGAACCCACCAGGTTCAACACTTTACGCTACGGTTGATAACAATATATTGGTGATCAAGAGTATACGTAGGAACCCACCAGAGACTGTAGTTGTTGAGTCACCCTGTGTGTACCTACTGCTTGGTGCTAGGTGTGTAGCGGGTGAGTTTAAGCTGTGGGGTTCTGAGAAGGATATGGTTGAGTACGTGTTTAGAAATCCATCTCTCATAGAGGAGGGGTTCAGACCACTTCACCGTGAGTTAAAGACCTTAGTTGGTGAGATAGATCTCGTAGGTGTGGATGCGAGAGGTAATCTAGTTGTGCTAGAGTTCAAGAGGAGTACAGCAGGACCTGAAGCAGCACACCAACTTCAACGCTATGTTGAGTACATTAAGCACGAACGTGGGGTAGAGAATGTGAGGGGTATTCTCGTTGCACCATCGATAACTCCTTCAGCATACAGACTACTGACTAAGTACGGTCTAGAGTACAGGAAATTGGAACCACCTAGGCACTAGCTAGCAAACCAGAGAAATCCTTATTTAATCAGTGATGTATCTGTGTGCGGTGCAGTAAATGTCACAAGAGATATACGACGTAATCATAGTTGGTGCTGGTCTCTCCGGTTGCTACTTAGGTAAGTTAGTTGCTGAGAAGGGGTTCAACGTACTAATTATTGAGAGGCTTTCACGTGAGAGAATTGGGGATAAGGTCTGTGGTGATGGTATTGGTCTCCATCACTTCAAGAGATTAGGTATACCTGAACCTACAGGTCCTGAACTCTGTATGAAGATAACTAAGTCAAGGGTCTATGCACCAGATGAGAAGTCGTTTATAGATGTTGAGGGTGAGGGGTTCACAGTAAATCGCCTTTACCTTGGTCAGCGATTTCTGAGGGAAGCTGAGAAAGCGGGTGCTAAGTTACTCGATCAGCATCAAGCATATGCGCCGATTATTGAGGGTGACCAAGTAGTTGGCGTTAAGGTTCTCGACCTGAGAACAGGTTCTAGACGTGAGTTCAGGTGTCGTGTACTCGTTGATGCTAGTGGTGTCATTCCTGCAATTAGGTTAAAGCTACCACGTGAATGGTGGGTTGCTGAGGTACCTCATAGAGAGGACTACTGTATAGCATACCGTGAAATACGTGAGCTAGATGTGGAAGTAGATGACCCCTCAACCATAAGGATATACCTCAGTAGTGTGATTGCTCCTGGTGGTTACTGGTGGTTCTTCCCTAAGGGTAAGAACGTAGCTAACATAGGTCTAGGTCTTCAGTGGAAGAGAGGTGCTCCTAATCCACTTCACCAATTCAGGAAGTATATTGAACCTAGATTTCCTGGAAGGGTAGTACATGGTGGTGGAGGAATAGTACCTACTAGGAGACCAATATGGTCATTTGTGTGGAATGGTTTTGTAGCTATTGGAGATGCTGCGTGTACAGCAAATCCAATTCACGGCGGTGGTATAGGTCCATCACTACTCTCGGCCTACTACGCAGCAGAAGCTATAGAGAAGGCTCTTGTTGAGAGACCATCAGTAGATGTCCTATGGATTCTCAATGTTAGGTACATGAAGGACTACGGTGCCAAGCAAGCGTCATTGGATTTGCTCAGGAAATTCCTTCAGAAGCTAAGTGATGAGGAGCTAAACTTCTTGATTAAGAGTGGCGTGGTTACAGGAGCTGAAGTCTACGGTATGAGTTCAACCGGTACACTTACCGTGACACTAGTTAGCAGGATAATAAGCATTGTACGAGCACTCAGGAAACCTAGCTTACTACTGAAGCTCAAGGTACTAGCTGACTACATGAGTAAGGTAAGGGAGCTGTACCTTAGATTCCCACTATCACCACGAGAATTCCCCAAGTGGAAGAGCGAGGTAGAACACATACTACTTCAAGCACACCATGACTTAGAACTTGAAACAGGCACCACACCACTAAGCTAAGTACACTCACGTAGCAAGGATTTTTTCTCACTCCTCTAAGTGAGTGTCTTGAGTGATGAAGGTGCCGCAGCCACCGAGCTTGTGAGGAGCAGGCGAGGGCTAACTGACAACTATAGCAACTCAACAGCTTGGAAGCAGCTTGCTTCACTCAATCAGCAACGCGCACCGATCATCACTACTCAAGTGAGAGGAGGTTCATCATCTTGAGAATACGCTACGGTTACACTATCATCGTCGCTATGTTAGCTATCTTAGGCCACCTCTCAGCAGCTTCCTTAGCTACAGGTCCAAAGATCTCCGATGCCTTTGGATCACCTTCCGGTGTACAGAGGACAACAGCATTATCCTCAAAGCAAATCCATTCACCTGTTGGTCTTCTATAGGGCTTTCTCTGCCTAATCACTATGGCTCTCATGATTTGCTTACGTAGCTCAGGTTTACCCTCTCTAACGGATACAACAACCATATCACCAACACTTGCTCCAGGTATTCTCCTCCAAACAGTCTTAGCTCCCTGACCAACAACACCTATAACTCTAACTAACCTAGCACCACTGTTATCGGCTACAGGAACTAATGAGTTTATGAATATTGCTGGTGGTATGTGGAACTTGTAACCTACACCGGTAACCTTAGCTCCTCTCTTAGCCATAGTGATCGCCTAGGTAGGTGCTACATTGTGTCTAAATAAGATTTTCCTTCATCACTCTTACTTTGTAAATTGTCTCTCCGTAGCTTCCTTAACACGTTATTAATTTCTTCACCATTCATGAGTAGTAGGTCGGGGTTCACTAGGTAGCAGAATAGTACCTCATAAGGTCTAGGAGGTACGTGAATTAGTACTCCAGTTCTGAACCACTGCTCAATAACCTTAATGAAGCACCTACCCGCTTGGTATACAAGTCTAGAGTATAGGTAAGGTCTACAGCTCCTATAGTCGAGATCTGTTATTTCCTTGAGGAAGGTATTCACAACTTTACTCTTTGGAAAGTACTTCAACAACTTTCTACATAGCTTTGCTAGTGTTGACGTATCAGCACTTACATGATTATTAACTTCCTCACCTAGGGTAATTAGTACAGCACTCAACCCTACACATGCTAAGCTCAGAACGTTTAAGTACTCAATGCTGTTTTTCAGGAATCTATATAGCGAATCTAACTCAATTCTCCATACCTTATCCCTGTGTTGCTCTAGGTACTCAATACCTCTCTTTAGGTGTCTTTCATTGATTTTAGCTATGTACACCAATTCAGTGATCAAGAAATCACCCTCAGGTACCTATTTGAGGTGATCAGTAAGGGGGTCAAAGGTCATCGAATTCCCTCGGGGAGTTATGTCATCATCGTGTATGTGCTACATGGAAATACCTAAAAACTCTACTCTCGAGACTGAGTTTGTGATGAGGCTAGACCATTCAGAGAGGTGAAGAAAAAGGCCGCCGCTGAATTAGTTAATGCAGGTAATTTCTATGACATGCATTAGGAAGCTGATTGGTGGTTCCATCCTCTATGGTGATGACCTACCTACTGGGTGTAGGTTATGTCTTAGAGGTAGGAAGTCTGTCATCTTCATCACGGGTCTCTGTAATGTTAAGTGCTTTTACTGTCCTATTGACGAGTCTAGGTTTGGTGTTGATGTAGTTGCTGTGAATGATGTTCCTGTTCCTCTCGGTAATGAAGATGAGATGTTGGAGTGCATTGCTCGTGAATGTGAGGTGTGTTGTAGTTATGGTGTTGGTATTACTGGTGGTGAGCCATCTCTAGTAATTGATCGAGTTGCTAAGGTAGTTACGTACCTGAGAAATTGCTTTGGTGAAGATTTTCACGTACATATATACGTTCACGCAAGAGGAATTGATTCTGAAGTTGCGAAGCACCTAGTTACTCTATGTGATGAGGTTAGAGTGCACTCACTCTCTTGTGATGAGATTCGTAGAGCATTGAGATATCTTGAAGTTGTGCGTAAGGCTGAAGCCTCGCGAGCAGTGTTAGGGATTGAGGTCCCTGTGATCCCAGGTCAGGTTCAGCATTATGTTGACCTGGTACGTGTAGCTCGTGAGTGTGGTGCCTCGTTCGTTAACCTAAATGAGTTAGAGATGACTGGTGTTGGTGAGCTTAAGCTTCGTGAGCTAGGTTACAGGATTAGAGCTAACTCACTTACAGCTGTGTTAGGGAGCTATGAGACAGGTGTCAGAGTTATTGAGGAGATTTCCCGTAGAGGTCTCGACATTACCGTACATCTGTGTACAGCTGAAGCTAAGGATAGTGTTCAGTTGAGGACTAGACTCTACATGAAGTCCACGGTAACTACGATGCCCCATGAAGAGGTTACGGATGAAGGTACTATCAGGAAGGTATTGATTTCCTCCAACCCTAATCATATTGACGAGTTGATTGAAGTAATTACGAAATTCATACCGAGCAACCTCATTGTACGAGTTAATGAGCAAACACTTGAGGTACCTGTATTCGTGCTCAAGATACCTCAGCTTAGTAAGGTACTCAAGGAGAGAGCTAGCTACCTAGCTATTGTCGAAGAAGTTATTCGTGGTAGTGAACGAGTTGTAGTGAGTAGGCTCAGCTTAGGGGGTTCTCAGTAAGAGAGTTTAAGGTGTCTACCTTGTGATGTATTGGGGATTACTGTGATCAGAAGGAGTAAGGTAGCACTTGAACCATATCAGTTAGAGTCTGGTCCTGTTCCTGAAGAGATATACCACGGAATTCACCTTCCCGAAACATTTCACGAGAAGGAGTATCGACTTGTCGATCTCTCATACATACTCTATGCTGCACAAGGTGTTAGAGAGAAGAGATGGGGGATAAGATTTCGAACAGTTCCCTCTGCTGGTGCTACCTATCCACTGGAGGTGTACGTGGTTGCTCGAGCTGTTGAGGGTTTAAGTCCTGGTATCTACCACTACGTTGCTGAAAGTGTGACAGAGCACTATCTAGAGCGAGTATCTGACCTCGATGCGGTACCCGAGCTAGAAAAACTCATGGGTAAGGTACCCTGTTCACTGATCATTTCATCCATATATGAGAGGACTACAGCTAGGTACGGTCATAGGGGGATTAGATACGTTCACCTAGAGGTTGGTCATTTACTACAGAATGTGTGGCTTATGGCTACCCTCCTTATGTCTGACATAGAGCCTATCCCTATTCCACAGGAACTAGAGGAGAGATTGAGGAATATTGTGAGTGGGAGACCTCATATGCTAATTCACGTAGGTTATGGTAGTGGTGTTAGGAGTATCGCTCCTAAAGATGAGTTTACAGAAATCCCAATTCTTAAAGAGGTTGAAGTTCTTGAGTTTGAAAGGAGTTCCCTACCTCTTGCTATCGCTGTTAGAGAGCGGAGATCCGTTAGAGAGTTCAGTAAGGGTGAAGTGCTGAAGTTTAGTTCGTTATGTAGGTTGTTAGTTGCTGGTTCAGGTTACGGTAAGTATGGTTACAGGACATATATACCGCTGAACTTCAGTGAGTATACTTGCGAACTATTTGTAGTTGTGAGGTCTGTTAATGGTATTGAGCCTGGTGTCTACCGCTACAATCCTCTACGCGGTGTACTGGAGCTAGTTAGGAAAGGAGCTGTCTATGCTGAGTTAGCTGATGCGTGTCTAGGTCAGGAATGGGTTGAGAATGCTCAAGTAAACTTCGTGATCCTCGCACGTAAGACATCACTTAAGAGAGTAGGTACGTACGTAGCAGAGATTGAGGCTGGTCAAATGTGTCAGAACATTTGTCTACAAGCTACAGCACTTGAGCTAGGTAGTGTACCCATCGGTGCATTCTATGATTTTGAGGTACTGAGAGTTCTAGGTGTACCGCTTGAGGTGTATGAACCTCTGTACGTGTGCTCGGTAGGTGTTAGGTGGTGAGATGTGGTGAAGAGATCTAATGAGCTAGATGTTGTAGATAAGGTACTTAGCAAGGCTGAGCGCCTAATCAATGAGGGTAGAGTAGTTAGAGTTAGCGATCGCTTATTCTATGTCATTGGTGATCACATGAAGTACTTCGTCCGTGTAGGACCTGAAGGACCTCACTGTATGTGTGAGGGCTTTAAGAAGAGAGGTTTTTGTTCGCACTCTATAGCTGTTATGATGGTTCTACTAGGTAGGTATGATGTTAAGGTACTTGAGGAGAAGGTTAGGGAGAGGTTACTGAGAGATAGGCAATTATTAGGTAGGGGCAGGAAAATGAGGTAACTTAGAGTATTGGTGAAAAATCAAATTACTCTCCACTACTCACTTGTGAGCACGGTGAACTACTTGGATGTCAAGAGTACTCTAGTGTTTCTCGTTAAGTCCTATGGATTACTAGGTATATTCCTCATATCATTTATTGGTAACGCTATACCATACATCACAATACCCTACCTAGTCGTAGTAATGACGTACGTTGGTACGGTTAAGGTAAATCCTCTAGTAGTTGGTATTATTAGTGGTATTGGTGCAGCCTTGGGAAAGGTTGTAGTTTACCTTCTAGGTAGATTAGCTGGTAAGTTTGTCTCAGAGGAGAGGAAGGAGCATTTAATTAAGTTCGTGCTAAAGTTCGAGAAGGAAATTTTCCTAGCTATCCTAATTCTTGCTGCCACACCATCCCCAGACGATGTAATTTACATACCTGTTGGAGCATCTAGGTACCCACTTTTGAAGTTCTTTATAGCGTGTGCACTGGGTAAGGTTGTGATATCATCATTAACAGCGTCTTTCGGCTGGTTCCTTGGATCAGGTCTTGAACTACTTGGTATACCTTGGTACCTACAGTTTATAGCACTACTAGCTCTTTCGCTCTACCTACTATACCTAGCTCTAGCCATTAAGTGGGACCTAGTTCTGAGTGCCTTCGAAGAGAACTGGATTAAGGGCTTACTCACACTACTCAAGGAGGTAAGGTCTAAAGCTCTTCCAAGACCTAGAGTTAGTAGGTGATGAGGGCACTCGGGACTGAGATGTGTTGTGATGTATTTTCCGCATTGCTGATGATGTACTAGGAAAACTTATTACTAATACATCGATTCCCTACTCTGGATGAAGAAGACCTCGGATTCTGAATTAGTGATGATGCTTCCCCACGTTTCAGATATTCAGCTAGTAGCGGCTTCCTCACCTATCAGAACCCCTCCTTCATCACCAGGTTAATAGAGATGTGAGAGTTTATATACCTCAGATTTTAAGCTTGTATCCGTTAGTCATGAGAGGTAGATCAGTTAGACAGAGGAGAGTAATTCATCCAGTAATTGCCTTACTCGAGGAGTACGGTAGGGGTATAGAGGATCTACTCTACGCTAATTTACCGAAGGACTTGATCACCGCGAAGGAAGGTGTTAGGTATAGGTACAGTCTATTGAGTACAAGTGAATCCCTACGTAAGTTCATTGATGAGTACCGTAGTGTTGCTCATGTTGATGAGCTATATAGGTATGTACTCTTCATGGCAACTACCTTGTCTGCTGTTGGTAGAGGTCACGTAGTTATGGAGCCTCTTTACAGATCAATTAGGGATCTGTACGATAGTGGTGAGTTTAGGGATGTAGTGACTGGTTCTGTACGTGAGTTCACTAAAGTTAGGGATGTAGCTGAGGAGTTCATTAGGATGTATGGTGAGTACTCTGGTCGTTCACTATCAGTATCGGTTGAGGAGCTAACTAAGGTTTGGATAAGGACTGCACGGAGGATTGAGTGGATCTGTAGGGTTAAAGCTGATGACTTAATCTCGTACCTAGCGCGTTTCACATCAGTTCGTAGATTCATGGTGGAATTGATGCGAGATTTCGTCTACTATGTGGTGAAGGGAGGTAAGGTATCAAAGAGTATAAGATTACTGACTAAGTGGTCTTGTCACCCGAAGATAACTGCTCCACTAGCTATCGAAATATGTAGAAGAGGGAAGTACGTTGAGTACGTTGCTCCAATAGACATGTACACAGCTACCGTTGTCTTTAGGTCAGGTCTCTTCACGTTAATTAGCGGTGAGAAGGTCAATGTATTACTAGCTAAGTTGGAGAGAGCTAAGGAAAGAGGTAGTACTGTCATCTTAAAACTGAGTAAGTGGGATGATGTTGTTCAGAAGCTTCTCCACATAGGTCAAGACCCTATAGCTCTTGAAAATGCTCTATTTAACATAGGGTACAGATTCTGTCGTACATCTACGTGCGATAAGTGTCCTCTAGCTAACTACTGTAGGAACTACCCGGTAAAGGTGAAATAGCTTTAAATCAGTTAAGTAAGCAACATAGTGGTGATGAGCTCTTGCCCGTCTGAGCTATGACGATAAACTGCGGGACTGAGCTCAGTGCACATCACCAATGCGAGTAATTTAAGGTGGAATTAATCAATAACAAATAGATGTCTTCTCTGGGATGAGGAATCTTCGGCGGCGATTGAGAGGTGACGAGTGAGGGAGTCACCGACCGCAATCTACTACCTTCTCTAACCTATGAACCTTTAGACCGCACCCTGTACACATGAGCATCCTCGTGTAGGCTAGTGAGTCCAGTATTGCCGAGTACACAACTCTCTCACGAACTAACCATAGGGTTGATGAGCATCGAGGACAGGAACCCATTTGTCTCAGTAATCTAGGTCTTACCCCCACGATCTCTACGAAGTAGTCCCTAATCAACCTCCTACACACAACACCCTCTAGATTAGCTAGTGTAGTCGGTAGTGAGTGTACGTGGAGTACGGAAGGTATTATGTCAGGTAACCTCCATAGTTCGCCACTATCTTTCAACCACCTCACAACTCTAATGTAGATAGTTGTCGAATAGGGTGCTAGAAGTAGAGTAGGTTCCTTAGGTCTAATCACACCATTGAGTACAAACCGCAGGAATCTATAGGGTGCTTCCTTGTATTCAGGTACAGGGTACACCCACACCTTAAATTTCAGTGAACCCCATGTACACGTGAGAAGACCATACTCACCCTCAAGTTCAACAATACCATCTACCCAATACTTCAAATACTGCTTAACAGCCCTAACCCAATTCCTCAGCTCAGTACCCAAAGAAGTCACCTAACGAAGTACTTATTAGGGGAGACACAGTACGGTATCTACGGTGATGAAGCACCTCGGCAATGTGATGAGTTGTGATTAGGCGGGCAGCAACTGACTCTCTCACTTCAATAGCTCTCCGATGAGGCTGTGATGAGTGTTGGGGCCGAGACAGATTAGTGAAGAGACCCCCAATCGCTGAGTTCATCACACCTTAACTACCTCCCTAATGGCTTCTGGAGGTACGTAATCAGTAACATATATGTGATCCGTAGCTCTGTACACTCTATGACCTAACCTCCTCAGCAACTCAACATCTATAACCAGAACTGCAGGTCTACCCTTCCTCTTACCAACTACAACAGCGTCCTCAAATCTATCGGTTAGGTGAACCCACATCCTCTTCATAGGCTTTAGCCCCTCCTTCAGTATCCTAGGTACATTCTCAACAGCTGTACCGTGGTACAGTATTTTCACTTCCCGATCCTCAATATAGCTTATCTTGACCCTGATGCTATGTCCGTACCTAGCTCTTATCTTGTTACCAATAATCTCGAACCTACCCTTGGGATCTAGCTGAGCTACAGCAATTACGTGCTCTTTAGTAACCCACTGGTAGAGATGTCTATTACGCCACTTCTTACGAATAGCTTCAACCAGTTCATCAATATCAACAAACCCTTCATCATCTAATTTCAACCCTACAACCTGAGGAAAGTGCCTGAGTAATCCTGACATGAGTTTACTCAACATCTCACGTCTACTACCCGATAAGAATATCCTAGTAGGTTTCCCACAGTGTACCTCGTCTTCAGTAAAGGCACCACAGACAGTACACCTACGTATATCTGGCATCACCATGATCTCACCAATAGCGCTATAGCCTCAGTCTGCCCAAGCTCGATCACTGATCTCACGCTGGCGTAAGGCACATCATCGGCTAAGTAGGGCATCATCTACCCTACTGATGAACTCCTCCTCACGTCCACGCAAGATAACACCAGAAGCAGCAAATGCATGACCATCACCGACACCACCAAACTCAGAGCATAACCTAATTACCTCTGATAGAGGTTTAGCTTTACCCTCACTAACTAACTTCTCGAGTAGATTAGTAACTCGGAACGACACCTTAGTGTAGTCGTGCTCTAACTCACCAAGTCCCGGTACTTCTCTCCTCATGTACATCATACCTGCGATGTACTTATCCTCCTTAATCAAGTCCTTCCTTCTATACCTAAGGTAAGACGTGAAAAGACCAATAACCTTAACACCAAGACCATCAAAGAGATTACCTACATGAAACCATTGAACAGATCTAAGTACCCTAAGCTCCTTCTCAACAAGTTCCTGTGCTTCTCTAAACTTAGTGTCTCTTAGCTTCTGCAGCTTCTCAACCATATCGAGAGCAAGATCGTGAAGGCCATGGATGCAGATGTCAATAGCCATCTCTGGTCCTCGCTGGTAGTAGCCAATAGCTGCTAAGGTAGTTAACTTAGCTGAGAGCGACCTGTAGCTATCTCTATATCCGTGAAAATCAATGAAGTAATCCTCCCTACCTCTGTACTTCCTAACAACAACGGTCCTCCTATTGAAGCACTCACGCAAGATCTCTCTACCCAAAGCACTCAACCAAAGGTTACCAGTTATCTCAGCTGCACCGACTACAGGTAGGTACGAGAACGCAGAGACTTCACTACTTATAGCACGAGCTAGGTAGTACGTAACTATGGAAGCAGAAGCATCCTTCTCACCAGAGAACTCAAATAGCTCTGGATTTAGGTGAAGAACGTGACCAAGCTCAGCAACTCTACACTCTTCAGGAAAATCGTGGTGATCAACTACAACAACTAAGTTATCTCGACCAATTCTCCTAGAAACCTCGTGGATCTTCACTAAGTGAGGTGAACCAAGATCAACATACATGACAAAACCCTTACTCACGCTATGTACCTTCTCAATAATTTCAGGAAGGACCTTCTCAACACAAATAGTCTTAACCCTAAACCCTCTTGTCTCAAGTGCTAACTTCATTAACGCAGCCGATACGACACCATCTGCATCATCGTGGTGAATTAACAAGCAATCACTAACACCTACCTTAAGTATTGTTGAAGCTATCTTCTCGACATGCTCCTTGAAACGCTCAAGAGACAAAATATCTACACCTCACAGTACTTACTAGAGCTCTACAACTAAGGCTCCCTAAGTAGTTAATTAATTACTCTGTCATCGTAAACATGAACTTAGGTGTTTTCTCATGAAGTGTGAGATCTGTGGTGAGAGAGAAGCTACGTACGTATGTTCTAGGTGTAGGAGGTTAGTGTGTAGTCAGTGCTTCAATGAGATGAATTACCTCTGTAATCACTGTAGTAGGTACCTCGATACCCTTAGACAGGACTACGTGGTGTACCTAAGTCATGTGCAGAAGCTATGTAATGAACTCAAAGTACGTATGTCAACTCCACAGTGTAGGCTATGTCCGATAGCTCTTGAGCTAGCTCTAACATTGCTGAAGGGTGTTCGTGATGTGAAGAGAGCCTCAGAAGTACATAGGTTTGATGATGTGACTAAGATAGCTGATACTGTGGAGAAGGAATTGACTACAATAGCTATGTATTTTCTGGTTTCTCGCAACCTAAGGAGCCTAAGGGAGAGAGTTGAGTGAAAGTGTCACCCCCTTAAAAACACATTAAGGTACTTTACTAGTGGGTGTTGTCTCTGCTAGCTAGAGAACTACTTGAAGAGCTTAGTGTCGAGGTACTTGATGTAGAGCTTGAGGAAACCCGTGGTTACTTAGCTATAACGTACCTACTCGAGCTATCGGAGGGTGTTGCAGTACCTATTTCTGAATTTCACACAACTGACTTCTGGGTGTTGATTGTTCCACTGAATTTACTTGGTTTAGTAGCATCGTACTTAGTGCTTAGATCGAGATTGAGCGAGATCAGTGATTTCTCCTTAATTGCTATTGTTGTGAGTGGTCTCTATGTGGAGTTCATCTTCGTTCGCTGTAGTGGTTTTGCTGTGTATCCAGCGAAATCTTTACTATCTCTCTAAACCTTAGTTATGCACTGTTATGGGTATTAGGGTTCTCGTAACTGATGTTGATGGTGTTTTAACGGATTCGAAGGGAAGACTTGATTTGAGAGCTATTTCTCTTCTCCGTACTCTCGAGGAGAAAGGTATCTCGGTAATCCTTGCATCTGGTGCTTCTCTTCCAACTCTTCTCTCTCTACGTAGGTACCTAGGTACTTCAGGTCCTGTAATTGCTGAGAACGGTGGAGTCATCTACATTAACGGTATGGTTGAGGTATTAGCTAAGAGAGATCCCGTTCTTGAGGCATGGAGTGAATTACGTAATGTACTACGTGACCTAGTTATCGAGAGTGCGACTTCTTTTGCTCGGTTAACAGATGTTGTGTTTAGACCTAGATCTAAGTCCTTAGTCGATTATGTATTACTTAGGTCGAGGAGTGTCCTCGAGAAGTACCCAGATCTCGAGCTGGTTTACTCAGGTTTCTCCTTTCACCTCAAACCAAGGTCTACTAGTAAGTACAGGGCGCTTCTCCTCGTGTTGGAGAGACTTGGTCTACACCTAGATGATGTTCTTGCAGTTGGTGATAGCGAAGTGGATTTAGAAATGCTAAGGTATAGTCCGTACAGTGGTGTGCCTGCTCATGCACCGGAATGCGTTAAGAGCGTTGCTAAGTACGTATCTCAGCATCCCTACGCTATGGGTTTCATAGATGTGGTGCTTCACTACCTCGGTAAGGAACTAGCTCCTTCTTCACCTACATTCTCACCATAGTACCTCCCTCTATAGAGCTTATGTGGTTTCTCAACTAGCTTAATCAACACTAACTGAGCTACTCTAGCACCTACCTCAATCTCGATACCATTCGGATTCAGTACCAGTAGCATCGCTTCTCCTCTACCTACGTAACCTGGATCCCAAACAGCTAAGTTGATAGAAGCACCCATACGAAGTAAACTAGACCTCGGAAAGGCAATACCAACACAGTCCTCAGGGATAGACACAACCTCTCTAAACCTAATCTTGTACACTCCTGGCTCAAGTACGTAGATACCTCCTCTAGGCTCAACCTCCTCACAATGAGGTAGCTCTACACCACTCCTCCGAATAGCTCCTCTACCACAAAATACAAAGACTCTCTCGAGAGTTAAGTCAATACCAGCAGGCTGTATCTGCTCCACAGATACTGACTCGATAAACTTAGACACCAAGATCCCAGGTAGAGCACACATACTAATCCACCTTCTCTACAACCACTATCATTCTCCAACACCTACAATCTCTAGATAACCTACACGAAGTATCGTAATCACCAAAGCACTCAAATACCTTAAATCCGAGTAACTCCAGTATAGTGAGTAATTCCTGTGGAAAGAATACCCTAAGCTTTAGAGTACCAACATCAACCCACGAACTACCATACCTAACCCTTAACCTCCAGACCTCAAGTTGATTCACGTAATCGACATCAAGAAGCTCAAGATCATAGCGATCACATACAGATTCTGGAATTGTGTAGGTATCTAGGAAGTAACCCCTAGGATTCGCTACATCGATAATGTAGAGACCACCAACCCTCAACACCCTCCAAACCTCCCTTAAATGGGACACAACATCGTACCTAGAGACTAAGTGTCTAAAGGTATCGAAGAGACAGGTACACACATCAAAAAAGTCCGCCCTAAACGGCAGACACCTCATATCACCACAAATACCAGAACCAAGAGCCAACCTCCCTCTATTCCTCGCATAGTACAGCATATCCCTACTCAAGTCAATACCATAAACCTCATACCCACACCTGGCAAGCTTGTGGACATGAGTACAGGTACCACAACCCAAGTCAAGAACTCTACGAACACGAACACCAGCTAGCTCAAAGACATCAATCAAGAACTCTACCTCCCTATCAACATCAAGACGTGAAAAAGCAACCTCATACAGTTCAGGTCTAAGGTATATACTCAAGGAACTTCACCTCAGCTTAGGTCCAGTTCATCATTTCTCAGAAGGCGGTAGTTCATCACAGAGAGAAAACCCTAACACATAGAGAAGAAAAGTATTGAGAAAACATTAACTTACTCTCTACACAATCTCTAACTCACCTCACTAATCCCCAATCTCTTAATCCACTGTAAATCATCTCAGCAGCAAAAGCAGCTATGACAATAGAGGTCAACCTACTCACAGCAACAACACCACTTCTACCAAGTAACTTCATGAGTGATCGAGAGAATCTCAGGACTAGGTAGGTCACTAAGGTAGCAAGTACAATAGCTATCAACGTAGCAGCAAAACCATACCTATACGGTAGAACAAGTAGGAGAGTTATGGTTCCAGGACCTACCAGTAGTGGTGTGGCTATGGGGACAACAGGTACATCCTCACGATACGCAACCTTAGTCCTAGGTAAACCACTGAGAGCATCGATAGCTATAGCCATGAGCAAAACACCACCACCAACCTTGAGAGCAGCAACCGAAACACCTAGTAGGAGTAACCAGAGTCTACCACCGAGACTTATAGCTAGTGAGAGAATAAAGACAAAGAGCGCTATTGTCCTCGTTACCCTACTAAAAACCTCTCGAGAGTAGGAACCAACGTACGTTAGGTATATTGGTACAACAGCTACAGGATCTAGGATAGCAACTAACTGCACAGTACATGAAATCACTGCGAAGATCAAGTCCTCAATGGCCATGAGTATAGTATCCACAACCTAGAAAATAAGATTACTTCGTTACCTCTTCACATATAGCCAACACTTCACGTAGTGACTTGGAGCTATTTCAACAACAGGTGGTTCCTCTCTCTTACACCTATCATTTGCGTATGGACATCTTGGATGGAATCTACAGCCAGGTGGTGGGTTAATGAGACTAGGTGGTTCTCCAGGTATCACCTTCCTCTCACTAAACCTATTCCTAGGGTCAGGATCCGGTATCGCCTCCATGAGTGCACAGGTATAGGGATGCTGTGGATTCTTAACGACATCTAGGAATGGCCCTAGCTCGACTATCTTACCAGCGTACATGACGGCTACTCTATGAGCGAAGTACTTTGCTGTTGCCATGTCGTGAGTTATGTAGAGGAACGCGATGTTCTCCCTCTCTTGAAGCTCTCTAAGAAGCATCAGTATTTCAACCCTAACCGAAGCATCTAGCATTGATACAGGTTCATCAGCGACAATGAACTCAGGTTCTAGGATCAATGCTCTAGCTATGGCAACTCTCTGTCTCTGACCACCGCTCAACATGTGTGGATACTTACCTAGGAAGTCTTCAGGTGGTGTCAACTTAACCTTCTCAAGTACCTTACAAACTCTCTCTAATCTCTCCCGCTTATCACCAATACCGTGGACTATGAGTGGCTCCTCCAGGATGTACCTAATGGGATGAACAGGACTAAGGCTAGAGTACGGATCCTGGAAGATTATCTGAGCTCTACGTCTAAACCACTTAAGCTTCTTCTCAGGTAGATCCGTAATATCAACACCATCAAAGATTATCCTACCTGACGTGGGTTTAATTAACCTCAGTACTGTCCTACCAAGTGTTGTCTTACCACACCCTGACTCACCGACTACAGCTAGAGTCTCACCACAATCAATAGTGAATGAAACACCATCAACAGCCTTAACGTAGTATGTCTTGCTCCTGAATAGACCAACCTTCACAGGAAACCAAGTCCTTAAATCCTTAACCTCTAGAAGCGCCATCGCTACAGTCTGCACAAATCACTAAATAAAGTTTTCCTCACAGAATTGTCTCAGAGGTACGTGATACTTACCATATGTCAACTCGTCCATGACACAGTGACCTACCCACTATAGACACTAGGTAAAATCGATACTGTATCTTAAGCTAACTTTTATATTTTGGTACTATGTCACATCTCAAGTACAGATACCCATCAGGTGATATTATGAGTAGTAGGTACCTCGCCCTCACGCTAGTCATAGCAATACTCCTCGCATCAGTAATCTACCTCACAGTACCCATATCAGCTGAGGAAGTACCCTACGGACCATGGCTAGACGAAGTAGTGTTCATGGAGGAGAGATCAACAGCAAAAGCTGTTGAGATGCTAGATAAGGGAGACATACAGATGTACTTATGGTACCTAACAGGTGAGAACCTAGAGAAGGCACTTAAGTCACCAAATATCGAGGTAGTACCATCCTATGCAGGTATGTTCGATCTCTTCGTAAATCCAATCGATACGAGGAACTACACAGGTGAATTCAACCCATTCTGTATTAGAGAGGTGAGAGAAGCACTCAACTACATAATTGATAGAGAGTACATCGTTAGAGAGATACTGAAGGGTAGAGGAGTACCGATGGTAACAGTATTTAGACCAAACACACCAGACTACGTTAGAAATATAGAGTTCATGAAGGCAATGGAATCTAAGTACAAGTACGACTTCGATAAGGGTAAGGCAATAATCTTCGACGCACTTTACAAGGCAGGTTGCGAGTTTAAGGAAGGTAAGTGGTACTATAAGGGTAAGCCAATCAAGATCAGGATATTCATAAGGATTGAAGACGAGAGGAAGCTCATTGGTGAGTACGTAGCATCAGTCCTAGAGAAGCTAGGATTTGAAGTCGAGAGGATCTACGGCCCCGCAATGAAGGCTTGGGAAGTAGTCTACGGTGGAGATCCAAGAAAGGGTCAATGGCACTTATATACAGAGGGTTGGTCATTCACAGCAATAACAGCCTACGATGATGACCTACCATACTACATGTACTGCTCAGAGTGGACAGGTACAGTCTTCGAGTACTACAAGCCATCACCAGTACTAGTAGACTTAGCAACGAAGCTACTAAACGCCAAGTACAAGTCAATGGAGGAGAGAAATGAGTGGGTAAGGAAGCTAACTGAGCTATGTCTAAAGGACTCAACAAGAGTATGGCTAGCTCTACAGGAAACACCATTCCCATACTCAGCAAAGTTAAGGGCACCAGCATATGACCTAATAGGTGGCTTCTACACGATATTCAGCATAAGAACAGCTAAGTACAAGGAGAAGGTCGGTGGTAGCATTAAGGTAGCACAGAGGAGAATGTTCGTAAGCGCCTTTAACCCAGTAGGTGGAATAAAGTGGATCTATGAGTCCGTAATATGGGTACAGGTAGTGGATCCAGGAGTATACCCACATCCACACACAGGTGAGTACATACCAGTTAGAGCAAAGTTCACGGTGGAGACAGCTGGTCCAGAAGGTAAGCTACCAGTACCACCAGACGCACTCAAGTTCGATCCAGCAACCAAGAAGTGGGTTAAGGTAGGTCCAGGTGTAAACGCCACAAGCAAGGTAACGTTCGAATACGTCATGGGCAAGTGGCACCACGGACAACCAATAACAATTGCTGATGTAATGATGGCTATTGCAGAAGCCTTTAGAATAACCTACGAGAAGGACCCACTCTACGATCCAGCATCAATAACGCCAGCAATGCAGACATTTGTTAAGACGTTCAAGGGATTAAGGATTCTTGGTCCAAACAAGATAGAGATTTACCTGGACTACTGGCATGTCGATGACACCTATATAGCGTACATGGCTGATGTATGGCCATCAGTACCATGGGAGGTCTACACATTGATGAACAAGGCTGTTGAGGATAGGAAGCTAGCATTCTCAGATTCAAGAGCAGGGGATTGGGGTGTTGAGTGGTTAGATCTATGGAAGGGACCAAGCATACCAATACTCAAGGAGTACCTAGACAAGCTAAAGGCAGAGAACTACATACCTGAGGAGATTAAGGAGTGGGTAAAGCCTGAAGAGGCTAAGGCGAGATGGGAAGCACTTGCTAAGTGGTACGAGAAGTACGGTCACTTCCTAGTAAGTAATGGACCATTCATAGCGTACAAGGCAGATCCAGCAGCTAAGATGGCAGTACTGAAGGCATTTAGAGAGTACCCATTCAAGGCAGATTACTGGGATTGGTTGCTAAAGCCAAGAGTACCAGAGGTTAAGGTTGCTAAGATGCCAGATATCGTACCAGGTATGGAGGCGAGGATAGAGCTAACATCGACTTTCGAAGGTAAGCCATACGACAAGGTGAAGATCAAGGTATCACTAGTAGGTCCAGCAGGTGTAGCAGTGCTTACAAAGGATGCTAAGAGAGTAGGTCCAGGTAAGTTCGAGGTACTACTCACACCAGAGGATACGGGTAAGTTAACACCAGGCGTTTACACGGTTGAGGTAATTGCTGTTGGTGAGGAAGCAGCGTTACCGAAGATAGTATCGACATCAGCTAAGGTAATTCCACAGATCATGTACTTCGAGACCAGAGTTAAGGAGCTTGAGACGAGATTAGGCGGTGAAATCGAGGATATCAGAGGATCCATATCAAAGCTAGAGGACACAATATCTGACCTAAGTGCATCAATATCAGGTATATCAGCACAATTATCAACAGCAATGTCACTAGCAATAGTTGCTATAGTGCTATCAATCATCGCAATAGCACTAGCCGTAGTACTAGCAAGGAGAAAACCAGCAAGCAAGTAACCTTAATCTAGCTCTTTTCCCTAATTTCCTTTTTTCTGTACTTGCTTTCTCCATAAATTCCATCTACTCTACTCTCCATTGTCTTGTCATCAACCACCTAGCTAGTAACCATACTCCAACTATCGTTACTACGTACGACGGTATTGCTAGTAGTGCATAAGGTTTAGTAACTGTGTACACATCATACCTTACCTCTACAGTGACTACCTTACTCCTTTCACTAATCGCTACAATGTACTCTGGATTCTGTACATACAACGTGCTTTCCTCTGTAGTTACGTATGTCTTCGGTAACTTCCCTTCCCTCATGTATATAAGGTATTGGACTTCTGTGAGGAAGTACAGAGTAACCCCTCTCGGCACCTCTGCTCTAATCTCAACTAATCCAGCTACACTAAATCTCTTAACCGATGTACCAGGTGGTACCTCTACTATGAGTACGCCACTACGGGTCTTCTCCATGTACGCTACGTTCGATAGTGTGACTAGTACGAATCCTATTGACATTAAGACTATTGACAGTATGATCAAGGACTTAGATCTCACGAGCTATTTGTAGAAAAACTAAAATATATAACTACACTTCAGTGTTTCTGACCACATTACATTGATTGAGGTGACTACTTGTTGAGAATCCCTGGGTATGTGAAGTACCTGGGGAAGAGAGTTCTAGTGCTAGGTCTAACACTCATCATAGCTACCTACATAACCATTGTCATAGCGAACTTCGGTGGGTACATAGATAAGATCTTGAAGGAGCAAATTGAGTTCGAAGTGTCTCAGCAATTAGCTAGGAACCCTGCCTTTAGAGCACTACCTGAACCTGTGAAGGAGAAGTATCGGAAGGAGCTTATTGAGCAGAGGATTAAGGCTATGGGTCTTGATAAGCCATTTATCCAACGATCATTCATATACTTAGTTCAAGCCCTTACGCTTGACTTAGGTAGAGCTATGCACCTTAGGAGTGCTGCTGGTTCAAGTAAGGTTAGGGACATAATACTTGAGAGGTTACCTTGGTCTGTACTTCTCTTCACACTAGGTACTATTCTCGAAGCTATCCTCGGCATCTACTTGGGTCTTCACATGGCTAGGAGAGCACTATCCTTCTTCGATAGAGCTATGACCATATTCGCCATCATAACCTACGTGATTCCACCATGGTTCTTCGGTATGATCTTCATACTACTGTTCTCATTCTACCTCAGGATATTCCCACCAGGTGGATTAGTTAGTAGACCTCACGAAGATCCTTGGTCCTTCACAGCTGATCTACTGTACCACCTAGCACTACCACTATTCACATGGGTTTTCGCATTCTTTGGTTACTGGGCATACATAACGAGGAACCTCGTTGTCGGTATATTCCAGGAAGATTACGTCACTGCAGCTAGAGCTAAGGGATTACCTGAGAACCTCGTCATGAGGAGGTATGTACTTAGACCAGCTGCACCTCCAATCGTGACTATGGTTGCTATAGCTCTTGCTAGTTCGTGGACAGGTGCTATCGTTACAGAGACCGTATTCTCGTGGCCTGGTCTAGGTAGTCTGTATTGGGAGGCTATTTGGAGTATGGATGCTCCCGTCATAATCGGTTTAACGGTTATGTACGCGTACCTCTTCGTGATCACGATATTCATCCTGGACATCCTCTACGCATTTCTTGATCCAAGAGTTAGAGTTGGAGGGGTGAGGTAGTGTGAGTGCTCCTCCTACTGGTGTCAAGGCTGTTCTAAAGGAGGTTCTTAGGACTAAGAGTGGTGTTGTAGCATTTGCACTGTTGATATTCATAGCGTCGTTAGCAATACTTGTACCCATATGGGCACCTTATGATGTGGTTAAGAAGTGGAATGATCAGAGAGCATGGATTGAGAATCCTCGAGTTGCTGCTCCTGAGTGGGTTGAGTTCTTTGTAGGTAAGAAGCTTCCTAAGACTATCAAGCTGTATCCCGATGACTTTAAGAAGAGGAGCTTCGTAGTTACGTACAAGAACCTTACGATGAAAAAGATATACCTATCAACTAGCTTCAGGTACAAGTACGATGACTTTCCCTCAGAGTTTAGGTTCTTCCTCTTTGTGAGATCTAAGGGTAAGGTCGAGGTAACAGTAAGGTTTATTCGACCTGATAGATCGGAAATTGTGATTAGTGGTCTAACACTTGAGAATGGTACTAAGGTAATTGATTCAACAGATGAGCTAGTACTTGAGAAGACAACTGAGTTCGTTAAATCTATTACCGGTCGTGAACCAGTTGTTGTAGCACCTGAAGTCTACTTCTTTGCTGTGAAGAGTCCAGATATGTACGATATCTCTAAGGTCAAGGTACTTAAGGGAACATATAGAGTAGATATCGAGGTTACTGGATTTAGTGAGGAAGATGATGTAGATGTCAAGCTCATTATCTACGGTAAGGTGTACGGTCTAGCTGGTACAGATGACATGAGGAGAGACCTCATGATTGGGATTCTCTGGGGTGCTCCAGTAGCTCTAGCCTTTGGCTTAATAACCGCTATCTGTGTAACACTGCTGCAGACAATATTTGGGATCATCAGTGGTTTCTATGGTGGTAAAGTTGATGAGATTATCCAGAGGATAACAGATGTTATGATGATAATTCCACTACTACCAATCCTCATACTAATATCGTTCTTCTACAGACCAGGTATCTTCTCACTAATTCTCGTCTTGATAGCCTTTGGCTTCGTAGGGACAACGACTAAGGTTGTGCGAAGTATGGTGCTTCAGATCAGAGAGGAACCATGTATTGAAGCTGCAAAGTCGTACGGTGCATCGAATTGGAGAATAATACTTCGACACATATTCCCAAGAGTACTACCCTACACATTCTCCATAATATCGATCAGCGTACCAGTCTACATATTCACTGAGGCAGCGCTTAGCTTCCTAGGTCTCGGTGATCCAGTACTACCGACATGGGGTAAGATACTTGGTGATGCGGAAGCTGCTGGAGCACCAATACATGGATACTGGTGGTGGGTCCTCATACCTGCAGGCTTCATATCCCTAACAGCTGCAGCCTTTGCACTTCTCGGATACGCATTTGACAAGGTTGTTAACCCAAGATTAAGAGAGATGTGAGGGTTCGTTATGGTTCTCCTAAAGGTTACTGATCTAAGGCTATACTACAGAACAACTAGAGGAATAGTCAGGGCTGTTGACGGAGTTAGCTTTGATGTGAGAGAAGGTGAAGCACTTGCTTTAGTTGGTGAATCTGGCTGTGGTAAGACATCCATAGGTATCTCAATAATGAGGTTACTGCCTAGGAACGTACACACCTACGATGGTAGTATAGTATTTGAGGGTATTGAGTTGATGAAGTTAAGTGATGAGGAGTTGAATAGGAAGATTAGGTGGAGAAAGATATCGATGGTATTTCAAGGAGCAATGAATGCTCTCAACCCGGTGCTACAGGTAGGTTATCAAGTTGCTGAGCCTCTCATCGTGCATGAGGGGATGAACAAGAAGGAAGCTCTCAAGAAGGCCATGGATACTCTCGAGAGGGTGGGTCTTCCCAGAGAAGTTGCATTTAGGTATCCTCACGAACTCTCTGGTGGTATGAAGCAGAGAGTTGTCATAGCAATGGCCTTGATAATGAATCCAAAGCTAGTAATACTCGATGAGCCTACATCAGCACTAGACGTGGTAACGCAAGCCAACATCATGAATCTGCTGAAGAGACTTAAGAGGCAGCACAACCTCTCATACATATTCATAACTCACGATCTTGCACTTGCAAGCGAGTTAGCTGATAGGATAGCTGTGATGTATGCAGGTAAGCTAGTTGAGATAGGTACTGCAGAGCAGATATACCTCTCACCAAAACACCCCTACACACAGAAGCTCATAGGAGCAGTCCCCACACTAAGAGAGACTAAGAAGCTAGAGTTCATACCAGGTGAAGTACCTAGCTTAATCAACCCACCTCCAGGCTGTAGATTTCACCCAAGATGTCCATACGCAAATGATAGGTGTAAGAGAGAGGAACCACCGATGGTAGAGGTTGAGCCGGAGCACTATGTCAGGTGCTGGCTATACGTGTAGTCAGCCATCGGCTAATTCTTCATCCATCTGTACACAGCGGTTTCATCACCTAGACGTTAGGTGATGGGGTAGAGGACTTAAATCTTAGAGTCATGGTATTGAGTTAGATGATGTACTCAGGCGGCACCGATTGGTGAGGATAAGGTAGAGATGCTGATTCTCAAGACTTACCAGTCTAAGTGAGCACTTCACGTACACTGCTGTACTTTCTCATTAATTTTGTCAAGTCTATCTCCATGACCTCAACAGGTACAGGTATGTCGAAGTTCGTAAGGACCTCTGGATGTACTTCACCGACAATGCCTATGACCTCATCATCTACCAGTACTTCAGCACACCTACCTGGTATAAATGAGGGGTGCTCTACCTCTCTAAATCTGTACTCTAGTCCTAGTGTCGTCATTAATGCTCTCAACACGACTAGTACATCTGTTATCGTTGCCTTGGGATCAGCTATGGTGCATGCCAGGTGCCTCTCAGTCCTTGCTCTATTGTCAACAGCCTCATCTACAATAACCACATCCCCCACCTCGAATACCTTAATTGGGTACCCAGCTACCTTATTGTAGGCTACTACTTCGAGAAGCCCCGGTACTAGCCAATTCCTTAAACATGTGTACTTCTCACTCTTTGGATTCTCAACCTCAACTAGTGGTTGAGGTGGTAACCTCATTTTCCTGAGTAGCGTATCTGGATTGCTCATCATGTAGTTAGCTACTTCCTGAAACCCGAGTCCAATCATCACATTTCTTACAGCTCTAGAGAAGACTTCGATTGGTGCTTCACGACCACTGACGTACGGTTGTTCAGGTAGTTCAGGTGGTATGTTGTCGTACCCTAGTGCCATCGCAACATCCTCAACGAGGTCTATTACGTGTAGTACATCTAGTCTGTAAGGTGCTACCTCTACCTCAAGTACTTCTGAACTCAGTTCTCTCGCGTCATGTCTCATCTTGAGTAAACACTTCGTAACCTCTTCTCTACTGAGTTCAATACCTAGGTTCTCATTCACGTACCTAACCTCTAGATTCCAGCGGAGTGGTGTAAGTTGCGGTGTTAATATCTCTCTATCTCTGTACTTCACCATCACTAGCTCTATGATTTCAGGTTTTCCTCTCTCAGCTATGTTACATACCATTACGTTCAACATGTCGAGTACAGTCTTTAGATCTGTACCAGTTACGTCAATGAATACATCTTTAGTCTTCTCAGTTACCTTAGTATCCTCGCTATTGACTATTGGTGGCATTGATAGTACTGTACCTTCACTATCAATTAGTAGTGGGTACTTATCGTAGTTCGCTATTATATACCCGTACTCTCTACCCTGTTCGGTGTACTTCAGTATCTCGTACCCATTCATGGGCTGTGTGTGGCCTAGTGGTGTGAACTTTATGTCATCTGGTCTAACCAAGGTGTACCTGATCGGTGGTCTTATTGTTGATAGGTCGTACACTCCTATGGATGCTTTTCTCCTACCTCTACAGTACGTTATGTGGAGTTTTTCCTGTAGATTCATCATCTGTCTAATAGCTTCATCACTTAGCTCTAGATTACGAACTATTGCGCATGCTATGTATGGTCTGTAGTGTACGTTTTCAACCTCTACAATAGCTATAGGTCTCTCCTGAAGTCTGAACCTCCGTAATCCAAGCTCCAGCTCTAGTAAGCCTTTCATTGCTCTTGCTAGTCCCTCTACTGAGAAGAGGTCAGGTCTATCGTGAGTTGCCTCGTACCTTACTACATCGTCCTCAATAGACTCTACCTCACACTTGAGTCTCAGTAGTAAATCCTCAAGTTCTTCTCCCGTAAGTGATTTACCAAGTAACTTCTCTAGATCTCTCCAAGATACGTCTACAACTGGCATGCAATCACCTCAGTAAGCTAGGTATTAGAGGTAGCGGTTTTCTACGTAGGAATGTGAGGTCTTTGGAGAAGAGATCACGAATATCGTCTATACCCAGTACTGTCATAGCTATTCTATCAATACCTATACCCCATGCAGCTACTCTACAGTTCTTGATACCGAGTGGTAGTAGTACCTCTGGTCTAAACATACCACCTGGTAGTACCTCAATCCAACCTAGCTTGGGGTGATGTATGAAACCTTCAACACTTGGTTCTGTGAATGGGAAGTATGCTGGTTTGAACTTTGGTCTACCTAGACCTAGTTTCCTGCAGAACTCAACGAAGAATCCGAGTAGATGTTTGAAGGATATCTTCCTACCTACTATTATCCCCTCTAGCTGATAGAACTCCATTGAGTGCTTTGGATCTAGCGTCTCTGGTCTAAAGACTCTATCAAGAGCAAAGCACCTGTACTCACCTTCACCTCTCTCATATAGTGTTCTCATGGATACAGCTGTCGTCTGGGTTCTCAGGACTAGCCTCAGTGCTCTACGTGGATCCCATCTGTAGCCCCAACCACGTGATCCAGTTACCCAACCATTCTCGTGAACTGCAGCTACTCTCTTCATCAACTCCTCATCCCTGACAATACCTTCTCTAGGGTACTTGAGGAAGTACGTATCGTGAACTTCTCTAGCTGGGTGATCCTGTGCTTGGAATAGGATGTCGAAGTTCCAGAATTCTAGCTCGACATGGGGTCCCTTCATCTCCTCAAAACCCATCGATATCAGTAGCTCACGGACATAATCTAGGAACTCCATGTATGGATGCTTCCTTCCAGGATGCACTACAGGAACAGGGATGCTGAAGTCTATCTTCTTAAACTCAACCTCTCTCCACTTACCTGAAGTAATTAGTTCCGGCGTTAATCTCGTAACCAGTGGTTTTACCTTGAGAAGCCCCTTATTCAGATACTCTCTACACCTCTCCGTTAACTCTAACGTGAAGTAAGTCCTTACTTTTTCCCTAACTAGCTTTCTCCTCTTGAGAGTAGCAATTAAATCTTCACCAAATACTTCAACAACTTTACTCTTCAATCCCTGTTCCTCAGCTAGCTTGAGAGCAGCCCTCAATCTACTACAACTCTCGAGAAACCTCTTCACAGATTCCTCATCACTAGCAATCTTAATGATACCGCGTTCAATAGAACACACACCAGCTCTAACCAGGTACTGAATACCGATCTTAACCTCTTCACTAGATACCTCGATACCGCGTTCACGACATAGCTTAGGTAACTCACTAACCTCAATACCTTCTCTTGCTCTACTACACTCAAGGAGTATCTTGAGAACTCTCTCCTCAGGTAAACCTAGAGTAATGTACCTTCTACCCTCCTCAGTGACCTCTAGGTACTTGACATCCTTCCTAGTAACCTTCACCAACCCTCTACTCTCTAAGCCAGCTAGATCCCTCATTAGAGCAGACTTATCAAGACCTAGCTCACTAGCCACCTTATCTAGATCCTTGATACCCCTACCAATGAGGTTTATGATCTTGTACTCACGCTCACTTAGAGTTACCTCACCACATGAAACAATGAGCCACACCCCAAATGCTGTTGTCGTACTGAACTACATAGGGGAAATAATAAGAGTTACCTCGTACTTGCTCACTAACTCGGTGTACATACATGAGTAGCAACTACATTACGTTAGAGGACTTCTCTAAGCTAGATATCAGGATTGGTAAGGTACTTAAGGCTGAGCAGATACCTGGTTCAAGGAAATTGATTAGACTTGAGGTTGATATCGGTGGTGAAGTAAGGCAGTTAGTTGCTGGTATTGGTGATAGGTATAGACCTGATGAACTGGTTGGAAAGAAGGTAGTAGTACTGACGAACATACAGCCTAAGAGAATATTTGGAGTCCTCTCACAAGGAATGCTACTAGCCGCTGATGTAGATGGTAAACCCTACCTACTAACCGTTGATACACCAGATGAAGTTCCTGTAGGAGCTAAGGTTAGGTAGTTCAGGGGAATGGTAGATTGGATGACTTAAAGAGAAAAAGAGTGTTAGTTATTTCAACCTACGAATCTCAGGATAGGTATAATCTGGAGGTAGTATGTTTACGTTTACGCCTTAATTCTATACTTACCTTCGGGTGTCTTCTCTACAATACCTTGCTTCACCATTCTCGTGAGTAGTGCCTTAACTATGTTTATCTTGTCATAGTTTATTTTGACTGCAATCTCCTCTGGTGCTAGTGGTCCCTCTGTCTTCAGTACCTGTAGTATCTTCTCCTTTAACTCACCCTTTCTCCTCTCAGCCACTTACTTCACCTCTGTGTGTCTCGGTGTTGAGAAGACTTAATAAGATTTTCGATTAAAACAATAGCACCCCTAGTCTTTCTTTACAATATATTACATCAGCAATAGTGTAAGTATTTTCACATTATGTACTCCGTATTTAGGAGTAAACATTGAGTATAGATATTCTTGTGCTATCGTAATGTAGTGAGTTTATAGAGTGGAAAGATGTTGTTTTCAGTAATTTCTATACTAGTATACGTTCGTAAGAGGGAAAAGTATTTGTGTTAGGGTACAGGGGATTAGTTGGTGATGAAGGTCTTGCGCATCTGAGAAGGGATGAATTGAACCCGGTCTGATTACCTAGTTATTCTCCCCTCTAGTAGCTCTCTCATTTCGGTGATTAGCTTCTGACCTTCACCACTACTAAACCACCTGTGTAGTGGTTCTAGTAGCTTGTTCAGCTCATTGACTACAGCATTCTTCAGGTCTAGTGGATGTAGCTTGCCCTCAATGTATATCTTCTCAAGTTCTTCATATGACCAGACCTCTATTGTTCCACCGTACTTAGGTGGTCTCTCTATGATGAGTGGTTCTCTTCTATCTCTGAAGAGTAGTGTCTTCGCTATGTCCATAACCGGGTTGTAGGTTATCTCTCTTGGTGGGCAGAATGCCTTTAGTATCTTCTTCTTCACTACATCTGGTGTGTCGTGAAGGAATATACAGGATTCTGGTTTACTCTTACTCATCTTGTACTCTATCAACTCCTCCTTGCTCTCAGGTATCTTGGTTAGTGAGAGCCCTGTAAGTAGGTGGTGGTGTAGTGCTATTGGTTTTACTCTCTCACCGTCGAGAATTAGGGGTTTGAATTTTAGGTATGGTGCTACCTCCCTTGCTATTACATGAGCTTTCCTCTGATCGATACCTGCATGAGCTATATGTACACCGAGTGCGAAGATATCTGCAACCTGCATTATCGGGTATATCAACCATGCAAATGGTACTCCTTCACCCATCTTACGACCGAGTATCGTTATCGATCTCTGGACTCTAGCTAGGTTGACGTTCTTAGCCACGTCGAGTACAGTCATCCAGTACTCATCGTTATTGTGGTAGAGCTCTGATCCGAGTACGAACTTAACTCTATCAGGATCACCACCAAGAACCTCAATACACTTCTTCAGTGTCTTGACGTAGTACTTAACAGCTACCTCCCTTATCAGGTCTAGATCACCACCTAACTTCTCATTAATCCAGGAGTGTATGTCAGCTAGGAAGATAGTGCACTCAATACCTGCTCGCTGTAGATCAACTACCTTACTCATACACACGAGACCAGTACCTATGTGTATCCAACCTGAAATCTCAAATCCTATGTAGTGTCTCAACTTGAAACCACGCTCTAGATATGACTTAAGCTCTTTCTCGGTCAGTATCTCCTCTGTTGGTGCTCTCTTAATTAACTTGAGTCTCTCCTCGATGTCCAATACAAGATCCCTCCACCACAATCAAAGACGCAGTACATAAACCCTATTTTAAGGTATTACCGAGCTACTTAACGTAGACTACAGCGATTATGTGTGCATGAGCGTACATTACAGTGTTCACTACAGGTTCAGGCCTAAGTACTTCAAGCAGTACTTCCCTTGGTACCGAGTTTGTTCTCAGTACATCAACCAGTGTCGATAACTTAAAGATCTTTCTGAGTAAGTACATTACAGCGCCTACCGGTATACCCAACTTACTTAAAGCTGCTAGAAATCTATTCACCAGCACCTGTCCAAGTACTTGTTTCACGGTGAAGTACTTGCTCAGTAATGTCAGTAAGGTACCTAATCTGTACTCTCTAACATGGTGTGGGTTTCTTCTGGTAACATCTGCATTAGGTGTTGAGAACACAGCAATACCACCTACCTTACACACTCTCTTTATCTCAGTGAGTAAGTCATGTACCTGTGCTACATGCTCTATTAGGTCCATCACTAGTACAGTATCGAAGATTTGCTTCCTCAGCGGTAATTTCTCAGCTACACAGCATACGGTACTGAGATTGAGGTACTTCTCACTCAGTATTTTAGTTACCGTACGTAGTACGTACCTGTCTCTATCTATGGCGAGTACGTACCTAGCTACATCACACACGTACTTAAGTCCTATACAGTACCCACATCCGAGGTCTAGTACGGCTCTCTTCCTGCAAAACTTTGAAGCATAGAGATACCTCGCTTCCGTTAGTACCTCATCGAGTACGTCTATACCTGGTACAACTCTACTCAGATACCTCATTGCCTCTTCTCTTCACTGACTAATCCTAGTTCACGTAGTATTTCTTCCCCTCTCTTGACTATGACTGATCCATAGCCAACGTACAGTACCTTATCTGGATTCAAAGTCTTGATAACCTCAGGTCTATTAGTTGAGACTACCAATGTTATACCTGCTCTCCTACATACCTCAGCTATCTTCCTAGCTATTCTCTGAGCAGTAACGCTATCTAGGTGAGCAGTGAACTCATCAATAACTACTAGATTAGGTCTCTCAGCAAGTAGTGAAGCTATCTTTGCTCTTTCCTTCTGTCCTGTTGATAATTCTGAGAACTTAGCTCTGTAGAAGACGGCATCAGAGAGACCGCAGATATTCAGTACCTCTACAGCAAGTACCTCATCCTTTGTCTTACCGTAGAGGTGCTCTAGTAGACTTTCTTCACCGAACTTAGGCTCTAGTTCTCCAGGTATGAGTGCTGCTAACTTAGTGTTCTCAGGTACCTTAACAATTCCTGAAGTTGGTTGGTATCTCTCATCCTGGAGCTTGAGAGCACTACCAACGATCATTCTGAGTAGTGTTGTCTTACCTGCACCTGATAGACCGATGACAACAACAATCTCTCCAGGGTAAATCTCTAGATTTACATCACGAAGAACGTACTTCTGTACAATTCTCCTCTCAACGCCAAATGACTTAAGCACATCCTGTAGCTCCTTAGGTAGCTTACTCATGTCAAGGACATTGCTGTAGACCTTAGTGATGTTACTGAACACTATCGGTCCCTTAAGCTTCTCAACAGCTGTGAACTTAGGTCTATACAGCACACCACCATGCTTTTTAGCGTATTCATCACTTGCTAGGAACCTATCGAGGTATTCCTTACCTAGTGGTGTAAGTGGGTAGTAGAGTACTGGTCTACCTGAAGCAGTTTCCCAAACGAACTTGAAACCAGCTTTCTCGAAGAATGGATTGTACCTAGCCATCTGAGCAATTGTCTCTATGAGGTGTTTCTCACGTTTCATCTCAGGTACTCTCCTCTCTCTAACCCACTCAATACAGGCCTTAACAGCTAGAACACCTAGTCCATCACCTCTGTAGTCAGGGTGGATAACAACTCTAGCTATTCTCGCAGCTGCTGTATTGCACCTAGCAATAGCGAGCTTCCTAACCATATCACTGAGCATAGCTCTAGCTAATCTCCTACCGTACTTAGCAGCTAGCTGCTTCAATCTCCTCCTCAATCTCTTCAATAGGTACTCAGGCCAGAACGTCGGTACGAACCAGTCTTCTGGAAAGACCTTCTCTCTTATGTGTCTCTCAACAACGACCTTACCATCGGGAGTAACTACTCTACGTGACATCAGTGGTATTGGTGGATCAATCCTAACATACCCAAGCACTCTAGGTTCAAAGGGTTGTCTATCTAGTAGCTCGAGAATTAGGAATCTAGATGCAGGTAGTGAACCCTTTATCCACGTCAATGTCATCTCCACACCACACTTATCGCATTTAGGAGGTACGTTTGACTCCTTGTACGAACCGCACTTAGGGCATCTCCAAATAGCGACAACCTCTTTCTTCGACGCGTAGTGGTACTGCTCAAGCTCGACAATAGCCTCGTAATCCTCCTTAGTTATAGCCTCTCTAGCTAGTACACGGTACCTGTAGACAACCCTACCCGTAAGTGGGTCGTGACGAGGTAGTTCATAGACCTTTGAGAACACTGGCCAAACCTTAATCCACTCACCACCGTACCTACGATACAGCTCAAACGAGTCATCTCTCGTAAATAAATCCTTTAGCTCACTGGTGACAACGAGCTTAACCTCCTCACCTCTCTTCAACCACTGAATAATTGATCCAGGGATCTCAACCTTAACAACCCTACCATCACTGGAAATTAGCTCAAGACAACCCTCCCAACGATAAGTCAACCTCGGGACAAACTTCTTATGAACACGAAAAACGTACTCACTCACCACAGATCTCCCTCACAACCCTATCAACAACCTCCCTAGGTAACCTAACCCACACCTGAGCACCTCTAGGAAAATCGAAGTAAATAGGTTTACTCAACCTTCGAGGTCTAGCCAGAACCCAAACATAGAGCTCACCCCTACCACCAGCATACCGATACAGCTCATCAGGAGGAACACAGTGCTTATCAACGTGCTCAATCAAATCATCAACACCCATCTTAAAGACATCGATGAGATCTACAAGACCAACAACAGCTCTATCACAGATAAGAGCAATAGTACCCCTAATCCTCGTGTAGGTCCTCCTCAACTCCCAAACCTTAGCACCACTGAGAATCAGGTCAACGTAAGGTCTCTTCACAATCAATCCACGTAGATACCTAATGGACATAGTCACGAAACAGAGTTAAGGTGAAGATATATTACCCTAACTCTAGACCACAACCACACTACAGAGAAGAAGGAAAGTACATTAGATCAGGTCAAGTGGTGGAGATGAGTGATGAAGACTTCGGCTACCTGATAGATGACGAGTGTCACCCTCTCTGATGCTCCAAACTCTTGAACTCACCCTCACTGATTCATAACTCATGCCATCACTGAAGTCAAGCACAAAGCTCTACACAGGATAATTAAGTGTCGTAGATTCAGCATCTGAGTATAGCGACTTCCTAACTGTAGGTGAACTCTACGAGAGTACAAGAGAACTAGCATCTAGGTACGGTGGTCAAGTGAGTTAGCAAAGAACTCGAGTAACTACTAAAGGAAGTAGATCAGAAGCTCGAGTTAAATGAGCGATATGTTCAAGTACTACACACAAAGTTCGGTAGTAGAGAATACAAAAAAAGATAGCGATAACGATATTGACCACGTTCAAGAACATTACCACTGGGGAACGTACTTGAAGACACCAACAGTAAACATCTTCGGCATACCAGTACCAGCACTACCACTAGCACTAACCTTCATACTCGTAATTACAGCCATAACACTAGCCATAGCACTAGCGAGTAGAGGACGAAGAACACAGAACACACTCACCCTACTTAACACAACCCCAGAACTTCAGAACATAGTTCAGAAAGTACGTGAATTACTCGATGAGTTGAAGAAGTACGACAAGTACATCGATAGAGCACATGAGAAGTACAGGAGAGGGGAGATAAGTGAGAAAACCTACAACAAGCTACTCGAGCTATATGAGAAGAAGAGAGGTGAGATAATAGCTAGAATAGACATGTTAAGGTCAAGAGCTATGGAGCTAGGAGTAAAAATCTGTCCACTCTGCGGTGCAGTAAATAACCTAAGTGACAAGAGATGTAGGTACTGTGGAGCGAGATTAAGCCTGTGAATTAACAACTAAGGAGACAGCTACCTAGAGAACCTCCTCCTTAACTGTGTAGAGGACTATAGCGGGACAAACCCTCTTCACACCGGGTCTCCTAGCTAACTCACCATGAATACGAGCAAGCTCATCACTACTCCTAGCCCATATAGTAGCCATAACAGAGTGATCACCAGATGTAACGGCAAGAAACTTAACACAATTCAATTCCTTTAAGTACTCAACAACCTCAAAGAGGTGCTCAGGCTCAACATCAACACCAGTAATAGAGATCAAGGAGTAGCCCAGTTTCTTCGGATCAACAACAACCCTATACCCCTGAATAACACCAAGCTGCTCCAACCTCCTAACCCTCTTCAAAACAGCTACATCACTCAAACCCAAAACCCTACCAATCTCAGCAAAGGAAACCCTAGCATTCCTCGCCAATAACCTCAAAATAGCAAGATCCCTATCATCAAGAACAACACCACCAGACATACCACAACCCCACAACCAATAACCTATCACCAATCCCTAAAAACAAATCGACCACCAAACAATAGTTAGGAATCCTAACCATTTAAGTTAGAACAAAAAACCTTATAAATTAGATAATCCACAACGTACTCGGTGAGAGATATGAAACTAGAGGAATACCTAGATAAGTGGATCAAAGGGGAATCTGAAGAAGTGACCTGGTACCTAGCTGCTGCAGTAGTAGCTGAGGAAAGAGGATTAATAGAGGTTGCTCAAGCACTAAAGACAATAGCTATGGAGGAAGCCATGCACGGAGCAAGAGCATTGATACAGGCAGGTAAGATACCTGACTTAAGGAAGTTCATCGAGGTGAGGATCGAAGCAGAGAAGAAAGCAGCAGAGGAGAGACACGAAGAAGCAAAACACCACGATGAACCATGGAAAACGCTCTTCGAATACACGGCAAGAGATGAAGAGAGACATGCAAAGATGCTAGATAGAATACTTAAGAGAATACAGTAGCAAACTCACCCTTCAACCCCTATCTTTCTCTCTCATCCTCATTAACTCAATACACTTCAACACCGAGTTCACTAAGTAGACGTTTTCTATTCCCAAGAACCTCTCTACTACCATCAATGAGATACTTATTCCAGGTAGCTTGAATCCAGCACTCTCTAAGTTCATTAAAGCTACGAATATCCCTGAGAACTACTCTCTCAACACCCTTACTAAGTAGTAAGTCCCTAACATTCACAGGATATAGATTACCATCATCCGAGATCACGTAGAGCTGATAACCAATACCATGAATGACAAGGAGACTAATGAAATTCCTTAGAGTCTGTACCTCAGAGGATATACTCTCCAATCGTCCTAAAGTACCCTCAGTCACTAGATGAATGATGTACACATAGTCAAATCCTTGACGAAGAAAGTCGAGAACAACATCAAGAACCTCAAGACTAATTACTGAAAATCCTGGAATAAACCTCACACAACCAACAGATACAGGTACAGACTTCCTACCCCCACAGAGAGGACCCCAAACAATAGCTCTAGTGAAGTAACGTACAGGAAAATCTCTAACCTCAAACCATAGATGGAATCTCGCAAAGAACTCACAAAGACACTTAAGGTACTTCTCACCTGACAACTGCGTTAGCAAATTCATGTGGTAACCACGAAAGAAATCAGCTGTTAAAGCATAAAACGCCAAGACCGGACGATGATGCACTTCCTCTCCTACCTCAATTCTCGGCAATTGAGGTAAAAGTGAAGAGAGTACAGAACGAAGCACATCTCTAAATGCAGATTTAGCATCTTCAGTTGCAGACCAAAGATATACCCTACCCACCTTCTCAGACCTAACGTAACCACCTTCCTCAAGAGCCTTCAATCTCCTCACAACTCTCTTCCAATCACTATCAGAGACCTCCTTACTGGGAACAGATAGGCCTAACTTCTCGAGAATTTCTCGCGTAGAAAGTGCTCTACCCTCTCTAATCAATAAATCAAGTATTCTCAATGACAATTCATCAAGTAAAATACCCTTCCTAACTTTCTCTCCAACCTTCACCTCCTTACCTCCAAGTGACAAGGCACCAAGCTAGAATATAAACACTTAACGCTGAGACCCACGAAATTCACTTCGACTCATGAGTCGAAAAGTAGCCACAAATGGCGAAAGTGTAATAAAGGGAACTACATAGTAGTGATCTCGATGTTACTTCAAGACATAGAATCTAGAAGAAGGAAGTTCGTGTTTGAGGAGGAGATGCAGGTAGGTGAGGTAACGGAGAGAGATATCATTGGGATAGACAGGGAGTTAGTGAATAAGCTATTGATCATGATCCTGAACTGCATGAAGCTCTTTGTAGGGGCTCTCGGAGTACTAATTGAGGGGAGACCAGGAATAGGAAAGACAACACTTGTCAAGTACATAGCAACACAATTGAGGAAATTAGGTATTAGAGTCATAGACGCTACGAAATTCCCTAAACCACATAGCTACTGGACACCTGATGACGTGAGGGAACTGTTTAAACTAGCTAGGGAGTACGTAGCTAGATCAGGAACACCAATAGTGATAGTGTGGGAAGACGTAGACACAGTATTCAGGAAGAGAAGGTACTTAAGCATCCACGAAGCACAGGTACTAACAACACTACTAAATGAGCTAGAGGGGTTAACAGATAGTAACCGAGGTATAGTACTCATAGCGACAGCAGTGAATAGCCTTGAAATGGATGAAGCACTGTTGAGACCAGGTAGACTAGGTACCTTGAGGATCAAGCTAAGTGAGCCGAGTCCAGAAGTCAAGGTACAGATACTGAAGAGGTACGTAGAGGACTACCCGCATGACCCCGACATAGACTACGAGGCACTGAAACCACTATTGGATAAGGTAGTGGAGACACCAGCAGACATAAAGAACCTGGTTGAGAAGACCTGGATAGCTGAGAGGGTGAGAGCAGTAGCTGAGCACCGTGAACCAAGGATAACGTTCACCACATTAGTCGAAACAATGCTAGGTAAGGAGTACATGGAAGCATACGTACGAGAGAAGAGAAGCACACTACCAGCAGCACTGCACACAGCAGCAGAGCTCATAATAGCACACGAAGTAGGAGTACCAGTAGAGCTGGTGGTAGTACGTGAAGACACAACATCCACATACCTAGGTAGAGAAGAGAGCACACCACAGCATGAGTACACGAGAAAACTCATCATGATAGAGCTAGGTAAGTACATAGTTGAGGAGATAACAGGAATACACACGACAAATAGCACACACCACCTAAGACGAGCAACAGAGCTAGCACTCAAGTACCTCCTAGAGCAGGGGAAACTACGAGGTTACGAGCACGTAGCACTGAGAGAACTCATTCAAGATGATCTATGGCGCTTAACAACATCCCTACATCAGTACACCACCTGTAAGTACCAACCATCTGAAGAACTTAAGAAACAGATAGAACAGGAGCTAAGAAAGCTAGTACAGGAAAGCTACGTAGAGACAAGGAAAATACTTGAGCAATATGGGAGAGACAACATAATCAACCTAGCAAAGGAAATTCTCAAGAGGAAATACATACCAAGACACGAAATACAGCAACTAGTAGAGAAATACAGGAGAAAACAAACAACAGTAGTGTAACCTCACCAACTCAATCTCCTCCCTACTAACTTCCCTCCTCTTTAAGATACTAGAACACTAACCATCCTTAGAGAGGAGAGAAACAGCACACAGTCTTATATATCACGTAACCACTGAAATACATGAAATGCAGATCACACCAATAATTGAGAACCTAGTACAGCAAGCACCACTAATAGGACTCATAGCACTAATCCTAGTACTATACATGAGGTACGAAACAACTAAATTAAGGAGTGAGTTCAGAAATGAAATCATCAAACTAAGAACTGAGTTTAGAACCGAAATCACTTCACTGAGAAGTGAAGTAGCAACACTAAGAACAGAAATGCAAAGTAACTTCAAAGACCTAAGAAAAGAACTACAGACACTAAGACACAGCTTCACAACATTCGCAAATGCACTAACAGAATTCCTAACAGCAAAAGACATCATAACAAAATCCGAGGAAGCACTACTAAAAGCACTAATCAAAACAATGATACCTCCAGCAATGAGCAAGTACTACACAGAGGAAGTTAGGAAGAAGCTAATTCAACTACTCGAGAAGAACACCGAAGACTACACCTGGGAAGACCTAGAAGAAATGAAGAAAATAGCCAAGCTACTAGAGAAGGAGTACATAGAGTCAGAAACTGAGAGAGAAGACATACTCGAGTTCCTAAGCAGATTCAGGATATACATAGCAATCGTAGAGGGACTACTAGTTAAGTGGGGAAAACTACCACAACAACTAAGACAACAAAGGGAGATGAAGTAACTTACTCACGAACAAACCTAAACGGTACAGAGAGCACGTACTGACCACAACCAGCAGAAGCAAGCTGACCAACACCCACGTACTGACCAACGAGAAGCAACTTCATAGCTAGCTCAGCTAAGTCCCTACGAGACCAAAACTCAGGATCAAACTCATAGACGAACCTACCCAAGACAAAGCTACCTAAGTCACGAACCTGCCTAGTCTTGAGACTAAACTTCCTCAACCCAACCCTCCTAAACCTAGAGAAAACCAACTTCACTCGATCCCTAACCCAATCCCTAAGCTCACGAGCAACATCAGTAGGAATAGGATCACCAACACCATGGAAGACAGCTAACAAGCTATACCTCCTAGCGAGATTCATGACAATAGCAACAAGAGGAAACTCCTCAACAACCACACCACCATACCTCACCTGAGTCGGTGTGAGGAACCTCACCTCAACAAACCTAGGTCTAAGATCGAGAAGAGAATCAGCACTAACCCTATCAAGTAAATTAACCTTAACACAGTCAGGAAGAGGTTGAGGAACATAACCATCCTCATCACTATACACAACCTGCCTAAGACCAGAGAGAGGATCCTCACGAACAACCTCAACAACCCTAAACCTCCTACGAACATGCCTAACAGGATCAACACCAAGACCAAGAAAACCCATCTTAAGAAAAGAAGAGATGAACATGAACTCGTACTCAAGGTACTTAGGAGCAATAATCACAACACCAAACTCAAGATCCCTACCACAACACCTAACAGGAAGAACTACGTAAGGCCTAGCAACACCCCTCGCAGCACCCCTCCTAGCAAACCTCACACCAGGAAAATCAACACTCCTAAGCTCAAACAAGAGATAGTAAACACAACTCAACCTGTACTCACAACCCCTACAACTAGTCTCCCCACCACGAACACAAGCAAGATCCCTAAGAGCAACACCAAAAGCACCACGAACAGCAAAACCAGTAAAACCAACAAAAGGAAAGTAATCACAATCAAAAACACCAAAAACCCTATACAGAATCAAGGCAGGAAAACCCCCAGAAAACAACCAGCAAACAAACATAAAAACATGAAATAAAACACAGAACAAACACAGCAAAAGAAGTAGAACAAACACCACCATTAAGGAAAGCAATTAAAGAACCTCAACAAGGTAGAGAAGAGAGAACACATAACAGAACAACTAATATACCTCATCAGCACCCTAGCAACAGTAATCACCTCAATAGCATCACTAGCGTATTGGTTAGGAAGAAAACTCACAAAGTTAGAATCAAGAATTACATTACTCGAAGAAAGAATGAGCAACCTAGAGAGAAGCATCAAAACCACAGCAAAACACTCACAGTAGCCTCACAGAAGCACACAATAGTAGCCGACTTCACCTCACTTAAAGGACTAATAGCAGCAGAAGAAGCTGAATTCCTAAGAAAGAGAATAACAGGAATATTCTCAGTATACACAAGCTACAGCAAAGCAAACCCACTAACAAAAGAAGAGCTAGAATTCATACTAAAAACCTTCAGCAAACCACTAGATGAGATAACCATAGAGGAAATGGATAGAGCATACGAAATAGGATGGAGATTATTCGTAGAAGATCCAGAACACGACCCAAGAGGATTCATACTAGCAATAGCAGCAGCATACATAAGAGCATACCTAAGACAAAAACAAAAGAGAGAACAAAAAGAAAAACACAACCTAACCAAAAAGAGAACCACGCCACATACCTTACCACTATGAGAAGAGGTGTATGAAATAAGTGAGATTGTTGTGATAACTAATGAAGGTGAATCTGTAATATGCCTAATAGAAAGGAAGAAGAGATGTGGGCTTGGGCAGTACCAGTTGCTTATGAAATGGCTATGGAGGAGAAGGAGCGTGAGCTAGAGTTCATGAGAGAATTAGATAGGTTAAGGGTAGGGCAAGGAAAACAACCTAAAGAAGATATCGATGAGTTAACTAATCAATTTATAGCTCTTATACCTACTACTATCATAATGCTCATACTAGCTATATTTGTACCATTTATAGTTCTACCACTATGCCCACTACTATTCTTCTTAATCTATGGACTATTCTACAAACCAAGTAAGAAACATAGTATAGAGGAGTATAAAGAGAAGTTGAAGAGAATTTAAAGAAAGAGGGGTAGTGCACTACTTAGTACTTCTTGCTCAGTTTTAGTGCTTTAGATAGCCTACTAGCTAACCCATGATCTATACAACAAAACACATACTCCCACACAGTTATCTACGTGCTCATCTGTGCTCTCTAGTTTTGCCTCTAGTCCACCTTCAATAACTTCTTTCAATGTTTGTTTCGGATGAAGGATATGCCGTGTTACTACTGATTAGGGCCAAGGCTTTCAATGTTTGTTTCTGAATTGAAAAAGCAACTGATGGAGAGGCTAAAGCAAATTCACTTTCAATGTTTGTTTCGAGCATTGCTAGTATTGCTTCTGTTAATCCAGCTGGTACCCACTTCAGGTACTTTCAATGTTTGTTTCCTACTCTACTACGCCGACTACGTACCAATTGAAGAGCGGTTCCTACAGAAGACTTTCAATGTTTGTTTCTTTGCCGTCAGAGAGGGGAGCGAAACTACACACAACCAAGGGAGCGATCTTAAACACCTTTCAATGTTTGTTTCAGCACTGCTGGTTAATGTCCATGTCGTTTTATTGATTCTACCTTTCAATGTTTGTTTCAGAGTGGGTGACAGGGAAGCTCGCTGTACTAGGTAAGAAGCTCTTTCAATGTTTGTTTCAATTAGATGAGCTTGTTCGGGAAGGGAGGTTTAGGAATCGATCGGCTTTCAATGTTTGTTTCTTGAGAATGTCACTGAAAGCAGCCATTGTCGATAATGGCTGGTTCTTTCAATGTTTGTTTCACCTAAACGAGGCAAAAGCAAAGAACAGAGGCAACACACTGTACTTACGTCCTCTTTCAATGTTTGTTTCATTTTAGGCGGTATGATAGTGGGCGTCGCTTTTCCGCTCTCCTTTCAATGTTTGTTTCACACCATTCACCTAACAAAAGAGGAGTGGTATAGTGATTTCTTTCAATGTTTGTTTCGTAATTCAGCTTTTTGCACCAAGACCTCTCTATCCTCGCTACTTTCAATGTTTGTTTCAAGGAATTGATAAAGAGTGCCCTTGAGAACCTTCAGTACACTTTCAATGTTTGTTTCATCGAAGACTATAAGAACGGTATCAAGAACCCTAGGAGAGACCCAATTCTTTCAATGTTTGTTTCAAAAGACTTCTGGGCAGTAACATTAGCTTCGTCTATCTTTTTCTTTTCATTCTTTCAATGTTTGTTTCTAGTAAGTGTAGAGGAGCACAGCGGTTCAGGGTGGCACGGTTCGTGGTACACTTTCAATGTTTGTTTCTTTGCCGTAACGAAGAGGAAAGAAAGAAACTTGAAGATATCGCATATGCGTTAATTGTCTTTCAATGTTTGTTTCACGAGCTGATCGAGACCGAGAGGTACACTCCAAAAACAGTGCTTTCAATGTTTGTTTCTGTGGGACTTCTTGAACGACGGTGATACATGTACGCTAGCTTTCAATGTTTGTTTCAGAAAAGTAGACGTGTTTGTAAAGGCTGTCGAAGTTGTGACTTTCAATGTTTGTTTCACCTCTGGCACAGGTACAGAACAGATAAGGGAACAGTGCTGTCACTCTATCCTCTCCTTTCAATGTTTGTTTCAACCAGCACTTACCTGGTTGTAACATTGAAATGAGATACATTGTAAGACCAGAGGACACGGTCTTTCAATGTTTGTTTCCCTAGTGAGCGAGATAGGTGCTTTCTTCCACACAAACTCCACGAATAGGCTTTCAATGTTTGTTTCGAGTTCCTGAGAGTGGAAGACGTCGAGGTGTACGAAGTTACTGAGGCTTTCAATGTTTGTTTCAAAGAAAAAAGTAATTGACTTACAAAAGGATATAAAAACTAAGCTTTCAATGTTTGTTTCTAGACGTGAACTAATACGTTGCTTTGTAGAGGTGCTAGAACCAAACTTTCAATGTTTGTTTCACGGAAAAATTTACATTGCTGTAAAAGGTCATATGATTATCTTCCCAGCTTTCAATGTTTGTTTCGCGGTTACGTAATTCACTTTCTACGCTCACAGACAAAGCTGTTACTTGATACTTTCAATGTTTGTTTCAAGAATATCCAACTAAATGTACTCATTGACACAGAAACAGCAAACACTTTCAATGTTTGTTTCATCTGAAGAGAAGGTCACTTATGAAGAAGATATTCCGAAGTTCGTTATCTTTCAATGTTTGTTTCAAGAGTTCAACGAAGTAGAAGGAATCTATGCATCAATGAAGTCCTTTCAACTTTCAATGTTTGTTTCACCGTCGTCATTAGCCTCTCCCCAAGCTATATGAATGTTTTCTTTCAATGTTTGTTTCGCGATAAGGCACCTAATCCTGCTCGAGAACGGAAAGAAACACATGTTCATAGGCTTTCAATGTTTGTTTCCTGAGTAGTTTTCTTTTCTTTTTCTTTTTGTTTTTGTTTGTTGTTTCAACTTTCAATGTTTGTTTCCCGAAACCGAAAAATTCTATGACGGTCTGGGAGAGATTCTTTCAATGTTTGTTTCACGAACTTGGCTTCAGACTAGCATCAGAGCTTCCTGACACATTCTTTCAATGTTTGTTTCCATCGAGGAGAAAACAGTGAAACGTAGTCTGAAGTATATCTTTCAATGTTTGTTTCACGACTACATCACTGTGTGTAGGGACTGCCTCATGACCGAGATCTTTCAATGTTTGTTTCGAGGATTAACCTAGCTTTCCCAACTGGCTTGCTCATCTGTCCTTTCAATGTTTGTTTCTCGTATTAGGAGCCAGCAGGTGGAGAGTTATCGGAGCCCTAACACTGACTTTCAATGTTTGTTTCGAGACTAGGGAAGGAAAACTCGCGCCACCACTCTACCTGAACTTACCCTTTCAATGTTTGTTTCTTGAAACCACGTGGCGGTTACGTGGTTCACTTCATCAGGTCTCACTTTCAATGTTTGTTTCTTGAGGCTGAGGAGAAGTGAGCAACCTAAACCTCGTTAAAAAATCCAAATTTCTTCTTTCAATGTTTGTTTCGGGAAGATGGGGAGAAGAGAATCGTAATCACGCTCAGGATCCTTTCAATGTTTGTTTCAAATTCTCGTGGGAGCTCAGTGAAGAGGAAATCCTTGACTTTCAATGTTTGTTTCGTGGAATATAAATTATATGAAGAAGAGATTCCTGAATTCGACCTTTCAATGTTTGTTTCAACAAAAGTACTCATTGAAAGCACAGCTCACAATTCTCTTTACTTTCAATGTTTGTTTCTGAGGGATCTAAAGACGGGCAAGGTACTGATGATCACGCTGTTCAGCTTTCAATGTTTGTTTCAATTTTGGGCTCCTCCGAAATTTGTGGTACAAAACATGAGAAAGACAGTAAGCTTTCAATGTTTGTTTCATGGCAACCATTGCGGAGTTTTGCTTTATTGTATCGTTTATGTTCTCTTTCAATGTTTGTTTCTTTGCCGTTAGAGTTCAGATACAACAAGTTTGGTGCACTGAGAGACGTGTTCTTTCAATGTTTGTTTCAGTACGTGAACTAGTTGATACATTCGACATATACACTGATGAAGTGATGCACTTTCAATGTTTGTTTCGAGGTATCGAGAAAAGTACACAGTGTACGAATTCGAACTAGAGCTTTCAATGTTTGTTTCTGAAGAAGAAACACTTCTACGTGAACTACAAGACCTAGTCAACTTTCAATGTTTGTTTCTTCTTTCAATGTTTGTTTCATGAGCGAGTTGTGGCATGGTGGGTTCCGCACGTAGAGAAGCTTTCAATGTTTGTTTCACCTGGTGGTAGGTACGTTGCGAACCTACCTTCAGGTGCTCTAACCCTGCTTTCAATGTTTGTTTCGTTAATGACTTAGTTTATTCAATTATTACAAAACCAAGAGCATATACTTTCAATGTTTGTTTCGGAACAAACAAAATTTTACGACGGTTTGGATGAGGAAATTCACCTTTCAATGTTTGTTTCGCACTTAGAAGATTAGCTGATGAACTAGAGAAGAAAACTTTCAATGTTTGTTTCACTCAAAGAGAAAGTTGTGTATCACGCAATGATCAGAGTCTTTCAATGTTTGTTTCGATAGAAGCTCTACTCCTAGGATTGCTGAGTGGTGAACCAGCAATCCTAGTATCCCCTTTCAATGTTTGTTTCGAGAGAGTACTAACCTGTAGAGAAAGTAGAGAGAAACCAAATTACTACGTGTGTGCTTTCAATGTTTGTTTCTTTCTATGCTGCTGCGGGGTCATTAGTTGTAGGGCTTTGTGTCTTTCAATGTTTGTTTCAGAGAGATATTGAGCACTACGTCAATGACTACGTAGGTGCCTTTCAATGTTTGTTTCTTTGCCGTAAGACAACGACCATCCAGCACGGAGACAATATGTGCGACTTTCAATGTTTGTTTCCAGAAAGGGTGTACCCAGTGTATGAAAAGTGTAGAAGTGGCTTTCAATGTTTGTTTCGAGAAACTCATAAATGTCACTGTGCCTGACCCAAGTGCTTACCACACTTTCAATGTTTGTTTCTCGTAGTGTTATCGCTAAGTCAAATCCATGGATTAAAGACTTCTTTCAATGTTTGTTTCAAGCTGTTGGTGGGAGAGCACCAATGTGATCACCTTCAACTAGCTTTCAATGTTTGTTTCTAGAGAAATACCTATCGACATGTTTGAGAGGTACGTACTGTCACAAGTCACCTACCTTTCAATGTTTGTTTCTTTGCCGTAGACCATGACTGGTTCCTGTGTTCTACTTGTTTTGCTTGTTTTTGTGGTTTTCTCATGATTGTTTGCTCTCTTGCAATATTTTACCTTTGTCAAATGTGCTTCTGCCCGATATGTCCTATATTTAAACCTTACCTATTGTTCCTGTGATGGTTCTGGTATTTAAGCTTGTCTCTGGATTTATTTTTGTTTGGGTTGGTGTTTATTTGGGTTGAGTTGTCTGTGTTTGTGGGGGTTGGTTTTTCCTTGGTTTCTGTTAGGTGGTTTCCTGGTTTGGTTTTGTTATCTTATCTTGGTGGTCTTGATGTTGGTGATGGTGTGAGGTTGTTTGGTGGTGGTTTTAGGTCTGTTGTTGGTGAGTGGTGTGGTTGTGGTTTGTGTTGGGTTGATGGTGATTGGGTTTTTGCTACTGGTCTCTGTAGGTCTCTTTATCGTGTTGGTTTGCCGAGTTGGTTGAGGGGTGGTGGTAGGGTTTGGGTTGTTTGTGTTGGTGTTGGTGATGTGTTGTCTAGGGTTGGTTTTGTTGATGTTGGTGGTGTTTGGTTGTGTCTCTATAATTGGTTGTTGGTGAGGTTTCTTGTTGGGGGTGGTTTTGTGGATTTTGTTGGTGTTGGTAGGGTTTCTCGTTGTTTCTCGAGTGTTTGGGTTGGTCGTTGGTTGGTTTGTTGGCCTAGGACTTTTCTTAGGTTTGGTGTTTGGTGGTTGGGTGAGTGTTGTCGTAGGTTTAGGGGTGGTGATTGGTGGGGTGGTGTTCGTGGTCTTCGTTCCTGTATTCGTTACCTTGCTTACTGTTGTGAGGGTGTTGGTGCTCGTGATCTCGTTGCTGAGCTCCGTAGGTTACATGGGTGTGTGAGGTATCTCTCTCCTGGTTCTGAGGTTGCTCATGTGTTGGGTAGGGTTTCCTCAATTTGTGAGTACTTGTGTGAGGTGCTTGGTCTTGGTCGTGAGGTTCTTCGTGATGTACGATCTCTCTTCTCTCGATGAGGGTAGGAGGCGTAGGGTTTTGAGGTTGTTTAGGGATTTTGGTGGTGTTAGAAGGCAGCTCTCTGTTTGGGAGTTTGCTCTTCCTGATGATCCTAGAGTTGTTGGGAAGTTCATTCGTCGTCTTAGGTACTTTGCTAGGGTTTACAGGGTTCGGTTTAGGGTTGTTTACCTATGTGAGAGGTGTTACAGGTCTATTATTGAGATTGGTTTACCTATGTGGAGTGAGGAGGTTGGTGAGGAGGTTCTCTAGCTTTGGTACGTAGGGTCTCTTCTCCTGTATGCAGTTCTTTAGTTCTTGAATTTCCTCCTGTATCCACTTCTCTAGCTCTATTCCTCCAATTGGTCTTGTTAGGTGGTACCTCAGTAGCTTCATTAGTCTCTGCTTCGTGTAGTTGCTTAGCTTTACTGCTCCTGTACTCTCAACTTCGTAATCATCCTCTCTAATCTCTCTTGTCTTTGCTAGTTGTGTTGCTAAGTACTCTGTCGTTATTGGTTTGAAGAGTTCTGCTATGTCTAGACTTAGGCTTGGTCTCTTCCTGTATAGTCTATGGAGGTAGCCTACCTGTGGATTGAGTTTGCTTGCTGCTATGTATGTGGTTAGTAGTTTGTAGAGTAGTGTGTTGAGGTAGCTTATTACTGCGTTTACCGGGTCTCTTGGCGGTCTTCTTGTTCTTCCTCTGAAGTTGTAGGTGCTTGGTACTACTTGTCTTAGGTATTGGAAGTATGTCTTAGCTATTTTAGCCTCTACTTGACGTACTTTCTGTACTGTGTCTACGGTCCATAGCTTCTCTACGTACTTGCTCACATCACCTAGGTACTGTTGCTGTAGTTCTCTGCTGTGGTATCGTAGGTGTAGTGTTTTTGCTAGGTGTGATGTGTGGACTATGTGTTTTGCTGTTTCGAGTCTCCACCTCTGGTCTAGGTACGTCTCTAGTTGATGCTTTAGCCACTTTACTTCGTCTATTGTTGGTATTGCTGCTACTCCTTTACTGCTCTTGAACAGTATCTTTACTCCGCTTCTGTAGAGGTTTCCTAGTGTTGCTAGGTCTATGAGTCCTTCACCTACGATCTCTATGACTGTGTACTGTCTCGGATCCACTACCTCTCCTGTCTCTAGTCTCAGTACGTTGTTTGCTAGTTTGTAGCCGTATGTCTTTAGGACTAGTACCCTCATGTTGGGTGTACCTCTAGTGGTGTTGGTACTGGTGTGAAGTTTAGCTCTACATCACCTAGGTGTACTGGATTTACTTCACTTGCGAAGTTCTTCAGTACCTCACTATATAGCTCAGCCGTTACGTGTAGTTGTTTTAGTAGGTTGCTGTAACCCATCTTCTTGAGCTCTGTCGTAGTTAGTACCTTCCTAAGGTTTTTCAGTTGTACCTCCACTACTCTACCTCTCCTATCCCTTACGGTTGCAACCTCTCTATCAGGTGATACCTCCAGTACTGTCACTAGAGTTCCTGTTGTTAGTCCTAGTGTAGCTACTTGTCCTCTTAGTTCATGTACATCTGTACCTCTCTCGATTAAAGTATCTAACGTTTCGTTGCTAACTACTCTGTGCTTGAGCACTATGGATATGCATGGTCTCATCTCCTCTATGAAGTATGTGTGTAGCCAGTACATTCTATGTACTGTGACGTGTTCGTCCTGGTATATCGGTACTGGGTGTAGTGCTCTTGTACCTCTAACTACGTAACCTAGTTCTCTCAGTCTACGTCTAATACCTTCGTACACTATTTTTCTCAGTGCTCTCTCCATGTCTATGTCGTGACTTGGTTTCTGTGAGTATAGGTACTCTAGACCGTAGTCACGCTGTATGCTTGGTGGTATTCTGCAGTAGGTTACTACTATGTTGCTTCTGTAGTGTGTTACTGGTGCCTGTAGGGTGTTCGTTAGCTCTCTACATAGCTTAGCTACTTCACTGAGTTGCTGTGTGGTTAGTGGTGGTTTGTAGTTAACTAGTTTGTAGTGGTGAAGTGGGTACTGACTGAGATCTTCATCTGCTACTAAGGTACTGAGTACAGGTACTACGTAACCTATCTTCGTAACTAGTTCACTAACTATGTTCTCAAGTACTTGCTGTATGTGACCTACGTACCTGTCCTCTACCTGAAGCTCAATACATAGCTTAGTCCTACTCTCCTCCTCATCTACTCGATAGATTGCCTCTACCTTAGCTACATCTCCTACCTCCTTCACGAATCTACTCATCATCTCCTGTATTAGCTCGGTACTTCGTTCTCTCGGTAAGTACTTTCTCAATGTAGCTAGGTCTACCTCGATAGTTAGTGTTTTACCTACCTTCCTTATCCTGTAGTACCTAACCATCGCTACTGAGATTTACTTAAAGATATATC
>QMRC01000005.1 GCA_003649205.1 Thermoprotei archaeon
CAGTACGAGAGGAACGGGGCGCCGCGGCCTCTAGTGTACCGGTTGTCCGATCGGGCAGCGCCGGGCAGCCACGCCGTGCGGGGATAAGGGCTGAAAGCATCTAAGCCCGAAGCCCTCCCCGAAAAGAGGCGGCCGTTGGGGGTATCCCGACCCACGGGTAACCGTGGGCTCGGGACCCCCACGAGGGCTCCCGTAGAAGACGGGGTTGATGGGGCGGGGGTGTAAGCGCCGAGGGGCGTTACGCCCCGAGGCGTTCAGCCCGCCGCTCCCAATCGCCCGAGTGCACTACGTACCCGCGGGTTGGGTGAAATGGTGGTGGGGGACCTATACACGGCACGAGTAGAGGATCTCTATTCTTCACGTCTCCTCTTCCTGTGTGAAGTGAGTTGATAGCTTGTAGACTAGACGTTGTTAGTGTGGAAGTTATCGAGGTTACCTGCTGACAGTGATGTTTGGGGTTGTTTCGAGCTCCGAGGTATTTACTCGATTCTGTGGGACTTCTGTTCTCTATACTTTGGCGACGTTACTCGGTATTACTCGTTGGTGGAGCTGGGTCGGGTTCTGGATACGGTGGTGAGTGTGGTTTACGGGGTGCTGTGTAGGGTAGTGGTGAGGGGGACTTAGGTTTGTCCTCTCGTTTCACTGCTGTACTGTTACCTCGAATTCACAGTATGGTGAGCCCTGTACTGTGCATGCTCGTTCGGTGCAGGTCCCTGTCTTCGCTCTTAGTAGTGCTGTGAAGAATCCTGCTAGTAGTCCTCTAACGAAGTGACATACTGGTGCTCTCTCCTCTCCTCTCTCGAGTACTCTACACTCAAAGCATTCGTGCATTCTCAGTACTACTCTGTACCCGTTCGTGTCGTAGGATGCTCCAGCTACCTCTAGTACGCCTAACCCCATTGCTTGGAATCTCGCTCTCAGTACCTGTACCATTTCCTGTGGTGTTCTGTAGCTTGGGTACTCCTCTACGTACGCTCTCTGTAGTCTCTGTCCTATTGAGTATCCTTGGTAGTACAGGAGTGCGCTTGCTACTGATCCGTACCTCTTCCTGAATTCACTCAATCCCCTCAGCAGTAGCTCGTCGAGGATTACTGCTCTCCTACCTGATACCAGTACTGGGAACCTAGCTGTGTCGTAGACGAATCCAGGTAGTATCGGCTCTATCACCTCTACATCCAGTACCGTATCTAGCTCACGTAGTTCGCTCACGAGCTTCCTCACGTCTAGTGGTAGGTCTGTTAGGTCTAGTATGTAGAATACCGTTACTTCTGTGTCCTCTGGTCTGGATGATGCGTCGATGTGTAGTATGTTTACCCTGTACCTCCTCGATATTACCTCTAGCGTGGTGAGGAGTGCTCCTGGTCTGTTCACTATCTTGATGGTTAGTCCAAGTAGTTTCCTACCTGGTGAGTAGAGGAATCTAGATATGTCTACTGGTGTCCTCACACCTGCTCTCTCTACCCTTGCCGTACTTAAGTGTTGTAGCTTCATTGGGTTTAGTTACCCTACTGCTTTGGTTGTCTGGTGTTCTCCTCCTCGTGTTCGTTGCCACGTCGTTATGTCCTGTGGTGACTTCTCTTGTTCGTTCTCTTAGGTTTAGGAGTTTTGACCTGGTCTTTTGGTACGTTACCTAGGTTCTACTCGGTGATGACCTCTGGTATCTCCTCGTCGATTAGTACTGCCTTTATTCCTAGGTTGTCGTCTATGTATGCTGTGAACCTTATTCTAGGTCTGTCACCTGCTAGGTACCTCAGTGCTGGTACTAGGTGTTTCAGTGCTCTCCTCAGTGGTGTTAGTGGGCATAGTGTGCACTTCTTTAGTTTGCAGTACTTGCTGAGATCCTCCTTGAGGTCTTGTGTGAGGTAGAGTGCTATTCGGTACTTTCTACACTTGAAGAGTGTGTAGTTTGTTGTCAAGTTTGCTTCACCGAGTGGTGTGTTGGTTGGTTCCCTATAAGTGTGTTAGTTGTGAGCTATGATGAGACCCTGCCCAGTACGGAGTGGTGATGATGGTCTCATGGACTGAGCTAGTTGATACTACTCAGCTATGTCGGTTACCACGTACCCTAGCTCAAGTAGTTTCTCTGGTCTGACTTAATTCCGTAGTGTGGGTACCCTGAACTACATATCACGTACGGTAGGTTCAGGACTCTGGTGTTGCGGTATCCTCTACCAACTACCTATACTATGGTTGGTGGTGTGGGCCCGGTACGTTCTCGAGAGCTTAGTCTCTTCTACTGATACTCAGTGTGTTAGCTAGCTTCCTCGTCGATGACCTGTGGTCACTAGGTACTACGCAGATTACGTAGGTACCTGTACCCACTACCTTCACTACGAGGTACTTAAGTACGTACTTGAGGTCGATACCTAGTACCCGTGCTGGCACCTCATTACTTTTACCTGAGTACTCAGGATGGTACACCACTTCTCCACTGAGGAGCTGTATTAACTCAGTGATACACGTGGGTACTTACGTCATACGTAGTTACTTCTACGGAGTAAGGGTTATTCGTCCTGTACTCGTGTCTGTCTTGGGATGATAGGTGAGGTGGGGTCTCTGATTGGTGAAGAGGTCTCCGCCTCTAGTTGACTAGTTACTGAGGATTAGTGTGGTCCCTAGTACCGCGTCCCTCCTTCATTGTGAGCCTCTTCGGCTCGCTTCTGGAGGGAGTCTGTCTGTGATTGATCTGGGTAGTTATTAAGTTGTGCTCTGTATCGGTGATGAACCCGCCGGCTACTGTCTGAGCTGTGACGAGATCCACTTCAGCTGATTTCTCGTTTTCGATGTGTTAACCTCTATGTGTGTTGGACTTGTGTTTCTTGGTTGGGTGTTGGGTTGTGTGTAGGTTGTTGATTGGTGTCTTCAGTAGTGGTGTTGTCTGTGGTGAGTTGTTACCTACTTTGCTTGGTGTTCTCTGTGAGGTTGCTAGGTGTGACCCGTTTCTCTCTGGTAGGTGCCATGGTGATGGTTGGGGTTTGGCTGTGGTTGTTGGTTCTGAGCTAGTTATCTATAGGTCGGGTAGAGCTATTTGGTGTGATTCAGTGTTTAGTGAGGTTGTTGAGTCTCTCCCTCGCTTTCTCAGGTATTGGAGTTCGCCGGTGTACTTGCTTGCTCATGTTAGGAGGAGGGGTTCTAGGCAGCCTGCTGGTTCTCTCTATGCTCACCCTTATGTCTATGGTTGTTGTCGTGGTGTTGTTGCTCTGATCCACAATGGCTCTGTTGATAAGGGTTGTCTAGTGCGTGATCTAGGTCTGGATCCTAGTGTTGAGAGTTATGTGACTGATAGTGAGGTTTTGGGTTTGCTCCTATGTAGGTGCCTTGAGTCTCGTTCTGACGTGGTGAGTGCCGTGAGGGATTTCGTTGCTGCTTCTCTGAAGTATGTTAAGACTGCTCTTAACCTCGGTATCGTGATTCATGGGGGTGGTACCAAGGTCTTCGCTGTACACTACGTTAATCGAGATACGTGTAGTCGTGAGGAGAGGGTTAGGTACTATAGGTTGTACAGTCTCAGGTATCGTGGTGGTTTGGTTGTTGTCTCGAGTAGCTTTCTGGAGAAGGAACCTAGGTTGAGGGATTCTGCTGAGGTTAGGGAGTTGGAGGAGGGTGTGTACATGTACTCTGTTGAGAGTGGGGAAGTTAGTGAGTTTTACTGGGGCATTGGGTGAGCTGTTTTCTGAACTCCACATTGCTGTGTTTTTCTCGTAGTGCTACACTAACTCAGCTATGTCTTCGTGAGATTTTGCGAAAAATATACTGTTTCTCCTCAGTACTTGAGGTACATAGGAAGGCACCCTACCTCCACCGCAGTGGATAAATACCTTCACTGTGCGCACGCTACTGTACTTCTTACGTAGTACTTGTTCAGTGTACTCTAGCTGGTTGACAACGTCATCTAGGTCATCAGGGTTTAGAGTTCCTCCTTTGACCTCACACAGTATGAGTGTGGTCTTACCCTCTCTAGTATGTCTGAGCACGAGATCACATCCTCTACCCCACTCCTGATCGGGTTTGTGTAGTATCTGTGCATTTGAGCACTTCACCTTACAGCAATCCTTGTGAATGGAGATAAAGTGCTTACTTTGTTCGTGCATACGTTCTTACCTTGACATGCCTATTGTAGATTTGTCTGAGAACTTCATCTAGTTCTGTTTCGGGAATTCCCTCATCTGTGATCTGCAGTGGTTCCACTATACCCCCTCTTTTCACGAGGTATATGGAGACATCATAGCTCTTAAGTCCTTCAAAGGGTAGGTACCCGAGTTTAGGCTTCTCATTCTGACTCAGCTTTGATAAAGCTATTAGATTGTCAACTTCATCCAGTACTACGTTACTATGTGTAGTAATCACTACCTTGCATTCACCGCACTTCACTAATGCAGCTAGTACCCTGATAATTAGTGATTGTGCATCTGGATGTAAGTGTGTTTCAGGTTCCTCAATCATGACTATGTAGGGTACCTTCCTTATCCCCCGATACTTGAGTAGTAGTACTAAAGGAGCTATCTCACGTAATCCCGAAGGTGCTTTCTCTATAGGCATCTCCACTCCGGTTACTAGGTCAATTACTGTGAATTTCTCTCCTCTGCATGTGAATTCAACACTGAATTCCCGTTCTAGTAGGTTAGCTAGTTCAAGTGAGTACTTGTCGGTAACAGGTGTTCTCTCGGTAGCTATTAGGTTCTTGAAGAATTCACGATCTACAGCGTTGACATATATGTACTTCCAGGAGGTTACGAATAGTGCGTGTGCTAATGCTTCACGTAGTCTAAGTATACCTGCTCGTCCATCGGGGAGTAACATAGTTGATACGTATGGACAGTAATCAAATACGTACATGAACGCTACTGGAATTAAACCGGAAAGCTCTGCTACTACATGATCTCTAGCTCCAATGTCGAATGTTTCTGTTTCGAATAAGGTTTCCCCTGATTTAGTATCGACAACAGCTACTCTACCTCGTCCACCAGGGTAGTCTTCCCACCTGAAGTAGATTAAGTTTCTAAGTAGGTCCCTACCTTCATCGAATGTAGTGATGCTTAATTCCTCGTCTTGTATGGTCAATTTGAGTACTCTAGGTCCTTTATCTGATGCCACAATGATATCTGCTCTATCCTCACCTCGAGTTACTAGCTCAGTTAAGGATGTACCAAATGCGTCCTGAAGTAAATTCACTAAATTATCTCTAAGTAGATGAGGTAGTTCTTCGTAAATTGTGCAATAGAGTTCGTACAGTACTTGACTCTTCTCTTCGGGGCTAGATACTCGAACTAGCTTCTCGTAATGTTCGTGAAGTAGTGCTCGAAGATTATCCCACTTTAGTTCGACTGTGTAGAGAGTCCATATCAGGTATAGGAGCATTGACTTGCCTGCTGCATTAGGTCCAATGAATATCGTGAAGGGTGACATGTTTATTTCCGTGTGTTTGAAGGGTCCAAAGTTCTTTAGCGCTAACTTCATTCTCCTCTACCACCTCATTACAGATGCGTTACTAGTTTATTTGCCTAGGTTACTGCTACACTACTACTTACTTCTTGCTAACCAATTAAGTTACTGCTTTAGCTAATCTCGATGACTTGGGGCTTGATTCAATGATTCAGTAGATAAGGGGGCTCTCATTACTTTTCCTTGAGGTGGTATCTTGTGAATGAAGTTACTAGGTTTAGGGATTACTTGTTGTCTACTGTTGCTGAGATTGTTGGTGAGCCTTCTGTGAATAGGTTGGTTAGGTACTTGAGGAGGAGGTTGGGTGAGGAGAAGTCTAATCAGTTGGAGAAGTTGGTTAAGGTTGTGGTTAAGTTGCTTGATGATTGGAGTGGTAGGGAGTTGAGTGAGGAGGATATTGAGCTATGTAGGGGGGTTACTGAGGTCTTGGTTAGGTACCTTAAGGCACTTCAGAGATCTAGTACCTAGATCTCCACTACTTCAACTCCTACCTCTCTAGCTGCTTTAGCCTGTTCTCTATCCCTTGTTAGTAGTGGTGACTTTCTCTGTCTTGCTAGAGCAATGTACAGTGCATCGTAGATCGTAGTGCCTGTACTTAGTGAGATTTCTAGAGCTTGCTTCAGTAATGGCTTCTGGTCAACAAGCTCTATCACATTCTCGAGCAATTTCTGCAGTGCTGTGAAGACTATATCTACATGCTCTCTACTTACCCTACCTCTCCTGTAGGCTATGTACACTGCATTCAGAACCTCTTTGACTACTAGCTCAATGCTAGCTACTCCCCTCTCCATGTACTCACGCACGATGTCGTGACCTTCCTCACGAAGTAGGTAAGCTACTAGAGCAGATGCATCAATGACTATCACGATCTTCCCTCACGATGCTCGATATTGCTCCTCTTGGTTTAGTGGGTATGTTTTTGAGCAGTTCCTCTATCCTCTTTAATGCTTCTTTCCTCTCTACTTCGCGTACCTTCTCCTCAATGAACTTCCTAATTTCTTCAGACCAATTTACCTTGTCCTTAAGGGCTTCCATCTTCTTTTTCAAGTCTCTAGGTATGCGAAAGCTAATGACAGTAGACATTGAGGTACACCATGAGTATACGTATATCGTCTACAAATTAACGTTTACGAATTAGTGCACATACTGGAACAGTAGTGCTTATTCTCTTCCTCCTCTAATTCTCGGTAATATAGCTACCATGTTCTTTCCACTAAATGGTGATTTCCTGAGTTTCCTAGCTCTGTCCTCTAGTTTAGGGAGTACGTCACTTGCTCTCATAACGGTCTTTACGATGATTACTCTCCTCTCATCTACTGTACATGCGAGTGCGTACCTACTAGCAATCACTAGGAAGCTACTTCTCTCCACTAGTACCTTTCCTGAACGTAGGGTATTGACTACGATGTTCTCAATCAATCTCTCTTCAGGACCATAGTACTTATCTACTTTCCTCTCTCGAAATCTAGAGATGGCGTGCTTACTTACGATTACGATCACGGTGTCTTTCCTAGCTACTTCACGTAACCTATCTCTTTGACTTTCACCTGTACTCACTAGTTGTGTAGCTCAGGTCTTCGAGATAAGAGTATGTGGTCTATCCACGACAGCAATTCTTATATATAGGACATATGTCCTACCTATGGTTGGTGATTGTATGCGTGTTAAGGTGCTATCTATTGTGGTGCTTGTACTTGTCTTGCTGTGTATTGCCCCTTCTGTGGTGTATGGTGAGGAGGTGTTGAAGGTTAAGGATGCTTACGGGGAGGTTGTTGAGATTAAGGTTCCCGTCAAGTCTATCGTTACCTTGGCTCCCGGTATTGCTGAGGCTATTTGGTTTCTCGGTGCTGAGGATGAGCTAGTTGGTGTGACTAGGTTCTGTAATTGGCCTTCTGAACTTGTTGAGTTGATTAAGGTTGGTGAGGTGAAGGTTATTGGTGGTATTGTTGATCCGAATATTGAGGAGATTATCGCGTTGAAGCCAGATCTAGTCATAGCTACTACCATGACTCCGAGAGATGTTGTTGCTAAGTTGAGGGAACTTGGTGTGAAGGTTCTTGTACTACCTCACCCGACTAGTATTGAGGATATTGTTGATCAGATTAGGTTGATCGCTAGGATAACTGGGAGGGTTGAGTATGGTAATAAGTTATGTGGTGTTCTCGAGAAGCTATGTGGTGTTCTCAGTAATGTGACTTCTGAGAGACCTAGGGTTAGGGTCTACTTTGAGCTTTGGTATGGACCTATATGGACTGTAGGTGGTGCTAACTACATGAATGATGTCATTGAGTTAGCTGGTGGTGTCAATATCTTCGGTGATACCAATACTGCCTATGTCTCTACTAGTGATGAGGAGGTGATCAAGAGGAATCCAGAGGTTATCGTATTGTGTAGGGGTATGGGGTATAGGTTTACTCCGAGGGATGTTGTTGAGAGACCTGGTTGGGGTAACATAGATGCTGTGAAGGGTCTCAGAGTTTACGTGTTGGAAGGTCCTGCACTGGATGCTCTGTATAGGTATCCTTCACCTAGGGTTGTGTTGGCGGCGCTGTACTTACTTGCGTACTTCCACCCTGAACTCACTTGTGATGTCTATGCTAGGTTGATTAGGGAGTTAGTAGGAGCTACGTTCAATGCCACTGTACTTGGTGAGAAGGTGACTTCGCTTAGACAGGAAGTTGAGAGGATTAAGGAGGTTTACAGTGGTAAGGTTAGTGAGTTGGAGAAGCAGCTAGGTGAGCTACGTACTAGGTTAGAGAAGGAGGTTAAGATACGTGAAGAACTTCAGAAAGAGGCTCAGTTCTGGCAGCTGCTAGCTATCGTGATGGTTGTAGTACTGGTTCTACTCGTGGTTGTTGCTTTAGCTAGAAGGCGTAGATCATGATTTCGCTGTACAGGTCTAGAGCTAGGAGATTCGCAGTAACACTTCTAACCTTAGTGATTCTACTCATATTACTCCTACTTGTATCTACTTCAGTTGGTCCGTACTACATACCACTGCGTGATGTCGTAATAGCTCTCACCTCTACGAGTAGTGACTACAGAGTTATCGTACTGGGAATTAGATTACCGAGAAGTATTGCTGCTGTGTTCCTAGGTGCGACACTAGCTATTTGTGGTCACTTACTTCAAACTCTCTTCAACAACCCTCTAGTTGAGCCGTATACCCTAGGTATTGCTTCAGCTGCTGCGTTAGGTACTGTAGTCGCTATTTCGGGTAATCTCTGGTTTCTCGGTTCTCAAGCACCTCAAGTACTAGCATTCACCTTTGCTTTTGCAACTTCACTTCTCCTCCTTACCCTCTATAGGGTTCTGAATCTGTCAATCACGCAGCTACTACTACTCGGGATATCGCTTAGTCTCCTCTACAGTGCTATCTCAACAGCTATTCAGCTGTACTTCGTTAGAGATGTTCACGCTGTGTTCTTCATGATCATGGGTAGAGTCTCGCACTGTAGGTGGTCTCACATAGTTACTCTCTCTATTGCTGCTGCTTTGTGTCTGGTCACTGGTACTGTGCTCGCTAAGCCGTTAAATGCCTTGTTGTTAGGTGAGGAGCACTGTCTTGCAACGGGCTACGATGTTCGTGTACTGACATTGGCTATCTTGTTCTTGACTTCCCTCTCAACTTCACTAGCTGTCTCTACCTGTGGTGTTGTGTCATTCATAGGTTTGGTGACACCTCACATATCTAGGGCACTTGTGACTAGTGAGCATAGGTACTCAGTACCTACATCTGCTGTTCTTGGTGCTTGTTTAACTCTGCTCTCTGATATGGTAGCTAGATCCGCTGTACCACCTTTTGAGTTACCTCTTAGTGTGGTTACAGCTATGTTTGGTGTACCCTTCTTCATGTATATAATGCTCAAGTTGAGGTATGGCTGATATGGTGCTTGAGGTAGTTGACTTGGTCTATAGCTATGGTCGTGAACCCGTCCTGAAGAAGGTACGTTTTAGTGTTGAGGATGGTTCTGTGGTCTCTATTGTTGGTCCTAATGGTTCGGGTAAGACTACTCTCCTCAAGTGTATAGCTCAGGTACTTAGACCACGTGGGGTCGTGTATGTTGATGGTAAGAACCTCACTGAGGAGAGGTATAGTGCTGTATCGAAGCTAGTGTTTAGTCTCTTTAGTACGCAGGTTAGTGAGTTGCAGAAGCTTACTGTTCTCGATGTCTTACTAATGGGTAGGTACCCTGAGAGGAGGTTTAGCCCTAAGGTTACTGAGGAGGATCTTCAGGTTGTTGAAGAGGTTGCGAAGGACTTTGACCTTGTACACCTACTCGATAGGTACATTACTGAGCTTAGTGACGGTGAGAGGCAGAGAGTTCTCCTCGCTAGAGCAATTATTCAGGATCCTAAGGTGTTGATACTTGATGAACCTGTCTCTCACCTAGATCTGAGGTACCAGCTTGAGCTACTTAGGAGGATACGTGAGTGGTGTATTCGTAGGAAGAGAATAGTCATTATGGCTCTACACGACCTAAATCTAGCATCTGTCTTCTCTGATAGAGTTCTTGTGCTATGGAGGGGTGAAGCTGTTGCGTATGGTAGACCAAGTGATGTTTTAACGCCTGAACTGGTGTGTAAGGTGTATGGTGTTCGTGATGTCATGTACTTGAGCCTCTGGACTAGGTACGTTGTACCTACACCACTACTCAATGTATCTCACTACGTGAAGGTACCACGACTACACGTATTCTGTGGCTATGGATCGACCCTAAGTATTCTCCCGTACCTCAGATACCTTGCACATGATGTGAGGTGTGGTCCTGTACCTGAGTACGATGTTGATGCTGTAGTTGCTAAGGCACTTGGATATCGAGTGTACGTAGAGGATAGCGAGGACTTGCTCGGTTGGCTAAGTAGCGTCTACCTAGTGGTCTATAGCCCAAAGACAAGGGCTATAGCTCTCAAGTACATTTCTTCAGTGTGCTCTCGCGATGTGATTACTGTAGAGTTTAGAGGTGATGTTGAGGAGCTCTTATCTCTCCTAAGATCTCTCGTACGTTAGAGTATCGATACTGCAATTCCCCTAACAACATCAGCTAGATCCTCACACTTATCTGCTGTCATCTCTATGCTGTCTATTGCCTCCTTTAGCAATATGAACTTCACACTTACTGGAACTACCCCGTATCTCTCTAATATCTTAGTCATTAGGTCAACTCTTAGATCGTCAATTCTCTCTTCGCAATTCTCAACTTCATCAGCTAGCTCAATAGCTCTCTTAGGGTCTTCAGTTAGCATGTAAACCGTCTCCTTGGCTAAGGTAGCTGCTCTGTACGTCTCCTCTCCCATCTTAAGCAGCATCTCACCTATCTCCTTATCCAACTCCACAGGTGAAGCCATACAGAGCTTTCTAGTTGCTGACTTCGCGTAGTCGGCTATGTCGTCAGCTGTCAAGACTAATCGTATTAGGTTCTCCCTATCGATTGGATGCACTAATCCACGTGATAGAACGTAGATTATTTCCCTCTTACTTCTGTCAGCTTGTCTCTCATAGGCGAAAACCTGTGAGAATACTTCCATTAACTTCTCCCGATCTTCGCGTACAAATGCTTCAACAGCGTAGTACATGTACTTCACGACATCAACTACGTGATCCAGGTGCCTTCTACATAGCTCAATAACTTCCTTCTCCTTTCTCCTACTGATCCAGATGAGGAGGTGCGTAACCCTCACAATAACACCTATGCTAGGTTCCTCGAAGAAACTACATAATTATTACCCCTTATACCTCAGAGTTAAGTAGTTACTACGTGAGTTAGTAGAAGGTACATCGTAGACGAGAACAGTGCTGCACCAGGAACCGTTAAAACCCAGGCAAGTACTATGTACAGTACAGTTCTCCAATCAATGTTCTCAACCCCCTTAGCCAAACCAACACCCATGATTGAGGATACGCTTGCGTGGGTCGTGGATATAGGCATCCCGAAGCCAAACAACATGTAGGGTACGGTTGTGAATGCGTACACTAGCACTGCATTCGAGAACTCTGCTATGAAGCCAGTAACTGGATCTAGCCTAGTTATGCGAAAACCAACGGTGTTTGTTACTCTGTAACCAAGTGTGTAGGCTCCAAGTACTATACCTAAAGCACCGAATGCAGCGAGCAGTACAGTTGAGAGGTGTGGTGGTACATCTCCTATGCTTGAGGTTATTGAGATAAAGACACCTGTGGCATTACCTACGTCATTGGCTCCGAAGGAGTATGCTGAGAAGCAGAGAGATGCTATGAGACCCCACCTAGCTACCTTCTCAATCCTCTCTACATTCTTCACCTTAGAGAGGAGCCACATGGTAATTCTGTACATGGTAACAGCAACGGTAATGCCCAAGATAGGGGTTAGGCACCAGCTCAAGATCACGGACATGACCACGTTCCAATTAACTCTCTCAATACCGTACTTAACTAGACCATAGCCCAAGACTGCTCCAACTGTTGAATGTGTTGTTGATATCGGTAATCCTCTCCACGTACATAGTGTTATCCAGAGACCTGCTCCAAGGACAATAGCTAAGCAACCAAGCACGTCGATGTAGTTCACAACACCTCTACCAATAGTCTTCATGACCATGTGACCTTGTAGAAGAGCGCCAAGGAATACGAACACAGCAAAGATGTGTCTTGCTGTTTTCCAATCGAGTACTCCAGCGCCTACAGTTGTATCTGTTGGATTTGCTGCGTCATTAGCACCTAGGCACCAAGCTATGTAGAAGGCACATATAAGTCCAAGTGCAAGAACTACATTGGTACTTAGCTCAATCATCGACACACCAATAATCTATCTACATACCCCCTTAATCTATATTTCTACATCATGAGGATATATAGTTATATTTCTACGAGGGTAAGAGAACTCTTTTCCCTTTATCTAGAATACATTTAACTTCGTCTCAAGGTACATCATACTTGGGTGAGTACATGAGGTTAGCTATTGCTGTTGATGTTGGTGCTACTAATTTGAGAGTTGCTCTAGGGGATGAGGAGGGTAGGTTGCTTAAGAAGTTGGTTGAGAGGACTACGAGGGTTGGTGACGAATATGCTGTTGCTAATCAGATAGTGTCTATGATCCGTAGGTTGGTGTCTGCTAGTGAACTTGAACGTGTTGTTGCTATTGGTGTGGGGACAATAGGTCCTCTAGATATTAAGAGGGGTCGTGTTGTTAAAGCTCCTAACCTACCATTTGAGGTTATTGAGCTTGGTGCTCCACTGCATGAGCTATTGAAGAGACCTGTCTACATCTTAAATGATTGTGTTGCTGCTGTGTGGGGTGAGAAGGTCTTTGGTGCTGGTAAGAATGTGAGGAACCTAGTGTACGTGACGATTAGCACAGGTATTGGCGCTGGCGTCATAGTTGATGATGTGCTGTTGCTGGGTAAGGATGGTAATGCTCATGAGGTTGGTCACACTGTGGTTGATATTGCAGGTACTATGGTGTGTGGATGTGGTAAGCGTGGTCACTGGGAGGCTTACTGCTCAGGAGCTAACATCCCTAAGTTTGCGAGGTACCTAATGGATAACATGCCTCCCGAAGTTATTTCTCGAAGTAAGTTATACGGTGCATATGTTAGAGGTGAGTTGTCTGCTGAATTAGTGTACTCTGCCGCTAAGGAGGGTGATGAGGTTGCTCTCAAGATAGTTGAGGAAATCGGTAGGATTAATGCCATTGGGTTCGCTAATATCGTCAGTACGTATGATCCTGAACTCATTACTGTTGGTGGTAGTGTTGTTTTGAAGAATCCTGAGCTAACTATACCCTACATAAGGAAGTACATACATGAGTACACTGTCAATAGAGTACCTGAAATAATCCTGACCCCTCTTGGTGAAGATGCTGTCCTCTATGGTGCTCTAGCAACTGCACTTAGACCACCAGAGACGTTACTGAGGTTGATTCAGTACACATAGCTTGCTGTTAACTTGGTAGTTAGTTTAAGAGTAGGTTCAGTGTAGGTAGTAAGGGTTGGGACCGTGTGTGAGTCTAAGGTAATTGCGGTTAAGGAGGGTAAGGAGGAAGTTCTCGTAGATAAAGCTGTAGAGCTGAGGATTGAGGGAGATAAGGTAATTATCGTGGATATCCTCGGTAGAGTCTACGTCTTTCCTGACCTAGTACTAGCTAGGGTGGATTTCCTACAGCATAGAGTGTACCTAGTTGAGAGGAGATAGAGCTAGAGCTGTCTCAACTCTAGGTACGTCACGTCTAAGCCACGTAGCTCGGCAACTGCGTAGTAACCTCTCTGTAGCGGTCCTGGATTTACTGATAGTACTTCACCTATCCTCACAGTACCCCTTCCCTCATGTATGTGGCCACAGACATGGAGTACTGGTCTAAATTCCTCAATTACTTTCCTAATTCCTCTACTTCCAGCGTGTACTCCAGATACTGTGTAGTCGAGATTTGTTCCATATGGTGGTGCGTGAGTTAGTAAGATTACTGGTTTCCGTGCCGTATTCAGTAGCTTCCTTAACTCACTCTCTATAACGTCATCAGGGTATTCGAGAGGTGTGAGGAATGGTGTTGGACAACTACCACCAAACCCAACTACGCAGTAGTTACCTATATCCACTAATTTACCGTGTACACTTCGATACCTATCACCAGTGAGGTCTAGTATGGTAACTGTATCACAGTTACCTGGTACGTATAGTACGGGAGCGAGTTCAGTCAGCGTAGTCAGTATCTCAATTGCCTGCTCTCTAGTGCCGAAGTGCGTTATATCGCCCGCAACGAGGATTACATCTATGTGCTCATTTTGGAGTTTCTCAACTAGTTTCCTCACATTTCTTAGTCTTCCATGTATGTCTGTTATCAGCAGTAATCTCATACTTGTGTAGTGGGTGTCTATTTCCGGTACATAAATGGGTTCTTCCTAGTTACTGCTTCATCTACGTGATACTGACCTCACTAACACTCTTCTTTACCTTCCTTCCACTTCGCTTCTTCACTATGACAAATGCTAGAGATGCAACTACTATGGATGTTACGAGTATAGCTAGTGTACCTGGATTGAGTAGTATCTTCGTCATGTTGTGGAGTGGTAGTGCTCTTGATATTTGTCTCGGTAGTAAGCCAGTCGAGATTGGTGTTGCTAGTGCTGGGTACGGCTTTACTTCAGATACTAGGTATGCTCCTGAATCAGCGATCGGTATCGCTAATCTAACTGCTCTTATGTCGTTGATGTCGCTAGACACTATGAGGTCTAGGACTACACATACCAGTGGTGTATCTGGTTTGATATCTACACGGTAGACTATGGGTCCAGACCAAGCATTTAGTGGTAGTAGTGATGTATCTATCTTCTCATCTCCCTGCAGTTTCTCTACGCTAAAGTACTCAGTGTATGTTAGGAGGCTTATCTTGAGTGTTACGGTTTCTTTACTGTATCTGAGTACGTATATCCAGACGTTAAATGAGGTACCTGTCTTTGCTGTCTTTGGTACGTAGATACCGAGGACTACTGGTATTGAGTATTTCTCGAGTGTTGCATTTGTTGTTACCCATACGTAGTTTGGTGAGGGTGGTGGGGGTGGAGGTGTACTAATAGCTGTGAGGAGTATTGTAAGTATGAGTATAGGTAGTAAGTTCATATCGTTATCACCTCGTGTACCTCATTATTGGTTATTTTCACTGTTGTAATAGCTGTATCAGTTAAGATAGCTGATACTTGAGATAGCTGATATTTAGGTATGTGGTTTAGTTTACTCTTCGGTGTGATTTATGGTGTTGCTTCAGGTTGCTCTTGATTTGCTCGATCTAGAGAGAGCTATCTTCATTGGTAGGTTGTGTAGTGAAGTTGGTTTTGATATTGTTGAGGCAGGTACTCCATTGATTAAGAGGTTTGGTGTTGAGGTTCTTAGGGTTCTTCGCGAGAGGGTTAAGCCTAGGTTATTGCTTGCTGATATGAAGACTGTTGATGCCGCTGATGTTGAGGTTGGGTTGGTTAGAGAGTTTGGTGGTGATATAACGACGGTTTTAGCTGTTGCTTCTCCTGAAACTATTGAGTTGGCTATTAGGGTTGGTAGGGAGGTTGGTGTAGAGGTTATGGTTGACCTAATGAATGTGCACGATGTTTTGGGCTATGTTGGTGATTTAATTAGGAGAGATGTTCTACCTGATTACGTGTGTTACCACGTAGGTGTTGATGTTCAGAGGAGACGTGGTGTAACTGTTGCTGATTTACTGAGGGAGGTTAAGGAGTTGAGGAGAATTTTGCCCTCAACTACGAAGGTTGCTGTTGCTGGTGGTATAAAGCCAGGTGACATACCTTCTCTCTTGAACGTTGATGTGGATGTCATAATTGTTGGAGGAGCTATTACGAGAGCTGAGAATCCACGTGAGGTTGCTGAGAAGATAGTTAAATTAGTCAGAGGTTAAGTAGCGCAAGGGTTATAGTTTTGTGTAATTAGCAAAGTAGGGGGGTTAATGAGTAGTTACGTGAAAGCAGCTATTAAGGAGATAAGTAAGTTCATTGAGGCAGCAATAAACCTGATATCAGACAATGAGATTAACTCACTTGTCGAGACTCTTATCGAAGCTTATAGGAGTGGTAGAAAGGTGTTGATTGTTGGTGCTGGTAGGTCAGGTCTAGTCGGTAGGGCATTTGCCATGAGATTGATGCACCTAGGGTTCAATGTTTACGTTCTTGGGGAGACCATAACTCCTAGACTGGATGTTGGTGACGTAGTTATAGCTATTTCAGGTTCAGGTAGGACGAGATTAGTTGTGACAGCTGCTGAGGTAGCTAGGTCTATAGGTGCGAAAATCATAGCTGTAACATCGCATCCTGATTCACCGCTAGCTAAGTTAGCTGACTTAGTAGTTAGGATCCCAGGTAGGACGAAGGTAGCTACTGAGGAAGATTACATAGTTAGGCAGCTACTTGGAATGCACGAGCCACTAACACCTCTTGGTACTCTCTTCGAGAACACAGCTCTAGCTGTCCTAGATGGTGTCATAGTTGAGTTGATGAAGAGATTAGGAGTTAGTGAAGAAGAGTTAAAGCTTAGACACGCTAACATTGAGTAGTGGGATGATACTACCTGCGCCCCGCCTGAGGAGTGATGAGTGCCCGGCAAATGTGACCGCTGGTCACTAGTGATGAGTTCTGGGGCCTCGACAGATTGAGAAATGAAGAGGGGACCCGAGAACTGACTACAATCTCGACTCTACAGGTGGTGGAAGCACTATATCCTTACCTCTATCACATCTACGCTAGAGGGTAACGATATTGGCTCTACAGACTTAGTAATTACGTAGAAACCACGGTAATTGCTAACATATATGTACACAGTACCTCTCAGAAACCTCTTCTTCCTACAGTATAGAACGAGACCCTCATCCTCATCAACTAGCTTAATGAAAGTTTCAGGTTCAACAATTATGAATCCATACACGAATTGCATAGTTGCTGCAGCTGTTCCAGCATATGCTGCACCTGCTATTGTACCTGCTATAGCTGCACTACTCATCTCCTGTCATCTCCTATTCAAGCTTGTAACCTATTTTCCTAAGGAACTCTCTCCTCTCCTTTACCTTCTCTGGAGTCTCTACACCTACTGGTTTCCACCCATCGACAACACCTAGAACTGCTCTACCTTGTTCCGTCTCAGCTACTATGACCTGTACAGGATTGGCTGTTGCGCAGTATATCGTAACGACTTCAGGCACGTGCTTTAGCGCATTCAGTACATTTATTGGCCACGCATCCCTGAGGTAGAGTACAAACACATGGCCTGCACCTATCTTGAGAGCTACCTCAGTAGCTAACTTCTTCAACTCCTCGTCATTACCCTCAACACGAACTAATCTATCTCCACTCGCTTCACAGAATGCTAGACCAAACTTAATTGTGGGTACCGAGGTCACAAGTGCTTCATATATGTCCTCACATGTTTTTATGAAGTGACTCTGACCTATTATCACATTTACCTTCTCAGGTACGGGAACTGTAACTACCTCGATCTTAACGCTCATACACACTCCCTCCCCTCGTACCAAGTTACTGAGATTCTGTTAAGAGTTAACTATGTCGCCTACTCTAGGCGCTATGACTGGAGTTAACGTCAATTCATGTGGTGTATCCACTCTTGGTATAGCTTCTGGACTAGGTACTAACCTGTACACTGCAACCCTGATACCTAGGTACTCGATAATTATCGTGTAGTTCGCCGGTACTACCTCGATACGTGCTTTCACTAACTTCTCAATAACTAGATCTGAGTACACGAATGGTTGTACGTATCCAGTCTCATTGGTGATCTCCACTGCAATTGTATTGTTCTTATAGTCAAGTACCTTAACGTGTGCATTTGGTAGTGCTTCACTACCTAGGTCACGTACCTGTATATTGAGTACGTGTAGATGTGTTGGTACCAGTGTCGTGTTCAATACTTTAAGTGCTTGGAAGAGGTAATTACCTCTTGAAGTAGTGTAGTTGAGTAGGTACGTGATGCCACCTCTTACCCATATTATCGTCACGTTGATTACTACCTCCCTAGGTTTTGCTAGTTCCCAGAGGTCAGCTGTTAAGTTGTAGATTAGGTAACCATCCTCATCTGTCTTTACTAGACCTGTATCTAGGATTACTACATTCTCTACAACATCAGCTACCACTACTCGAGTTAATTCCCGTGCAAGTGGTTTTCCATTCGGTTTGAGAAATCTAGTCTTAAACCAAACTGTGAAGTTAACTCTAGGCACTACCTCAACTACATTCCCGCCTTCACTGCTCTTCCCCCTACCTAAAGTAACTACCTTACTCTCCTCACCAGACTTAGAATGAGTATCCTCAACATTATCACCAGTATCCTCACTCTGCCGTGTAAATTCCTCAATACCCACCTCTATCCTAGTTGAATTGCTCTTCCTAACTGAAACCGATGTAGTTGTTGAGATAGCTAGTGAAGGAGGTACATTACCAACAACTTTCTCAACATTCTTACCACACACCTCCTTCCCAGTATGGGGTTCACCATACCTTACCCTAATCACAGATACGAGGGTAGCTAGAACTATAGTGAGGATTAGTAGCAATACCATAGCTACTACGATACTAATTCTTCGATACTGCAATAGCTACCCCTCCTACACAATACAATGCACTAGTTCGGTAATTAACTTACCTAAGGATTAATCTTCGTCTAGTAAGTAGCTCAAGTACGTAGATACTTGATGACCTCATCTTACCCTTATGTAACCTCACTTCAATACTTAGCTTCTCAATGCTCACCTCCTTAATAGATGCTCTAGGTTCTAGAAGCTTGATAGCTTCCTTAACCTCATCCTCGTCTACTCTAGGTAACTTCTCAATGCACTTATTTGGACACTTAATGCAGTTTCCTGTAATGTAGCAGAGACCAGCGCAAGGTACTTCAGCAACGTATGCATTAGCGCAACACGATGAGGGGAATACTATGAGGCCTCTCTCCCTAGCTATTTCCATAGCCTTCATTTTTAGATCACTACTTCTAATTGGTACTTGCTCTCTCTCTGCAATCTTCGGTGCTCTTTTAATGATCTCACTAACGTCAATACCTACACGTTTCAATCTATAAATGATGTTCTTGGTAACCCTTAGTGTTCCTGGAACTACACCAATAGCACCTGCTTGTTTTGCCTCATCGATTATGTCATCTAGTTCCCTATCGGTTATTCCAGGTATTATTGGTCTCAGGAATAGAACTGGCTTCAAACCTACACTCCTTAGCTTCCTAATGGTTTCAAGTCTAAGCTCAGGAGGTGAAGCGTTGGGTTCCAAGATCTTAGAGTACTTAATTGTGACTATTGTGATGAGAGGACTTATTGATGAGGAAATTGCTATTTTCCTCAACTCATCGAGTACCTGATCAGGCATGTACATCTTAGTTGAGAACTGTATTGGATTACCCATGTACTCACTAATCACCTTCATGTACTCGAGAGTCCTCCATGCTAAATTTGGTAGGAATGGTTCTGTTACACTTCCGAAAGCCATGAAGGTACCTAACCTACCCGGTACGACGTAGGGATTTAGGAGAAGTGCATATAGTAGTTCAATACCTGAAAGTGGGTAAGGTTTAGCATTAGTGAATGTGAATCCCATATCCTGTATGTAGCAGTAGAGACACCTATTCGTACACCCAATACCTACGTGAACTGTCATGCCGCAGGGTCTAGGTCTTCTTCTCGCATGACCATCTACTTCCACTCTCCTTAAGTCGGCACCAGCACTCTGAAGTATGTTCCTCACCTTTTCTCGTAGATGTAGCTTCTCCTGTAGGTACTTACTACAGCTCATTACCCTTCAAGACAAGAACACGAGTACAGATTTAATACCTATTCACCTTCACTAATATCAGGAACTAGTGATGTGATGAGTGGCCCACCTACTGACTTGATGAGGAACGGCTCTTAGCTGAGTACCTCCTCCGTGGTGTGTTGCATGTATAGGGATTTACCGCTTAGCTTCTTCAATAGGGTCATTGGTCCAGTACCTGTTGTCTTGATCTCAGTAGGTTATCTGAAGGGGAAGAGGAGTATCATGCCATGTACGTCCGTTGCTCCAATATCACTGACACCACCTTACGTTGGTGCTTCCATAGCTAAGACGAGGTACACCTGTAAGCTAATTCGTGAGCTAGGTGATTTCGTCATTAATATTCCTACGTGGAATTTCACTAGGTTGATCACTGAGCTAGGTATGGTATCTGGATCTGAAATCGATAAGTTTGAGTACTTTAACTTAACACCTCTCAAGGCTAAGAAGGTCAAGAGTTTTAGAGTTGGTGAAGCTATTGCGTGGATTGAGTGCTGTGTTGAGAAGTCCCTTAGTATTGGTGATAGGGTTTTCTACATATCGAGAGTAGTTGCTGTGTATGCTCGTGAGGAATGTAGCTACGACTTTGGTGTTAAGTGGTTTAGTGAAAAACCTGTGCTTTATCTAGGTGATTTACTTTTTGCTACAGGGTTTGCTGAGTACTACCGGTGCTGTGATGTAGTGTATCGTAGATAAGCTGCTCGAGTAATCTTAATTTTAATTCAACACTATTTCTTATTTCTTTAAGTAATTGCTTTCCTCTATCGGTTATCCTATAGTACTTCCTACCTGATGAGTTGATACAGTACTTCTCTACGTACCCTCTCTTTTCCAACTCATACAGTATTGTGTAGAATGTACTTAGTGTAACGTGGTCTTTCAGTACTTGACGTACCTTAGTAAGTATCTGGTAAGGGTACATGGTTTCTCTCTCGAGTAGTCTAAGTATGAGTAATCTTATGAGTACCGAGGTTAGTGGTCTAAGTACTTCCTTCATCTCGATCCCTGTTTACTTACTAAGTATCTAGAGTATTTTAAGTTACTATCCTGAATCGAATTACTTCTACTCACCTTCTCTCTTAGACTTGGATGTGACTACGCTTTTAAGTTTACATGTACACGCTGTGTAGGGTGTTGAGATGTCTGGTGCAGGTATTAGGGAGGTATCTGTTAGAGCTACTAGGAGAGTAGGTGCTCACTCACATATTAGGGGGCTAGGTGTTGAAAATGGTAAGGTTCTTCCTGTAGGTGATGGACTGGTTGGCCAGATAGAGGCTAGAGAAGCTGCTTGGCTGATTGTTCAGATGATTAAGGAGGGTAAGATGGCTGGTAAGGGGATTCTCATCGTTGGTCCACCAGGTACAGGTAAGACAGCTATAGCAATAGGTATCGCCAGAGAGCTAGGTGAGGACACACCCTTTGTAGCTATATCAGCTGCTGAGATTTACTCTGCTGAGATTAAGAAGACTGAATACCTCATGCAGGCAATGAGGAAGGCAATTGGTGTTAGGGTTAGAGAGTTCAGGAAAGTATACGAGGGCATGGTCGTTAAGGTTGATTATGAGTGGGCTTCACATCCGTACAACCCGTACTACAGGATACCTGTAGGTGCTAAGTTAACTCTCAAGACTAAGAGTGAGACTAGAACCTTTAGTGTAGATGAGGATATAGCTCAGCAACTACTTGAACTAGGTATTTCAAAGGGTGATGTCATTTGGATTGATGCTGAGACAGGTAGAGTTGTTAGAGTAGGTAGGTGTAAGGAAGCTGAGGTTACGTATGATATCGAGTACAGGAGGAGAGTACCACTACCTTCAGGACCTATCTTGAAGGAGAAGGAATTTGTCTACACCATTACCCTACATGAACTAGATATGAGGAGCTATCAAGCTGGTTCGCTCTTCGGCCTAATATTTGGTCTAGAGACAAGGGAGATACCGAGTGAAGTTAGGAGACAAGTAGATGAGAGAGTACGTAAGTGGATTGAAGAGGGTAGAGCTGAGTTATTACCTGGTGTCCTGTTCATAGATGATGCACATATGCTAGATATAGAGGCATTTACCTTCCTCTCTAGAGCTATGGAGAGTGAGCTAGCACCGATAATAATACTCGCTACTAATAGAGGAATCACGAAGATACGTGGAACAGATATCGAGGCACCACACGGAATACCTCTAGACCTTCTTGACAGATTGATCATAATTAAGACCAAACCATACACAGAAGATGAGATTAGAGAGATCATAAAGATCAGAGCTAAAGAGGAGGATGTACCATTGAGTGATGATGCACTACAAGCACTTACCGAAGTTGGTCGTAGTAGGAGCTTGAGGTATGCACTACAACTACTTACGCCAGCGTACATACTAGCTAAGCAGAGAGGAAAGGATGTAGTTACAAGAGATGAGATTGAGTACGTGAAAAAGCTATTCGTAGATGTACAGGAATCAGTTAGGTACCTCAAGGAGTTTGAGGAGAAGTTCCTAAGGTAACTCTACGCCTAGTAACCTTCCAAATAACTTTAGCTAGTAAACTCAAACCAACTATAAGAGCTATTTGCCCCAAATCGATCTTCCAAACCTTCTTAACATTGTATACAAGTGGTAGCACTACAATGTGGATCCCGAGACTAGCTAAGACCTGTAGGTACATGTAATGAGTTACAGCAGTCAAGATAGAGGTCAGTACTAGCAATACCTCAATTTCACTCTTCTGGACAATACCATACAGCACGACCATGACAACCCATATCAGTGAGGATAGTAGTGCTCTTCTCCAAGCTACTAGAAGCTGCTGCGGTAATTCATGTACTCTAGTTACTACTGTTATGCTGTACTCCACCTCAAAGTTTGGTAGTATCAGTACTGTAGCTAGTATAGCTATGAAGATGAGAACGATGATGCAGTACTTCATAAATTTCAAGTACATCACCACCAGTACATGAGAGCCATAGTTAGAGCTATTGAGAATACGAGTACGGATGCGAGATAACTGGAGATCAGTATTCTCAGGTAATTTAGTACTTTACCACCTACTCTTCCTTCGAGAAGTGAGAAGAGAGCTTGACCACCATCGAGTGGGTGAATTGGTAGTGCATTTACCAGTGCTAGTGCCATATTTATCTCGTACATCCAGTACAGTATCGAGATGTGGACTCTATCCTCTATCATTATACCGATGAATCCTCTACTTGGTATTGCTGGGTGCTGTACTAACTTCAGTATCACTGTCTCAACACCACTACTTCTCAGTACCTTGAGTGTAACTTCCATACCAGGGTGGGTATATGCCATTACGAAACCAACATGGTAACAGTCTAGTAACCTGATTCCCCCAATCTCTAGAAGTACATCTCCAGGTCTCAAACCTGCATTAGCAGCTGGCGTATTTGGTACTACGTTAGTAATTACAACCCCTGCATAGCTTGGTAGGAGTGTGTAGATAATAGCTAGTGCAGTAGCTGCTAAGAGAGCTACAATTACATTACCCAGTACGCCTGCACCGTAGACCATGAGCCTCTGCTTTAGAGGTCTTTTCTGGAGCTCTTTCTCATCTATCTCAACGAAGCCACCATACAGGAGAAATAACACTGTAAAGAGTCCACCTGACTTCAACGGTATGTTGTAGTATCGAGCTACTGCGGCATGGAATAACTCGTGGACTACAATACCTATGTAGATCGCAGGTAACATCATGAGTAAGGTCTTTCCTGTGACTGTGATGCCTGGTAGTAGCGGTATCATAGGTATGAATGTTCCCTGCTTGACGGTACCATACCTTAACAATGAGTTTATAGCCTTCACTAAGTTCATGTGAATTATGTACACTAGTGAGGGTATGGGAAAGAGCTGTTGTGGTGCTAATTGTGGAGGTACATAAATGAACGTTGGAGCTACAAAACCACACCACATAAGGACAAATATCGTGATGACGCTAACAAAAGCAATACCTCTCCAGAGAGGTCTACTCCTAGTAACTATGTAATCTACCATCCTAGTGAATAGACCTAGCTTAATAAGGAGCATAGTGAAGTACTTGATCTCAATACCACGAGAGGTAAAGCTCTCTCTCCAAAGTAGATATAGAGCAAGAGCGAGAATCCATAGTATTATCGCTACTGTGACTTCTAGACCAATCATCCTAGATCACTACCTCGAAACCTGTTCCAGGTACCGTGATATACCTCAGAAAATCTCTATTGACTTTCTTAATTAAGTACTCCCTAACCTTTCGCGAGGTACAGTGTAGAGGAATTACCGCTACAGCACCTAGCTTACGGAGACTAGTCACTATGTCGCGTATACAGTACTCATTAAAGCGCACGTGAAAACCACCAATTACGAGAGGTCTATTCTCAAGTACCTCTTCGATACCTCTAAGTAGTGTAGGTAGGTACACTCTAGAACAACCAACGATCACGAGATCTAGCTTAGGTAGGTGAACAACGTATACGGTCTCAGGATATGGCTTAAGTACTGTATACGCGTGAATTCTCGTGTCTACCCTAGAGGTCCCTGCTACTAGGTGTCTAACTCCACGTAGTGTCGTGGATATGTAGTTCATTGGTGTGTAGACCTCGAGTTCACCAAGCTCTTTGAGTAACTTAGGTAAAGAGCCCATGTGCTTCAGGAGAGGACAGGTTACTAACACCTTCTTCACCTGATGTACTTCGGCACTGAGTACGGTGCTGTTCCACGTGAGTACGCTATGGAGAGGACCGGTATCTACTAGTAATTTCTCATCATCGAGTTCTAGGTAAAGCGATAATCCACTACAGGGTACTGTAAATCCACGGCAATACTCATCATCCACCAATACAACTAGCTTTGCCATTCACTTAAGTAGACCTGAAAATTACTTATAAACACCTCTTTCGAGTAGTCAAAGAGGTGAATTTCCATGAAGTTACCTGTGCTCAAGAGGTACGGAACTACCCTCATGACGTTGCTAGCAATAGCCTTTTTCAGCGCTGTACTGCCGCCAAATCTATCTTGGTTGCTAATCATACCGTTCATAGCCTTCATGGTGTTTACCATGGGTCGTGGAGCAGTTAGAACAGCGAAGCAAATTCTCGAAGTTAGTAAGGGTAGGAAGTTACTTGAGTATGGTAGGGAGGAGCTTGACGAAGTTAAGAAGTACGATCCATTCCTGCTAGAAGACTTAAGGAAGCAGACCACTATACTACTGGTATCGCTAGTACCACTAGCTGTGATCTTCCTGTACTTCTACCTCGTCAATACGCTAGGTGTCATAGCTCACTTAATGAAGAGTTTCACTTCCGCCCTAGATAATGAAATTCTCGGTAAGTTCCTGACCTACTTAGTTATCTACGGTACTATGTTTCTAATATCAGTAACTATAAGCACACTATCCATGAGGAGAGTTGCTAAAGAGGGCACACTGCTGATACCTAGTAAGTACGTGATAACGACTAGTGGTATAGTTATTGACGATAGGTTCTCTCTATCATTTCCGCTGCAATGTGATGTCGTTGTCATTAGTCGACGTAGGAGATTCGTTGAACTCCATGTTAAATCTGCAGCAACTTTTGGTATGCAGACTAAGCAGAGGATTAGGTTGTATGCAAAAAGACCAGATGATTTGTGGAATTTGCTCTCCAAGTATGTAATGGTAGGAAATGTTGTGAAAAGCGGTTAACCAAATAGGCTCGCTAGTCCTTCAGCTATGGACTCTTCAGTTGCCTCCTCCTTCTTCTCTTCCTCCTTAGGCTTCTCTTCTTCCTTAGGCTTAGCTTCAGGTGCTGTTGGCGCTGCTGCTGGTGCTGCTGCTGGAGCAGCCACTGGTACCGCTGCTGACTTAATTGCCTCATCTATATTAACCTCCTTTAAAGCTGCAACCAGTGCCTTAATCCTAACATCATCAACTGCTATCCCAGCTGCTTCAAGCACTTTACGTAAATTTTCCTCAGTAATTGGTTTCTTAGCATAGTGCAGTAGGAGAGCAGCATACACGTACTCCATGCTCCCACCAGTCCACGTACCATACAGCATACCCTACTTTAACTCTTTCGGTAACGTAAGTACATTACACGTGAAGTTAATTTAGTAGGTGAAGGGAAAGAAATAGGGGTTTTCCATTTTTCCTCGATAATCCTTGAACTACTAAACACCTGTAACTGCTCTCAAATCTGCTTCAAGATCTTGCCGAATCTCGTCCATGTCTAATTCTGTTCGAGGTGTCACTACTAGTGCTATGTAGCTGTACTTAGCACCATCTGTACTGACCTCACCACTGACTCTGTATGTAGATAGGTTACCTGTAACGTAATTCATTAGGAGTAGTAAGGATAGGTAGAAGTAGGTTGCGGCTTTCATACCTACGTACTCTCCGAGAATGTACCCTGACACTATGTCTACCAAGTCTTCGACAGTTACCCCCTTACCTTCACTCACATCTATGCTCCTTGCCCTACTAACTATTGATTCCTCTATCTCATCAACTACCTTGCTATCTAGCTTCTCACTTATAGGAGCAAGGTACACAAAACCAATCACTATCTTATCTAGGTTTGTAAGTAGTTTATCTAAATACTCAAGAGGATCAGGTACGTACTTCGGCTCTAGAATTGTTACGTATAGACCACCCATCCAAAATCAACTCACTTAGCTTTACTCACCAATTACTTCAGCAGTTGCGAACCTCGACCAAACTCTCGTTATTCGTACCCTAACAACATCACCTGCTTTGGTATTGGGTATAAAGACCGTGTACCCTCTTATCTTAGCCATTCCGTCCCCCCTTCTACTAACAGCAAAGACACGGACTGTATACTCTTCACCAACCTCTAATCTACCAAGACCACGACTTGAGGTTGATCTCTTACTCCTCCTAAAGCTACTACCCATCTATCTCACAACCCAGGTATTCGTCGACCAAGAGTGTTCCGAACAAGTATAAAAGTCTTCTGGAGCACATAGCTCCGAACATAGCTCTAGAAGACAGAATCCTCGTCTACCACTTTAAAGAAAACAGTTATATACCGTGTAGATAATTGCTCTAAAGTGGATTTTAGGTTTAGAGTAGGTAGTTGGTATAAGTAATGGTGAGAACCTTGAGGAATGACGATACATGGTTTAGATTCATTGAGAGGAAACCTGAGGTAATTTCTCTAGCATTTGAATTACTTAGGTACGTACTTGAGCATGATGTGTTGAGTGAGTACATACTACGGTATCTGAAGGATATAGAACCTGAATTCAGTGGTAAGTTAATGAAGTTAGTTACTGAGTACAAGGTCTTCACTAGAAATAGTATTGAAGAGGGGTAAACTCAGCTCAGGGCCTTCTATCACTAATCAACCCTTCTAAGCTTCATCACCGTACTTCAGATGAACTGAGTAGTACTTAAAGTTCTCTACATCAGTGCCTATGAGTTCCTAGAGGAGGTTTCAGATATTAAGGCCATTCCTCAGCCAGTAATGTCTTGAGTACTGCAATCATCTCCCTACAGAATCTACCTGGATTGAAGTGCCATGCCTTTCTGTAGCTCCACATCCTCATTTTTAATATCTCTTCTTCAGGCATCTTTAGCAGTTTAATTGTTAACTTTATGAAGTCTTCATCTGTACGAGCTGCATATCCTTCAACACCTGGTGTTATTAATTCTGCTAGTCCTGATTTCTCTGGTAATACAGGTACTGCTCCTTGTGCCATAGCTTCTACAGGTGCCATACCAAAGTGTTCTCCAATTCTTGGGTGTATATAGACCTTAGCTTCTCTATACAGCTTAATCATCTCCATATTCGAGAGTACTCTATCGATTATTTCAACACCTTCAGTACTTAACTCAATGAGCTTTCTGTAGTACTCTAGATGTCTTGGGTCTTTTGTACCAACTAAAATTAATTTAGCATCAGGTACTTCAGGCTTTATGTACTTTCTAAACCATTCAACTAGTACGTCTTGTCTCTTCTGAGGTACAAACCTACCAACGTAAACAATAACATTATTTCTCCTCTCTTTGAGTTCTGGTTCATAGAGGAAGAAGTCCCACTCAATAGCTGGGTACACGACATACCCCTCAAGACCGAACATGTGGTATAGTGCTCTTGCTGTATAGAATGAGTTCACGATATGTAGGTTAGCTACCCTATAGAATCCATCGAATATTCTAGGGAATCTATACATATCTACGAAGATGGGTAGGTTTTCAGCTGTTACCTCTTCCTCCTTAGGGTAGTGTATGTACATAGCTCCACCTAGCTCAGGGTCTATGATCTTGGTTAAGGTTATGTAGAGAGGTTCCTGAAGCATTGAGAGAACAACACCTGGCTTAAACTCATCTATTGCCTTGGACAAGGTCTCGTAGAGTTCTCTAACCCTAAGCTTCATGAGAGACTTAATATCACCACCAACGTGTTCAGTGTACTTGATGTAGAAGAAGTGTAGACCAGGTACCTCGGGAAACCAGGTATCGCTCTTAGCCTTAGTCACTATAGCAACCTCATGACCATGCTTAATCAGTTCATATACCAAGATCCTGGTTAACCTCTCACTACCACCAAAAACATTTAGATGAGGGTGAATTACCAGAATTCGCATGCATCCACCAACTCACTTCACAAGTAACTAGTTAAATAGCTTTAACATGCGTTATTGAGCTAACCTCCAATAGATAACTAGAAATATTAAATGAGTAATATGTAGTGATGACGTAGCACATATACTATAGGGAGCACTTAAAGTAGTGATATCACACAGAAAAAATACTCCATAGTCTACATACTGTATTCATTCCCGTAGTGAAATCTTAGATCTAATTCCTCACCAAGAGACCAAAGAATTAAGTCCTCGAATAATAACTTATCTCTAATGAGTATAGGTAAGCCTTCAGTGAGTACTTTATACCTCATACCTGGAGGAAGCTCGTCTAGAGGAACTAGGTCAACAGGAATACCTAGCGCAAGCTCCAGCTCTGTACCTAACTCGAGGAGTTCACGATGACTTGGTCTCGGTACCATGTACACAGCAACATCTACATCACGTATAGCAGAAGCCCTCAATACTGAACCAAATAGTATCACAATCTTGACCTCCTTTCTAGGCTCAAAGAACTTCCTCAACCTAGAGACTAAGTCAGGTAGAAATACACTGTAGTACCTAATTTCATCACTAAACCCGTAGTCACTTACCAAGATACCTCCCCTCTACGCACTCGATAAACTTCAACACACAGGTAAAGTTCCTCCTCACATTCTCGTAGATTAACCTATCATCAACTACCCAGTACCTATGAACTAGAAGGTTCCTCAATCTAACTAGGTTAACTAGATCACGCGTACAAGGTACCTGAAACCTCTCACATACAAACACCACAGCATCGACATAGGACTTCGGCCTGTAACCAAACTCTTCACGAGCTATGTGAGTACAGAGTGCAACTAGAGATTCGACGAGTATGACAATTACGTACCGAATTGCATACTTCTCATCAATAGATAGCTCATCATATGGTTTTCTCGTTATTCGAAGTACTTCAGTAATGGAGAACCTAATATCATCCAGCCTAGACTTAACAACATCTAGATCAATAGGCATAGTAGCTACCTCAAGTAGTATCCCCTATAAGATTGTTGAAATTAGTATCTAGTGGGATTAATGTCATGAGCTTCGCTACAGCAAGAGAGATCTTGAGATATGCTATCGAGGAATTGGATAAAGCACTTAGGTTGAATAATGTTTTCCTGTACAGAAATGCAGCGGATAAGGCATTTCTAGCTCTCGTAGTAGCTATCAACACCTACATCTATCAGAAACTTGGTACAGTACCACAATCGCACAGTGAGAGAAGGAGATTACTCAGGGAGATGGGTAGAGAGGACTTGAGAGCACTCTACAGTGACTTAATGAAGACTCTTCATGAAGAGGCTTTCTACGAGGGAATTTACCAACCTGAAGAGGTTAAGTACGCTATCGAGAAGGTAGGGAAACTAATTGATGATTTAGAGAGGGAACTATCTAAATGAGGTAAATCAGCTAGTCCTCCCAACATCACTAATCAGAAGGGTGTTTACTCATCACTGGTAGGTAAGGTACTGAAGGACGCTAAAAGCTTGAATTACGATCCTAGATCTCGATACCAAATGCATCGAAGAACTTCTTAATCCTATCAAACTCCTCAAGGAACTTCACACCCTTAGCAGTTAGGTGATATACATTACCTCTCTTCACTATTAACCCCTTATCCTCTAACTCTCTAAGATACTTCATCAACCTATCATAGGGCATGTTGGCATCTCTCATTAACTCAGTAATCCTTGCACCACCACTACTCCTAATAACCTCTAAGATATCGACCATAATCCTCAACTTAGATCTTCTAGGCTTTCTCACGTGGAGTCACCACGTACAGTATGTAGAGGATGATGAGGAATCCAATGAAGCAGACAACGCGTGACATTACGTAGATGAGAGGTGTTAGAAAGAGTAGAGCAGTTAAATGAAGCAGCTGTCCAGTAAGTATGGAAGTAAATGCAAACAATACGAGTAACGATGACCTCTTTTTACTACCAAGGTAAACCATAGCTTGACTGAAGACTATGAAGAGAAGTAGCATTAGGTTCACAACACAAATTACAATGTTTACAGATAGGACTAGAGGTATTGCTGTAGGAGCTATTGTTCCAACCTTTGTTCCAACCTTCTCCTTTAGCACACTACAGTAGCTAACTGATATTAGCACGTAAGCTAGAAGCTCGAAGATAATAGAGACCAAAAAAGCATTAGCAGCTATTAACTTTGCTAGTGCAATAGTAGGTCTTGAGACAAGAACTGAACTAAGTACTACACCTCGACCAACGAAGCTAGAGGCTAGAACTATGAATCCAATAGAGAATAAGAGTAGGGAGAACCTACCTGAGAACCTATAGGCCTTCAATGCGTAGTAACCTACGAGAAAAGCAACGATACCTGAACCTATGTCGAATGGTAAAGTCAAGTAGAGAGGTATACGCATACTACTGTAGACGTGGTAGTATCGAGTATTTAAGCAACTATAGACGATTAGTGCGCACCACTTATATTTTGAAATAGACGCTAGCTAACACGTGGTATCATGAAGGTGAAGGAGTTAGGTATTGCGGTAGCACTTGTGACGATTTTCGTAACTATCACGTTAACAGTACCAACACTAGCAATCAGCACTACGACAGTAAGTACGGTAAGTGGGTTAAAGCATAGAGTCAAATTCATTAGAGCTAACGTAACTATCATAGAGATCACAGAGAACTACATAGTGGTGACCTATGGTGAGCAGGTACTCAACCTAACGACAAGAGGAATGTGGCTTGCAATCTCTAGTGAGAACATAGTCTCAGCTATACCGTGGAGTAAAGCTATGGAGTATGTCAGAGAGGGTCAGGCGGTAGTAGAAGGAGTAGTCGTTAAGGGGGTAAATGCAACAAGGTCTATACTCCTAGCACTTAAGCAAGGAAGTACGGTACTACTGAGACTTAGGTACCTACGTCACTTAGTGAAGAAAGTAGTTCACGATGAGAAGGAGACAACATATAGATTACTAGCTAAGGGAGATAGGTTCATTCTAGTTGAGAAGAGCATAAGGGGTAGAAAGGTTAAGTTCCTAGCTCATGTAGGTGGTAGATGGTATAGAGCAGGGTACGGCTTCGTGAACTGGACGGATGTAGTGGATGAGTTCAATATTGGAGATAGGTTGTGGATGTGCGCTGAAGGATACGCGATACTGAGACCAAACATAGCAGGTATAAGAGTCATAATCTTCGGCTTTAGTGGAGCAATAGTAGATCTCAATACCGGAGTAGCTCTAGTTAAAGTACCGTAAATGCGAAATTCCCAACTATAACCTCACTTTCTCCACTTTTCCCCTAACAACCTATCCACTACAACTCACCCAAGCTATCAGTAACACAGTTAAGAGTGTTCAATAAATGTCCTCTTTGGGGTGTCTTCTGTATTGAGTATTGCTGAGAAGCTCTTGGAAGAGCTGAGAGCTAGAGAAGATCTTAGGAGAGCACTTGCTGAGGAGTTGCTTCCTGAGATTGTACGGAATAGGAGGTTAAGGACCATAATACTTGCTTCAATCTCGCGAGAAGTAGCTACTAAAGAGGATATTAGAGAGCTGAGAGATTACGCCAAGAGACTTGAGGAGAAAATGGTAACTAAGGAAGATCTAGAGAAGTTGAGGTTAGAGGTAAGGGATCTACGAGACTATATTCATACGAGACTTGAGAGTAGGATTGATGGTTTGGAGCAGAGAGTTGCTAGACTTGAGGGTATGATGAGTCTATTCATTAAGCTCTTCATAGCATTCAACGTACCACTACTCATAGCAGTCATAGGAATACTACTCAAAATGATATGGACATAGGGAAAGTTAAGTAGCAAACCACCAATCCTCATGAAGAAAATCAACTACAAGACCTAACCTCCTAATCAGCTCATACGACGGAATGACATCTTCCTCACCTGGCACTACCACGACATAAGCATCATAGGACCTGACTTCACTACCCTTCTTAACAACTACAGTAACCAAATCATTACCCACAAGAACAACACCATACAACCTACCAACAGCAACATACTCCCTAACACCACTAACCTCAATACCCAACTCCCTCGCTACATGAGGAGGCAAAGCGATAACAGGGACATCAGTCTCAAAACCAGTATGGAGAAGAGCCAGTACTTGAATCACCTTACCCCTATACCTCAATTCAATAGGAATCCTCAACACAATCAATCACCAGACATGAGAACCAACCTCACACGACCAAACCTAATAGGCTTACCAACAACCCTACCCTCCTCAAGAAACTTCGAAATCAACCTCCTAAACTCACCCTCAAGAAGAATCCTCTCAACAACCTCCTCACTAACAGACACAAACCACCCACTAAAGTCAACTAGAGTAAGAACTACTTAACCTCAACACCACGAAGACAAGACCTAACCCTCCTAACAACATTAACCAAAGCCAAAACAGTAGCCATAGAGTTCAGAACAGTGAATATGGGGTCACTAATCAAGATAGAGTAGAGAGTCAACAGTAAGCTACCTAGAAGATACAGAACAGTAAGTCTAAGAGGTGGAGGTGGAGAAGTCAAGGAAGCAGCCCAAGCAATAACAATGAACAATAGCCCAAGTAAACCCACAAACAACATATACAACACCCACCTCCAATACAGACCTCGAAAACACAAGACCCTAAAAAGACCTCACCGAGATACCGCAAGCAAAGTAGAGCACTTCACAACATAGCACAATACTGAATCCATAACCTAACTGACGGGTTAGTTCCCATCAAATAGAAGCTAGGTATGTGTAGTGTCCTCAGTTCGCTACACAAATCGTTACTTGCTGCATTCGAAGCTCTTGACTTAGAGAGGAGGTATCCTAGGGAACTCAGTGAGGGTGTAGTTGAGGGAGTTGATGAACTCGAAATCATACTTAATAACCTGGTGGAGATTATACAGGACAAAGAAGAGATACGTAATTCCATAGATCTTTCTCAAGCATGTAACTCCCTAATGTACTTCTCGTACTTATTGATCAAGGTCTTGACTTCATCAGAACTTAGAACTACCGTACCAACCATTAACCATCAACTCTTCACATAATCTAGTTAACTAGATGAGGTAAATTGCTAGAATTCCTTGACTACTTTAACGAGATGTTCTGGCCTATCGGGGTTATAGTTCTTGAGCACAGCTCTGTAGTACGCAACTAGGTATAGTGGAATGATGTAGGTTAACGAGGCGTAGTACCTATTTCCTTCCCACGGGATAACTACATCGAAGCTAATGTCTTTAAACTTTTGACTACCACCGTATAGGTTAGAGATGGTTCTCACCTGAAATCCTTTCTCTACCAGATTTCGATAGAGCCTTATTAGGGCTTCTAATGAGTCATCATTCAACATCGACAGAATAATAACTATGTCCTTCCTTTTTGCTAATGCAATTGGTCCATGTCTGAATTCTAAGGCGTGCATTGCCTCTGCGTAGCTGTAGGTCATCTCCTTAAATTTCAAGCTAGCTTCCAACATAGATGGGTGCGTGAAGGTGGTTCCAAGAAAGATGAAGTGTTCTACATGGAGATCCTCTTCTGCAATACTTCTATACCTTTTTTCATCGTCTAGTATTTTCGAAGCGGTGGTAAGTAAATTACGTGCGTCCTCTATGATTTTGTCCTTCTCCGTATCTCTCAGTCCTGTCAAGTGAACTGAGAGGAGTATTCCTGCTAATTGCATGGAAACATAGGATTTCGTCATAACGAAGCTGTTCTCAAATGCTTTCTCTATCACAATTGAGTAATCGGTTATCTTAGTAAGAGTACTACCCTTAGTACATGTAACTCCAACAGCTATTGCTCCTTTCTCCTTTGCTCTCTTAACGGCCTCTATTATTTCTCCGGTCTCTCCCGATCTCGAGAATGCTACGACAACCTCTCTACTACCTTCATTCTTCTTTGAGTAATACCATATGAATTCAGAGGCAGGTACTGCTCTCCCAATATATTCACTAGGTTCAAAAATGAGAGGTAAAATCGCTCCATAAGCAACGTAGTAGCTACTCCCACACCCGATGTAGTATATCTCACGTGGTTTTCTCTCTTGGAGGTACTCTGCTATCTCTTTGATAGCTGGGATTTTGCCTAGAACTTCCTCTATTGCAAGAGGAACTTCCTTGATTTCTCTGTAAGTATGTGTGGTCTGTTCGTTGATTTTCACAAATCTCACCACCAATCTCTGTCTACATAACTACCATCTATAGTCTATAGTTTTTGTGATTATTCAATTTACTTACTACCCTTCAGTAATTTCATTGCTACAACCTCTTTTGGAGTACTTGCTGTTGTTTTCCGCACCTCTTCATCTGCTAGAAGCTCTGCAGGTTACTGAAGTATTTATGGAATTGCTTTTCCTGTCGAAAGATGCAAAGACGATTACTGTCTTCACAAGGTCATTGAGAGACCTTAACTAGATTCTTCAGTACAACAATACTGAACCCAACCTTCAACTCCCAATAGTTCCATAGGAGGAAAATCTTAAATTCTAAGCCATCAGCTACAACTGCACACTTCATACAAACTCAGCTAGAGTAGAGTTTAGATCTAAAAGATGTTGCAGCTATAGGGAGGATTGTGGAATTAACTCAGCAACTACCTTGAGGTGCTATGTATGGGATTAAGTTAGTAAGTGAGTCATAGGAATTAGCTCTATTTTTAGGTACACGAACTTGGTGTTAAGACCGAGTTTTAACCTGAGAGCTTTTTGAGTAAGTGATCAGACAGATGTTGCGCTGATGCAATTATGTTGTTTATTTAATTATCTAGCTAGCACCACTACCAGTAGCTCATGAGATCCAACCTTGTACTAACTAATGACAGCTTTGTGGTATGATTCTATAGCTTGATCAATATATGGAATTTAAATCCTACTTCTCTAACGATGACCTCGAACTATATCCTCACTTATTACCCCCTCATAAAATAATAATAACCCTGAACTTCCATAGAGGCCTCACCGTGTTCTACGTTGTAGAGGACCTCTAGTTTTTGTGATAAGGTACGTGATCACGGATTCTGCTATGAATACTACCCCTATTCCTAGTGTGAGAGTTCTCCACAGCGCTAACTCCTTCCTAGTAAGTACCAACTCTTCTCCTCTAACCAGAAGTTCGTAAACACGATCAGTTTCCTCCACAAGAAGTACACCTCGTGGCTCCAGTACTCTAGCTAGACTAGCTGCTAGCTGATTTGAAGTGCAGTGCTGAGAGATAGAGGTACGAGGTGAAAGCTCTTAAGGTGTCGAGTGCTAGAAAGATACTGTGATGAGTCTTTCCAGACTCGATGGGAATAGTAGGGAGCTACCCCGAGGTTGGGCACACTAGCTCCGTCGCACTGGAGAAACTTGCTGACTTCTCCGTAGCTTCGACTCGCTCAGGTATAGCATAACACCTACCACAATGGAGATGGCGCATCACTCGCTCTCCTCATGTAGTTTGAGGATTGGTGCTGAGGCCGGGATTTGAACCCGGGACCTTCGGGTTAACAGCCCACATCGATGTTACAAGTGCTACCATCTCAACATTACCATGTTGCTGAAATGAATAGTAGGTTCGTTTAGTGAACTCAATGTACTTGTTAAATGATGCTTAAGCAGTGAAGTTACTGGAGGGTGTAGTCGTATTTCCTCGATAATTGTGGTTAAGGAGCGTTGAGAAGGTACTTACGGTGGAGAGTACGTATATGTACTAGATGGAGATAAGTTATGTCACATCAGTAAGTACGCAGTTGAAAAAACATGAAGAGATAGAGTGTAGTGCTGGTGGTAGATATAAGAGGAGGTTAGTAACGTATAGAGTTCCTCGAAAAGGACTTAGTGGAAAGGTGTTGTACCACGTCAGCTTCAGTCGTGGGGGATACATGTATGTTCGTAGATTAGCAATAGATTATCTGAATGTGAATAAGATCAACACGGTGACTGCTAACAGCGTGGGGGGTTCGCGTTTACGAAAATGAATTACTTAGTCTCGTACATAGGTTTGAGATTCTAGATGATGAGCTGGCACAGATGATCGAAGATTACAAGAAGTACTTCATAGATATGGTGTATGATGTACGTAACTTCATTAGGTCTAGAGGTATAGAGGTGTACTTCACAGGGCGTGCAGCTAGGGTAAGAGAGGCATTAGTGAATGATCCGTACATAGCTCTCTTTGCTATTCTCTCAATGCCGAGTGACGATAGTAGGAAGATGGGGCTTGAAAATCTTAGGAGGTGGATTCATCAACTCTGGGTAATTGTCAAGGTGTGTGAATTTCTTGGTCTTAGGAAGTCGGAGAAGTGGTATATTGGACAGAGTTGGGCTGAAGGCACAGTACCATTGGCAAGAGTAGAGACTGAAAAGCTAGGACCTTTATCCATATGGTTTGAAGCTCAGATACATATACCTAGACACTCAAGAGAAGTGCCTATAGCAGGTTCGAGTAGATGTGGGACACTGAATGACCTTTCAAAGGTGTTGAGCACTTAATGAGGTCATTCTGTGGCGGTGTTGAAGGTCTTAGACCTGACATAGTGATTGTCAAGGGATACTGCGATAAATTAGATGAAGCTACTAGGCATGAGTCCAAGCTCGTCGTTCTTGAGTGTAAGGATAGAGATTTCGAGTATTGGAGAAGTGAGTTAAGTACTCAAGTACTGGAGTACGCTAGGTATATTGGTCCTGTAGTTATTGCATCACTTAAGTCCGTACCGGAAGACATCATCGAGAAGTGGCGAAAGCGAGGTGTAGTCATAGTACCTAATGTAAGACCAGGAAATGAGGGAGGTATACGTCAGCTATGTGAGAAGATAATTAAGGCAGTACGAGCTTGCTAGGATCTATACTCTAGGAGTGTACTATAGTAAAGCTTACACCTTAGAATACTATAATAATTGAATTGCAGAAATGCTTTAATACCCCGTGAACTCTTCGGTCTGAACTCATCTTGAGGCTCTGCTAGGGAGTAACGGAAAGTTATATGAGAGTTACATATATCTTTTATTGTTACTGAGATCTAGGGAGAGATCAGTATGAGTACTCAAGTTCAAAAGAGAGACCTTAATGAATTGAGAAGGCTTATCGTTGAGTATCTTCTTGCTGAACTCAAAGCTCAAGGCATTCATCGTCCTGTTTCTCTGAGGAAAGTGCAGAAGCTTCTTGCTCTTGCTCTCTTCGCAAGATACAGAGACGGAAAGTTTGTACTAGAAGTCAGTTCACTGGCTAAGTTGTTCGACTTCAGAGTTAGCCGATACGGACCTTTCAGCAAGGTTGTTAGTGACATACTGACTAAATATTTCTTAGTTAAGCGTGAGAGCGATGAAGCTGGAGTCAGTCTTGTAATGACCACAAGGAGTAGAGAGGAGGTCTTACATGATCTTGAGAGTACAGCTGAGAAGCTAGGTCTAACTCGTGAAGTAAGGGACCTCGTAGAGCGTATCACTGATGCTGTTAAAAGGCGTGGTATGTTCCGTGCAGACACGATAGGATCAGAAGTTGATCGTGTGCTGGGTTTAACTCGTGAGCTTAAAATCCTTCTCTTCGATGTTGACATCCTGGATCTACTTGCTGTGAGAGACAAAGCTCTGAGTTCTGAGGCTGAAGTTGAGCTCCGTACATTCTTCGGGGATTTATGCGATAAGCTCAAGGATCCAGAGCTTGTCAGGAAGATGAGGGACTCACTACGTGGTGAGTAGGACAGCCCCTACACTGACTATAGCAATAGTCTTAGACACGTGTATGATAATCGCTGCATCTCCTCAAGATAGACAGAATGTGTACTATCGTCTCCTACAGCACTACATCAACCTTGTCAGCAAGAGAGGAAGGGTAATTGTTCGAACTTATGTTCCTGAAGCGGTTTACGTTGAAACTCTAATGCTGCTCACGAGTGAACGATGGTACTGCCCGAGGTGTAGCATCGTTGTTGGTATTCCTGATACCAGGTATTGCCCTCGTTGTGGGTCTCAAAACTTGATCCAGAGCCCACGAATGGGTCACAGAGACGCCATGGAGTTCATAGAGAGAGCAGTCATGTATCTGACCTGCGGTAAGTTCCCCTATCCTCAGCTCCGAGTTCCCTCTATCTCGGCAGTCCTTCGGGTGATAGAGGAGGATCGAGTAGTTCGTGATAGATTCTTCCAAGCCTCTGCAAGAGGTCAACTCCCTCGCTCAATATTTGACCTCTTGATTGCTATGTCAGCAGCCCTCATAGCTCGTGACCACAGATACCGAACGTGGCTTGTGACACTAGATGAGAAGCTTAGAGATGCCGTCAATGTAATGCGAAGGATCTTTGCTGTCAACAACCTAGTCTACTTCAATCCTAAGAATCATTTCAAGATCTGAGTCACGTTCCAATAACATATCATTCTGCAGGTTTTATTAGGGCTCTTTGAGCAGTATTGATGCTGTTCCCGAGATCCTTGTCTAGCGGCTTGCTGAATGAGAATGCTCCCTTTCTTAAAGACCTTAAATTAAGGATTGGCGCCGGGGCCGGGATTTGAACCCGGGACCTTCGGGTTAACAGCCCGACGCTCTACCAGGCTGAGCTACCCCGGCTCTCTTGATCTCCTCTATCACCGTATCTTGTCCTCTATTTAATACTTAGCTTCTTGTTCAGCCTAGCACAGCCTCTTCATCTAGTCAGGACCCCTATTCCTCATCATGTACAGTAGGTGATTTGGTTTCGATGTTTATGTTCTTTCCTATGTTAGTTCTCTGAGTAGTTGTTCTAGTGCTTGTCTGTATGCTGGTATTTGCCATGCGTAGTACTTCCCTACACCTATCTCTTGATCTTCAGGTACCTCTCGTTGGGTTAGTGTTGTGTGGTGTTTGTAGATGATTAGGTTCTGTTCCTCTAGTATCTTGAGTAGTGTCCTCAATTCTTCACTTACATTGTACCATAGTGTATCTGGGTTCTCTATGACTTCTCGTAGTTGTTTTCCTAGTCCTCTGTACTTGATCTCCATGATTATTTCTGTGAGTTTGTACTTTAGTTCTTTTATCCAGTGATCTACATTCCATCTATGTCTTAGTGCTAGGTCTATTACTGCTCTTGGATTTCCTCCTGTTAATTTCCATACCTTCTCTGGTTCTGGTCTTGGTTCTGGTAGTTGGTTCACTAGTTCTACTAGTCCTTCATATGGTAGGTTCCAGATTAGGGTTATGTGAACGTAGCTGTGTCTGAGTGGTATTCGTCTGCTGATTCCTTCGGATGATGTTGCTAGTATGAGTACTGTCTTTGGTTCGAATTCACGTGATATCTTGTAGATTAGTTCGTAGAGCCACTTCACGTATGCTTCGCATCCGTTGATACCTATAGCACGTATTGGATCGTCTACGAGGATTGCTAGGTACTTGTCTCTAAACTTCACCTCTGTACATAACTTCTCAAGAAGTTTCGTAATTGCTCCAGCTACTGCAGCACCTATAGGTCCTCCTATGCTAGCTGCTATCTCTGTAATCTCCTCTTCTGGTAGCTTAACTCCCTCAAGGACCCTACCTGGTTGTTGCTCTAGTGCGTCTACGTACATGATGATGTAGTTGTCTCTCAATGTTGCTGCTATGTACCTGAGTAGGGTACTTTTTCCACATCCTTCCGGTCCATAGGTGAATTCAGCTAGTGGTGACCCGGTCTCTATCAGCTTTCTCAGTGCTTTAATCTCTCCTTCTCTATCTACGAACTTCAGTACGTAACTCATTACCTTAATCTCGTACTCATGTATGGTCAACTAGATCGTCCTCCTAAGTACTGAGGTTGGAGCTGTATTTAGCTGTTGATGACTCCATGCCTCTCCATTGTCTTGAGTAGTTGCTCAATTACCTCACCTGCTGTTCTGTTGCTGTATGGCCATATCACGGTCTGTATCCTCGTGACTATGGGTTTAACTAGCCTCTCCTTGATCTCTTCACTGAACCTACTGTATCCTAGGTACGTTCCGACTATTGAGCCTACTGTTGCTGCGTTGCAGTCGGTGTCCAGTCCTGACATTGCTGCTAGTGCTATTGATCTATCTAGCTTCTCTTCACCCCACAGCAATGCTGCTATCACTATTGCGTCATTTGGTATCGTGTGTACAGGATGGTAATTGCTGTACCTCGTATATATCTGCTCAATTACTTCTTCCCAGGTTACTCCTCTCTTCCATAGGTCTATGACGTGCCTCACAGCTTCTGCTAATCTCGAGTTCTGCGGTATAGCTCTCAATCCTACATCAACTACCTCCTCTATTGATGATGCCACGTAAGCGTGCGATATCATGATAGCTACCATTATTGCGCTGTACACGGCATTCTTTACATGGCTTAGAGTAGCATCTCTATACGCGTACTCACTTGCTTTCTCAAGATCTCCAGATGCTATGTATCCCCAGGTATCTGCTCTTATCCTTGCACCAATCCACTCTCTGTATGGGTTGAGGAAGATTGCTGTGTACGGTGGTTTTAGTCCAAGTACTAGGTTCCTATAGGTTGCTCTCTCAGCTGTGTAAGTCATGCTGTAGGGTATTAGCTCTAACCATGTTCTACCTATGTCCTCAGTTGTGAAGCTTGATCCATACCTCCTATACACCTCGATATTGAGTATCGTGTAGTCTATGTCATCATCTCTAACAACTTCACTAATTGCTTCTCGTACTAGTCTCCACCTACCCATTTCCTGTAGCTCATGCTCCTTAAAGAATTTCCTTGGAAAGTAACCTGTTAGTGGGTACTCACCTATCTCGAGTAATCTAGCTCTTATCTCTCTAAATGACCAGCCTTCAACAGGTTTACCAACCATACAACCAATTAGTCTACCGATAAATCCTCCTCTTACCTTGTCCTCAACGACGCTCCTCCTCGGTAATTCGCTCTCCGGTAGTTTTGACCTCTCACGTACTATATCTACGTAGGTTAGTGATTCGTGGTATCTGAAATCTTGCCTAGTAGGTAGCTCAAGTAGCTTCTCATAGAGTTCAAGTAACCTACCTAAGTCTAAGTCCTTCGCCTTCAGTAGCTCGCTGACTATAGGCTCAACATCGTCCACCCGATAACCTTCTTCTCTCAGTAGCTTAATCTCCTCACTAAGTAACTTACTGACTTCCTCCTTTAGCTCAAGTATTACCCACGTACGTAGAGTATGTAGAGTACGTGGGATATACATGTGAGGCACCTCAGAATTAAGCTATTTTTACGTAAGGAGGAGGTTAAGGGTGCTTGAGTTAGTTGTGCTACTTAATCAGTTCTGGGTACCTCCATACGCTATCTGCTGCTACTGTTGCCACTATCTTACCTGGACCAAGTTCCTTAGCTATTTCAAGTGCTACGTAGATGTTTGCTCCAGTCGATGGTCCTGCTAAGATACCTTCCTCCCTAATAACCTTCCTTATTGTATCTATAGCAACCTCCTGACTAACCTCAATTACTCTATCAATGATGTGTCTATTGTTGTTGAAGAGTGGTGGTACTAGGGATTCAGCAAGACCCTCAATGTGTTCACCTAATCTACCACCTACAACAGGTGAACCCTTAGGGACTATAGCTACCAGAAGTACATCACCCTTCCTCTCCCGTAAGTACTTACCAACACCAATGATTGTACCACCAGTACCAACACCCATAACAAAAGCATCAACTCTACCACCTAGCTGCTTCCATAGCTCTGGTCCTGTTGTCTCGTAGTGTGCTCTCATGTTTGCTACGTTACTGTACTGATCGAGGAAAACACCACCTAGTTCCTCAGCTAGTTTCCTAGCTACGTTCCTACAGTTCTGTGGATGGTCTTGAGGTACATTAGGGGTCTCAACTAGCTCTGCACCTAGTGCTCTTAGTAGTGCTTTCTTGCTCTCAGCTGTGTTCTCAGGCACAACAATGATACACCTTAACCCAAGTACCTTACATACCCAAGCAATTGAGATTCCTGTATTTCCACTAGATGCCTCTATTACAGGAGTGTTCTCCTTAATCAACCCCCTCTCTACAGCGTCCTTAATCATGTAGAGAGCAATTCTATCCTTGTGGCTTCCTGTTGGATTTAGGTACTCTAACTTAACGTATACACGGGCCATCTTACTTGGATCAACGAGTTTCCTCAATTCAATTACTGGTGTGTTTCCAATTATGTTACTTAGTTCACGTAATCTCTCGTAGAGGGTTCCTCTACTTGACACAAGTTCATCACCTACCGTTGTGACCTCGTTGATCGAATATATTACTTCACCAGGTTACTAAGTTCCTCTCCAGGAGAAAATGTATAAGGTACTATTGAGGGGAGTAATACTGGTGAAGTCAATACATGGTTGAGAAGTTTAAACGAGTTCTCTCATCAATAAGAGAAGTTGTGTCTGGTGTCTTTAGTGGTTTTGCTGAAGCTGGTGCTCTGGATGCTGTTGAGCTTGAGTGTAGTGAGTACGAGCATGTATTCCTCCTCCTACTCTTTGGCTCTCTCATAGGAATTCCCTCACCACCATTAACCCTAACTCTTAGGTTGTTACCACACATCGTTGATGAGTTGAGAGTACTTGAGCAGAGAAGTAGGAGAGCATCTGACATGATTGCTGATTTAGTATCCTCTCTGGGGCTTGAGCTATGAGCTTTAGATCAGTAATCGAACCAGGTAAGGAGAGACCCTGTACACTGCTTATCTGTGGTAAAGGTGGTGTGGGTAAGACTACAGTAGCTGCTGCACTATCACTCTACCTAAGTAAGCAAGGTTACAAGGTTGCAACGATAAGTCTTGACCCTGCAAGACATCTAGGTTCTGTCTACGGAGTTAGGTTAAGTGAAGAACTCAAAGAAATTGAACGAAACCTATACGCTGCTGAGATCGATGTTGAGAAAGTGATTAGGAAACATCTAGAGAGCATAGTCAATACGATTAAGTCTACTTACAGGTACCTCACGGCGCTAAACCTAGATAGGTACATTGATGTTCTTCGTTACTCACCTGGTGTTGAGGAGGAGGCTATGATGGAGTACATGGCTAGCTTCATGAATAGGGAGGAATTTGATGTTATTATCTTCGATACACCACCAACAGGTCTCACCATGAGGATACTTCTCCTACCCACAATCTACTTAACCTGGTTAGATAGGTTAATCGACATTAGGAGCAAGATCGTTGGCTATAGAGAAGCTATTGAGAGGTTGAGAGGAAGAAGAGTTGAGCTTAGAGACTCCATTTTGGAGGAGTTACTGAGGTTACGGGAGAGGATTACTAGTGTTAGGTCATGGTTGTCAAATCCAGAATCTACTAGATTAATATTTGTGGTTACCCCTGAGCTACTTCCTATAGATGAAGCTGTGAGGTGTAGGGAGGTCTTGAAGAGCGTTGGAATTGAGGTAATGGGTGTTGTGGTGAATAAGGTCGTTCCTGAGAATTTACTCAGTAAGGTACCTCTATTTAAACAACAAAGAGAATGTCTCAATATCGTGAGAAAGTACTTTCAAAACATACCTATCGTCGAGGTACCTCTATTGGAGCGAGATATCAGGGGTTTTGAGATGCTGAGTGAATTTGTTAAGTACTTACTTAGTTAGAAGAGAAAGGAGAAGGTATTTAGAGAGAAGGAAGGACTTTAGGATGATAACTTACGATACCTCCTTATTGATGCTATCACCTCACCTAGTAGTGCGAAGTTTAGCGCTAAGCTTATTCCAATTATAATTGCCGCACCAACAACTGATGGCGAAGCTATTCTCGGTGGTGCAAACCAACCTAGCCACCAGATTAGTGCTCCTGTTACTGTTATCCATAGGAAGAACGCTGGTACGAATGCTAGTAGTGATGGTCCTCTTGGTGCTCTCAGTACTCCATAAATCCACGTAGCTGTTGTTATGAGTGCTAGTGAAGCTAGTAGCTGATTCATACCACCGAAAGCACCCCACAGCACCTTGTACGCTGGTACCCAGGCCTTTAGTGTAGGTTCGTAGATCTTTGGATAACCTAGTGCAAAGCTTAGTAGTGCAGCTATAAGTGATGCCACTACTCTATTCGCTAGCACCTTATATGCAGTAGCGTACTTCTTGATTGGCTCCATCAACTCAACCCATATATACCTCGCTAACCTTAGGTCAGTATCCAGTGTTGTTGTTACGAAAGATGTTAACCAAATACCTGCCCATAGAGTGCCAAACGCTGCTGGTAGTCCAAGACCATACTGTAGCGCTAATCCGTAAGCCTTGAGGAATCCACCTAAACCTGCCTCAATTTTACCAGTTACCCAGAAAGCCGCCATTGATGTGACAACTATTGTCGATAGGTAGCCTTCACTAAACATACCACCGTAACCAACGAGTAGTGCATCTAACTCATTAGCTAGCTGCTTCGATGATGTACCTGATGAGACTAGTGAGTGGAAGCCAGATAGTGCACCACACGCGATGTACAGCGGTACGCATGGCCAGAATGGACCTCTCATTGGGTGTACCAGTGTCAGTACTGGTGCTTGTTCAATTGGTTTGAAACCTGCTATTAGTGCTGCTGTACCGAATATCAAACCAGTCCATAGGATTAACATCTGTATGAAGTCTCTTGGCTGTAGTAGGTACCAGACAGGTAACCAAGATGCGAGGAATGCGTATATCGTCATTACTATGATCCAGGTCTCGTATGGTAACTTCAGTGGTATGAAGTATGCGTATATGACTATCGCCCACAGCAGTACGTATCCAATTATCGTCGTTGTCCTTATACTAAGACCTACCCTATAGAGTAGCATTCCAAGGAGTAGACCAAGTGGTATGAAGAGAATCTCCTGTGTTGCTGTTCCGGGTACATTGACGAATACTGTTGCACAGACACTTAGGAACGCAGCTGCAATTAGTATCAATGTGAAGTATATGTATATTGCGAAGATGTACCTAGCTCTCTTACTAATTATCTTCTCGGTAATATAGGCAATTGACATACCGTCGTATCTTACAGATGCCATTAATGCTAGGTAGTCGTGTACTGCACCTATGAACACGTTACCGAACCAAATCCATATGAGGCAAGGCAACCATCCATAGACCATGGCTATTGCCGGACCTACGATGGGTCCAGCACCTGCAATGCTAGCGAAGTGATGTCCGTATAGTACGTACTTGTTAGCTGGTACATAGTCGATACCATCAAACCTAGTCCATGCAGGTGTCAATCTTGTTGGATCAGCTCTGACAACTCTTCTCTCCAATAACTTTCTCCCATAGAGTACGTAGCAGACTACATAGATTATGATGGCAAGGATTACGAGGAGAGCAGAGTTAACTATAGTGAATCCCACATACCTCACCTCTCAGCTCTCTTTAACCTAGCTACTTCAGCTCTAACCCTCTCGAGAACGGTCCTAGGTACTTCTCCGTACCAAAGCCAAGGACCAATCATTACGCAAAGCCACCCTATGGTAGCTACGTATGCTGTAGCACTGACTATTGAACCTGTTAACCCACCAATAGCAATTGCATATGCAACGAGAATTGCTCCGATTATGGTAAGTGCCATGCCGAAGTATCTCCTACCTCTCTCTACCTGGGTGACTGTAGTCAAGTATACCCCTCGGTAAGTGTCTCAACGCTAATTTTTATCTATTTTCAATTTCTGAAAAGACTGTAGTTGTAGGTATACGTGGTGTTGCATCATGATTGAGGGCTTAATGTTGTTGGTTGTTGCTGTCGTTGCTGTAGCTACTGTTGTTGTGTATTTTCGTGGTAGGAGGATCAATCTAGTATTGATGAGGGATTTCATTGTTAAGATGGAGAATTTATTTGAACCAAGTGATAAGGAGTATGTTCTGCTTGGTTACTTAGTTGGTTTCAAAGCGAAGTTCAAGGTCATGAGGTGGAACATCTCTGATATTACTTGGATGCTAACTCTTCTGCCGAGACAGAGCTTACTATACTACCCCATATCTAAGCTCACCTCTAAATTTGATAGACTCTACATATCTGCTCGCTTAGTTTTCGGTCCTAGAGCTACTGTTCACTTAATTAGTAGTGATGTGTATCGTAAGGTTATTCACCAGATTAAGGAAGCCTCGTACCTTAGTCACGTGACCACCACTATTGGTGGTAAGGTGTTTCACGTGCTGTATGATGATGCTAGGTTTAGGGATGAGGTGCTAGACGTTATTGAGAGGTGTTTTGGTGGTGATTTGAGGTATTTGAAGCATCTTGCTGTGAATAGGGAGTACAGGAATATCTATGTGTTCTCTGAAGCTAGGCTTGAGGTCTTGGGTGCTGTCGCTGACTTCATTAAGGTTCTTGCATCTTCTCTAGTTCCGAGAGGTGTGTGATTTCAGTTTCGGGGACTTAATCATCGGTCATCCAGTATGCCCCTTCATCACCGCTGTGAGGTTTATATGCCGTCTCTATTATGCTTTTTCGTTGGTGTTGTGTATGAGTGTTGAGAAGCTACTGTGGAAGTTTGTTCGTTGTTGTGTCAATAGAGCTTTTGCAAATATTGATCTCAAGAGGTTGGAAGGTGATGAGAGGTTCACGTTTGAGAATCTACTTGATGAGTTGAGGAGTAGTGAGCAGAATTGGAGGAGTATTACTGATTTCATAAACTTCGTGACTAAGGACTTTGAGAGCATATACATCAGGTACAGAGATAAGTTCAGGGACCCTAAGATCATTGATGAATTCTTCCTCAATATCATTAGGTTTTTGCTGGAGTTAGATGAGGTGAAGTACTTACCTGACTTAGTACATAGTGTTCGTGTACTTGAGAACAAGATAAGGGAGAACTTAGAAAAGTACTGAGGTACGTGATTTACGGGGGATTATCATGAGTGAGGACTTCAACTACATGGTTGATGCTCTCAAGATGTTGGCTGAGGCATTTGGCCCTTCAGGTCACGAGGATGAAGTTCGTGAACTGGTTGTAGCTGAGTTGAAGAAGTTCTGTAGTAAGGTGCTTATCGATACTTGGGGTAATGTAATTGCTGTGAGGTATGGTAGGAGGGAAGACCTTAAGTTGATGATTGCGGCTCACATGGATGAGATTGCACTAATGGTCAAAGCCATAGAGAAGAATGGCTTTATTCGATTTACTGGTATTGGTGGTTGGAGTGATAGAGTTCTTCCTGGTCAACGTGTTGTAATTAGGACTAGAGATGGTAGGAAGATCTATGGTGTTATTGGTGCGAAGCCTCCTCACGTAATGACACCTGAGGAGGAGGAGAAGAAGGTTATTGAGATGAAGGATCTATTCATTGATGTTGGTGCGTCGAGTGCTGAGGAGGTTAGGAAGTTAGGTATTGAGATTGGTTGTGTAGCTGTGATGGATAGGGACTTCAAGGTACTCGGTAATGGTAAGGTAGCTACCTGTAAGGCATTCGATGATCGTGTTGGTGTTGCAGTTATGTTGACGGCAGCTAGGTTGCTCAAGAATGTAGATACTGAGGTGTCGATATACTTCGTAGCTACGGTACAGGAGGAGGTTGGTCTTAGAGGTGCTATGGTATCTGCGTACAGGATTGAACCGAATATCGGTATTGCAATTGACGTTACTGTAGCTGGTGATGTACCTGGAGCACCTGAATCAGAATTCGTTGTGAGGTTGGGGAGGGGACCTGCTATAAAGGTTATGGATAGAGCTAGATTAGCTCCACTAGGTCTAATAGCCCATCCCAAGGTTAAGGACTTCCTGATTAAGGTAGCTGAGGAGGAGAAGATACCTTACCAGCTAGAGGTACTTGTTGGAGGTACCACGGATGCTGCAGCAATAGCCTTCACCAGAGGAGGTGTTCCAGCTGGTGTAGTATCTATACCGACACGCTACGTCCATAGTCCAGTAGAGGTTATCTCACTCGAAGATGCATTCAACGCCGCTAAATTGGTAGCAGCTGCAGCGAGGAGAGTAGATGAGTCGCTAGTACGTGAGGTATCTCTAAGGGAAGTATAGCTCAGTTCCTCCTCAATGTCTTTTACTTCATGAATTACTTTATGAGACCCCAATAATGCAACGTGAAACACGTTGTATGGGGTACTAGTTGAGCAGATATCTAGTACAGGAAACCGTACTTAGGGAGCTACTCAGTAGCGATGCTAAGGTCATTACTTTGCGCGCATATCCGGGCTTTGGTAAGACCTACCTAGCTCTTAGGTTAGCTAGGGAGGAGTACCGTAGAGGATCTAAAAAGGTCTTACTAGTCACGAAGACACATGCTGAGATTGAGCACATAGTGTCTCTTGCCGAAGCTCAGGACCTGAGAGAGCTTATACCTCTTCGTGGTAGGAGTGTTCTCTGTCCATACGCTAGTGAGTTCTGTACAGCGACTACGTGTATGGTATTGAGGACTAGAGCAGTATGTAGACTACGTCTAGCGGTAGACCTTGATACTATGAGTTCACTAGACGTGTGCTCTATACCTAAGAAGCTTAATCAGTACGTGCGGTATTGTTGCGAGCTTGGTGTGTGTCCGTATGAGCTTCAGTGGGTGGTGTCGGATAAGGTACCTATCATAGTCTGTACCTACTCAACACTCGTAAATCCTGAGTCTTGGGGCTTGATTGTGAAGTTGCTTGAGAGATCCAGACCTGTTACCATTATCATGGACGAAGCTCACAACGTACTTCTAGCTGAGTCCAGTACTCAACTAAATGCAGATGCGTTGGAGCACGAGATAAGAGGTAAATTACCGTTAAATCCAGCAATTAAAGATAGCTTGCTCAAGCTAACTTACTACCTCAAGAGAGGTGACCTAGGTAAAGCCATATCGCTTATACAGCTCTCCCCTTCAAAGCTAAGGAGGGAGGTTCAGAAGATAGCTGCTCTTACGAGTCTTAGGCAATTACCGAACCTACTCTCAATACTCGATGATTTATTTGCAGCACCTAGCTATGCTTGCGTACTCGTATCCGGTAGCAGAGTTCAGGTAGTTGTACCGAAGGTACATGTCCTCCTAAAGGTGCTTCAACTCTGCGATAAGGTGTATCTGCTCTCTGCCTCATTACCTATGTTTGCTCTCAATTTTATTGGTCAGGTACTTGGTTCTCAGGTAAAGGTAGTTGATGTAGATGCTCCTCTAGAGAGTATTCGTGGTTTAAAGTTGGTCTGCGTTAGAGGTGTAACAACGAAGTTTAGTAGAAGATTTAGTGAGAAGACTATTGAGGTGTTAACGAAGATCTTGGTCACATCCATAAACTCGTCATCTAGTGTTGGTGGGAGAGTTATCTTCTTCTGTAGTTTCGACTTAATGAACTATCTAGTACGTAGGGGTTTGAAGCAGATACTCGATGCAGATACGATAGTTGAGGATGATCCTAATCTAGATACTAGGGAACGAGTTTCGTTGATAGAGGAGTTCAGGGATAGGGCTCGAAGGGAGAAAGCAGTCTTACTAACGTCAATTCACTCCATTTTAAGTGAAGGAGTCGACTTTAGAGGTCTCGAATTAGTAGAGGCTATTCTAGTAGGCTTCCCCTTTTCACATCACGTAGATGTACTGAGAAGAAGGGTAAAGTACTTCAAGGACCTTGGTGCTAGTAGACCTGTACTACTAGCTCTCCTCCTACCAGCAATAGCGGCTACGGTGCAGGCTATTGGGAGGCTTATGAGGGACACTGAGAGAATTAAGAAGTTGGGGATTCTCGTGGATGAGCGATTTTACTCATATAGGAAACTACTACCGAAGTGGATTAGGAAGAAGTTGGTGTTCATGCCGCCATCGCCAAGTAAGCTAGCTCACGTAGTATTCTGGACCATAGGTCCCTAGAGGTGGTGACTATGAACATCAGAGTCGTAGTGGCCTTAAGCTACCTCGCTATCCTTCTGATCATACTGTATGGTGGTAGTGCTGGCATCAGCCTAGAGAATGTAGCTTCACTTCTCACTAGCTCACTAGCGCCAGTACTAGTAACACTTGTGCTAACTACACTAGCTATTCCTGCACTCACCCTCACGGGTAGAGTACTGGGATTGGGTAAGAGAGTAAGTGTATTGCTGGGGTTTGCTGGTTTAAGACCATACTTTCTGAGCTTGATGAGACACATAATAGTCATTGGTGCTACGAGAACAGGTAAGACAACGACAGTTAAGAGGATTGTTAAGCAAGTTCGGAGTAAGTACAGAGGTTGTTTTGTACTGGTTTTGGATTGGCACGGTGAGTACAGTGATCTTGGTCTAAACTACGTGACACCAGAGGAATTAAGAATTGAGTTAGATAAAGTTCCTCTTGAGGTACTTGTTGAGGCATTGAGCACTGCCCTAGATCTCTCAGATGCATCTCTACTGTTGCTGTACAGAGCTCTGAAGAGGGTTGAGACGAGGAGTATAGACGACGTTATTAGAGCTGTTGAGATGTATGAAGTGACCTCGAGGGCAGAGATTGAGATGAAAGCAGCAATACTTAGAAGGCTTGAACTACTTAGGGACATACTCACGAGAACAAGTTCAAATGCTACATCTTTCACCAATGTACTCAGTACCTGTCAAGGGCTTGTACTCGATCTATCAAATTTATCAACCCTTGAGGAGAAGAGAGTTTACTCAACGTTAATACTGACACTACTGTACTCGCACATCATTGAGCAGGGATTTACCTCAGATATTAGGTACCTAGTAGTTATTGAGGAGGCACAGAACTTACTACCTCAGAGAGGTGAAGGTGTTAAGAGATTCAGCGTGATAGAGCACTTAGTTCTCGAGACAGCTAAGTTCGGTTGCAGGTGTATTCTCGTCATGAATACATTACCACCACCACACATAGCTAGACACAGTACATTAATATTCACGCCAATGCACGTAGAGATTTTAGAGCAATCTCCATTGAGGATATCGCAGGAACTCGTTAATTTGCTTCAAAGCCTTAAGGTTGGTGAAGTTCTAGTAGTTGATGTCTCAGGTTGTAGTAAGGTGAAGGTAATTAGTGAAGGTAGTGCTAGACCGTATAGGATTGTTGCTAGAAAATCCAGAGAAGTCTCTATGGAGGAGAAATACGAAGTCCATTCTCATGAGGAGGTTAATACTGTTAGTGAGGTACCTAGTGAAGACATTGAGGTGGAGATCTAATGAGTAGAGTAAGTTTGAGGAGCATCGTCTTTGCTCTATTGAAGTACGGTGTTCCACCTAGCACTGTTGAGAAGGTTCTTAGGGAATGTATTGGTGATGATGAGGCCTTAACCAAGGCACTTAGCTATATTGAGGAGTACAGAAGACTGAATCCTGTTTCATCTAATGTTGTTTACTCGAGTATTCCAGATGTTCAGAAGCTTCGTGAGAGAATTGAGTTTGTTTTTCAGGAGGTTAAGGGTAAGGTTGATAGACTTGATGAATCTGTCTCTGCGCTTCAGAGAACAGTTGATAGGTTGCTTGATGATCTTGCAAACCTCATACAGAGAGTTCAAGTCCTTGAAAGTAGAGTCAATACTGTTGAGGTTTTGAGGAAGAAGGTTGAGGAGTTGAGTAGAGTTGTTGAAGTTCTTGAGAAGCAAGTTGGTAAGTTCGATTCCTGGATTCGTGGTGTTGATGAGAAGTTGAAGTTGTTTGAAGCATCAATAATTGAGAGGGTAAGTAAGGTGATTGAGGAGAGGGAGGAGGGATCAGAGGGATAAGGGCTTCCTCACTAATCAGCTCCCCAAAAACTCATCACTATAGCAACAGCGTGGTAACTACCTAGCGGTCAGTTGGAATGCCCTTCCTCACTACTCGGTTTAGGCGTAATTCCTCATCCCAAGAAATCTACGACTCGAGGATTGCAGCTAGCTCCTGTAGCTTGTCTGGTGAGTTGACCAGTAATAAATTCCAGAGTGGTGAGTCCTTTGTGACCCCGTATATTCTACCTCTACTCGTTTCCTTAATTATCTTCACGTAACCTCTCTTCACTAGATACTCCAGGTACTCCTTAACCGCTAGTGTTAGGGCTTTACCATTTCTGTAGTTGCTAGGTGCTATTGCCTTAGCTATCTTCGCAGCTCTAAACGTTACTAAGCTTCCTCTTGAGTTTAGAATTTGTTCACGTATGAATGAAAGGGTCTTCACCCTGACGTCTCTAGCTAACATGTGTTTTGTGGCCCCCATACCGAGACCCAGACCATGAATTAGCTTGTTATAAGTTTTCCTATGTTAGACCTATGTTGCCTAACTTAGCTCCTACTAGTCAGTTCCTTAATCAGTTCTTCTGAGGTCACTATTCTTGCCTTCAGAGCTACCTCCATTATCTTGAGTGCTGCCTCATGGAGTTCAGAGGATGTACTTGCTGTGCAGTCTCTCACCACTACTACTTTGAATCCCCTCATGAATGCATCAGCTGCTGTGAAGAGTACGCAGATGTTCGTTAGTATTCCAGTTACTATAACTTCTTCAATACCTAGCTCCCTAAGGACCATCTCTAGATCTGTTCCGTAGAATCCTGAGTACCTCCTCTTCCTAACAATAATGTCGCCCCTCTCAGGCTTAAGCTCATCAACTACCTCACTACCCCTTGTACCCTCTACACAGTGCTTAGGCCAGATAGAGAATTCCCAATCAAATTCTCTATGACTATCACACACATACACTATCGGTATCTTAGCTCTCCTAGCTTCCTCAAGAAGCTTCTTTAACTTCGGTACTATGTCTCTAGCTTTTGGTACCTCAAGTGGTGCTCCAGGTTCGAGAAAGTCTCTAAGCATATCAATTACTAAGATACATCTCTTCACACATCCTCACCAGTTCTGTAGGTTAGGTGGTCGTAGTAGTAAAGCTTACTGAGTCAGATCTACTGTACTCTCTAGTACACAGGTACATCGTAGTACCTTGGGTAGTAAATTACGTACCTTCTCAATCTTCTCCTTCTAAATCTGAATGGGAGAGCTGCTATCATACCGAAGAGAAAACCACCGATATGAGCCCAAAAAGCTACACCTGAAAAGTAGCCATAGGCTATCGATAGTGTACCCATTAATAGCTGGTATATGAACCAGAGACCTAGAAACACGTACGCTGGTACAGTTATCACGACTGGAAAGAAGAAGTAGAATGTCAACACCCTGACGCCAGCTAGCGGATATAGTACGAAGTACGCACCTAGTATACCGGAGATAGCACCTGAAGCACCAACACAAGGTATGTACCTTGGATCAGCAGCTCTAGTAAATGGCACAGCTATTGGTCTAGCAAAATTATACACAACGAATATGTGCATGAACGCTGCAGCAATTCCAGATAGTATGTAGAAGAGTAGGTACGTTGCTCTACCCATTTTCGCCTCTACGTTATCACCAAATATGTACAGATACACCATATTACCGACTAAATGCAGTAGCCCTCCATGTATGAACATTGAAGTTATTAACGTGTACAGCCTCTCACCCCTAACTATGTAGGCAGGTATCATACCATACTTCATGACAATACTGTAGAAGAACTTCGTACCACCACTCATCATGTAGATGAATACCAATACATTTAGGAATATGAGAAACCAAGTAACTACGGGTACTTTCCTAACCCTTAACGTATCACCTACTGGAATAGTCACGTAAGATCCCCTTAATCAGTGGTAGAACTGACTTAATAATCTCTACCCTACCAGCAACAAGACGCAACCTAGTATTCTCCACAAGAGGTACATATCCAATGTCTTCACCAAGTACATCAACAAACTGTACACCCAATTCCCTACAGATCACGTACGGAGCAGCTACATCAGTTAATCTCAACCTATTTCTCAAATCAATGAACAAGGTAATGGAGCCAAGACCTACTAGAAGTAACTCGAGAGCAACACAACCAAGATGTCTAATCTTGACGCTACCAAGTAACTCACCTAGCTTACGCACTAAGAGCTCATAACCATGCTCAAGGTAGAGAGACACAATAGAAACATCACAACCTGAGGAAACTACCCTAAGACCCCTAACAACAACCTCTCTACCTCTCACAACCCAAACTTCAAACCTAGGGTAAATACCAATCACAACACCTACATCGAGATCACACAACCTACTACCACGTCCATACGCAACAGATACACAACAGGCAGGTATCCCAAGTACGTAGTTGGTACTACCATCTAGAGGATCGACAACAGCAACATCACTCCTACCATCCCTCAAAACGAGGAGTCCTCTATCCTCAGTAATCAACCTACCAACACCAAGCTCACGAAAGTACTCAATCACTAAGCTCTCAGCAACTAAATCAATACCCCAAATAACGTCACCACACCTCTCAAACACCTTAGTCCTCATAGAGGGCAATCCCTGAAGCTCACGAATTTTATCAGCAACATCCCTACATACAGAAACCAAGTCATCTACCTCAAGCCTACACATCAATAAGGCAGTAGTGTGTAAGGTTAAAAGATGTTAGTGCTCAGTACTCACGTATGCACACTCTCGAATTTAGGGAGAGTGGGTTGCTAGTTAGGGATAGAGCATTGATCTCTAGGCTCTACTCTCAGGGATATGGTGAGTTACTAGGTAATGAACTACTGCTACTACCTGTTGAGGTCATGTACCTAGCTGAGAGGGGTGTACTCGATAAGGAGCTGTTTCTCAAGGTACTTAAGACGTATGTCACTAGTGATCCTGATCTCTGGGTTAAGTACCTCGTATACCGCGATCTAAGGTCTAGAGGCTACGTTGTTAAAGGGGGTTCAAGTCGAGTAGACTTTAGACTTTACGAGCGTGGTGGTTGGAAGAGAGGTCAACCAGCTAAGTACTACGTCAAGGTATTGATTGAAGGTAGGAGAATTGACTTAGATGAACTAGTTCAGTGTGTGAATGAGGCTTTGAGAGTTAGGAAGGAGCTTATTTTAGCAATAGTTGACTCACTTGGTACAGTCTCATACTATAGGGTTGAGGTAATTCCACCTGAGAGTAAGTTAATCTAACTATGGAGAAAGTAGATACATTTACTAAGGACCTCTTCCCTATGACCTCAGTGATCTAGAATGCTATCCATGCAGGACATAGTCAAGCTACAGAAATACGCTCGCGAAAACAACCTCAAGATCGTGATTTACCTGAAGAAGAGTAGGTACAGGATCCAAATCAGCAATTTCATACATGCTCTAGATCCTGAAGGAAAGGTAACTGAGTGGAGTAGAGCATTTGGCTCTCAAACACCAAGTGATGTTCTTCAATCACATGGAATCTCACGTGTAGAGATAAGGTATTCGGATGGGAGTACCAAGAACTTGAGTCCAAAGGACCTCAAGTCACTGGTAAAAGCTCTACCCTAAGCACTTATCATTTGACGAAGAACCTATGATTAACTTTAATATAGAAGCCCTAAGCCAGCACTGTGGGAGCTACGTATCCAATACGTCCTTAAGCCAAGGGTAGATATGGGGGTTTCAGATGTGTCATTTACTACAGTTGGTTTAGATCTGTCTAGACTAGCTTACATACCCAACAGAAGGGTGTATGCTCTCTCAATAGTAGCTAGTAAGAGGCCCAGCATAATTGCTGATGTCAGTTCGGTATTTGCTAAGTACGGTGTAGACATTCTGTACTTCATATCCTCGACAGTCTATATAAATACGGATGTTATGTCAGCTGTTGTCTTTGCTGATTTCACTGACTCAGGAATATCACCTAGTAAATTAGTCCAGGAATTGAAGGAATTAAATGGTGTAATGAGTGTTGAGGTCCTTGAGGAGATAGTTCCTGGATTGGTAGTTGATTCGTATCACTACCCACTTATGGTTGGTGGTTTTAGAGCTATAGTGATACCTGAATTCACTATTCGTGGGTGGATACATAGCTTTAGAGTAAAACACGGTATTGCTGCTGAGGTTGTGCTGTGGCATGAAGGTTATGTTACAGGTTTCACTATATTTGAAGAACTTAGGAAGATTATGAAGGGTGTGAAGCTAGATAAGTTGATAACCATTTTCCTGAAGCTTGCTCAAGGTCTTGGATGGTTTATTGGTGAAATTACCGAGCTTAATTTCGTTAAGTCATCTGCAACGATAAGGGTATATGATTCATTCGAGTGTCTTATCGGTAAGAGGGAAGGAGTTAACAGAGCATATAGTCACTTTGTTAGGGGTCTTTTCTCGGGATTTTTCACTGCTCTCTTCGGTAAGGAGGTTGTTGCTGTTGAGACTCAGTGCATAGCTAAGGGAGATCCGTACTGTGTTTTCGTAGTTAGGCCTAGGTCCTAAGAGCTCTAATCAGATATGGCGAGACTCTTCACCACTCTGCACTCGGCAAATTCATCATCTATCTCACGTGAGTAAGTTTAAACTCAGTACTTTTCTTAGACTTTACGGGTGTTCCTAATGTACATTAAGCTTTTTCTCGGAATGGTGGGGACAGCGCTAGCGATACTACTCGTCACAGCCCTAGGCATTGGCTTTATACTCTATGCGCTGGGTGCATTTAGCTTCACAGCACTCCTCATATACACAGTAGGTATTGGCGTACTTCAGTGGCTATTTGCCCCTGCAGTAATTGAGTTGGTTTACAGTGTTAGAGAAGCTGACCCCACTAGGTACTCGTGGCTTCATGAAATAGTTGAGGATCTATCGAGGAAGAGCGGTATTAGAAAGCCTAAGGTTATGATAGCCGATATCCCTGTACCTAATGCATTTGCTTACGGTTCACCACTGTATGGTAATAGAGTAGCTGTTACTCGTGGTCTTCTCAATGTATTGAGTAGAGATGAGATTGCTGCTGTACTAGGTCACGAAATAGGTCATCTAAAGCATAGAGATGTTCAGGTCATGACCTTCGCAACCATACTTCCTGCAATATTCTTACTACTAGCTAGGTACCTCTTCTGGTGGAGCTTCTGGGTTCCTGTAGCTGAGGAGAGAGAAGAGAGAGGTGCTACACCACTAATTCTTGTAGCGGTAATTGTTGGTGTAATAGGTTTCCTCCTGAACTTACTTGTATTGGGTTTAAGTAGGTTAAGGGAATACTATGCTGATTACCATAGTGCATTAGTTGTTAGGGGTGGTGCGAGAAAGCTACAGCTAGCATTGGCTAAGATTGTTACCTCGACAGCAAGGGTGGTATCTCATAGACCTGAAATACTGTCTCACCTATCTCCATTTAGGGCGCTCTTCATTACTGACCCAAATAGAGCTGTCGAGGAGAGTGAGGCACTAGCTGAGTACTCTAGGGAGTGGTTTATTGTCGAACGGTTGAAAAGGAGGAGATTGACGCTCATGGATCAATTAATGGAGCTATTCTCCACACACCCACACATAGTCAAGAGGTTGAGAGCACTAGATGAGATTGCTAAAGAGCTTGGTCAGTAATCGGAGAAAGCAATATGCCTTAAATACTAGTCCTCAATTTTTCCACATGTGATGAATTTGGCTACAACTGATTGGTGAAGAACGTCGGAAATGCTGATCAGCTACGGCCGCTCTCTTCACTTCAAATCTGCTTAAAGGAATTTCATCACCATACCCTCAATAGCTATCTCCTTAATAAACTTCTCAACTCACAGACCTTACATACATCACCTGAAGTAGGTTCACCACAGTACTTACACGTCGATAACCTATACTCTCTGTATAGCTCTCTTAGAGCATACGTAATGAAATGTTTTGCTGCAAGTAATCTCCACTTTGTACCGGGTCTCGTTATCTCGAGCTTGTTCACCATCTTCCTAATCCAGTACCTGCCTGAGTACTTAGCGTAGGGGCATTCAGGCCATGGTACGTATATTTCATTCAGCACAGCGTACATGGCTGTCTCAGCTTCAAGACAGTAGTACAGTGGTTTGATTCTAGGCACAAACTTCTCGTGGTAGAGGTACTCCGTAATTTGTCCCTCTCTGACTAAGTTAGGTAAATTACCTCGTATGAGGTTCATCAGAAATACCTGAACCTCATCATCTAGGTTATGTCCAGTAGCTACCTTCGTTGCACCGAGCTCCCTAGCTACTCTGTTAACTATGTACCTCCTGAAAACACCGCATACAGTACATGGCTTAAGTCCACGACTCATGTACTCAGCAACAACTTCATCAAAGTCAAATCCAAAGTACTCTCTAAAGCTAACGACGTGATACTCTAGGTCCCTCTGTTCACAGAACCTCTTGAGCACCTTGATTACCTCTCCCTTTCTCCCTCTAATTCCCTCAATAACTGTGAGTGCGATTACCTTGATGCCTAGCTCTCTGGAGTACTTACTCAGTATGTGGAGAACAGTCGTACTATCCTTACCACCTGAAACACATACTAGAACTACATCACCTCTCTTAACCATTGAGTAATTCCGAAGGGTTGACAATACTTTCCTCTCAATATAGTTCACGAAACAGGATCTACAGAGGGCTAGCTTGCTAGGGTACCTAAACACAACATCCTTTGAACCACATAGTGTACATCGCATTACGCTCCTCTCGTTATTGGCTGTACTACTATCTCAGTCTCCTCGTTGATGGGCTCCTCCTTCGGTACTACTCTACCATTGATGAGCGTAACAACTTCAAGGGGGTTGATCCTAAGGCTGAGTAGTAGCTCAGAGATCTTGGTACCAGGACGTACATCGAGTACGTAGGTACCTCTCCTAACGTGTCTAACCACTACTCTCATCTACTATACCCCACAGTATCTCTATGGTGATGTCATGGGTTTAAGCATTGTGTTAACTCACGATGTTGATTCAGTGAGAAAGCCAATAAGTCACGTATTGAGAGTATGGAGGAGATTTCGTACAGTTGATTTGATCAAGCACCTACTTCACCTTACGAATCTCTACAACAATATTGAGGATCTTATGAGGATTGAGGATAGTTGTGGCGTTCGTTCTACCATTTTCTTCCCTGTATCTCTGTTCCCCATTGAGGAGGTACTGGATTCAGTACGTATCCTACAGCGAGGAGGTTGGGAAATTGGTCTTCATGTAGTGATCGAACCGATTCAGACTGTAGCTCTAGTTCGTCAACAGTACGATCTGTTTACATTTGTGACAGGTGTGAAACCTCTTGGTGTGAGGTCTCATTACTTAATCTTCCGTAGAGAACTGGTACCTGTCTACCGTGAGTTGGGCATAGTCTACGACTCAACATTAAGAGTTGAGGAGTCTAAGTCCTTTGACCCCTTTTCACTTGAGGACCTAATTGAGTTGCCTATTGCTGTCATGGATGCTGATCTCTTTGGTAGATATAGACTGAGTGAAGAGGTAGCATTACGCTACATCTATAGACGTATTGAAGAGGCTAAGGATGTGGGTGCTAAGTACTTCACTATACTATTTCATCAAGAATCCCTGAGGATGAGAGGAGGAAGAATTTATTCTCGATTGGTTAAGGAGCTAAGTCAGAGATTTAGTGTTGTTCGCTGTATTGATGTAGTTAAGGAGGTTAGGGGCTATGTCAAGTGATCGAAGGGTACGTAGGGTACTGGTTACAGGTGCTGGTGGTGTTGGTGGTGTTAATTTCGTTAGAGCACTACGTGCTTCACCTGAGAAATTCTTTGTTGTTGGTACTGACTACAATGAGTACTACCTCTTGTTTCCTGAAGTTGATGTCAGAGTGAAGTCGCCTAGACACGATGATCCTAAGTTCATCACCTTGATCAAGTCGCTAGTTAGCGAGTACTGTATTGAGTTTATTCATCCACAACCTGAGGTAGAGGTTGAGGTACTGTCTCAGTACGTACATGAGCTTGGAGCAAGAACTCTAATCCCTCCATCAGATACTGTTAAGGTGTGTCGTGATAAGTACCTCACATATCTCAAACTCAAGAAATGTGGTATTCCCGTACCTGAGACATACCTGGTGACTAACCTAGATGAAGTCGATAGAGTTGTCAAGGATCTCGGTGGTAGGGTTTGGGTTAGAGCCAGGAAAGGTGCTGGTGGTAGGCTAAGTCTACCTTGTACTTCAAGTACTGAGGTTAAGCTGTGGATTGAGCTGTGGAGTAGAAGAGGTATCCCCATAGAGGACTTCATAGTTCAGGAGTACCTACCAGGTAGGGATCTTGCCTGGGATAGTCTGTGGTACAACGGTGAGCTCATTATGTCATTTGTTCGTGAAAGGATTCACTACATATTCCCCCACATATCCCCATCTAGAGTTACAGGAACACCAACAGTATCCAAGATAGTTAGGTACGATAAAGTCAATGAGATATGCGTAAGAGCGGTTAAGGCGCTCTGTGATAAACCTCAGGGTTTCTTCTGTATTGACCTCAAGGAAGATTCAGAAGGTAATCCACGCATAACTGAAGTTAACATAAAGGCTCACACAACAGTTGGTCTCTGGTCCTTCGTAGCCTCAAGAGTACTGAAGTTACCTCCCTACTATAACATGGTCTACACGTACGTGAAGTTAGGTCTTGGGGATGAAGTTCCTCTAAGTGAGATACCGAAGTTTGACATCTACCCTGAGATAACGCTACTGAGACACATAGATTGTGGTGTTTGGATCATAAAGAATGGAGAGAAAATTAGGGTTCTATGAACTTGCCAAGTAGTTACGGTACTACGAGACACCAAGTGCTCTATCACCAGCATCTCCTAGACCTGGAACAATGTAACCCCTCTCATCTAACTTCTCATCTATAGCAGCTGTGAAGACTTCAACTGGGTACTTTGAGAGTACCCTCTCTATAGCTAGTCTCGTTGATATCACGGTGATGAGGATACATCTCCTAGGTTTACCACGCTTGTATACTTCCTCCAGTACTCTCAACATGGTACATCCAGTAGCGAACATTGGATCAGCAACTATAGTCACTGTATCATTTAAGTCATTTGGAAGCTTTATGTAATTCATCTCTATATCAAATACGTAGTCAGGAGCTGCAATCCCCTTCTCAACTCTACGAGCACTAACAATACCAATTCTAGCCTTTGGAAATACCTTCAGTAGACCCTCAACAAGTGGTATTGCTGCTCGTAGAACATTGACTATAACAACTCTATCTAAATCCTTTATCTTGACCCCCTTTGCTTTTGATAGAGGAGTCTCAATGAGTACTTCCTCAACATCGAATGTCCTCAGTACTTCATAACCTAGGTACGTACCTATCTCACTTAACTTCGTCCTAAATACTTCAGGCGGTGTATCCTTATTTCTTAATACTGTAAGTATTTCCTGCACCAGAGGGTGGATTATGATCTTTACCCTACCACCATACTCTTCCCTGAATGGAAGCACAGAACCCTCATGTGAGTGAGATTAGGTCTTTAATTAACTTTTGCATTGTAGCTTTTACTCTACGGTACAGTATTACCGCTGTGAACACTATGACACTTATCAATGTTATGAGAATAATCATAGCCTTGTACTCTAGCAATCTCTCGAATACACTGACCTTCTTCATCCCAACCAGGTAAGTAGCTTTAGCGAGTAGAGCACCCGATGATTGATCTACAACTCTTACCTCTACAGTATAGCTCTCTATGGGTATTCTCGGTATTGGAATTATAACATCCTTACCAAGTGGCAGAGTTACCTCCTTAAGCACGGTCTTATATGTTGTATTACCATGAAGCAACTTCATCACCACTAATGCCTCGATGCTATTAGTTGTTGAATTTACTAATCGAATTATGAGATTATTCTCAAACCTTTTCACCGAGACTACAGGTTGTGTACTTAATTTAGTCGATGTAGTTACCTTCGTGAAGTTAACGTAGATGTGTTCTGTACCTGGTATTGATACATTGACTCTATATGTTGCGTATCCTCTCTTCAAGAACACCAACGTATAGTTACCAAATGGCATTAGCAACGTTAAGTGATTACCTGCTACTCCTGTCTCATATACTACCTCACCACTCTTAATTACGTAGACTCTGAAGTTCCTTACATCACTACGTATCTTCACGATGTACTTACCAATGTAGATCGGTATAGTTACCCTCCGAAGTAGTAGAGAGTCAGTTAGTAACTCAGCAGTAATGGGTACAGTACTCTTATTCTCCACTATGGTGATCTCACTAAGCTTCTCAACATATGGTCTATCGAGTTCCCCACTTAGAATCCTCTCAAGAATTACTCTCTCACCAACAAGTACCCTTAAGTTGATGAAGGGTACTGTAACGTTACCCGTTTTCGTAATAGAAATTACTACCCTAGTCATCGTGGTATTGATCAAGTACTTCCTAGCAGATATGTCGATGCTGTACCTCAGAATGTACGTGTATCTGAGAGGACCTTCCAGAACTGCGACACCTGGTATAACAACCTTCAACAACTCCACTTTATTAACTCCAGGCCGTAAACTACAGGTAGCGGTGAAGTACTCGTAGAAGCGGACTACTTTACCACAGATATTAGCAACAGCATAACCTCTAGGAATGTTTACATCAACCTTTACACGAAGTGTAGTCCTATCAACATGGCACCTGAAGTAGTGCTTTACCCTCAATACGTTAAATGTCCAGGAGAAGTCACCAGAGATAAATCTCACATACTTAGCGCTAGAGATATCAGGTATATGAAATACAACCACTGAACCTCTAACCTCGATAGGTTTGATAATGCGCTCTCCAACTTCGAGTACTACGTCACTTGTCTCACTAGTAAGGGGTTCCATATTTAATCTACAGCAAGTAAACCTCAGGTAGGTAGTGAAGTTAGTGTAAACTGTCTGTACTTCTTTAGGTACTATACGCATGAACCATTTACGTACAACATCACTAGCTGGCTTACCCTTAAGATCATAACTCGTATCGCTAGGTGTACCTGTAGAGGGGTCAGTTGTCCAACCCCACACAAATACACCTCTAAACCATGGTCTTGGATTACCTAGAAATGCACGGAAGAGAGCTTCGAAACACATAGCTTGCTTCTCTGGATCAGGTTTACCAGAATCACTAAACTTCCAAGGCTTAATCTCAGCACCCTTAACTGATCGATATCCAACCTCTGTAAGCACGATAGGTTTCCCATATCTCCTAGCTAATTTCTCCAGATCTGACATCACATTCCTACCATGTACTGTGTGATACCAGCACTCTACAAGTTCGCTAACTGACTTAACCTCGGTTCTCGATAGCTCAAAATAAGCACTAACACCAATGAAGTCTAAGTACCTAAACCACTCAAGATCTAGTAGCTCACGAAATCCCCACTCACTATACCACCAGTTAGTGTTGTACGTAATTAACCCTGAGTACACACTCCTAACACTATCAATGATGTCAACCCAGTAACTAGCGTACTTACGGGACTTCAAGCTCTCTAGCTCAGAACCAATACAGAGCACTTCAACACCAAGCTCTTGAGCTAACTTAGCATAGTGTAGAACAGCTCTCTTGTACGATCTAAACCACTCTTCAACATCTGAAGGCTTGATAAAACCTCTCCACGTACCATCATCAACTAGGAGAAATAGTACCAGCATTACCTTGAGACCAAGGTTGTGAGCAACTTCAACCATCTTTCGAAGCCCTAGGTCTTGAGACTCATCGATCTCAACCGTACAGCTATACCTATCATACTGATGCAGATAGACTACAAGCGCTACGTAGTTGGGACGTAGTACCTCCCTCAATTTCCTTAGCTCCTTAATAGCTTCATCACTACCATAGGGATACCTTTTGGGGAGTAGGTAGACACCAGCAAAGTACTCACTTACTTCTGAATCAATGCCTGATGCTACGTCGTACGACCATTCCTCAACTCCATCCCGAATAGCTACATCGCTGTAACTACTGAGCACTATTCTCGTTATTGCGATTACCACTATGAGTAGTAGAAGTAGGCCAACGAGTTTACTCACATGGTGATGTGCATTTGTTAAATTGTTAAAAGTTACTTTACGATCTATGTCTAGAGGTTGGTGATGTAGATGGTTGCTCTAGATCTAGCATTTACAGTAATCCTATCCCTACTAGCTCTCTACAGTGCTTACTACTTAAGCATGTTCAGTGTAACAGTCATGAGGTCTAGAAGATGTAGCGGAGCTATTTCAGATACACATAGTAGTAGTGAAGTTGAGACATCTAGCAACTCTGCAGGATTACGTTCTAGACCATTTGTATCAATTGTTGTTCCAGTGAAGAATGAGAGGTATGTCGTGCGTAGATTACTTGAGGCCTGTAGTAACCTAATGGATAGGTATGGTAGGGAGTTCTGTGAGTTAATTATAGTTGACGACTCTGTGGACGATACTGTCGATATATTGAGAGAATTGGTTACAGAGTACAATAGACGTGGTTACAGAGTGCTACACCTCCATAGGGGGTTGGGTGATAATAGCTGTAAAGCTGATGCTCTTAACTACGCGATGAAGTTCGTCAAAGGAGATTACGTGGTTCTCTTCGATGCTGATTTCATACCACCTCCAGACATACTCCTTAAGACGATACCCGAGCTAGAGAGCAACCCGAGACTTGGGTATATTCAATGCTGCTGGGAACACATAAATAGAAACTACAACATAGTAACGAGAATAGCTTCGTTGAATTACGAGCTACAGTTCCTCATAGAGCACCCAGCAAAAAGTACCTTGGGTGCACCCGTACTAATTAATGGCTCAGCATGCATACTGAAGAGAGAAGCTATAGAGGATGCTGGTGGTTGGCAACTTAGCCTAGCTGAAGACCTGGATCTAGCAGTTCGTATGTGGTTGAGAGGATGGAGAGGGAAGTACAAGCCAGATATCGTGTGCTACTGTGAGGCCCCACCAAACTTCATGGCATTCCGTAGACAACAATTCAGATGGGCACTAGGGTACGGTCAAACAGCTAGAAGACTACTCAAGACAGTACTAGGAGCAAGTACTCCACTAAATCAAAAGCTAGATGTGAGCGTTACATTACTGAGGCACACAGTGTACCCGCTAATGCTAACACTCATAATACTTCTGCTAATGTACTCTCTCCTAAATGAAGTACCTAGGGACACGACGTATATATCGTCACTAGCTAGCTTTCTAACCATATCTCCCTGGATAATATTTACCTACGTAGCATTTAGAAAGAGTAGTGACATAACATCGTTCATAAAGGAAATATTCACGATGCTCCTCTTCAGCTTAGCACACATAGGATTAGCTCTCAGCAACTCAATAGCGTACATAATCGGTCTAGTCAATACCCACTACGTCAAGTTTAGGAGAACGCCAAAGTACGATATAAGGGGTAGAGGTGACAAGTGGGTTGATAAGGTATACCAGGTAAGGCCCGGGATCCTACCCTTTATAGAACTCGCAATAGCGTCATTACTATGGTTTTCGATAGCTAGATGGTTCTCTCAAGGTAATATTCCTCTAGGACTTGGATCACTACCATTTGCGTTGGGATTGACATTTACGTCAGTGTCAACAATTGTTCACTGGCTATCCGTTATTAAGCATGGTGTTGTCCATGGTGAACAACCTTGGTGAGGACTACAGTACTGATTAAGGTTGAAGATAGGTTAATCGGTGAGGCTAGGAAGGGACTTGAGTTATTAAGGATTCTCCTCACAAGGCTACCTAATCTAGAAGTTGTGGTTGAGGAGGGTGGTGGTAGTGAGTTAGGTGGGGTATCAATCGATGTTCTTATACGTGTTTTACCTGTGGTGGATGGTGTGCTTGAGGTTGTGGTTGAGGAGTATGTTACTGGTAAGAGGTTATGTAGGACGTACTTAATTGATTTGTCGAGTCAAAGTATTGGAACTTTTGTATCCGTAATTGGTCTTCTTGTGAGGTTTCTTCATGGATTTAAAGTGTATAGGTTTTGTGTGGTGAAGCCTTTGCAAGCTACTTCAGATATAGGTGAAGATTGTGTACTTGTTCAATGTGGTCGAGATTGTAGGTTGTGTTCCGACTTGGTGAGTAAATTGGTGTTTGTTGTACCGAGTGTATACGGTGATGTGAGTGAGAAGTTCGTTAGGTTAGTGAGGAGTATTCAGGTATCTACTGGGGCGCTGTGTGTGTTATGTAGGTTAGTTTCAGCTACTCGAGAGTTTCTAGTAGTGAAGCTTCCTTGTGAGAAATTGTGTAGTTTCTTTAATTATCTTAGCCCTGTAACTATTGTTGGGGTGAATAGTGAGGTATTTGAGGGGTTTATTACTGAGGTTAGGGGTGAAGTACTTAGGATTAGGTCTCTTCAACATGTTGTACCCTCCCTTGTGGATAACTTGATTAGTAACTACGCAGTTCTGTCTGTAGGTCATAGAGGTGTTGAAATTAAGTACTTTCTTGAGATGATGAAACGTATTCACGGTGAAGGGTGATCGAAGACGGGCGTCCTGATTAACCCATGAGTGCTAGACTAAATAGCTTGGATACCAGTGTAGTTAATTCGGTACAAAAATCCTTCCTTCCACCTCTATACTCTCCGTCTACCTCAACTTCAATAACACCGTACCTAAATCTAATCTTAGCACTAGGAATCTCCTCTTCAATCTTTTTAGTAATCCTCTCACTCTCATCAACTGATAGTGGTAAAGCTACGAGAGAAACAATGTACGTATACTTACTCAATTCCTCCTTAACATGAACCTCAACCCTACAGAATTTACCTCTGTACACAAGAGTATGTCGAAGTTCAATGACATTACCTCTCTGAAGAATCAACCAATCTCCAGGTAGTAGCTCACGTAAGTACGTAATGAGAGTCTTAGGTTCTTCACATCTCTTCAATCCCTCAATCACCAAATCCCTGATAAATTGCTCGAGAGAGTCTAAGTCATCAAAATAGATATCTCTAGATCTAATCCAGAAGTATGCCTTACCGAGACCACTCTCGTCTCTGACATAGTCCACATCTATGTCTCTAATGGAGGCTACATCACGTAACTCACGGTACTCATGTAAATCTAAAGGAAATAAGACGAAGAAGATAGGTCTATACCTGTTGTTTACCTTATCACGACAGGCTCTAATAACTAATTCCTTACCAGCTATCGAGATACACTTCATGTACAGATCCTTATTACCAATACTCTCATTCTGAATCCACATTGCTCCTCAGTACTCAGTACCGTAGGAGAACTATTAAGCTTCACTTTCAAATTGAGATATGAGCCATATGTCTGATACTAGGAGAGTTAAGCTAGGTAGAAAGCTGAGGTTCAATCCAGAGCTAATTAGGGAGATCGCTCGTGGTAGGAAGACCTGTACTGTGAGGTTAGGTATTGTCGAGCCTACATCTAGAACTGTAGTCCTCTACTGTAAAGGGAGACCTGTCGCTGTAGCGGAGATAGAGTATGTTAGATACATGAAGGTTAGGGAGCTTGGTGAGGGTATAGCTAGATTAGATGGATTTAGTAGTCGTGAGGAATTGCTTGAGAGGTTAACCAAGATATACCCATACCTGACTCCTGATGACTGGGTTACTGTAATTAAGTTCCGCATCATTAGGTGGATAAGAAGACCAAGGGTAAGGTGATCGCATGTCACTTAGCGAAATTAAGTCGAGAATACTGAGGTTGAGAGAGGAAATGAAGAAGAGAGGTTACAGCCATGCATTAGTAACAACGCGTTCAAACGTCTTCTACTTCAGCAACTACAGGACACCACTTCCAGAAGACTACTACGTCTACACAGTGATCTCCCTAGATGCTGAACCCATACTCTACGTACCTAGACTAGAGCTTGATAGTGCTGAGGAAGTGTCCAAGGTACCTGTCATAGGTTACTCCACGTATGAGGTAGAGAGGAGACCGGGTGAGTGCTGCATAGTCATTAAGTCTCCTCTCGACTTAATCAAGGACTACTGTGAACGAACAGGTACCAAAGTAACTAAGTTACTAATTGACAAGTTACTTCACAAGCTCAGTATCAAGATGAAGGAAGAAGGTATTGAATTTGAAGAGGAATCAGAGGTATTCAAAGAACTTAGGTCTATTAAAAGTGAGTATGAGGTTGAGATGATAAGGAAGGCAGTAGAGATCACAGAGGAAGCTATTGTGAGTACACTAAGTGACCTCAGTAAAGAACCTCGTGAAAGGGACATAGCTGCTAAGTTGATGCAGTTCCTAGTAGCTAAGGGATGTGAGGAGCTAGCGTTTGTACCCATAGTTGCTTCAGGACCTAACGCAGCAAATCCGCACTACACTTACGGTGATAGAGTAATTAGGTCGGATGAGGTCATTATTATGGATGTTGGTGCTGTGTACTGTGGTTACTGTTCGGACATTACGAGAACTATCGTCACTGGTGCTTCACCACCTAAGGTTAGGCAGTACTTGGACGCTGTTCTGGAGGCTCAGCAAGAAGCAATAGCGAGGATTCGTGATGGTGTGAAGGCATGTGAGGTTGATAAGGTAGCTAGAGAAGTTCTCTCCAAGTATGGATTGAGTAGGTACTTCATTCACGGTCTTGGTCATGGAGTTGGTATTGAGGTTCATGAAGCACCTGCACTATCTCCATCGTCAACTACTACGTTGCGAGAGGGTATGGTAGTTACTGTGGAGCCAGGCGTGTACATTACGAAGGTGCTGGGTATCAGAGTTGAGGATGTTGTATATGTGAGTAAGAGTGGGTGTAGAGTGTTGACGAGGTTGAGTAGAGAACTGTATGCATGAGGAGTAGGCATGGTCCTTGGAACTTGGGTGTATTGGGACCTTGTGAAGAATGTACCTCTTATACTAAAACCTGTAGATGAGCATTGTGAAGCGAAGTTCGTAGATAGTGATGTCCGTCCTCTCTTTATACCTGAAGTCAATAGATTGAAGCAGTTGCTCGCTCAGGAGTTTGGTGAATCAGCTCCGAGTAAGATAGTTAGGTCAGATGTTCTCCTCTGTTCACAGGTTAAGAACTACGTAGACGATATGAAGATGATCATTGCTGAGGGTGATACCCTCTGCTACATGTTCTTTGACGTACGTACAATGAGTTGGAGGGTTAGACTAGGCCCATTAGGGGCATCGAGAGCAATTCAAAGTGACTTAGTTTCCTGGTGTGTACTACCTTGGAGATGGTTTAGGAGAGGAGTATTCTCGAGAAGTGACTTTGAGGAATTTCACGATCGTGGTACTGATCAAGTGGTCATACTATCTCGCGATCGTAAGATCATTGGTCTCGGTGTATGCGTTAAGGATAAGGTTATCGTGATAAAGAAGTGGAGACCACGAGATATCTCAGATACGAGAGAACTACCTAGATCAACATGGTATGACGTACTGAGAAGCAACGAAGATAATCTCTACACCCTGAGGTCAAAGGTTCTACGCTTCATACACACAATAGTTATCGGGAACAGAGGTAGAGCAATGTACGTAACCTTCTCAGGTGGTAAGGATAGTACGGTCCTCCTATCGCTTCTACTCGAGTACGGTATCGACGCTAAGATACTCTTTAATGACACCAAGTTAGAGCATCCAGAAACGTATGGAGTTCTAGAGCACTACATGAAGAAGTTAGGTTGTGAGATAGAGGTAATTAAAAGCGACATAGATTTCATGAGTGAAGTAATGAGGAGAGGGCCACCGGCTAGGGACTATAGGTGGTGTACTCGTTACCTTAAGGTTAGACCAACCATTAGGTACTGGAAGAGGGTAAGTAGACCAATACTGTGCTTCACAGGTTTGAGAAAGCTTGAGTCACTATCTAGAGCTAAATTGAAGAAGGTGTTTAAGCAATATGAAGAACCTAACGTAGTTTACGTAGCACCTCTCCTAGACTGGAATAGCTTAATGGAGTGGTTATTCATACTGTGGAGATCCCTACCATACATCCCCCTGTACTTACTCGGTTATGAGAGAATTGGTTGCTTCATGTGTCCATCGTGTACGTTAGCAGAGCACAGGATAGTTAAGGTACTTCATCCTGATCTATGGAGTACGTGGGAGGATGTACTCAGGAATTTTGCTCAGAAGCACAACCTACCTAGTGAGTGGGTAACCTATGAGCTATGGAGGTGGTTAGGTGATGCACCTAAGAAGAGGATCTTATGTAGATTAATTAGGAGAGATGACTTAGCTAGAGAGTACTCCTACGCAGTAGAGTACAGGGAGGAACCTCTAGTATAGGGTCTACATACAGGTCTTGTCCTACCCTCCCTAATAGCCTCTAATATGTCGTAGTTATCGAAGCGACTCGACTGAACACTCACCACTGTGTAAGCGGTACCAACTTCCTCAAGTGCATGAGCATCACTACCTGCTACCTTAGGTAGACCAAGCTCATTAGCTAGCTCCATAGCCCTCTCATTTTCTTCAACACTACAGCTAGGGTTGTACACCTCAATAGCATCAACTTCGATATCGTAGAGGTACTCGCCCAACCCACCTCTAGTAACACTAAATGGATGTGGTGCAATTGTGATGAACCCTCTATCTCTAGCCCACCTTACGAGTAGCCTAAGGTCCTTAGGAACATAATTCACATCCTGTGGTTCAGGAAGGAGCACAATCACAGCACCTAGATTGGTCATTAACTCAGCACCACAGAGAACAACCATATCGTAACCGAATTCACGAACGTACCTATAGGTAGTGAATCCACCACTAAACGTCTCGTGATCAGTAACAGCGACACCTAAACCAACTTCACGACAGTACTCCACTAAGTCAACAACCTTAACCCTACTATCACCTGAATACACCGTATGTACGTGAAGATCTACAGCAATATATGTCACTAACTACATCACCTCCTCTTCCTAGCAACAACACCCCAAACCTCATCAACCTTCCAAACATCAAAACCAACAATCCTCAACCTCTTAACAACACCAGACATCACATCTAACCTACGGTACTTCGCACCCGGATAACCAACGTAGTGATAGAGAAAACCACCTGGTTTAAGCACACGATAGAGCTCCCTATAGAACTCAGTACTATACAGCTCACCAGCTAAACTAAATCTAGGTGGGTCATGAATTATTCTATCAAACGAAGAATCCTCAAGGTACTTAACCACCTCACACGCATCACCGAGAATAACCGTAACTCTTGAGCTAGCTAACTCACGTGACCAAGGATTGTACTCAGCAATCTTAAGAACATTAACATCCTTCTCAATCGTAACTACATGACAGGCACCTCTCCTAAGAGAACCAATAGCAGTATAGCCAAGACCTGTACACACATCGAGAACCCTACAGCAGGGTCTAACCCTGGCGGCGGCAACCTTACTCATGGAGTCCTCCCACGGAGAAATCCCACATATCCTATGCATGTGAATACCTGAAATCTCTAACGTAGGAGCAGTCTCAGGACCGACGCACCTAAGCTTGTAATACCTCTCTTCGGTAGCTAACGACAGGTGTACCAACCTATCACCTAAAACAGCATAGAGATCAGTCTCATCACAATCCTCGAGAACAGACCTAACCTCATCAATACTAATAGAAGAATTAGGAAAGTACACGTATCCATCCCTAACCTCAACTCTAGCTCTTGAAAGTCCTAAATCGAGAGTAACCTCAACAAATTCCCTACCAGCTTCAAGACACCGCACAATCTCCTCAAGAACAAACCTCGAAACAACAGGTACAACCACTGGTCTAAACTCATACACAGTAAACAGACCAACCACCCCAAGCCACTTAGGGATAAGGTTAATAGATTGAAGAAAAACCTAATCTATGGAGCGGACCCGGGATGGGACGGCAATCCCCGCCGTCCGTCGGGGCAAACCCCCGATCCGCATGGGGTTAGCGGCATCCGAAACCCTCTCTGTTGGTGTACACACCCCCTAGTACCGCCATCTAGCGGCGATGAACCCCAGCCCCCTGGGGCTACCGCAGGCGGCGGGCCGTCCGTAGGGACGGACCTAGCCGCTTAAACACCCGAACCGGGTTAGGCCCGGGAGGGAGCAGCCCTAAGGGTGGGCGGTAGCGTTCAGGGGTGTACTGGGGTGAGACCGCTAGGTGGTATGGGCTAGGGGGTGTGTACACCAACAGAGAGGGGTTGGGGTCCGCTCCATAACCTAATTCCACTCCACTCACTGCTTTGCTTACAGGACTACACCATTAGTGATTTCAGTCGGTGAGTCTAGGTAAGAGTACGAGTAGTGTTATGGAGGTGTGGAGGATTTGGTAGCCCGGCCCGGATTCGAACCGGGGTCAGCGGGGCCAAAGCCCGCCATGCTTGACCGCTACACCACCGGGCTGTTTCATTACTTGTCACATTAGTGTTGGGGTTATAAGCTTAGTGTTATCATTACTACTTTCCTCAACGGTCTTCACTCTCTCTATCTCAAGTACTTCAACTTCATCTCCAGGCTTAATTCCGTACTTCTCTCTGATTTCCTTTGGTATTGTGAATTGTCTTGAATCAGTGTGTCTTGTCCTAAGTAGCTTTACTCTCGGTAATTCGATAACTTCACCATTGTTGACCTTCCTTATCCTAACCCTTGCATATCTTGCTCTCGTCAATCCCAATGCTCTAACTAGTTGTGCTGGTACTAGTACCTGATTATTTATATACACTTTAACTCGATAGGGTAGAGATGTGATGTTGTACCCTTTAGCTCCTCTACGACCCATATTAGTACCTCGCGTAATTTCTATGAGTTGAAAGTTTTATTAGTGCATTTATGTTCTTCGTTTACGTGAGGAGTTCTATGATGAGGGTTATTAGTGTCCGTATACCTAAGAGTTACCTAGATAATATCAAGCGATTGATTGAGGAGGGTAGGTATAGCTCTGTATCGGAATTCGTCCGTGCTGCTATAATGGAATTGCTTAAGAAGAATAGAAGGGTTGAGTTCTCTAACATTGTTGAGGAGGTTCTAAGCTAAAATGTCCTCCCAGACAGTATCCGACATCTTACCTAGAGCACCTACGGGTATAGACAGGCTTGATGAAATTCTCGGTGGTGGTTTAATTCGTGGAAAGACATACTTGGTCACTGGTGAGACTGGTACTGGTAAGACTATTTTTGCTCTCTCATTCATTGTTTATGGTGCTGCATTGGGTGAGGCGGGAGTTTACGTTACTGTTGATGAAGATGTCGAGAGTTTCATGCTTGGGGCTAAGGCTTTTGGTTGGGACCTAGAGAAGTTAGTTGAGAGAGGTAAGCTAAGTATTGTCTCTCCTTCTGAAGACTTCATTGATAGGATTAGGAGAAAGGACCCTGATGCTGTTGCTAAGTCCTTGGTCAGGGATATAAGTGAGGTTGTTGAGAGAATTGGTGCTCAGAGATTGGTTATTGACCCTATAGCACCGTTAGTGTGTATGGAGAAGGATGTTCAGGTGCTTAGGGAATTCACTAGGATACTGATAACGAGGCTTGAACGCGATGTTAGGTGTACAACATTAATTACGTCTGAAATACCTTCAGGTTCATTGTCTCTGAGTAGGTTTGGTGTTGAGGAGTTTCTAGCTTCTGGTGTATTTGTTCTTGGCTTGGCTAGAAGAGGTAGTAGGTTTATTAGGACGTTAACCATTAGGAAGATGCGGTGGCTACCTGTTAAGCCTACAGTATACGAGTTCGATATTGTGCCCGGTAGGGGCATTGTAATTAAAGGTCCGCTTGAGGAATCTTCAACCTACTCTCTTCACTGGTGAGTTAACTGCTAGTTAAGACACACATCTTTTAACCTCTCTTTGTGTTTCCTGTTTTGATGAGTGGTACTGAGATTCTTAAGAGGTACTTCGGTGTTAAGCTTAGGTTTAGGTGCATGATGTGTGGTGCTTGTTGCAGAAGGTACTGGGTTTGTCCTACACACTGTGATATCGCTAGGATATCTAAGTACGGTGGTTTCAATCCGAGGGAATTCCTAACACTAATGCCTAAGGAGAGAGCTGGTAACTGGAATGCACCTTCCTTCCTCGTTAAGGTCGGTGGTAGGGTTGGTGAGTACTATGTCGTCATTAAGAAGAGGAGAGATGGTTACTGCTTCTTCAATGAGTTTAGAGGTGCTAGGGTACTGTGTAAGGTTCACAGCTATAAACCTCTCGTCTGTAGATTCTACCCCGTAGTATACTGGGTAAAGGGTACATCTGTCTTCTTTGAAGTACATGATGATGCCATTGGCTTTTGCCCTGGTATAGGTAGAGGTTCAATTTATGATCTAGACTACCTCTTTGGAGTAGTCTTGAGAATTAGAGAGGAGAAGAGAATGTTCTTTGAATTAGCTAGTAAGTGGAATGAAGCTGTTTCTCGAGGCAAGATCAATCCTACCTTTGACAATCTGATCTCCTACATACATAGTCGTGGTCTTGAGGTCATAGAGCATGGAGGTCATAGCTGAGGGTTCTGAAGTTCTTCTGTACTTCAGCAAGAAGTACAAGTACTTGGTTAAGGTGACGAAGCAGAAGTTCTCAACACATAGAGGTGTTATAGATCTATCTCAATTAATTGGAAAACCCTTCGGAAGTACGTTGGAGACTGATGTTGGTGAGAAGTTTGTAGTTGCAAAACCTACATTCATGGATTATCTCGAGAGGTTTAGGAAGGTGACACAAGTTATATACCCTAAGGATGCTGCTGCTATCGTACTGTTTGGTTGTATTGGACCCGGTTCTAGAGTTGTTGAAGCTGGTCTTGGTTCTGGTGCGCTCTGTGCTGTTTTAGCGTACTATGTCAGACCTACGGGGAAGGTGTACTCGTATGAGATTAGGAGGGAATTCATAGAGGTTGCTGTTAAGAACTTGAGTAGAGTTAACCTCCTCGATTATGTTGTCATTAAGGAGAAGGATATAACAACAGGTATCGATGAGGAGAATGTAGATGCTGTTGTCCTTGACATGGCTACCCCATGGTTGGTAGTACCACATGCGCATAAAGCGCTCAGAAACGGTGGTTACTTCATATGCTTTAGCCCAACAATAAATCAGGTGGAGAAAGTTGTTAAAGCGCTCAAGGAACATAACTTTATCGACATAACTACCTTCGAGCTACTGCTGAGGACGTATAAAGTAGAGGAAGGATCTACAAGACCTGAGACGTGGATGGTAGCGCACACAGGTTACTTGACAGTAGCTAGAAAGCCCTAGTATCTCTTAAGTGCTAAGTTAAGTAAACCGCGTAGATAAGCAATGACAACAGGTAGCACAGTCAACGCTGTGTACACTAAACCTCTCATCACAGCACCAATGAAGATAGCTACGCTCACTACTGCTACACATATCTCAGGTAGGTAGTGAATGAAGCTAGTGTAGAACCACCTAGCACTACCCTTAGGTGTGATGCACCATTCCTGTGGAATCCTAAGTAAGCACTTTAGTGTAGAGATTAGTAAGCAGGGGCTCATCAACGTAATCATTATCGACGATGCTCCAAGTAGCTTAATAGCCTTCACAAATGAGATTTCCATTCTTCTAGTGAACATGAAGAAGACGGTAATGTAGGCTACTGAGCTAAGTACCCAGAGGATGAGTGCTATGTAGAATGCCCATAATTGGACATCACGTACATAGGCAACGGTTAGTGTGAGAGCGAAGAGAGTTAGCAGTATCAACATAGCTCCTACGTACTGGGAGAGGTATAGTAGTACATCGATCTTCTCCCTTAGCTTTACCTCTTTACTCCTAAAGAATTTAGGTAATTTATTGATTATTAGGTAAGTTGCCCCGTATACCCACCTAATCTGTTGTTTACGAAATGATGCATATGTAGTGGGTACCTCAACGTAGACAAGACAGTCGTGATCGTAGTGGATTTGGTAACCACGCATCATGACTTCTAAACTTAGATCCAAATCCTCAATGATACTTTCAGGGAATCCACCAACTTCATTCAATACGTGTTTCTTCACTACTGAACCTGTCCCAAGTATAAATGGTCTTAGGGATAGAGCGTACCTACCTCTCATTAGTACATTGAACATGAAATCCTGTGATAGAGCTATTGCTCTAGATACTGCACTATCGTCTGGATTTAGTGCAGTCCATCGACAGGTGTAGGCAGCTACCCTGGTATCTGACGTGAGGTACGATACCGCTCTCTTAAGGAATTCGGGTGTGATTACGTTATCGACGTCGATAATAGCTATGTAATCAGCATCTACGTGCTTAAGTGCGTGGTTTAGTGCAGAGGCCTTGTACTTACCACTTTTTCGAAATAATGCCTCAATATCTATGAGTTCACGAAATCTAGAGACAATGTTAAGTATAGCTCTCTGCTCCTCAGCAGTGTAGTCATCACATACTAGGATTATCTTCAATTTATCCCTTGGGTAATCGAGCTTAATGAGCGAGTGAAGTACTCTCTCAATTAAGTCTATAGGTTCTCTCTTAGCAGGTACTATCACTGCAACTGAGGGGTACATTACCAGGTTTGGTAATGGTCTTCTTAGTTGTGTTCTCATCGCTGTGAATCCATAGATTGAGTGGAGTAGGAGTATTGTAGCTGAGAAGGATGCGGAGATTACTAGTAGTATGGAGGGTACGAGTTCTATCATCATACGCGGTAAACATCTAGATGTTAGGACTTACCTCAGTTTCGCTATGTTAGAGTTGGAGGATTACATCTATGTAGAAGTCCTTATCTAGTATCGTCTCTCTTCTCTCAAGTACTTTCCTCCATGCATTACCGATAGCAACTAGTATGGATATGCCTCGTAGTCTACACTTAGCTTTCTCAAGGATTGATAGTAGAGCATCAAGTGTCTTTCCGCTTTGTGCTATGTCATCAACTATTAGTACAGTTTCGTTTACCTGTAGGAAGCTCCTAGGTACGTACAACATGAATGAAGTGAATGGTTCTTTACCGACTATTGTGGCTTCGTAATACTCATCTATGGACGGGTCTCGGTCACGTTTAGCTACAACAAATGGTTTGCCAAGTGCTAGAGAGGCTGTTACTGCTAAGGGTATGCCATCGACTGCTGCTGTCAGTATTTTGCTAGGTGGTGATCTGCTAAAGATCTTCTTAACTCTTCTAGCGTAGAGTTTAAGGAAGACAGGGTCGTAGAGAACCTGCTTGAGGTCTATTATGCCTCCCTCTCTCAACCTTATCTTTTTCTCAACATAGGTCTTGGTATTAACTACCGTACTGAGTGTGGAAATTATCTTGCTGGCATGTTCCTTACTTGGAATTACATAACCATTTACGTAGCGGCAGAGAACAGATTCGGGGATACCGACTATCTTCGCTAGCTCTCTATACGAGAGTGAGAGTAGGTTGCGTGCCGCCTGTAGTAGTTCTATAGCAAATGCCCTATCACTAAGTCTCTTGGGTTCGAGCATGTATCTTTAGTGTGTAGGTGCTGGATCAATATAAATATCTTGCCTACTATTGTTCAGCGACTAATCCCTTCATCAGCACCTCAGTTACCTGGAATTTCATCACCCCACACATGATTAGGGAAAAGTAGATAAGAGGTATACGTCATCTTTCCGTAGGTGAGTACATGAAGGCTTTCTTCAAGGAGTTGAGTATCAGGACTAGAAATAAACTTGAGGTTGTTAACATAACTCACTACGTTGAGGATGCTGTGAGAGAGTCAGGTATTAGGGATGGTATATGTCTCGTCCACGCACCCCATGCAACAGCAGCCATCGTAGCTAATGAGTACGAGAGTGGATTAGTAGAGGATATACTTACGAAGATAAGGGAGGAGTATCCAGAGGATGGTAGGTGGAAGCACAATCTAATTGACTACAATGCAGCAGCACACTTAGCATCAGCGTTCATCGGTGCATCGAGGATATTTCCTGTCAGAAACGGTTCTCTCGTTAGAGGTACCTGGCAGCACATACTCCTTATCGAACTTGATGGTCCGAGAACAAGGAGGGTGGTTATTGAGGTTCTTGGTGAGTAATATGTGTGGTGGAAATACTGAAGAGTTGAAGCGGAGGATATACGATGCCCTCAAAGATGTTATGGATCCGGAGATAGGTCTCAACGTTGTGGATGCTGGTTTCATCAAGAATGTACTCGTTGATCAGGAAGGTAATGTCACTGTAGAGATGATCTTAACGACTCCTTTCTGCCCCCTTGCACACATAATGATTTCTCAGGTAAGGAGAGCTGTGGAGAAGATACCTGGTGTCAAGAGTGTTGATGTCAAGATAGTGGGCTTCGGTATTCCCGAACAACTTCTTAGAAGACTAGGTTATCGCTAAATCCTGTACCTCGTTAGGAGTAAGAGCGCTATTGCAGTAGCTAAAACATCCGCTAGTGCACCGGGATTGATACCATTATGTGAAGCCCAAGCATCTAAACTCCAGAGCAAGCACATACCAGAGCTAGTAGTAACACCGCCTAATCTCAGTACCTCACATGCTCTCTGTCTAAGCTCATTAGCTAAATCCTTTCCACGCTTAGCAACAACCAAAGTATCCTCATACCTACTGAGCAGCTCCAGAAATGTCTCCACAACAGCATCATTCCACACACCAAACCTCTCAACATTCCTACGCAGAAAACACAATGCCACCTGTGTCAGTGGATACCCCTCAACCAATTCCCTTGAAATCAAGTCCCACATGGATGAACACAGCAGAACATCATACAGCGTAATACCTCTCTCCCTTAGTAACCTAGCAAAATTGGGATCCCACACATTAGGATGCTCAGAAGTCATGGGTGCTCTCTTTCTCAAGTACCTCGGTGACGCTACTCTAATAGCTCTATAGAACCACACAGCATCACTCACATCACTGTGCTTCACCAAGGTACATGCGGTACTGATACACTTACCAATGTGGAGGAGCCCACATCTACGATATACAAATCCCAATGCCACAGCCAGGGGAACCAGTAGGGTTGCTGTACCTAAATTGGTATTACCTCCTCTATGTCGTGACTTACAGGTTCTAACAAGTCTATACACCATGTATCCAAGACCACACCTCATATCCTCTGATGTACTATCTGCTAATCGATATCCTCTGATGAATGCTCTATAGAACACCTCAACACTGGCAACCCCACTAATGACGAAGTGCTCAATGCTAGTATCTTCGTGATCCTTCAGTCTATGTACATTACCTGGCTTCGGAAAAGCAGTAGCCTCTAGTATGGTAGCTGTCGACAAAGCCCATGAACAGAACCAAGCTACCTCTCTAACCTTCATCAAGCTAGATGCACCTGTTTATATTTACAATTTCTCAACGTATTGTAACTTAACTCATCTACGCACTAGGAACTAGACTTCCTGAATTTTGATACTCTTCTAGCAACCATGCTAGCTATGACACCAGCACCTACACCATTGTCGATATTAACGACTGCTACACCGAGGGTACATGATTGTAGCATTGAGAGTATAGCAGCTAAACCCTTGCCGCCCAAACCATATCCCACAGATCGTGGAACAGCAATCACTGGAACATCTAGGAAGGATGCGATTACCGAGGGTAATGCACCTTCCATACCAGCAACAACAACTACGATGTCTGGATCAAACTCCAGTATCTTCCTAATGGCGTAGAGTGCTCTACACATGTTTGCAATACCGACATCGTACACAGTTAATACAGTACATCCCATCTCCTCAGCAATGACCTTAACCTCCTCAGCAATAGGGATATCAGCTGTACCAGCAGCCACAACAGCTACCCTACCTCCATGTTGCTCCTGTTCGAGATCTTTCCTCTTCACCACAATAATTCTAGCCTCTTCTCTAACCTCAAGAATGTACCCGAGAGAGCTGAAATCAATTGACTTCAGCACCTTAATATGCTCTGGTTTAACTCGACTAATGATTACCTTTGGTTCTCCTCTCTTAACGAGGTTTAAGACAATTTCCTTCACGATTTCAGGTGCCTTAGGTTCAGCAAAAACAATTTCAGGTACTCCTCTTCTAACATACCTACCAATATCGTAGAGTACGTATCTTGTAACCTCCTCAAATTGATAAAGTTTGATCAGCTTCTCAGCTTCATCTATTGATAATTGTCTTGAACGTACTTTCTCAAGTATGCTTCTCAAATCCATAGAGATCCCTACATTGCTTTCACATTGAACTCACTTAGGCTTACCTTTGACTTAGGCTCAATCTAACTTAATATTACTTTACTCTTACCTCAAAGAGAAGTTCTCTATACCTTGACTTGTTAACTCAGTACATGTGAAGATCTAGACCACATGCTTAAGCACTTTTAATTTCTCATTCATGAGTTTACTACGGTGATCACTGGTGATTATCGGTGTCGTTACGAGGAATCCACATGGATGGGCAACTAAAGAGCTGAGGAAAGCTATTGAGAAGTTAGGTCACGTACCATTTATCTTCAGATTTCGCGACATTATCGCTGAGGTTGGTTTTCCTGCAAGGGTTTTCGTTAAGGGTTGTGATGTGTCATCGTTATCAGCTATCATAGTTAGGCCTATTGGTAGGTGTAGTCTTGAGCAAGCTATCTTTAGGATGGATGTACTTCACTGGATTGAGGATCGTGGTGTATATGTCGTGAACTCTCCATCAGCTATAGAGATTGCTGTTGATAAGTACAGGACTCTCTACCTTCTCGAGAGAGCTGGTATTCCTGTTCCTAAAACCGTAGTTGGTGAATGCTGTGAGGAAGTTCTCAAGTACATCAATGATTTAGGTAAACCTATTGTCGTTAAACCTCTCTTCGGATCGAGAGGTTTAGGTTCGTTTAGAGTACGTAGTAAGGACTATGCATGGCGGGTTCTGAGCGACTTAGCATTCCTCAAGCACGTGCTGTATGTTCAGGAGTACATTAGACATAGAGGTCGTGATATTAGAGTTTTCGTTATTGGTGATAGAGCTGTTGCCGCGATGTATCGAGTTGCTAGAAGCTGGAAAACCAATGTTTACTTAGGTGCTAAACCTATTAGGTTGTATCCTATTCCTCAGGAGGTTGAGGAGTTAGCGATTAAGTCGTGTAGAGTTGTTGGTTGCGAGATTGCGGGAGTAGATATTGTTGAGGATAGAGAACGTGGGTACTTAGTTCTTGAGGTAAATAGTCAACCTGGTTGGAGGGGCCTCCAGTCTGTTACTCCATTCTCCATAGCTGAGGAGATAGTGAAGTACGTAGTTAGTAGAGTTAGAAGGTAGCTACTTCTCTGGTGTAAATGATAGTGATCTCTTGAGCATGTAGACATCGACTCTACCTGAGTAGAATACTTTGCTCGTTCTCCTGTTAGTTATCTGCACAAGAGCTACGGCAAATACTGATGGATCTAGCTTGTAGAGGTCGAAGTTAACTTCACTGAATATATCATACATCAACCTACCACTATATTTCGAGTTTGTGAATGGTGCTTTCTCGATTATAGCTGCTATCTCAGAGTCATCGCAGTCAACTACGTAGTATGTCTCTCCTCCATACGCTATCATGTCATTTGTCTTGGCGAACATTAGGTTATAGTTTGGACAGGGTGGTGCTACTGGACATGCTCCAGAGGCTGTAATCACCTTCCTTAAGTCAAATCCAAGGTATCTCAGCCTGTACAAACCTGTCTCGACAACTCTAGCACTTACCTGTATCGTTCCGGTCACAGAATTAAATGATGTCACTACAACATAGAGGTTCTTTGGTGATATACCACAGGCTTCAGCAACCTTAACTAGGACTCTATCTGGTGGTAGTCTATCAGTTTCAAGTACTAGAACTGCTTCATCACTTGTTTCGTGGTATTGAAACTCCTCATACCACTTCTTCGGCTTTCTAGCAAGTGCCCTAGCAGGACCTGAACCAAGAGCATAGAAGTTCTCATCTGCGATTCTCCAACCAGCTAGTTGTGAGAGAAGGCAAGCCTCGATTGGGTAGTCCGTGTAGACTATTACACAGGGGAGTGCTAGCTCATCATACCTTCTTACCGTAAGGTCTACACGAGCTAAACCACCTAGACTAATCTTCGACAGCTCTATACCCATGTCCATACTACCCATGGTCTCAACACCAGCATCAACAACAGTAGCACCGCAAGGATACCTATGGACCTTGACCTTGTATAGATCGGTATTCGACAGAACTCTATCCAATATTCTCAGTGCTAACTTATTCATTGAAATACCCACACCTACCACCCCAACAGCTCAGTCAGGTACCTCAGGTGACTATTTTTATCCAAGGAAATGAATAACCTCCCACTACAACTAATGTCAGCCATTGCATCTCCTCTCAAAAGTAGGAATGTTCCTCTATACTCTCTTCCTAACTCCTTAACACGAACCTTCTCAGCTATGGAATCGATGTAGAACGTGGGTACAATATCATCAACCCTACCTAGAATCACTATTCGACCATCCCTCATGTTTAAGCCAGGATAACCCTTACAATCACCCTCGATAACGATAGTACCACCACGCATATTCACACCAGGTAGAGCATCTGAAGAACCTTCAACAACTACTACACCACCTCTCATACCTCTACCAACCTCAGCACCAGCTGAACCATGAATTATAATGATACCACCTCTCATACCCTTCCCTGGCTTCTCTCCAGGTAATGAAGCACCTACATAATTACCCACATCACCATAAACCTCAATAAAGCCACCACACATGTGTGTACCTAGCCAATCACCTACATTACCACGAACAATAACACGACCTCCAGTCATTCCATAGCCTAAGAATGCACCTACATCACCCTCAATGATGACATTACCTCCAGTCATCCTCCTACAGATCTCTCTAACCTTACTAAAATCACCAACTAAGTGAAGCGTAATCTCTTCAACACTACTAGGTACTGAACCCTGATACTCAATGTCGAATAATTCGGTTAGAGGTACCTTCTTAGAACCTTCAAGAACGTACACATCAGTAAGTTCTCTAGGTGACTTACCCACAAAGGTATCAGGCCTGAGAACAGAAGCGTATACAGGTACCTTGAACAAAGTCCTTGGTTTGACGTAGATTTCAACGACCATACCTAAACCCTCGAAATTACCTTGACCTCCTTAACACTTCTCAACTCTTCAATTCTAACCTCGTAAGTACTTAGAGAAACGCTGTACCAACGCTTAAACCATTGCTCAATTTCCGCTTTAACAGATTTTTCGAGATCAGGTGACACAACTGGATTAATGTAGTACGTTGAACCATAGATAACTCTCGTGACCTCACCGTCCTTAACAACGACCTCACCACCCTTGATGACGTACTTAGCTCTACGTAGAGCCTTAATCAACTTCTCGTAATCCCTACTGGGATCTACCTCACGAGGATCAATATCGTAGATAGCTACATCAGCATCAGCACCAACACCTAGATGCCCCTTAGTCTTCTCTAAACCAAGTAACTTCGCAGGAGCGGCACGTGTAATGATAACAAACTCAGTCCAAGTATACTCCCTATCTATGCTAGGTAAGATGCACTTCCTCAACCCCCTCTCATTTAGCTTCTTCATAACTTCATCTCTAGCTCTCTTACTCATCAACCAAGCAACGATCCACGGATACCTAGTGAAGGGTCCACCATTTGGGTGATCAGTCGATATCACTACCCTCCAAGGATCACGAACGAGGAGAGCAATCTCCAAACCAATACACCACTGAATAGTATTCACGTAACTCTTCTTACGGTACTTATACGGAACAATACCAGCAGCACACTCACACTCAGCATCTGTACTTGACCACTTCCACTTAGTTAAGTGATATAGTACGTACTCGTAAGGTGCATCAGCAGTCATCGTCGTCTGTGTACCAAAGATCACTTGACCAAGATCGATACTAACTCTGGGATTCCTATTAATTTCCCTAGCTAACTCCTCACTAGCACTACGTAGATTACCCCAAGTCTCACCACCATAAGCATTGAACTGAATGTGAGTTATGTGCATGATGGGTCTATCAAGTATAGGGAACTTCTCCGTCAACCTAATGGTTTCGAGAGTTGTCTCGTAATTACCTGGAAAGCCAAGTCTATTGCAGTGGATATGAACTTTGTGCGGTATACCCAGTCTAATGCATGCATCAAGTGTGTACTCGATTATATCTCTCGGCTTAACACCCCAGCCTGGAATCTCATCGTCAAGACTAATCCCTATACCACGACCCCAACCCCAAGCTTCACCAGCACCTGGATCAACTAACTTAACAGCATATCCCTTAACTGTCCTCAATAGCCAAGCGATGTAGGTAGCTACCTTATCTCTAGCATCTTCGCGAATGAATTTAAGGATAAACCAATTCGAATCGAAGAGAGGTAGCATGGCCTTGTCCACGTACGGAATGTCGTCAAGCTCCTCGTGTGTATGTCTAGACTTGATAGGTGGTGAAGCTGGTTCAATAATCATGGTGTAACCCATCCTGATATACCGATACCCAATTACAGTAGTTGATGGTGTTGTTTTACCAGAACCACTATGTCTCCTGCCTGGAATGTACCTCAGTATGCTAACCCTATGATCTTCAGGTCTCATTACCCTACCTAGGTTAACCTTTGGACCTGCTACGTGAGTGTGCAGATCTATGCCACCAGGTACAACGAGCATGCCCCTAGCATCTATTACGTAGGCTTCCTTGGGATCCACCTTCTCAGTGGGTACTATCTTACCGTCTTTAATGGCTATATCCATTACCTCTCCTTCAATACCATTTAGTGGGTCGTACACTACTCCATTCCTAATCAATATCTCCATACAATCACCTCCTTAGCTTCTCCATGACTTTAGCATATATGTCGTATAGGATTACGTGATCTGGCCTAATGCCAGGTGGTGGCTCTACTACTTTCCTCATTCTAATTGGTACGTGATCCATTCTATACGCTGTACCCTCACACTCGATACCTACAATAGCTGAAGGTATTATGTAGTCTGCCATGCATGCTGTCAAACTACACTTCGGATCTATGACTATGAGCGGTACCTTACTCATGCTCTCAACAGCTCTCTTCGGCATGTGTGCTGCTGGGTCAGATGCAATAACTAAAACAGCATCGCAATCTCCTCTGAGTAATATGTCTGTTGATGTTGTTAGACCTGGTATGTGTCTCGGATAACCCTTAGCAAATTCAATTGCATAGGGGTAACCCGTTAACCAGCATAGTGCAGCATTTGTCCCTGTTACATTGTAGTGTCCTCTCATTGGTATAAGTACAAACTTAGTCCACTTATTCAGATCTTGGACCAGTCTAATCGCTTCAACGATGTTCCAGTACTTCCCCCTAGTCATTGTGATTCCGAGACCGAAGAACAGTACTCCAAACCTAGCTGATATCATTAATTCAGCAAGTTCATAGACCTTTTCTACAGGTACACCAGCAACCTCAGGTACCTCTAGCTCAAGCTCATTCACTACTGCTCTTAGTGCACGAAGTAGCTCAAGGTCTTTATTCGGCTTTACCTTGATAAAGAGATCAGCTACCTTAGCTATCTCCGTCTCCCTAACATCAACTACAACAACCTTCCTATTCTTTCTACCACCAATGAAGAAACCTTGGGCAAGGTACGTGTACCTAACTCCATGTCTTAGATGTGCTGCAAGTGGATTACAGCCCCAGTAGATTATTAAGTCAGCTCTATTCTTGATCTGACCTAACGTAGCAGTTACCACACCAACTTCCTGCTCAGCAAGTATTGTAGGTCCATGACAGAATACAGCAGTATTATCGATAACTCCACCTAGTGCTTCTGCAAGCTTAACCCCGATTCTGAGTGCTTCATTCGATGAACTTGACCAACCGAAGAGTAGTGGGTACTTCGAGTTAACCAGTACTTCAGCTACCTCATCAACTATCTTCTCATACGGTACCTCAATGAACTTATCACCTTGTCTCTTGTATGGCTTTAGGATCCTGTTACGGTAGTGATTCAGGAACTTAGACATACCTAGTACACAAGCTCTCTCAACCTTCACAACCCTGTTACCAACAACGTGAACCACAAGGTCATCACATACACATCCACAGAAAGGACAAGCAACATCAGTGAACACCTGCTCAGGACCTGGAACCTTCTCTACCTCCGTTCGAGGTGGTAGCAAGTACTTGGGTACTAATCTAGAGAGAGGAGTTACTTCTTCACCTGTCTTCTCTACCACAACCTTAATACCCTTGAAATCAGGCATACCAGAGCCATGTGTGTCAGGTCTCACCACAGCATTAGCCCATGGGCCTAAGGGCATGAAGCAGATTCCTGGCGACCTACCCTTAGCTCTCTTAACCTTAACAACTACCTCACCAAACTCACTCCGAACCTTAACCCTATCACCTTCACTAACACCAAGCACCTTCATATCTTCCTCATCTAGAAATACAGCAGCAACAGAGTTCTCGTACTCATGACTTATCTTATCTTCAACAAACCTTCCCTGTTCAACAATTCTACCAGTGACTAGGATAAGTTCCATACATAGGGTTTAAAGGTCAATAACTAAATTTTTCAGTTTTCCACGACCATACAGCCACTACGTAAGAGATTTCTTACGAATGACAACTATAGGACAATGCCTAAACCTTAAGAGATCACTCCAGGTAACCTCATGAAACTCCTTACCCACCCTACGTGACACATCGAGAACAGTTCTTCCCAAACCAAAACCCCTAACCCTCTCAGCAATCCTAGCTACCTCAAGTAACTCAGCAACATTCTCCAGAGTAACAGGTACTGAAGAACCAACAATCGTCGGGTACTCACTGAATACATACCTGAAGAACCTACCTAAGAAATACCCGAAGAAACCAAGGTTCTTAGCCCAGGGAATACAGGTACTCCTCGTAGCGAGAATAATACGTGGATTACACTTATGGACGTACAGCCTATCACTATCAACAATCAAAACCTTAACACGAACACCTAACTCGCTAAGTATTGTACCCGAAATTAGTTTAGCGACTCTAGTAGCTGTATCAGGACTAAGAGGTAGTGAAACCAATTTGTAAGGTACATTTGTCGCATCAACACCAGCCTCACCAATAGGCTTGAGGAAGTGACGTACACCATAGCTAATAAGTACAAACTTCTTGTGCTTACTACCATCAGTAATCGGGTAGTGAAGCAATAACTCAACGAACTCTCTACGCAATTTCAGAATTTTTACCAAGAATAGACCACAGAACACTCTCTGGTAAAGTAGAGTGATGACCTTGTCTAAGCTGCTGACCGGTATCAGATCTTCATCAAAGAGATTTCCAAGGGCAGTGGATATTGCCTTCTCAGAAATGACTAAGTAATCACCATCATGAATGATACCATGGAGTAACTCTCTAACCTTCTTCACAACGTTAGTTCCGGGTAACCAGTATCTACAATACCTCCTAAGTACTCTAAATCTACGTCTAGTTGAAGACACAATTAGATTTTCTCAAGTAACTTCCTCTCTTCCAACCACTTGAGAGCGTAGTCGAATGATTCTAGTAGTGGTATCCTGTACCTTCCCAGCTTTCCACCAAAGTTAACCGATGTTATCTTGATGACACCATTCACCTTGGCTGCTGCTATGGCACCAACACCCATAGCTAGCTTAACGTACTCCTCCTTAAGTCCATTTATAACAATTTCGTAAACACAGTTCACATTAGGTGGGACCTTAGTGTCAGGTACCTTACCTCTCAGCGTTGGACAGTAGGGGTGGTTTGTTGATGCAGGTAGCTTCGGATACCTATTTGAACCAACCTTTGAACCTGATCTCACGATACCACCAGGGAATGGACATATGACGTAGGGGCAAAGTCTCCTAATTGCTCTAACAGCTTCTGTAGCAGCTCTCAATCCTGAATCTAGGTCTCTAGCTAGGATCACAATGTTACCACCAGCAACACCCGAAACAACGCCAACACTATCCTCAACAATGAACTCACCCTCCATGACAGGTATTCTCCACACAGTTCTACCGTACATAGCATCCTTTACCTCGTAACCATCACCAAACTTAGCAATAGACTGACCTATCCTAAGTCTCCTCCTCACCTTAGGTAGTCCATCGAAGAGAGCTGTAGTAGGACACGTAAGTACTGTCTGTCCAACTCGAGCAAGTACCTGCACCTTGAGTTCAGGTATCGATCTGTGGTAGATCTGTATGTAGACTCCTGGTCTCCCATCTGGAGTGCTCTTAGGGGATACTAGCTTCTCTATACCTGCTTCAGCAGGGCACGCAATTATCGATGTAGCGAAACCAGTAGCACACCTAGCAGCGGTGAGAGCCCACTTCCTGTCCCTAGCAGTTATCAGTAACCTCGTTCCATACATTGGAAATGCTTCAGCAAATGAATCCTCAAGTTTCTTTCTCAGCTCCTCAATCGAGTTCATCACGGGGGTTATTGTTCCTCAAGTTATTTAAGCGTTTGAACGGTCTCTCAGATGGGTAACTTCATGGGATTGATTGAGGGTTACTACGTTAAGGTACGTAGTGGTGACATATTCGCAGTAAAGGACGTAGTTCAGCCACCAGGTAAGGTCGTTGCTTATCCAAAGTACGTACTTACTCCTAGTGGCTCTAGAATATGTAGAGAGGATGGTGCTAGGTATAGGAAGGTAGAGACTGTTCCTGAGTTATACCGTGTCCTTTATGAAAGGTACGGAAACTACATTGTGTATGACGTATTTTACGGTAGAGAAGTTCCTGAAATTCCTCTATCCGATGTGGTTAGGATATATGATCCTCGAGTAAAGCTTCAAGAGTTAATGAAATCTCCACTACAGGATAGTGTAGTCAGGGATGTCGTTGATTTCTGTAGATTACTCTCTAGGGTAACTCCCACTGATAGTATTGGTGTTTCGGGTTCAGTTCTAGTTTCTTTACATGAAGGTTCATCAGATATTGATGTCGTGGTTTATGGTCGTGAACATGGGTTCAGAGTGTACGGTTATCTGGAGAACCTAGTTAATGTAAGTACTGATGTTCGGAGATACGATGAGGTTCTACTAAAAAGACTGTACATTTCAAGGGGTAGAGAAACTCCAATGGATTTCACGACATTTGTTAGGCATGAGGAGAGACGTGTTCTTGAGGGATTGTTTAGGGGGAGAGAGTACTTCATAAGGCTTATTCAGCTACCTAGCGAACTTGATGTAAGATACGGTACTTACGTAGTTCGGAAGCTAGGTACCTGTGTATTGAAGGCTATCGTTGTTGATGCTAGTGAATCAATATTTACGCCCTGTAGGTACAGGATTAAGGTCATTGAATTCCTAGAGGGTTCTGAGAGGGAGGTTTGTGAGGTATATAGTTTGAGAGGTAGGTTCTGTGAACTTGCTAGTGAAGGTGATACCGTGATATGTCGTGGTACTCTTGAGGAAGTTCACTACGTAGAGAGTGGAGAAGTTAGGTATAGAGTGTACCTAGGTGATACAGGAGATTACTTAGTGAATCTAGCACTTAAGTACTGAACCACCTAATAGGTTTGAGGTAGTCCTTACCACCCGCATCAACACTACCAACTGTGACTCTGCGGTATACCTCACCACTTGACTTAATCACCTTCTCCAATCTACCAAATACCTCAATCTCCTCACCAGGCTTAGCTAGATCACAGTACAGTCCCTCATAACACACTACTTCTCGAATATTACTTACCTTAGGTCCCTCAAGAATCCTCACATTACGTACTACGTACTTAGCTGGTAAGAAAATTGATTCACTATCATCCTCAACCACAGCTCTAATCTTAATCAATCCTTCACCAATGTACCTCTCATCACCATACTTCTCACGTACTTCATGTTCAAGCTTTACGGGATGAACTGAGAACTGTCTACCACGGTAGAGAGCTCTATTCCACTTCTCAGAACCATATAGTCGTCGTGCTTCATTTGGTGTAAGTGGGTGTATCTTTATGATATCTTGAACCCATGCTTCAAGTACTTCTCCTCTAGGTCTCTTAAATGGTGATTTAGGGTCATCGTACAGTTGCAGCAGGGTCTCCTTAACCTTGAGGGCATTCTCCCTACCATACACAATGATGTCTACATCAGAGTACTTCACATTGTGTATCCGCAACAGAATTGATCCAGTAATACCCATGTACGTAGTGGAGACACCACTAAACCTCGATAACTCCTCAACTAATTCCTTAGCCAAAGCCTCTAACTCATCTCTAGGCTCTTTCAATATCTCTCTTAACCTCTCCTCAGGTAAGTAGTGTACCTTGACCCTACTACGTGGAACCTCAATAACTTCAACACCAAGAACTTCGTCATACACCACGTATTCAGGACAGTTCTTTCTCAGGAAATCCATGACCGTACTGAAACCAATAGCACTGTAAAACGGTAGTACCCTACCATACATCTTACCATCTCTAGACCACTTAATACGTATCTTAGACTCTACACCAGGAACGTACTTGAGGTAACAGATGACTCTATCTGGTGGATGTACATTACCTATTACACAGAATATGTAACCCTCCACACTCTCAATGAAATCTCTATCACGGAAGGTAACTCTCATAGAACTCACTGAGGAAGATATTGAGCGCATAAATATATTCCTTAAGACCATGACGAGTAGTAGGTGGCTAAGTTGCTGATATACCTAGTAAATCCGCAGGTACCTAGGTCACGAGATGAGGAGAAGAAAGGTCTATACCCACCACTTGGCCTACTCTACATAGCCACAGTACTCAAGGAGAGAGGATACGAAGTAAAGATATACGAGCTGAACGTAGAGTCATCAAATAAGCTAATTCACGATGTACAGAGAGAGCAACCTGATGTAGTAGGTATAACAGTACACACAGTGAGCTTCCCAATAGTGAAGAGCCTCATTAAGGAGCTGAGACAATCATCACCAAGCACCACCATAGTATGTGGTGGTCCACATGCAACACTTTGTCCAGAAGACTTCATTAACATAGCTGACATAGTTGTGAGAGGTGAAGGTGAGGAAGTAGCTAGAGACCTACCTAATCTACTACATGCAATTAAGGAACTGAAGACCAGAGCTATGAAGACTACACTAGTGGTTCAGGGAGCTAGTCCGAACATAGATGAGCTACCAATACCTGATAGAGCACTACTCAATACATCGTACTATGGTGAGAACATTGGTGTACTCGTAACTAGTAGAGGTTGTCCATTCAATTGCTTATTCTGTTGTGTTCGATACCTCTTCTCTAGAGCTTACAGAGCTAGATCACCTATGAAGGTGCTACAGGAAGTACTGTACCTAGTAGATAGATTCAATGTACATCGAGTGAAGTTTGTGGATGATGAGTTTACTGTAGTTAGGAGTAGGGTTCGTGAAATTTGTCAGCTTCTCAAGGAATATGGAGTAGGTGTGACCTGGAGTTTACCCAATGGTATTAGAGTTGATACAGTTGATGAGAGGTTACTTAGGGATATGAGTGAAGCTGGTTGTGACTTAGTGTGGTTTGGTATTGAGTCTGGTTCTGAGAGAGTGCTTAAGTACATTAGGAAGGGCATTGATTTGGAGAAAGCTAGAGGAGTGATTAAGATAGCTAAGGACTACGGTATTAGAGTTGGTGGTTTCTTCATGATAGGAGCACCAGGTGAAACACTTGATGAGTTTAAGAAGATAATAGACCTAATACCTAAGCTGGATCTAGACTACATACACTTCAGCATAGCAACACCATACCCAAACACTGAGTTCTGGAACTGGGTTCAGGTACATGGGAGGTTCATAACACTAGACTACCAGTACTTTGAGAAGACATTCATCTTTGAAACACCTGACTATACGATCAGAGATAGATTGAGAGCTGTAGAGCTACTAGAGAGAGAACTAGGTTACTACGAGTTAAGTGACGACGTTAAGATCATAGAGGAACTACTTACACGGACCTAAAGTACAGGTTCAGGAGACTAACTAAGTCACGGCTGAGTGGAGCTTCATGAGGGGGAAGGTCATAGTTATCGGCCATAGAGGAGCTCCAAGGTACGAACCTGAGAACACGATACCGAGTTTTCTGAAGGCGATAGAGCTAGGCGTAGATCTAGTTGAGTGTGATGTGAGGCTCACAAGGGATCTGGTACCTGTGGTCTTTCATGATGAGGATCTAGCAAGACTTCTAGGAGTGAGGGTTAAGGTACGAGAGCTAACAGTAAGTGAGTTGAAGAGATACAGGATTAGGGGAAGAGAAATACCAACTCTAGAAGAGGTACTCAATGCACTCAAGTGTAGGTGTGGTCTCATAGTTGAGATCAAGGAGAGGGATTCAGTGGATACAGTACTGAACGTATTGAGGAAGGTAGGAGTACTTGGCTGTGGAAAGCCAATATACGTAGCTTCCTTCTACCACACAGTAGTTAGGTACGCAACAGAAGTAGAGCCGAGAGTTCGAGGAATAGCTATCATATCCTGTGAACCAGTTGACCCAGTACACATAGCTAGAGAGGCAGGTGCTGAGATGCTAGCAGTCAGGTACTTGTACATAACGAGAGATCTAGTTGATAAGGCTAAGAGAGCAGATGTAAAGGTAATGGCATGGACAGTAAATGACGTAGACGTACTCAGGAGGCTCATAGAGAAAGGAGTAGATGCAGTAGCAACAGACGACCCTAAGCTAGTAATCAGCTACCTCAAGCACTTAAGTACTCACGAAGAATAAGGTAACTCCACAGAGAATTAATATTGAGAAAAACATACCTACCAAATAACCTACACACTTCTTCAGCAGAAACGTAGACAATACCTGGAATTGAACGAACAACATCAGACATAGAGAAAGAGAAACCAAGCAGTAACCTCCTTAACCAAGAACGTAGAAAACGAAGAATAGCGGTAGAGTAGCAAGCAACAAAAGGCTCAAGACAACCACAAGACCAAACAGGAACACAAGCAACACCACCACGAGATCTACATTCCTGAACTAAGTACCTAAGCAACGCAGAACTAACGAAAGGGTTATCACAGGAAACAACAGCAACAAAGCACTTACCAAGCAAACTCTCAACGAAATCAAGAATAGAGAACAAGCCAACAACAGGATGACTATACGAATCCAAGACATCACGAATAACAAACCAACGATCAAAACACGAACCAAACCTAGACAAAATATGACGCCAGAAATCACGCTGATACCCCTCACGAACACAAACCACCAATACATCACAACCACACAATCTCCTCAATAACAAATCAGCAACAGAAAAACCACCAACATCAAGACAAGCCTTATACACACCCAACCTACTCGAACCACCACCAGCAACAACACCAACAACAAACATAGTAGCTCAAGGTAAAGAAACCTGAAAACTACAAAACAGTTAATCAAGATACCTCAACAATTCAAACATATAACTGTGTTATATTTTTCTATCTATAGCACAAAATTAATCGGTATATTTTCTCCTGCACATTTAATAGGGTATTCAGGAATAGCTAGCTCATGTACTAACTTATAAGTATGAGTAAAAATTAATTTGTAACGAGGTCGTCCCTATGTCAGTTCCACCAGAGGTTATTAAGAAGATGGTTGAGGATGCAATAGCAGTGCAGAGAGCTGACATAGGTGTCATTAAGGAAAAGAGAGGAACAAAATTCACAATACCAGATGCACTACCGTACGTAGAAGCAGTAAGGAAGATGGCACCAGTAGGGCCAATGAAGAAAGAGGTCATTGACCTACATGTAAACTCGGTGGTAGCACACTACGAGATACTGAACGAAATTGCAAAGGATAAGACAATTAGACCAGAAGACGACCCATTTGTAGAACATTACCAGACACCAGTAGTACTGAAGATACTGTATGAACTAGATCCAAAGTTCAGAGAAGCAGTAGAGACCTTCGTTAAGGAGCTAGAGAAGAGAAGGGATCTAATTGGTAGAGAAGCAATGAGAAAGTACTGTGGCTTCTACGGACCAACCTGTGTTGTAGACTTCGCATACTCAGTAGGTGGTATGTCAGGACTCTTCGCCTACATCCTAGAGAAAGTACCAATAGACAAGAAGTACAAAGAGGCAATACTAGCGGCAAAGAGCTGGGGTATGAACACAAGCTACGGCTTCGGCGCTAAGTTCATATCAGCAATTGAAGCAGGTAAGACACTAGAGGAAGCACTCAGCGCAGAGATCGAGATGTTGAAGAAGATCTGGCTAACACCAGTGGAAGCACAGGTAGAGGTGATGAAGGAAGCTGGTCACATTAGCTTTGACCCAGCAGAGTACATGAAGAGGTATGAGCAGAGGATTAGACCATATGTAAAGGCAGCACTAGATGCTGGTGTGCATCCAGGTAACATCTGTGTGGTACCGGCGTACTGTGTTGGTGATGTAGGACACCACATAGCCCAGTCAATGTACAATATGGCGAAGGACGACGTCGTAATGGCGATAATGGAGGCTGTAACAGAGGTTATGATATCAACACTAGAGACAGCACTAAAGGAGGGCAAGCTAAAGAGTGAGTATGATGTACTGAGAGTAGCAACAGGTTCAACAGCCGCAGCAGTAGCATACATAGCTGAGCAAGACGGCTTCAGCGCATCAATGATAATTGACCTACTAGTGAAGAGGTTCTTCAACCTAGTCCTGAAGTCACCAGCAAGAGGTGTAGCAGCTGAACTACACAACGTAGACTTCATGGACATGCTACTGAGGGGCTGGAAGATAATTACACCAAAACCATGGGGAAGAGGTGGAGAGGTAATTAAAGGTGTTAAGGTAGATCTAACACCAATCGAGAAGAATGAAGTACTCAAGAACCCACAGAGATACACCTATCCAGGCTGTGCAATTACAGTGAGGTTCTCAGCACTAATGAGATTAGCGGACTTCCCATGCCTACTAACAAGTGAGCCAGTAACAGCAACACTCAACACCTACATCGTAGCACTACGTCCAGAGACCGTGATTTCACCACCACCAATATGTAAGAGCTGTGCACCAAGCTTCATACTAACAGGAAGATGTATCCACTGCTACTACAGAAGAGTAATTGCTAAGGAAGTACCACTAGTGAGTGTCTTTGCAGATGGAGTCCTTGGAGGAGCCGGAGCACTAGGTTAAACGAGAACCATCCTATTAACTCATCCCTATAACCAATCAATTTTTACCAACCCTTACCTCTCCTTCACGAGAAGAATGGGATTACCTTTACCTAGTCAATAATATGTATATTTATCACTATATATACATATAGAGACTTATATAAACCCCCAATACGCTACAACTACGGGGAAGGTGGGCGGTATGGCCGCTAAGAGTCAACCAACCATAGCACAGATGTTCATATCAGAGCTCATTGGTACCTTTGCACTAACATTCTTCGGTGCTGGATCGGTGATATCTTTCCCAGCAGTAATGGGGCCAGGACCAGCAGCACTATTTGCTATTGGTGCTACTTTCGGTTTCATTATTGCAATAATGATATACGCTACAGGTCACATTTCAGGGACTCATATTAATCCATCAGTAACAATTGGTTTACTAGCCGTTAGGAGATTTCCAGGTAAGCTAGTTGCACCATACATAGTAGCTCAGTGTATTGGTGGTATTCTAGCTGGTCTATGCCTATATGCATGCTACCCAGTAGCAGGTAGAAAAGTGCACTTCGGCTCAACACTACCGAACTACACCCTAGGTGTTACAGATGGTGCTGCTGTACTGATTGAGATTTTACTAACTTTCTGGCTACTTTTCGTGATCATGGGTACTGCTGTTGACAAGAGAGCACCACCAGGATGGGCTGGTTTCGCAATAGGTTTCACTGTTGCATGTGATATCTGGGTGGGCGGTCCACTAACAGGTTCAAGTCTTAACTTCGCTAGATCACTAGGACCTGCTATTGCAGCAGCCATTGCAGGTGACTTCATACCATTAGCAAAGCTGTGGATTTACTTGGTAGGTCCAATTATTGGTGGTGTACTCGGAGCTGTAATCTACGAGTACTGCTTCAAACCAGCAAGATCGTAGGAAGTTAAGAGGTAGGAGGAGGGTAGTGAGTAATTCCTCTCTTTTTCCCTTCTTTGTACTAACTCAAATATTATCTATTTCGTTGCTGTGCTGTTTGTTGTGGTTGTGTTGCTACCTGCGGTTTATAGTGTGGACAGAAGTACTTGTATGGACACTCTCCACACTCTCTGGGATCTCGTGGTGATGACCAGCTCTCTATGAGCTTTCTAACATCCTCATCTGTGAACTCTTCCGTTACCTCTACTTCACGTATTCCCCTTGGTGATAGGTAGAGTATGTAGGCTTTCTTAGCTCCTGTAACCCACTTATAGAGCTTTACCTGCATTATGTGTCTCTCCTTCGGTAATGTCTCTAGCGGTGCTGTTGTGAACTTGAAGTCTATCAGTACTTCGCCATCGAAGTAATCTGGTTGTGCGTATATAGTGTACCTTGTACCTCCTACATCAATTGTCTTACTGAATACTTTCTCGCTGTAACCCAGTATACTCTCTAAACCCTCGTGAATAGCTTCGCTAACTATGTTTATGGGCTTTATCGAGTTCGCTATGACTATGTGTGGTAGAGTTCTGTTGAATGTTGCTCTCTGCTTACAGCCACACAGTTCGTAGACAGCTAGTTCCTGTAGTGATTGCCTACCTTCGAGCAGCCACTGGTGGTACTTCTTAATTATGTGATCTAGGTACTTCTTCAGCAATAGCTCCAACACATTAACTCACCCTTCAACTAGTTGTGTGGTGCTGATTATCTCTCTTAAATTCATAACCACGATGAGTTAAGATCTCAAAATATCAATACATGCCTTCAATCCACTTACTAAGTATTCGATATCTTCCTCAGCTATGTACCCCATGACACCAACTCTAATTACTGAATTCTCCAATATCCCAAGACCTCTCGCTACCACGATACCAAACTCCTCTCTAAGTGTCTTCACAATAGACTTAGCACTGAGGTCACTAGGCACCTTCAGTACAGCTACAGTACTTGACCTAACCTCAAATCTCGGAAATCTAGTGAACTCTATAGTTTTAACTCTCTCATACAGTAGATCGGTTAAGTACCTGAATCTCCTCCATCGACCTTCTAATCCTTCCTCCTTGAGAATCTGTAGTGCAGTCTCAAGACCGTACAGCACGTTAATTGCTGGTGTGTAGGGTGTTTCTGATCTCTCGTGAACGTATTTGATGTACCTAGTTAAGTCCATGTAGATTGGTTTACCTCGAACTTTCTCAGCAACCTTAATAGCTTCTGGACTCAAAGCAACAAACGATACTCCAGGAGGTGCACCAATACACTTCTGACTACAACCAGCAACAGCATCAATACACCACCTATCCATGTAGAATTCCTCACCACCAATAGCTGAAATAGCATCAACACATACGAGTAGACCATATTTCTTAGCTAACTCCGCAATCCTCTTTAACTCTCGTAGAGTAACACCCGTACTAGTCTCCGTAAACACAGTGAATAGCGCTTTGTAGTGTCTTCTCTCAAGCGCATTCTCAACATCACTTATCTCAACAATATCTCCTAATGGAGCTTCAACAACATCTACCACAGCTCCTCTCCTAATTAATGACTCGCGTAATCTCTCACCAAAGAACCCAAATGATAGAAGCAATACCCTATCACCAGGCTCAATAAGCGAGTACACCATAGACTCAACAGCTAGGGTACCTGAACCGGTAAGTACAGCAACCTCACCCTCAGTAGTCTGTACGACGTACTTAAGATCATCCACTACCTTCCTGAGCAATGACCTAAATTCCTGAGTTCTATGACTAATGACCTGTCTAGACATAGCTTCAAGTACTTCCCTACGTAGGTATACGGGACCCGGTGTAAACAACTTCATGTAAGGTACCTCAGACTAGTTAACTCACGCCTTATCTTCTCAATTAGTTCTAGAGCTATTCTCTCCTGTGCTTCATATGTTTGAGCACCTACGTGAGCAGTAATGACTACCCTTGGGTGTTTTATCAGATCGAATTCCCAAGGGTACTTAGGCGGTTCATTCTCAAGAGTATCGAGACCTGCGGCATATACAACCCACTCATTCAGTGCTCTAAGCAGTTCCCTCGTATCTATCAATGCTCCTCTAGCTGTATTAACTATAATAGCTCCTCTCTTCAGTACTTCGAACTCCTGCCTACTAATCATGTGGTAGGTATCCTCCTTTAGAGGTACATGTAGTGACACAACATCACTTCTCCTAAGTAGTTCATGTAGAGAGGAAACGATTTCAACACCTAGTTTCTCAGCTTTTTCCCTCACATTAGCTACGTCGTAAGCAATGACCCTCATCCCCAGTACCTTAGCTATCTCAGCTACTCTACTCCCAATCCTACCAAGACCAACAATACCGAGAACCTTACCAAATAGCTCAATACCTACCTCCTTAATCCATTTACCCTCTCGAACATTAGTAATTACTGAAGCTATTTTCCGTGCAGCAGCTATCATGAGACATATCGTTAACTCAGCAACGGACTCCGTTGAAGCTCCTTCAGCAGAGATGACCTTGATACCTCTCTCCCTAGCTTTCGCTACGTTAATGTTATCAAGACCTGTGCCAGCTCTAGCAATGATCTTTAGCTTCTCCCCTCTACGTAGTAGCTCTTCGTCAATTCTTAACCTACCTCTCAGAATTAGTATATCGAAGTCTGGTAATATAGCAGCTACTTCATCCCTTGAGATACCCGGCCTATACACAACTTCAAGACCTAGCTCTTTAAGACCATTAATTAGAGTAGTACTGACTGGGTCAATCACCAGTACCTTAACTCTCTGAAGAGAGGTATAGTGTTCATGACCTGAGGATGTGGACAATTTGACAATAGAATCACCCCCAAGGAGGAGATAGCCTATGTGGGCTAGGTTCGGAATTTCAGCAACAACATGAGCTATGTGATGGTATGAGTGAAGTCACCATGTTCGTTAGTACTTAATTTTTCTCTCTTACTTGAATTTATTCGTTACGTCTAAGTTACGTCGCTTGAATACTTATTACCTAGGTTTCTTGATGTGTTGTGTAGTGATGAGAGGGGGCCTCTAAGAATATGACTGGTGATTGATCGCCGGTTCTAGCTGACTACTTGATGGGTGATTACTATGTCGGTACCTGCTTTTGTGGATGCTTTAAAGAAATTAATCGTCGTTGTACATAATGTACATGCTGTTAGTAGGGTTACTGAAGCAGCTAAGGTAGTGTATGGTATGGGTTTTGAGAACTTCGTTGTATCTAAGGCTATTGGTGCTGCTGCTCAGTCAGGTGTTCCTGAAGTTCATAAGCTAGCGTATAAGCTAGGTAAGTCATTCCTATTTGTCGCTGATATACAGGATATCTTAGAGCTAATTAAACCAAGTAGGGTATACATCATTACACCACCTAGTTATGCTAAGGAGTTGTTCAATCCCAGTGAAGTGGCTGAAGCTCTGCTGAGAGGTGAAACTGTTGCTATTGTAGTTGGTGGTTCTGAACCCGGATTAACGAAGAGAGAGCTTGAACTTGGAAAGGTAGTTACGTTAGATACCTCTGGTGACATTGGTACTGTTGGGTACATTGCTACAGTACTCTACTTAATTAGGGAGAGGCTTAAGGAATTAAGTGGACAGAGTAGTGCTACCTAGATTCCTGCTCCTCTAAGTACTTCTTTACCTCTCTAGCTATTGCTCTCGCTAGTGGTACGGGCACTGCCTCACCTACTTGATTGTACTGAACTTCACGACCTCCTAGGAATATGTGGTCATCGGGGAATCCCATTAATCTAGCGTGCTCTCTAACAGTTAGTAACCTATCTCTGAATGGGTGTATGAACCTTGATGAACCCATTACTGTTGGTGCTGGTTTATAGGGGTGTAGTCTTATGAAGTTCCTAAAGGTTCCTGTAGCACCTCGATAGTATACGAGTGCTTGTCCCCACTTTAACTTAGCTATTCTCCTCCTCTTTCTTGGTGAAAGTGGGTGAAGTTCATGGTTAGGTATATCATGTGGCTCATCTGGTTCAGGTAGATCACCAATGGCCTCAATTACTGTTACCTTCTTACCGTACTTAGGTGGGTTAAGTGGTATGTTTGATATAAAGATCCTCCTCCTACAGGATGGTGTACCATAGTCTTCTGCTCTCAGTATGTTGAAGTATATGCGTTTGTAGCCAACTCTTGCAAATTCCTCTCTTAAGTACCTCTTGAGTGGTCCCTCAGCAACATCTACTACATTCTCCATAACGAAGACCTTAGGCCTTAACTCACCGACTAACCTAATGAAGTGGAGAACAAGTTGACCAATGGGATCTGTGTACAGTCTATCAACTGGATCAGGGTACCTACTTGGGTTAGTTCGTGTAAATGGCTCACAGGGTGGTCCACCAATGACAACATCAGGTTCCTCACCAATTACCGACAGTACGTCTTCACCTGTAATCTCCTTAATGTCCTCACATATGACGTAAGCATCCTTGAAATTCTCCTGAAATGTTAAGCAACATGGCTTGAAGTTATCAATACCTAGAACTATTTTAAAGCCCTCGAGTGAAAATCCTCTTGAGAATCCTCCAGCGCCGCAAAACAAATCCACAACTGTGTACATGTACTCCCGTGAGTTAGTGATGGAGGGGTAAGAATTAATTTTGTGATTTTCACTGATTTACTGGGAAGTTGAGACCATGTTCAATACATTAACCACAGGTATCGTAGCGTTACAGGTCTGGTCCGTAGCTATACCAGCTATAGTGATAGCACTAATCGTGGCAATTCTCCTCCTCTCTATGATTAGGATAGTGAAGGAGTATGAGAGAGCTGTCGTATTTAGACTAGGTAAGTTAATTGGTGTTAAGGGTCCTGGCCTCATAATTGTCATACCATTCATAGACTCTGTACGAATGGTAGACCTAAGGACTAGAGTTATTGATGTACCTAGACAGAAGATACTGACTAAAGATAACGTAGAGGTAACTGTAGATGCTGTAGTTTATTACAGAGTCTTCGATCCAGAGAAAGCTGTACTAGCTGTAGAGAACTACCACCACGCAACAGCTCTCATGGCAATGACCTTGCTTAGAGATGTAGTTGGACAAGTAGAACTAGATGACCTACTAATGAGAAGAGAGGAAATAAATAAAAAATTAACAAAGTTACTCGATGAGATAACCGATCCCTGGGGCATTAAGGTAACAGCAGTTACAGTGAAGGAAGTTACACTACCTGAATCACTACTGAGAGCAATAGCTAAGCAAGCTGAAGCAGAACGTGAGAAGAGAGCTAGGATAATCGTTGCTGAAGGTGAACTCCATGCGGCAAAGATAATGGCTGAAGCAGCTAAGATCTACCAGGAGAGACCTGAAGCTCTAGTACTAAGACAGCTTCAGACACTTGTTGATGTGGCAAGGGAAAAGAACCTAGTAGTGATAGCTCCATCAGACCTCTCAACATCAGTAGGTCTAGTCACAGCACTTCAGAGAGCGCTCCAGAGAAGATCTTCAAGCTCAAGTACTGAGGAGAGGGTTGGGTAGGTAATGAGGAGAAGTTTCTACCATGTAATCTCAACTTTTTGCCTGGTAGTAATACTCCTAACTCTGAACCTAACTCTAGCACAAGTTCCTGAAAACTACATACCTGAAGAGAGAGGAGCTATAGTAGTTAGAGGTTATATAACTAGTGAAATAACCCAAGCAACACTGAGTTATGTAGAGTCAGTACTTAAGTACGCACAGGATAGAGGTGCTGTAGCCGTAGTACTAGTACTCAACACACCAGGTGGTTACCTAGATGCCACGCTCAAGATTGTTGACCGAATAGCGAACTCAACAATACCTGTTATCGGGTACGTTGCCCCAAGTGGAGCTAGAGCTTGGTCGGCAGGAACGCTGATACTTCTAGCTACACACATCGCAGCTATGGCACCTGGCTCAATAATAGGTAGTGCACAACCTGTGGAGTATGATCCAGTAACAGGTACGACTAGGCCAGTCAATAGCAGCAAGATACTCAATGCTATAACGAAGCAATTTGAGGGATTAGCTAAGCTAAGAGGTAGAAACGTAACAGCAGCTAGGCTATTTGTTCTAAAGAACCTAAATCTAGAAGCAAGTGAAGCACTTAAGTACCACGTTATTGAGGTAATTGCATCAAACATACGTGAACTCCTTGAGAAAGTAGATGGAATGACTGTGAAGACAGCTGCAGGCACAGTAACGCTCCATACAGCAAATGCAGTTATTGAAGACTGCAGACCATCAATTAGGGAACGTATTCTAGAAGTTCTCGCTAATCCACTAGTATCGAGTATCCTATTTTCACTAGGTCTATGGATTGTCCTCTTCGGTGTAATATCAGCTCACTACTACGCTGCAGCTGTGGGCGCCTTCTTCATGATACTCGGTCTGCTTGGACTAGGATTTAGCGTAAATCTCATAGCACTTGCACTGCTCCTCCTAGGTTCAATATTCCTATTCGTTGAGGTATTTGTAACACCAGGCTTTGGAGTGTTGGGTATAACAGGTATATTGATGCTCATACTGGGTACAATACTGCTACCACATCTAACACCGGAGAAGTGGTTCATAGGTGGTGAGTGGTTTAGGCAATTAATCGTGACAGCTTATGCTCTAGGTGGTTCACTAGGTTCGATAATGGGATTTGTACTGTATAAAGCTGTAAAGGTGCATAGAGCTACACCAAGGAGTAGAGCTCTAATTGATCTGAGAGGTGAGGTCGGTGAAGCTCTTGACGATATAGAGCCTGGTAAGGAAGGTTTCGTACTGGTTCGTGGTGAGTACTGGATGGCTAAAGCTACTGAACCCATTAAGAAGGGTGAGAAGGTCGTTGTCATTGGTAAGGAAGGTCCTTACCTAATCGTACGTAAACTTACTTAAGTACGTACCTACTGAGTCCTTGGGGATTTTCTTGAGTGAAGTACCTGTCATTGAAGGTGGTAAGTCGATTATAGGTAGAAGAATTGAGGCTTGGGCACCAATTGATGATGATGATATTAAAGCCGTTGTCGAGGTTCTCAAGAGTGGTAGATTAAGCCAATTAGTTGGTACTAAGGTTCAGGAATTCGAGAACTTCTTTGCTCGGTACCACGGTGTTAAGCACTGTATTGCTGTATCCAACGGCTCAGTTGCTCTCTACATAGCATTGAAAGCCTTAGGCGTAGGACCTGGTGATGAAGTTCTAGTACCTGCATTTACATTCGTATCAACAGCAACCTGCGTGGTATACGCCAATGCTGTACCCGTATTTGTTGATGTTAGTAGAGAGACCTTTAACATGGATCCATGTGACCTAGAGGATAAGTTGAGGAAGCACAGAGATAGAGCTAAAGCTGTAATTGTTGTCCACCTCTGTGGACATCCAGCTGAGATGGATGACATAGTCAAGATATGTAGGGAGTATGGAGTTTACCTAATTGAGGATTGTGCTCAAGCTGTGGGTGCTGAGTATAGAGGTAGGAAGGTAGGTACATTCGGTGATCTTGGTTGCTTTAGCTTCTACCAGACTAAGAACTTAACAACAGGAGAGGGTGGTGCCATAATCACGAACAATGATGAATTAGCTAAGCTCTGCAAGATGATACGTTGTCATGGTGAAGAGACAAGGTACGAACATGTGATGCTAGGTTTCAACTTCAGAATGACTGAGCTACAGGCAGCACTAGGAATCTCACAGCTCAGAAAGCTAGATAGGTTAAATGAGAGGAGGAGAGAGATAGCTAAGGTATATACTGAGGCCCTATCTAAGAGCGATCTCCTTATATTACCAAGCGAGAAACCCTACGTCAAGCACGTGTGGCACATATACAATGTTCTCCTCCATGTAGAGAAGATGAGAGTTAGTAGGGATTACTTCGTTAAAGCACTTAAAGCTGAAGGAGCTATAGTATCGGTATGTTATCCTAAGCCAATCTACAGACAATTACTATTCCAAGAACTTAGAGGTCATGGGAAGGGTTGCCCTTGGTCATGTCCATACTATGGGAAGACCATCTCGTACAAAGACATTAAGTGCCCAAATACAGAGTGGATATGTGAACGAGTCTTTACACTATACACATTCCCAACACTAAGTAATGAAGATGCTGAACTTATGGCAAAAGCAGTACTGAAGCTTCTCAACTACTATAGGAAGTAGTTTAAAATGGAGATTCACTTAAATCTCAGACATCACAATACCTAACAGGTCCTCTTGACGCGGGATGAGACCCGTGGGATGATAGAGGATCTCCCGGCCTTCTAAACAACCCTAACTCAACTTTACTCCCAAAGCTTACTTAGTGAGATGCTGAGAGTGGCCAGGAATGAGCTGGTGAGCGATGATTGCATGTCCGGTTTCTGAGACCACGTGTGTACAAATCGAGGAGTACGTCAATGCACCTATGTGCTCTACCAAACCTAAGCCATCTCAGTACCTTAACTTCTCTAAAGAGTGCTCTGAGCACCTTCGCCAGTACATCTCTTCCACCTAGCTGAGCAATTACAGTGATAAATAGTTCACTAGAGTACGTTGGTTCTGCTATTATACCTGCATCACCAAGCACTATGTGATACAGCTTACCTTTCCTGCAGACCTTACCATCAAGATCCTGAGTAACAAGCTTGATTAGCTTGAGAAGTGGCATAATAACCTTCATACTCACAACGTACGGCGGTATTCCCTCAATCTCCAGGTATCTGTGAAGTAGGGAATTGAGTACTTTCTCACCGACACCTACACCATCACCAGAAGGTACGTAATCTTCAAAGAACAACTCATCGATTAACCTATAGTATACTCGAGGTCTACTAGCTACATAGACATAGCACTCAAAAATACCCTTGGTATGTACGACAACGGTATCAATTACATAGACATCTCCTCTACACCAAGCAGGAACAACCTCACTACACACCTTAATACCGGATCCAGGAATCTTGACTAAGTACTTACCCTCACCAAAACCCTCACGAACATCAACAATGCAATTCTCTGAGTAGTTAAGAGACAATACCTTATCACCACACTTAACGGGGATGCTACTGTAGTCTGGTGTCAGCACTAGCTTTTCTATCATGTACTCACCTATGTAGTAGTTGAGGAGATGAGGTAAAAGAGGGTATTGAACACTTTAAGCGAGGTAGTTATAGGTCATAGGATTGTAGAGGATAGTCATTCCAACTTTAACTCTCGTAGTAACCTCTTCAAACGTGGATCATGCGTTACAGCGTGGTATATAGCATCTTCAACACTACATACACGAGTACCACACCTACGACACTTCCAGTGCTTTTGCCCCCCTTCTTCAACCACTTCGTACAAGTGCACTAGCTCTCTAGGGAGTTCAGGTAGTGACGTAATCACTACCTCACTGGTCTCAAGATCTTTACTGTACCGTAACCTGTGAGTAAATCCTTTATTAGATTTAGAGGTTCTTGATCTAAACTCTCGAAACCTATTATCTTAACTTCACCTGGGTACACATGTACGTAGTGATCTATGTCGAAACGAATAACAACGTCATTTGTACCGAAGACCACCTTGAAATTCCTTCTTGAATTAATTAACCTCTCTACAACCTTCGCTACTAAATCTAGTTGTGCTTTAGAGATTCTCCTCCTACCTCTATGTCTACGAGCTAACTTAAGCTCCTCTTCACCAATACCCTTCCTAATACCGTGAACTGAGTCAATGAGTACTAGCTCACCTTCGTAACCCTTAATCTCGAAGTTCTCACATTGCTCAACTTTCTTAAGTACATCACTAGGCTTTAACCTCTCCATAGCTCCACCAACAACATCTAAGGAAACATCTAAAAATAAGTTAGTACCGTGAACTAGCATAGGGCATTTATTGAGGTAAACTAGATTACCACCTTAAAGGATTGTGTCTTGTGGTGTGGAGATGAAGGGTATTGAGTACTGCCCATCTTGCAGTAGTAGGATGATTGTAAGGAGTGTACGAAGGTACTACAGCTCAATCTTCCAATCCTATGTCCAGGAGATAGTTTTTGTATGCCCAAACTGTTCTATAAAGATAACTCACTACGACATTTTGTGAGGTGCAAGTCATGAAGTTCATACTTAGTGGAAGAATTGAAGCTAGCTCAGAGCTAGATCAGTTGAGAGAGGTAGTTGCTGAAGCTTTGAAGAGAGCTGAAGAGACAGTACTGCGTAAAGGGGTACCGAAGGGTCAGGAGGGTGCTCACGTACTGAGTTGGTCTATTGAGGGTAGGCTCATCAGAGTAAGCATTGAAGGTAGTAGGTGGGTTAGAGCACATGTAGCACTCAAGCGATTACAGAAGTTCTTAGCTGAGCAGCTTGCTAGGTATAGGGTAGGTGTGAGGAGAGTTTACTGTGATGAGTACGTAATCGAGTTACCTAGACCATTCAACGAGAGGATTGTAGAGAACCTACACTACTACGATAAGGTTAAACACGTTGAGGTATCTGATACAGGTGTCAAGATAGTACTACATGACTTAACTGAAACTGAGCTTGAGCGTGGTGATATTGATCGCTTAGTTAGATTAGTTACGTCACCACCTAGAACTATTAGAGATGAGTTAGCAGGTAAGGTAGGTAAGGTAATTGCTCAATCACCACCGAAAAAGCATTACCTAGAAGGTAATCCAACTGAATTAGCTGAGAAACTGGGTTGGGCTGTGAGATTTCCAGGTAGAGCACAGTGGATATACTTACCACCAATGGCAGCACTCATAAGGGCAATACGTGACATATTTTACGAGTACGTAGCTAAACCACTTGGCTTCATAGAGGTACTCTTCCCCAAGCTAATACCGATAGAGATCGCCTTCAGAGCTAGGAAGCTACAGGGTGAACCTGGTGGAATGTACTACGTTTGCGTACCTAGGTATAGAGAGAAGGAGAAGTACATACCATTCCAAATAAAGGCAGAGATAACACAGGAATTACCCATGGATGAACTTAAGAAACTACTCGAGGAACCTAGCTACATACTCGATCCTATTCAGTGCCTTCCATTCTACCAGCTCTACAGAGGTAGAGTACTGAGGAAGGAAGACCTACCCATCAAGGTTGTTGAGTGCGGTGGTCCAACATACAGGTTTGAGGCAGGTGGTGCTAGAGGTCTAGAGAGAGTTGATGAGTTTTGGAGAATGGAGCATGTATGGCTTGGATTACCTGAGCAATGTATTGAGATAAGGAATGAAGTGATGAAGAAGGTAGTTGAGGTAGTTGATAAGGTACTCGATCTAGAGTGGAGAATACAGTTTGCTGGAGATACGTTCTTCCTAGCTGAAGACCAGAGAATAGACGAGGATATACAGATACCGAGTGATCCTAAGTACGAGCTCCAGATCTACCTACCATATAGAGGTCCCAGGGACAGTACGGAAAAGGATGTTTGGCTAGCGTGCGCATCATTTAATCTAGCAGGTAATCACTACACTAAGTACTTCGGAATTAAGTGTGCAACCGGTGAAGTACTATGGACTGGTTGCTGCGGTATAGGGCTTACTAGAATGGCATTAGCGTTCATAGCTCAGAAGGGGTTTGATACAAGTAACTGGCCTGAAGAGGTGCGAAAGAGAGTTGGTGAGATCAAGAAACTACCTGGTCTATAGTTTGTCCCCCGCCTACATCACGCAGTTTCATCGCGTGCACATGCACGCTCACTGCGCTTCCCCGGCGGGGGTGCCAAAGACTGTATTTTACGCTCTTAAATTTTTATGTGAGTTCTTGCGGTGGTTATTGTGTTTGCAGTTTCGACCTGGTGCTTCTTCACTCTACCTCTCGTTCCAGTACTAAAGTTTCTGCGTAGTAGGGGTATTCAAGTAATTGAGTTGTGGTGTGATAGGTCTCATCTAGATCCATTCATGTCCCCTATAGAGGCTATGCGAAGAGTTGTAGAGATTACTAGGGAGCTTGGTATTGAGATTCGTTCTCTACATATTCCATGTGAAGTGAGGATTCGTGATATGAATAGACTCTTAGTGTTCTTAGATGAAATGTCTAAACTAGGTTCTCTAACCTACATTATTCTCCATCCACAAAGTGATATTGAAGTTATGAAGAGGCTTGCTGAGGAAGTGCATAGTAGGGGCATTCGAATTCTCTTAGAGAATTCCATGGAGTTTGGTGATCTTAATGAATTGCTTAATCTAGTTAAGCTGTGTGGTCTTGATGGTTTATGTCTTGACCTTGGTCATCTACTAATTCACTACGGTGTAATTCATGTAGCTAAAGCATTTAAGTACATGAATCAAGTTAAGACAATTCACCTACACGATAATGATTCAATGCTCGACCTACACCTCATGGTGGGTAGTGGTGTCTTTCCATACCATGTGCTATGTGAGCTAGTTAAGGAATTTAATCCTCAGGATGTGGTTACTGAGGTTTACTATGGGTACTATGGTGATGATCCAAGTACCCTAGTTGATAAAGTGAAGAGGTTCTGCTACTCAATTGGTATGGTATAGTCCTCTTTAATAACTCTGAGAACAACCATAGTTGTTGTGTTGAGTACACCATCTAGCTTTCCTATCTCATCCAGTACCTTAGCTAGCTCCTCTCTACTACCTACTCTAACCTTAAGTATAGCGTAGTAGTCGCCAGTCACATCATAGATCTCGCATATGCTGTTCATGGTCTTTAACCTCTCCAAGATACTATCGTACTTCCTAGGTTCAGCTCTAATCGCTATTATAGCGGTCAGGGTCTTACCCACCTTCTCAGGATCAATAATTGCTTGGAACTTCCTTATTACCCCATTCCTACGTAACTTCCTTACCCTTAGGTGAACTGTTGCTTCGCTAACACCTAATCTCTTAGCTATTTCAGAGAATGGAATTCTACAATTTTCCTGAAGGATCTTCAGTATCTCTTTATCGATGTGATTCAGCTCTACCATGACCCCCACCGAGTACTTAGTTAACAATCTGTTACTGTAGTTTTAAAGGTAGTGAATTTAGAGCTTATGTACACTACGAGTATACTCAAGGAATCTTTAACTACTTAAAGTCTATTACTGCACTATTCCTGCTCAAGCATCTATTTCAATATGTTTCGGTCATGCTATTGTGAGGAAGTATTTTAAGTGAGGATCATTGTGATTTTGGTGACTGCATAGTAATGGTGATGGTATGAGGATAGCTGTTGTTCACGATACTCTTAGACCAACCTACACATCAAAGCAATTACTTAGAGCAATCAAGGAGCTTGGTGGTACACCAGTATATATACCACTTAGCTTCCTCTCTGTTGAAGTTTCCTCTGAAGAACCCTTCAAGATTAGAGGTAAAGTGCTCTCTCTCGATGGTGTATTAGTTAGGTCTATTGGCTTTACACTTGATGTTGATCAATTTGTGTTTAGGGCTGCCATCCTTCTCCACATGGAGGAAACAGGTATCTATGTAATGAACCCCATACTATCGTTACTGAGGTCTAGGAATAAGTACCTGAGCTTGGTCTCACTTAAGAGGGCAGGTATTTTAGTACCCTTCACGTTAGTAACCGAGGATATTTGGTATGCATATGAAGTAATTAAGAAGTTAGGTGATGTAGTGATAAAGCCAATTCAAGGTTCAAGAGGTTACGGTGCAATGAGGTTTAAAGACGCAGACCTAGCTTACGAAGTCATGAGGACACTAATTAGCTTTAGAAAACCTATCTACGTACAGCAATTTATTGAGAAACCAGGTCGTGATATACGTGCCTTCGTTGTTGGTGAGAGGGTTATAGCCGCCATGTACAGGATAGCGCCTGAAGGTTCGTGGAAGACGAACATTGCTCAAGGAGGTAAGGGTGTACCCTGTAAGTTAACACCAGATCTAGAGGATCTAGCTATTAAAGCTGTTAAGGCTCTTGGTCTATGGTATGGTGGTGTCGACATTGTAGAGAGTAAAGATGGACCTATGGTACTTGAAGTGAATGGAACGCCTGACTGGAGAGGTCTTGAAGCGGTTACTGGCGTTAATCCAGCTAGAGAAATCGTTGAATATCTTATACGTAAGATAAAGGGTGTTGAGCAATGACTAAGTGGTTACTTAGGTGTACTAAGTGCGGTAATGTACGAGTGCTGGAGGTAGGTTACGATCTTAGAGCGTTCAAAAAGATGTACATATTCTGTCCCAAGTGCAGGAGAAATACACATCACGAAATAGTCTCAGTACAAGTTGAGGAGTGAGCTTACGACGAATTAACTCTAGTCAGTAGTTCCTCACATCGGCACTTCAGTCTCTCAAGTATCAATACATTGAGCATCAAATCCTCTAACTCACATCTACACGACTTAACTACCTCACGAAGCTTACGCAATTCCTTCACGTCACTAGTCAAGAATATTCTAGCCTTAGTAGTGTCGTACTTCACTGCTCTATCTCTCAACCTAGAACTATATTCAGAGATCTTCTCATCAATAACCTTCATCAGTTCCCTAAGTCTAACTACAGCATCCTCACGACGATCCTCATCAATAGCCTTCTCGATCTCGCAAATACGCTCAATCAAGTCATCGACTTCAGAAACTCTACCTTCACCACTCTTATCAACATAAACCAACTTCCCATCCTTAACCAAGACTTTACTAGCATCGACAACACACAACCTACCATCAGATAGCTGAATCTCAACGGCCTTAGGCCTACCGGTCTTCGAAGAAATTAAAATCCTACGAATAACACCCAACTTAGCACCATCAACACCATACAACCCCCTATCAATACCTCTTAAAAGCTCTCTCAACTTACTAACATCAACTTGACTAAGCTGAGTACTGTCAGTACTTGACTTCCTGAATAAGTCCATGAACAGTGACACAATCAACACCAGAGAGACTCTACAAACTATTGTGAATAAAGGTAATGTTTCAGTCACAATAGACTACACTAGGGAATATCCGTGAGTAAGGAAAAACAGCTAGAAGAACTAAGGCGAGTAGTTCTTGAATGTAGAAAGTGTAAGCTATGGCAGTATAGGAGGAATGTAGTCTTCGGTGAAGGTTCACCATACACATCGATAATGTTCATAGGTGAAGCACCAGGTGAGAAAGAAGATCTAAGTGGTAGACCATTCGTTGGATCAGCAGGAAAACTCCTTACACAACTAATCAACTCAATAGGCCTTAGGAGAGAAGATGTCTACATAACAAATGTATTGAAGTGTAGACCCCCAGAGAATAGAGATCCGGAACCAGATGAGATAGAAGCGTGTAGACCATACCTTGAGAAACAGATCGAGATAATTCAACCAGAGATCATAGTGACCTTAGGTAGGTACTCAACGAAGTTCATCCTAGAGGCAGCAGGTACAACACCGCAACCCATATCCAGAATAAGGGGTACAGTCCTGAGATTAAAGCTCAGATTCTTACCTAGAGAAGTGATAGTACTACCAATGTACCACCCAGCAGCAGCACTATACAATCCCAGAGTGAGGAGATACCTAGAGGAGGACTTCAAGAAGTTAAGGCAGTGTATAGAGCACAGGATAGCACTTAAGGAACCAGTAACACTCGACAAATTCTTCAACACCACGTAGGTAATTAATGAGCTAATACTTTTATGCTCATCACAACTCTACTTAACTTTAGAGGTGTTTACCATTGCCGGCACAGTAGAGAGAAAATTATGGTCTGAAAAATTCATGGAGTGGTTTCACAAAGTACTTCGTGAAGCAGAGATCTACGAGATGAGGTATCCAGTTAAGGGATGCTACATCTGGATGCCTTATGGGATGAAACTTAGAAACAACATCATATCGCTAATCAAGAAGCTCCTCGATGAGACAGGTCATCAGGAAGTACTCTTCCCAACATTCATACCTGAAGAATTTATCAGAAAAGAGAGTGAGCACATAGCTAAGTTCGAAGACGAGATCTTCTGGGTAGTTAAGGGCGGTAAACGAGAACTAGAGACAAGACTAGCTCTTAGACCGACAAGTGAGACAGCTATAATGCCGATCTTCAAGCTCTGGATCAGAGCACATACAGATCTACCACTCAAGATATACCAGGTAGTCAGCATCTTTAGATGTGAAACAAAGGCAACACACCCAATGATTAGAGTACGAGAGGTAACTACATTCAAAGAAGCACACACAGCACATGCAACGTTTGAGGAAGCAGCAAAGCAAGTTGAGGAAGCAATTAGCATATATAGGAAATTCTTCGACACATTAGCAATACCATACGTCATATCGAGAAGACCTGAGTGGGATAAGTTTCCAGGTGCAGTCTACACAATAGCATTCGACACAGTACTTCCCGATGGTAAAGTGCTTCAGATAGGTACGGCACACAACCTAGGACAGAACTTCTCAAGAGCATTCGAAGTAACATACCTAAGACCAGATGGTAAGCATGAGTACGTCTACACCACGAGCTACGGTATCTCTGAGAGAGTTGTTGCAGCTGTTATAGCGATTCACGGTGATGACCGAGGACTAGTACTACCACCAACAGTAGCCCCCATACAGGTAGTCATCGTACCAATATACTACAAAGGCCAGGAAGAGTACGTGATATCTCACTGCCGTAAGGTAGCTGAATACCTAAGATCAAGAGGATTTACGGTAGCCCTAGACGATAGAACAGACAAGACCCCTGGATGGAAGTTCTACTACTGGGAGATGAGAGGAATACCTCTTAGACTTGAAGTTGGTCCACGTGACATAGAGAACAAGGTGGTTACAGTAGTTAGAAGAGATACCTTAGAGAGAAGGACAATTGCTCAAGACATGCTAGATGTAGAGCTACGTAAGTTACTAAATGAAGTATATGAGAACCTAAAGCAAAGAGCTTGGTCCTGGTTCAATGAGCACTATCACACAGCAAGTAACATAGAGGAAGCTAGTGAGAAGATGAAGCTAGGTGGAATAGTGGAAGTTCCATGGTGTGGAAGTGAGGAATGTGGTTTAGCAATTGAGGATACACTAAATGCGAGAGTACTAGGTGAACCAGTCGATGAGTATAGGAAGTTACGTGGAAAGCTGAAGTGTATTAACTGTGGTAAGGAGAGTGATAAGGTGTTACGAATAGCAAAAACCTACTGATGCTCTATAGAGGTAAGAGTTAAATACTTTTTAAAAATTGTTCAAGAACGGTGATTACATGCCAAAGAAGAGGAAGAATAGAGGAAGACATAAGGGAGATAAGGGTAAGGAAGGTTACGTACAGTGCGATAACTGTGGAAGATTAGTACCGAGGTCAAAGATAGTTAGAGTTACTAGACCATATGTACCAGTCGATCCACAGCTAGCTAAGGAGCTAGAGGCGAAGGGGGCAATAATTCCGAAGTACTACGTAACGAGGAATTACTGCATTAACTGTGCAATATTCTATGGAATAATCAAGGTCAGACCAGAAGAGGAGAGAAAGAAGAAGCAGTCACTCGGTGCCAAGCCAACAAGCAAGTAACTTGTTATCGAAGATCCTCAATTGTACTCACTACTTAGGTTTTGAGCATTCAATCATTAGTACTCGTGTCCTCACTTAATCTAGATTCCCTGGAAGGTCTCAGAATATTTATTGTTAAATCATCAACTGCAAGAACAGTAGGAGACTTCGGCCTGAAATGTCTAGCTGGTGAGAGTGGTCGTTTAGATGTCATTTGCTCATGTATCATAGCTGCCTTCAAGCTTAGGAATGGTATTAGGAGGAACGTTCTCTTCTACGCTGTTCTAGAAGGTCCTCCAAGACCGCCAATAACATTTGAGATCAGAGGTTGGGAGGTACATGATGTACCTACTAGTGAAGTTGAGGTGGCTAAGGTGATTAGAGATCTACTCAACGTAGATACTGTATGTGACCCTAGGTATCCAGGTTACTACAAGTATCGTATGTCATTTAGAGATCTAGTACTTGCTCTCAAGAGTAGAGGTGTAACACCAGTGTACCTACATGAGGGAGGAATTGACATAGCTAGAGCATTCCTACCGAAGAGAGTTGCTTTCATAATTGGAGATCACATAGGTCTACCCGTGGAAGATGAGAGATTTCTAGATAAGTTAGGTGTTCAGAGAGTTAGTTTAGGACCGAGGATTTACCTTAGTTGGTTTTGTGTAGCTTTAATTAATATGTATCTCGATGGTCTATGGGTTGTGTAAACTATGACAATTGCTAGGTTTAGGAAGTACTTCGTGAATATGTTAAGTATCCTCTCGACTCCATTTCTCAGGTTAAGTCCAAATACCATAACCATACTCTCACTTCCAGCATCGATCATGTACCTGTACTTCATGCTACAACATCGGTATGTACTGGCTATAGGTTTCTTAGCTCTATCAGCTCTAATGGATGCTATAGATGGTGTAGTTGCTAGAGCTAGGAACTTAGTTAGTAGAAGGGGTGCATTTCTCGATTCAACAATCGATAGAGTAAATGATTTCCTGTACTTAGTAGGTCTTTATCCTCTGCTCACTACCGGTATGGATTACGTACTACTTCTACTTGCTCTAGTATTCACGTACTTAATTAGCTATGTAAGAGCTAGAGCTGAGAGCTTGGGGTTGAAATTAGAGGGTGTAGGTTTCTTTGAGAGAGCTGAGAGAGTGCTTGCTCTAATGTTGATTCTCACCCTGTTTTCAATACTTAGGGATCGCCTAACTATCGTACTAGGTCTGGTTGTGTACGTGCTCTGTGCTCTCGTAACAGCACTACATAGAGTAATTTGGGTGTTTACGAGGCTCAAAGATTAGCTGGATACTCCTCTACTTTTCATTTTCTCCTCAAGAATTTTCTTCATCTTAACAGCATCCTCATCCAGTACCGGTGATTCACTTATTATGACTGCATCTAGTCCAAGCTCAATGAGTAGCTCTGCAAGTGGCTCAAATGGCGGTCCATAGTCCTTCTCGTCAAGTGTCCTATGTTCTCTCTCACCACCTTTACCGAAGTCAACGTGTGTGAAGTGTATGTGAAGAGGTTTAATGGCTATATCACCTAACTCCTTCTCAACTCTATCAATTATCTTCAGGTAATCATCCTTAGTCCTGATTATTCCCTGATACCGTGCATGTATGTGAGCGAAATCTATGACAGGTTTACACAGGTCAACGCTTCTACAAATCTCAATCACTTCATCTAGTGAACCAATCTGCGAAGTCTTACCTGTAGTCTCAGGTCCAAGTAGAATACCCTTGATGTTCTCCTGCTTAACAAGCTCAACAGCTCTCTTTAGAGATTCAATACATACTCTAACTGCTTCAGCAGTACTTCTCTTACCGTAGTAACCTGGGTGGAAGACCACTAGGTAAGCACCCATCCACGAGGCTGCCCTAGCTGCAGTAACTAGTCTATTGATTGAAGCTTCAATAGTCTCCACCTTTTCTGAAGCTAGATTAATTGCGTATGGTGCATGTAGTGAGAGCAAAACATCGTACTGTCTAGCTGCTTGACCTAAAGCTCTAGCATCGCTCTCACTTATCCTAACACCTCTAACTGCTTGATACTCAAATGCATCAAGGCCTTTAGCTCTCAAATAGGCGGGAACACCAATAGTCGATCCACGATAATTCACTGGCCTACCAGCAGGGCCAAATCTAACTCTCATCATTATTCACCTTCAATTAACTAATCACGAACTCATAACCACAGAAGGGGCACCTAACGTAGCTGCAACCAATTGTAGCGTATGAGCATCCACTACATGCCGTTGCTCTAGCATAAGTTATGTCAAATTTACGACCACATCGAGGACAAGTAACGAGCTTTGTACCACCACGTAATTTCATCTGCAATCACCAGAGAAATAGCAACAAAACTTATTAAAAGAATTGCTCTACCCAAACTCAGTGATATGCTATGGGAGCAGATCGTGATGTTGAGCTAATTTTGATGAAGAAGATGCTGAAGTACCAGAAAATGGCTATAGCAGAACAACTAGAGAAGATGAAGTCATCTACAAGAAGAGATCCTGAAGAGGTAGTTCGCGAGTACCTAACTGAGAGAGCGAAGGAAGTACTCGAGTATGCTAAAGCTCAGTACCCTGAGCTGACTCGTGAAGTAGTTAAGAAACTAGCTGAACTAATTGAGAAGGGTACTATACGTGAGCAACTCGATGCTGTGACATTGCTAAATATCTTCAGATCGATTGGTGTAGAGGTTAAGTTACCTACGAGGATAGTGATAAGAGAAGGGGGTAGGACAATTAGTATTAGCGAGAAGCTGAGGGAGGAGTAGGTGAGTAGTGAGATAGTTGTAATAGTTATCGAGAATGGTGAGGTTAGGAAGATTGAGAAGAAAAGTGGTGAACTTGAGGATGTAGTTAAGGACATAGCCAGGAAAGAGCTTGAGGAGTGGGATGTGACCTCTTCAGACTTTGTAGTATTGAGAGATAGCTACTCATTAACTCTTCCTCTCCCTCTAACTAAGGAACAGTACGAGAAATTACACAAGTACGGTATTAAGAGGAGAGGAAACGTAGCTGAGGTAGATTTACCGATATTCGAGATCTCACGAGAAATAAGTTTTGAGGGTGAGGAAGGCCCTAGTGCAGGTAGGGTAATAGTTGTTGCACCTTACGTAAATGATGATGTTACGAGAGATATAGCTAATCAAGTAACTGAAGCGCTTAAAGGGGTTGAGGAGAGTAGTCAAGACGTTGAAGAGTAGCTAAATAGTGTTGTTACTCCCTTGAGTACTTCATCAACTTTCATACCTAAAGCTTCTAGTAACTGACCGAATGTAGTCTCAATGTGTGATATGTACTTCTCCTTATCTATCTCATCTATCCTAGCTAACTGAACAGGTTTAACCCCGTCCTTACCTCGAACCTTAACGTAGTGAATTATGTCTCCGGGAGCTACCTCAATACCGAATATCTTCAACTGCTTAGCAGCCTTCACGTGAGGTGGTGTTGTCCTCTTGTACTCACTAAGTGGCTTGGATAACATGACCTTAAATGCTAGTTGGTCAAGTGGTATCTCACCTCTCTCCAGTTTCCTCCTACAGCTCCTAATGGATTCGATGATCTCAGTCTTCGCTTTGCTCAGGTCGTTAATGTCATTCACTGAAGATAGTATGTTCAATGCTTCTGCGAAGGCTGTCTTCAGAAATTCTGGTGTATTCCTCTTCTTTCCAACCATACCCTTGATATCTACCTTACCGTCCCTGTAGATACCGAGGTAATTCTTCTTCTTTCCACTAAATGCTACGTACCTATACTCCTTATCTACATCGAGGTCGACACCCAGAGCTTCCTCAACCCACTCAAATAACTGCTTGAGCTTCTCTGGATCTGGATTCCATATGAAGAGGCTATCTGTATCACCATAGATAACCGTTAGACCTAGTTCCTGTGCTTTAGCTATTGTCTTACTGATAGCAATCCTACCCAGCGCAGTTGTCGCTTCAGCAACTGGTGGACAGTAGAGTGGAAATGTCTCTGCACCGAAGACACCATAGCTAGCATTAATGAATACCTTCATTGCGTTCTGAACAACATCATACTGCATCTTCATTACAGGATCCTTCTCCATCTTAGCTAACTTCTTGTATACCTCAACTCTTAGATCCCTAAGTAAGCCTATGAGAAGTGATGAAATTCCCCTCCTCTTCCTACATACCCAATGTGGTAATCCGGGTAGTGTATTGCTCTTACACTCTTCATGAGGACACCTAACAGTCTCATAGGATAGATTCCACTTCTTGATTAATGATGGGTACAGTGATGCGAAGTCAGATACTATGACGTTGAAGAATATACCTGGTGGTGGTTCTATGACTATAGCACCCATGTACTTCTTGCCCTTAATTATTGCCTTCGTCGTGATCACGGACTTCATTGAGAGTATATCCTCCTTCTCTGGTATGAGGTAGTTCCTCTTCCTATGCTCGAAGTACAGCATGTTCTTGATCCATGCTGATACAGCAGACCTTGTTAGGTCTTCCATCGGTAGCTTCGATATTCTCATCAGTAGCACTATTAACTTCATTACAAGGTCATTATTGAAGGTCGTTAGCTGTAGAGTTAACCAAGCATCTCTAAAGCAGTAGTTTGCAAGCTCCATGTACGTTAGCTCGGTAATGTGCTTTTCGAGAGTTATCTTACCAACATTCAGTAGTGCCTGTGCTATTGCATCTAGTGTCTTAACTTCTTGATACCTACCTCCGAAAGCATATGCTTGAATTGCTCTATTAGAGAAGAACTTGTATAGATCAACGTGTATACCGATTGCTAGATCCATGTAGTTTCTCCTAGGTATGATCGGTATTTCCTCTCTTGTGAAACCTAGCTTAAGTGCTCTATTGTATAGGTACTGTAGGTCAAATGCATCACCATTGAAAGTCAGCACAACTGGGTACTCGAGCATCACCTTGAATACTTCTCTAAGTAATTCCCTCTCCGACCTGTAGAACTCAATCTTCACGTCCTCAGGTAGTTCAGGTGGTTTCTCACCCATCTCAACACCAGGTCTCTCAAGTAATAGTACTCTCTTCACTCCATCGTTAGAAGCGATAGCTACTGCAATTACCTCGTAGTGTGCATCCTTTGGATTTGGTAGTTTATTTGGTGCTGGTGAGAATACCTCGATATCAATAGCTACTCTACGGATGTTCGGTACAGGGGCTTGAAATAGTTCAAGCCACTCATCAACTAGTTTCTGGTACTCTGGATCACCTTCATACAGTTTATACACCTTCTCCTTTACATCAGATGGCACTTCGATAGGTACCTTGACCAGATTACCGTTCTCAATCCTGTAGAACATACCTGGAATCAGTTGTCTATCGTAGATGTAGCATAGGTGGTACTTAATCTTAGACTCCCAGGTCTTGGGTAACATCTCCCTAATGGATTCCTTTGCGCCACCTATCGATAGAGGGTCCTTAGCAATAACCTTAGTAACGACGACCTCTCGATCATGAAGTGGATCGTACTTCTTAACCACTTCAATGTGATCAAATCCCTTGTGCATTATGACGTTCCTGTACCTCTTAACAAGTTCCTCAGGTGGTACATTAGTTAGGAGGTATGGTTTGTGACCTGTATTATCGTACCAGAAGTATATCTTTCCGCTCGATGGATCATAGAGCTTACACAACGCCTTACCTGCTTTACCATCGTAGGTTACCGATAGTAAGATACAGGGTGGCGTACTTGTAGGTACCTCAGCTCTAATATGGACTTCAGCTACCTCCTCTTCCTCTTCTCTAAACTCTTCCTCTAGCCCTTCCTCTTCCTCAATTTCATCTCTTTCTCGAAACCTATACTCTTCAAGAGCTCTAGGGGACATACTCTATAAAGTATTGACCCTACTTGAGTAATAAGGGTAGTGTGAGTATGTACGAGCTATTTATTTAGAATCAGCTATAGCACCAGATCTAGAGTACCAACAAGAGGCTCTATGTGATCCCTCCACACGATTACGGTATCTTCAAACTGGGCAACTATACCACCAGAAACCTCAATTAGCACTGGATACTGAATTACTAGCTTCCTCGATCTAAGTTCATCCATAATGTGCTCAACTACATCTCTACTGTACTTCTTAACTAACCACCTAGGTGTGAAGGGTAAAGCATGGTACTCACTATTTATGAAGTTAAGTACCTCAAGTACCTCCTTATCCTTTATTTTCTTCATCTTCTTACGATCGAGAATTAACGAGAATATGTAGACCTCACTGCCATCCCTAACCCTACCAATACCACTTGTTGAGAATGGTTCAATAGCATAGACCTCACCTTCATTCACCTTCTCACTAGATGGTATGTAGACATTGGGTACTGACTTCCCTGCATGTAGTCTGTACCTAGCTATTAAGTGACCTGTGAGATTCTCGATTGGTCTATACCCGTGATCACGAATTACCTTACTAATGACCCTACCTACATCGCCAAGTCTAACACCTACTCTAAACATCTTAATAGCTTCATCTAATGCCTTTGCACAAGCCATTACAAGTGAAGTTGCTTTAGGATCGAAGCTCAGTGTTATGGCGGCATCCACTATGTAACCATTGACGTGTACACCGACATCTACCTTAACGACTGATGAAGGTGGTACTACGCGGACATCGTCGGGAGGTGACGTGTAGTGCGCTGCTATCTCGTTTATCGATATGTTAATTGGAAATGCTGGTTTACCACCCTCGTGAATTATGTACTGCTCCAATCTCTCACAGATCTCAATGAGTGGTTTCTCCGGCTCAACAACGTCGAGAGCAAGCTTAAGAACTTTACGAGCTATCTCACCTGCTCTCCTATAACATCGAACCTCCTCATCACTTAACATCGGACAACACCTTGACACGTAATTAAGTGAAGAAAAGTATATTTACGCTTTGACTTAACAACTATTAAGTCTGCGTGTTGCATGACTTAGGTGACATGTAATGGGTGGAGTATCTATTACCGCTAAGTACCTTGTCCATGCAATATTTGAGGTAGATGGAATAGTTGACAAGCCAGATGTCATTGGCGCTATCTTCGGTCAGACAGAAGGTCTTCTAGGGGATGAGCTTGACCTACGTGAGCTACAGATGACAGGTAGAATAGGTAGAATAGAGGTTGAACTTGAGGTAAGAGGAAATAAAACCTATGGAAAAATTCTCATACCATCAAACCTAGATAGAGTTGAGACTTCACTAATAGCTGCTGCACTCGAAGCAGTTGATAAGGTAGGTCCCTACTCAGCTAAGATAAAGGTTGTTAGAATTGAAGACCTTAGAAGTGAGAAGAGAAAGAAGATCATTGAGAGAGCTAAGGAATTACTCAGAACACTTGAACAGGAGGAACTACCAGATACTAGAGCAATAACCGAGGAAGTTCTTAGAGCTGTTAGAGAGGTTGAGATTGTAAAGTATGGACCTGAAGGGCTGACTGCTGGTCCTGATGTCGATAGATCAGACACCATAATCATTGTGGAAGGTAGAGCAGATGTAATAAACCTAGTTAGGCATGGATATAGGAATGTAATTGCTCTTGAAGGAGCTACCGTTCCAAAGACAATAATTGAGCTATGTAAGAAGAAGACAGCGATAGCATTCGTTGATGGTGATAGAGGTGGAGAAATGGTACTACGAGAGCTATTGAGAGTAGCTGATATTGACTACGTAGCTAGAGCACCACCAGGTAAGGAGGTTGAGGAACTATCTGCTAAGGAAATAGCTAAGTGCTTAAGGAACAAGGTACCTGCTGACCAGGTAAGAGCAGCATTGCTAAAGGAGGAAAAGATCAAGGCCAAACCCGCTAAGGTAGAGGAAGTACCGCAAGAGGAGAAACCCAGTGAAGTAGCTAAGGTTGAGGTAGCAGTACCTGAATACGAGATACCTACACAAGTACTCTCACACATCAAGGAGATTCAGGGTAGACTTGAGGCATACCTCTACGATGAGAATTGGAATGTCATTAGCAAGATACCTGTTAGAGATCTAGTAGACTACCTACAAACAACCAGTGAAAAGGTCCATGCAGTAGTCTTTGATGGATTAATAACCCAGAGAATCCTAGACATTGCTGGAAGCAAGGGAGTTAAGGTAGTGATAGGCTTTAGAGTTGGTGGAATAGTCAAGAAACCAAGTGACGTAAAGATACTGACATTTGATGACGTGCTCAAGGTTGCTGAGACAGCAAGTAAGTAGCTACGTAAAGAACTCAAGTAGTGACTTCTGCTTTCTCCCCGTTCTCAACTGATCCTCCTTAATACCGAAGTAACCAAGTATTCTCATAGCTGCTGGAATTATCTGCTTATCGATGTAGTACTCGACATCTATTTCATCAATTGACTTAACCAAGATGTATGGCTTAGCTTTCTGAGCTAACTTACCACTACCCTTAGTAACTATGTAACCCACCTTATCACCCACCGAGAGCTTGTAACCTAGCTCAAGTAACTTCTTAGCTGCAGCCACATGAGCAGATAATACCTTGTACTCACTCAAGTCCTTACTCAAGGTCTTCCAGATAATGAGCTTACTTAGAGGTACCTTACCGCTTCTCAATTCCTCAATTACTCTATGTACGTACTCAATAGCCTTATCGACACTTCTCTCCTTTAGCACAATTTCAATAGTCTTCTCCTGTACCTCCTTAGCAATCTCAGCCCAATCACCACGAACAGCTTCAAAACCAACTATGTCAATTCTACCATCAGGAAGTAGTCCACAGTACCTCTTCTTAGCTTCTGTAAAGAATACCCTAACGTATATCTTATCTGGTTTCATCTCGAGACCAAGCTCTTTCTCAACCCACTCGATGAGCTTCCTGATCCTGTCCTCATCATAGTTCACAAATATGCTGTCTGTATCACCGTAAATTACCTTTAGACCGAGTTGAGTGGCGTAGTTAATGGTCTTCTTAATCATCTCCCTACCCCAAGCAGTTACAGCCTCAGCAACCTCCCTCATGTACCACCTAGCACCAGTCCAACCACAGTATCCGTACGTAGCATTTGCTATTACCTTGACAGCTTTTTGCCTCTCATCGAGTATCCTGTACTCAAAGCTAGTTGGTGGGTACTTCTTCATTTCCTCTCTAATAGCTTTCCTGTACTTAATTAGCGTCTCAAGGACTTTCCTGTAGAAACCTGGAGGTTCTCTTCTAAATCTATGACCAACTTCAGGTGCTACGTAGACCATATCCGGTGCTATCTCCTCCATTGGAGGTACGTAGGTATCAGGTGATATGTTGTACTTAATCATTATATTTGGGTACATCGCTGAGAAGTCTAGCACAGCAATATTCTCATGAATACCAGGTTTAGGTTCAAGCACTATGGCACCTCTATACGTTTCAGCTGGTCTCTCAACTCTATTCGGTACTAGCTCATTGAACTTGTACGCATACCTCATCAATAACCACTCAACTCTAAAACCAACAGATGCAGCACCTACCTGGTCTAGCGGTATTCCTGTAATGGCTGATAGCTGGATAGCGAACGGTAGGAACTTCTCAGCAAGACCAAGTATACTCTCAACATCGTCCATTGCATAGCGCATTAGTAGTGGTCTCCTACTCTCATCGTCCCAGTACCTGTATATTTCATGACCTTCAATAAGCACCCTCTCACTCTTCTTCTTAACACCGAGGTAATCAGCAACATTCTCAAGAGTCTTAACCTTAATCTCTGGTATCTCCTCAGCAAAGTTGTAGAGATCCACATTCGCTCTACCGAGTATGGATATGTGACCATAGACACTGGTAGCTGGCTCAGTATTCAACCTCGATACATTTAGCTTAACCTTAACGTACTTACTCCTCTCAAGTAGGTATGGCCAGTCAAATTCATTGCTATTATACCCAACTATTATATCTGGATCAAATTCACGAATTACCCTAACGAACTCCCAGAGCACATCTCTATCTCTCCTTCCTTCAGCTGTTATCAGCTTCTTTAAACCAGTGTTCGTAGCGATGGAGATTATTATCACTGGATCCTTCTCAGGCTTCGGTGCACCTGTAGGATTATAACACTCAATATCAAAAGCAAGAACCTTAAGCTCTGGAACACTCCTCATCTCAGGTATTGGCTTCGGCACCCCCTTAGCCAGATACACTGCGTCAAATTGCCAATCACGAGGTTTCTCAATTTCCTCAACCTCAACTTCGTGCCACGTACATGGGTAGATGTCGTTATCGATCATGTACCTCATGTAGTACCTTATATCTGCCTCAAGTACATCTTGAACGAAAGGTAGTGACCTAGCTTCCTCACGAAGGGTCGGTACATCAGGCGGCCTCTGACAAGTGACCTTGACTACCTTAAGTGGCTTACCAAAGTACTTCTTCTCAACAACATCAAGTGACAGTACCTTAGCTCTAAGACCCAACTTCTTCAAACCCCTAAGCACAGCATCCATAGGTACATCCTGTTTAGGAACAACATAGAAGTAAGGTCTGAAACTCCTATCACATACAACAACCCTCTTACCGGTGTCCGTGATACCGAACATCCTAATCTCTGGTATGTCACCAACCATGTCGTACGTTATGTCTAAGAGCCAAAACCTAATCCTCATGATACCACACTCAGGGGAGTAGGAGGTACATGACTAGAGCATCTTCACCATCAGAATAATACCCACGAACTATATATGCCTTCCTAAACCCAAGCTCCTCATACATCCTAATAGCTATGTAGTTGCTAACTCGAACCTCAAGCCTAACAACACGTACACCCAATCTCCTCAACTCCTCAATACACCTACTGAGAAGTAACTTACCGATACCCCTACCACGAAACTCAGG
>QMRC01000006.1 GCA_003649205.1 Thermoprotei archaeon
AAGAGAGCTATTGAAGTTGGTGATGCAGTGCTCAAGCCATGAAATGTATCCTAGCTTTCAGGTACTTCAGGGATAATGTAAACAGCATTGCATATCTCCTAGCTGCAGTAGAGAAAAGTGAAGCAAGTAGGCACGTATCTACTGTGCTGATAAGTGATGTTAGCGAGGTACTCAGATTCGGCGATGCTGATGTCATTGTACTAGCGTACTCACTCATGACAACACAGGTGGTGAATTTACTAGAGGAGTTCACAAAGTTAAGAGAACTTAAGGATAGGTTAAGAGATAAGTTGCTACTTGTTGCTGGTGGACCTCATGCAACAGGTGACCCAGTTGGCACCCTAGATCTGGGGTTTGACATTGTTGTTCATGGTGAGGGAGAGGAGACACTACCTGAGTTACTTAGCTGTATAGTACATGGCTTAGATATAGCAGAGGTTAGAGGCATCTGGTATAGAGATGGAAATCGAGCTGTATTCACAGGATATAGACCAAAGATAGAGAACCTCGATGAGTACCCACCGTACTCGGAAACCCATGGACTTTACCCACCAATAGAAATCATGAGGGGTTGCCCTTGGGGGTGCAGGTACTGCCAAACACCTAGAATTCATGGGTTTATACCGAGGTACAGGAGTGTAGAGTACGTCGTTAAGTACTGTAGGTACTATAGATCTAAGGGATTTACTCACATCAGGTTCATAGCACCCAACGGATTTGCATATGGTTCACCTGATGGTAGGAAGCCAAGGCCTGATAAGCTTGAACATCTCTTGAAGTCAGTTAGAGAAACAGGTATGAAGGTCTTTCTAGGTACGTTCCCTAGTGAGGTGAGACCAGATTCAGTTACGCAGGAAGTACTTAATGTAGTTTCAAAGTATGTGTCTAATAGGAGGATTGCGATTGGTGCCCAGAGTGGTAGTGATAGAGTACTGCAGCTAATTGGGAGAGGCCACACTGTTGATGACGTGTATAGAGCTGTTGATCTAGTAATCGAGTATGGGTTTAAGCCATACGTTGATTTTCTCTTTGGATTTCCTGAGGAAACTGATGAAGATCTAGAGAAGTCAATGAATGTTATTAAGGAGCTAGTGAAGAGAGGAGTCAAGATTAGAGCACACTACTTACTACCACTACCCGGAACACCGTACTGGGGTTCAGTACCTAGAGAGTTACCTAATTGGTTCAAGCAGTTTTTACTTAGATTGGAGAGGGGTGGTAAGTTAGATGGTTGTTGGAAGGAGCAAGAGGAGTTAGCGAGAAAAATTATTGAGTTGGAGAGGCGTAGTAGAGCAGTAGTGATGAGAGTACAGGGGTCTGAAAGGTGAGGAACCCCAGCTTTACTGATTACTCAACTAACTTAACACAAATCCAGTGATTCTGAATGAAGAAGTGAGTATCTTCTCTCATATCCTTCCTACTTACTGAGAGACCAATTTCAGAGCTCACTTTACTCAGGATATCGTTTATGAAGTTGCTCACATTGTTGTAAGTACTACGCTCTTTAGTCTCTAAATACAGCATGAGAGGTTGCTTCTCACCTAGATCGATACTTATGGCCTTACACCTGAACTTATCCTGTACGATTTTACCCAATTCCTTGATGAATTCTCTAATGGCTCTATCTTGACGGGGAGTGGATCTCAGCTTTTCGATTAGCTGCTTAAGCTCCTCCGAATACATCGATAATACCTAGTGGGGAAACTAACAAAAGACTTTTACTCTAGGAATACTGCTCAGTTAACTAGTGAAAAGTAAAAGTAACTAGAGGACTCCCTTGATGTTATTGAAAACGAGTTGAGTTCTATGATACGTGAGTACTACGATGTAGAACTGCATGTGGAGAACATTGGTGTAATTGTAGCGAGATTATATCGCTTCCACTCACCACTAACACTATCTAGATTAGTTAGCAAGTTACCCCTCTCCTCGATAATGTACAATGCGGGAAATAAGTTCCTATACATACTCTGTGACCTTGGAATTGGGAGAGAAGGAAGAATACCACATACAAAAGTTAAGGAAGGTCAACTAGCATATTGGCCACTTAGAAAGTACATAGTCATAGCTCTTCAAGAAATGACCCTCACACCTTCGTGTAATGTACTCGGTGAGATTATTGAGGGGAAAGAACTACTTAGAAATATACCGGGTAGCGTGAGAGTAACCGTAAGGTTAAGGTAGTGGTGTAAAACCATGAGCACAGGTAAGGATGAGAAAGTTGAGATACCACCAGTAGTCAAGATCAAGGTCAACTCACTCGAAGACCTAGCTAGATTTGCAGCAGCACTCGTAGGTCCTGGATACCTAGGACACAACGTCTACATCGTACACTACAAAGAAGGAGATAAACACATCTACGGAATCCTAACAATATACAGAGACTACTACAAGTACTACGGAGTACCAATGTTCTACTACTACGAAACACAAGAACCAATAAATGCAAAGTACATACTAGTCAAGGTAGACGAACACGAAGTAGTAACATTTAGCGATGGCTCAAGACCTGGCTGGATCCACATACCAATAATATCACTAAGCGAAAGACCAAAATTCATAGAGTAATTTAAGTTAAGGTTAAGGACCGACCTAGGCAAAAACTTAAATAAATCCCCAACCCACACCACGTGAAAGTAGTGTAAGGAGGCACCGAGTATGGCTCAGCAAGCAAAACCAACTGAAGGAGTAATACTAGTAGGTCAGAAACCAACAATGAACTACGTACTAGCAACAGTAATACAGTTCAACCAAGGCTTCGATAGAGTTGTGATTAAGGCTAGAGGTAGAGCTATTTCGAAGGCAGTAGATACAGCAGAAATAGTTAGAACGAGATTCCTACCAGGTCAGGTAGAGATCAAAGACATTAAGATTGGGAGCGAAAAAGTAGGAGAACCAGGAAAGGAAAGAGTAGTCAGTACAATCGAGATAGTCCTAGAGAGAGTCAAGAAAGCATAGATCCACGACGAACAGCGAGTTTAAAGTAAGTCAAGTCAGGTATTTTTACTCCTTTTAACCACCCTCCTCACTCCATCATATTGGGGGAGTAGCATGGTTGCTAAAGCCCTCGTCATTGGTGATTTCCACATACCAACAAGAGCAAAGTACATACCAACACCCATAAGGGAAGTCATTGAGAGGAATGGATTTGACTACGTACTATGTACTGGTGACTTTGTTGTTGAGGAAACGAGAGAGTACGTTAGGAAAGCTGGTAGAAACTTCATAGCTGTTAGAGGTAATATGGACTACATTGAGGATTTACCAGCTAGAGCCGTAGTTGAGATAGAGGGGTTTAGAGTTGGTCTCACTCATGGATCAGAGGTGTATCCTAGAGGAGATGTGAGGAAGTTAGCGAGAATAGCTGAGGAGATGAATGTCGATATACTAATTCACGGACATACACACGTCCTCTCGATTCAGGAGGTAGCACTGAGTAATGGAAGGAAAGTACTGCTCGTTAATCCAGGTTCAGCAACTGGAGTCTACAGCGGAGGTGGAGGTAGCTTAATACCATCGTACGTAATTATGGAGTTTACACAAAGTGAAGTCCAAGTACATGGATACGAGCTACTTGGCGATAGAGTTACAGAGAGGAGGTACGTATTTAAGAGACTTGTAGGTTGAGAAGTCAAGTGAGAAAATGTATGGAAGAGTAACGTTCAAGGCAGTAGTTACCAGTAAGACCTTGGTAACGGATATCACCGGTACGAAGTACATAAGGATAGAGTTAGCAGAGGAACGTGAACTGCCCGGACCTATAATAGTTGCTGAAGATAAGGAGGCATCTAACCTAGTTAGGGAGATAGCACCAGTAGTTCGTCAAGTACTTAGAACACTACCAACACCCTTCGGTGCAGGTAAGGTAATGACACCTAGATTAACCATTTGGTTAACTGAAGATGAGTGGGAAGCGCTACCAGATAAGCCAGATATAGGTGATGAGGTTGAGGTTGTTGTTGAGGGTACGAGAATTACTGTGAGGAAAGCCTAGGGATCAGAGAGTAGGTACTCCTTCTCTGCTTCTAGAAGCACCTTAACGGGAATATCCTGGTACCTCTTACCAACTCTCCTCCTAATGATAAATGGAACAACACCACTCTTAACTTCGAGAGTAGCTATAGTTATTGGATCTGTTACTCCTGGAGGTACCTGAATTAGTACTGGAGCACCTAGAGCAATCTGTAGTGCTCTAGCACCAATTATCCTAGCTAGCTCGTATTTGGTTAACTTAGCTGGTCCAAGCTTAATCTTGGATACAAGTCCTCTGTTTAGTGGCATAGCGGGTGAGGGGAGTTCACTAAATAAAAACTTTATCTCTTTTAATTAGGAAATGGGGTTGGGAATTTACTCGAATTCAGTCTTCTCCCTTTCCTCTTCCTTCTCCTCTTTCTTCCTCTCCTTTTCCTTTGGTGGTGCTGCAGCTATTACATCATCAATCCTCATCACCATTGTTGCTGCTTCAACAGCCGCCTTAAGCACTTGCTTCTTCACGATAGCTGGTTCTAACACCTTTAACTCGAACATGTTAGCTATCTTACCAGCCATGACATCTACTCCAGCCCACAGCTCGCCTTTTGCATGTCTCGCTCTTAGCTCTACTAGTACATCAACTGGCTCCATACCTGCTGTTAGTGCTAGTACGCTTGGTATGTGTTCAAGTGCTTCAGCGAACTTCATGACTGCAAGCTGCTCCTTACCTGGTAGTGACCTAGCAAATTCTCTCAACCTTAGAGCTAGCTCTACCTCAACTGCTCCGCCACCAGCAACAACAGCTGGTTCGCGAACGATGTCTCTAATCACGTTGAGTGCGTCCTGTAGCGACCTCTCAGTTTCGTCTAGAATTCTATCAGAGCTACCCCTCACTAGTATGGTGACAGCTTTCGGATTCTTACAACCCTCGATGAACACCATTTTCTCCTCTCCAACTTTTCTCTCCTCAACTAACTCTGCATAACCTAGGTGCTCTGGTGCTAAGTCATGTATGCTCGTGATAATTCTTGCTCCTGTTGCTCTAGCTAGTTTCTCGATATCTGACCTCTTAACTCTCCTAACAGCTAGTATGCCTTTCTTTGCTAGGAAGTGCTGAGCTAGATCATCAATACCCTTCTGTGTAATGACTACATTTGCACCAACCTCAGCAATCTTATCAACCATTTGTTTCAGTATCTTAGCTTCCTCATCTAGGAATGCCTTCAGCTGGTCCGGGCTCGTTACCCTGATCTTAGCTGTCCATTCAGGCTTCTCTACTTCTAGTGGGCAATCTAGTAGAGCTATCTTAGCCTTCTCAACCCTCTTAGGCATCTGAGGATGAACAACCTCCTTATCTAGCACAATACCTCTAACTAGCTGTGTCTCCATTACTGACTTGCCGCGTTTCTTCTCGATCTTAATATTATCCAGGTCTAGGTATGGCTTACCACCTCTCTCCTCTAATGCGATAAGTGCTGCGTTCACAGCTAAGTTCGCTAGGAAGTCTCTATACTCAGCAACAATCTTCGTGTGCATTGCTGTTGATGCTACTTGTGTCAGTATTGCTTTATCCCTTGGATCCACCTTGACAGCTATTTCATCAATTACCTTCATTGCGAAGTCAAGTGCCTTCTTGTAACCATCGATTATTATTGTTGGGTGGACACCTTGGTCTAGGAGTTCCTGAGCGAACTCCAGTAGCTTACCAGCTAGGACTACTGATGATGTAGTACCATCACCAACCTCTGCATCTACTGCCTTAGCTACCTCAATCATTAGCTTTGCTGCTGGGTGCTGTACCTCCATCTCCTTCAGTATCGTAGCTCCATCAGCGGTTATAGTAACGTCACCAAAAGCATCAATCAGCATCTTCTGCATTCCACGTGGACCTAGTGATGTCGATAAGATCTCTGCAACTACTCTACATGCTAGTATGTTGCTCCTTCTTGCCTCTTCACCATAGGTTCTCTGTGAACCTTCTTTCAGTATTAAGACAGGTATCGCTGTTCTAGATGGGGCTGACATACTCAACTCACCACGTCCGCTATGACCCTCTAGCGCTTCTATATAAACATTTCTACATACCTACTACCAGCGTAGCTAAAGTTCACTATGCACGGAGCATTGCTTATCTATAAATTACTTCCCTGTGTAGAGTTTTAGTTGGTAGGGAAGGTGCGTACTTCAGCTGCTGCTCGTAGTGAGGTACTTAGTAAGTTAGCGGTTATAGTCATTGCTCTAGTTATCTTACCTACTCTAATGGCGTACAGCGCACCTCAACCGGTGAGTAAGTCTACTACGTACATCTTCCGGGATGTGATTGTTGTGGAGAATAGAGGGGGGAGAGTAGTATCGCTATCGGATATACAGTTGAATTACGTGAATGTACCTTCTGGGTTCTATGGTCAGAAGGTTAAGCTCATTAAGGTGTACGTCAATGGTAGTGAGGTAAAGTACTACTGGGGTAGGGATATTGATGGTAATCCTGTAGCATTTTTTGAGCGTGATCTCGAGTTGAGACCTGGTACTACTGTTAACGTGACTGTGATTATGGAGATTGAGGTACCTGTAAACAAGAGTATACCAGAGGTTAACTATGATGGAGGGTTCGTGACAGAAATCCCAGAGGAGTACATGAACTACACAGTAGCGACTTCGCTCTGGAATTACAGTGACCCAATCTTTAGCAAGTACGTACTTGAAGTTAAGGAGAGAGGAGATGTCATGGAGATCATTACGTGCGTGCTCAAGTGGATTGAGAGTACGTTCTGCTACGAAACTCATATGCCACCTCTTAAACCAAGTGAAGTTGTTAAGAGAGGTGCAGGTGACTGTGATGAGTTAGCTAATGTCATGATAACAGTACTACGTAGTGCAGGAATACCAGCATTCCTCGAGGTAGGTGCTGTATACTTACCAAGTCCTAGACCTATACGTGAGATCTTCGCTGAGGGTCACGTAGTGTTATATTTATGTAATGTGAGCTGGCATGCATGGGTTGTAGCGTATACACCAAGATGGGGATGGGTACCTATCGACCTTACGTACTTCCGTGGTAGTCATATCGAGAGTAGTGGCTCAGGTATACGCATTAGGTCTACTAACATCCTTGATCACATAAACGGTGCAGCTGTGAGGAGTAGTCACGTAATTGCCTTTACACGTGTGACAGTTACTGACTATATTGAGGAGTATCTGAAGCAAAGGAGATTTCTGATAGAGAACTCAATCTATATAACCGAGTACCAGAGACTCACCATAAAGAAGGTAACTAGAGAACCACTACCTCAATACTACTACGTGTTAGCTATCTCTACTCTAGCCGTATTAGCTACCTTCCTCTCTCTTAATCTGTGGAAGAGATCTCGCCCGCTCAAGAAGAATCTCACGAAAAGCTCTGTAAACAGCATCGTGAACTGCTCTGTAGATCACATTGAGGAGGAGTGTACCCCTATCTAACTCAAGATCGGGATTTCTAGCTCTAAGCACTCTAATACAACTAGCAAGCTTATCCTCTAGAAAATCCCTAACAGCCCAGTAAACAGCTCTATACAGCTCCTCCTCACTAATCAGTTTCTTAAGCTCTTCACGTAATTCCTCGTACTTACCAGACATACGTTCATTATTTGCGTAGTCTCATGAGTATTTAGCTTTTCCCCCATTTCATCAACTTAACTCTCTCACGAAATTCAGGTAGAGAGAACTTAAGGAGAACATATAGCAGTGATATAGTTAGGAGAAGGCAGAGAGGTACTAGAGGTAGTGCTTTGAGTATGGAAAGTGCAAGCCCTAGAGTTGAGTACGCTAGGGCTACTACCTCTAGGATGAATTCAGTAGTTGTCACAGGGACATACCTACGACTACCTTTCGGTGTTACTTTGAACTCTAGTCTCCTCGATATCGAGTACTTGATGAGCGCTGTGAGGAGATGAGGAGAGAGCGATATGTAGAGGAGAATTGCTCTAGCTACATCACGGATACTAGCTCCTCCATGTACTATCCTGGGTTTACTCCTCAAAGCATCTACAATTTGTGGCGTACATACAGCAAAGAGAGTAAGAAGCGTAGTCGCCGTCAAGTTCATGGAGTTCACACCGAGGGTGAAAGCTAGTATAGCAAGGAGAGGAAATAGCGATAACACCGTGAGAGGCAGGTATGCAATACCCTGAATGAGGAGAGCCAGCTTGGTCATTACGTTAATCCTAGCTCTGAGTAGGTCACGGATACGGTAGAGTGTAACCAGGAATCTACCTAAGAACCACCTCTCGTTCTGTATGACGAAGCTATGGTATGTATGGGGAACTTCACCCCAGCACAGTTTCTCACCGACGTACACACCCTTCAAACCAGCTATGGCACCACGAACCATGAGATCGTAGTCTTCAGCAAGAGATCCCTCCCTCTCATTCCACCCACCGATAGCTCTAAGAACATCAGACCTAATAACTAGACCAAAACCAAAGAGAGGAACACCAAAACATGAGAGATAACGAGCAACACCAAACTTCAGATCTTCAAATGCCTCACAAGCTCGAGCAATGAGCGAGTTATCCCTAGCTCTTAACTTAGCTCCAACCTGAACGTAGTCATAGTTACCTAGCTCAAGAAATGGTATTGCCAACCTTAGGAAGTGAGGTAGAGGAGTAGTATCGACATCGAAGACCGCTACGTACTTACCACTAGCATGCTTTAGAGCTAAGTTTAGTGCTCCTGCCTTAAAACCATCCCTACTACTTCTCTTAAGAACTCTCAGCTTAAGGTATTTCGAGTAGTGATTAAACACCTTACTCAATCTAGCACTATGCTCAACCTCACTATCGTCAATAAAGACTACCTCTAGTCTATCCTTAGGCCAGTCAAGCTCCATTAATGACCTCAACATCTCCTCAACTAAATCCTCAGGCTCATTTCTAAGAGGTACCTGAATAGTAACTAACGGCTCATTACTACATAGTTCAGATATCTGTAATGATACAGCAGTAGACCTCTTCCTACCAATGTAGTACAGCACCTGATACAGCACTACATGTACGATAATGACTAGGAGAAGGATTGACGATACTAGGTCTAGCAGTAGTGAGCAATTCATTGGAAGATAGCCCCCAAGAACTAGACCTAATGGGCAAAACTAACGGAATTACATATAAGAGTTTAAAAATGAATTAACACGTGTCGCTACTACGCACCTTACTTAAAGTACTCGGTATCTACAAGCTATACGAGTACTGGTTGATGAAACAGATCAAAGGTAAACCACTACCACAGCACGTAGCTGTCATACTGGATGGAAATAGGAGATGGGCTAGAAAACGTGGACTACCACCTTGGCTTGGGCACGAGAAAGGTGCGCAAAAAGTTGAGGAATTCCTTAACTGGTGTCTCGAGCTGGGTATAAAGACCATAACGATATTCGCTTTCTCAACAGAGAACTTTCAACGAGATATTAAGGAAGTTAATGAGTTATTCAAGATCTTTCACAAGTACCTAAGCAAAGCAATAAATGATGAGAGAATACACAGATACGGCGTACATGTCAAGGCCATTGGTCGAGTACATCTACTACCTCCATACCTTCAGCAAGTAATTAAGGAGCTTGAGGAAAGAACCAAGAACTATAGCAACTACTACCTCAACATAGCTATTGCATATGGTGGTAGAGCTGAGATAGTTGATGCTGTTAAGAAGATCTGTAGAGATGTGTTAGAGGGTAAGCTCGATGTTGATAGAATTGATGAGGATGCCATAAAGAAGTACCTCTATACAGCACACTTACCTAATCCAGACCCTGACTTAGTGATTAGAACAAGTGGGGAGGAGCGAATAAGTAACTTCCTACTATTCCAGATAGCATATAGTGAGTTAGTTTTTCTAGATGTTTATTGGCCAGAATTTAGAAAAATTGACTTCTTAAGAGCTATAAGGACTTATCAGCAGAGACAGAGGAGGTTTGGTAGGTAGCTACTCCTCAGCTGGTTTTGCCATTAGGTACGCATCTTCACCATCGTGGTAGTAACCCTTTATTACGTTTATTATTTGGAAACCCAACTTCTTGTACAGTGATATTGCTGGTGTATTGCTTACTCTAACCTCAAGGTAGTATTCCTTTGCCCCATAGTACTCCTTCATGTGCTTCATAGCGTACATCATGAGATGCGTAGCTATACCCCTCCTCCTCACTTCAGGTCTAACAGCAAGCGATATTACGTGGCCTTTCCGGACGAGAGTAGCTTTCTTGAAGAAGGAGAAACCAAGCTCAACTCTACACATTATGTAACCCATTACCTCTCCACCAACTTCAGCAACGAGGAAAGCCTTGGGAAAACTTCTGTGATGTTCTATGAAGAAGTATGCTGGATAATTCTCTGGTAGACAGGTCCTGTTTATCCATATGACCCTCTCTAAATCCTCTAGTCTGAACTCTCTAATTGTGTAGGTAAAGCCATCAGGTCTCGTTATGTCCACTTTAAACATGCTCACGTTAAGCCACCTGATAGTTAACAGGTGAGGACTTACTTACAAATTACTCCGTTTAATATCGATGTCTCGTGAGCTGGTGATGGACCTAACAATGATGAGTACTAGGTAAGTCACCAGCAACATTATTATGAGGATTAAAATCCAAGGTCTATACTGCACTAAGAGTGAAAAAGCACCTATGTACGGTACAGCAACAACGACCTTACCAACTACATTACTCATTCTTGGTGGAGGAACATCAGGAACCAAATTCGCATCACCTTTCGTAATCACGACATCACCTTCAACAGCTAGCACCCTATGAACAATCAACGTAGTACCTCTCCTATACAGGACAAGTTCTTCAGGATTAACACTATTGATTACTGGATTTATCACGAGTAGATCACCAACCATGAGAGTAGGCTCCATAGAGTAAGATGCTACCACAGTTAGAATGGGTTTTCCAATGTGTGAACTGATCACAGAAAGTATTGTTAAGGAAAGTAGAGAAAGTAGGAGTGCGTACTGTAGCACTTTACAGAAGATTCTGCTAATAGACATCTCTATCCCAGTGACTTCCTAAGAGAATCAATATAACTATTTCACGTACATCAACACTAAGCTACTTTCCTGAGTAGTATCCAGTAGTACGCTAACTCTACTGAAGACCATACTCTTGCAGTGGGATCATGCGATGAATACACGTGGTTCACAGCACGTGGTTCTGCCATTCTTCCCACCTCCAAGACATACTCTGTGTAGTTCTTTATATATCTGCTATGTACAATAGTGAAGAAGTTAGGTTTATGTATACCTAGATTTACGTCACCTAAGAGCTGAGATCTACCTTACAGAGGGCTCGATACTGTTTGCTAAATAGCAAGCATATGCTAGGTTCCGGTGAGGGATTTAGAGGGAGATCTATACCTTAGTCATCTGTCAGCTTCTAGCCTGTTCATCAGCATTCAGAACTCATAATCTTCATCATGTACTACTTGAGTGAGGGGTTTCTGCCTCTTTATGTATCTTGCTTGGTGTGATCTCACGGGAGTATCTTGTTCTCTTCATATATGCTCTCGAGAACTTCCCTATGAGGACCAATCCTGACGTTCCTACCAATGTATACGTAGTCACTTATGTACGTGTAGTCTCCAATTACAGCACCTGACTCAATTCTAACCCACTTACCTATGTACACACCTTCACCTACAATAGCTTCGCTTATGTAGGTACCTCTTGAAATCAGTACATTACCTAGCAATATGCTTGTAGATATTCTCACGTTTTCCTCTGCCTTAACTCCACTCAGTATCACGGTGTAAGGTCCTATCTCAGAGTTCTTCCCTATGTAGACATTGCTACCTACGTAGCACGGACTTATGACTTCACCATCAACTTCACCATCTATTTTTGAATTGGGGTAGTAGTACTTTAGTGCCTCGATATTAGCTCTGAGGTAGTCCTCTGGTGTACCTATGTCGAACCAGTAGCCTCTATGTACGAAGCCATATACGTCACAGTTTTCGAGTAGTTTAGGTATTAGGTCTATCGATATCTTTAGTCGACAGGTAAGCTTCTTCGGTAGGTACTTGATAATCTCTGGTTCAAATACGTAGATACCTGCATTCACAAATCCTCTACCTACAAGACCACGTGGCTTCTCAATGAACTTCGTAATTCTTGAGTCTGAGTTAAGTGAGGCAACGCCAAATCTAGATAGATCACCTTTAGCCTCGACTAAGACTACAGTTGCTACTCCCCCTTTCTTCCTATGGAATTCAAGTACCTTCTCCAGATCTACATTGCTAAAGACATCGCCATTTATGACGAGTATTGTTGTGTCTGTGAAGAGAGACTTCAGGTTTGCTAGTACTATAGGTCCTGCGTCACCTAGTGGTCTATCTTCTATTAGGTACGTTATCTTGTTCTCAAGGGTTCTCCAGTTCTTCTCTACGTGTGTCTTCACTAAATCGGCCATGTACCTTAGTGAGAGAATTACGTTACTTATCGGTAGCTTAGTTATGGCTTCGAGTATGTAGTCGATTATTGGTTTATCGAGTATTGGGAGGAGGACTTTTGGTTTTGTGTAGCTTAATGGTCTCAGTCTCGTAGCGAATCCACCGGCTAGTATCATGGCGACTACGTCCATAGCTATCGCCTATAGCTCATAGGTACTATATAACAGTTCTGAGCTTGCTGTGATTCTTGAGTTATTGTTTTTACTGTCTCTACGTACTTCATTCTCGAATTGGGTGTTGAGTTATGGGTACTGCTAGGATCTCCATATCGTTACCTACTGAATTGCTTAGGAGGTTGGATAAGTTCGTTAGTGAGTATGGGGTTGAAAGTAGGTCTAAGGTCATTGTTGATGCCCTTCTATCGTACCTAGGTAGTAAGGGCTTCTTTGAAGGTACTGAGCAAGTATTTGGTACTCTACACCTTGTGTACGATCACCGAGCCTCTGTTCAAGAGCTCCTCGAAATCGAGCACAAATATCTTCACCTCATTAGGTCTACAATCCACATTCATGTTAGTGAGCACATATGTTTTGAAACTATGGTTGTTCAGGGTATTGCTAGTGAGATTAGGGAGTTGGTATCTAAGCTCAGTAAGGTTAGAGGTGTCAAAACTATTCAATGTGCTCTCTATCGTGAAAGCGATATTAGATCTCTATAATTGTCGATTTATCGTATGGTCAAGGCGTTCAGGATAACGGTATCAGGTATTGTACAGGGTGTTGGTTTTAGACCCTTCATCCATAGACTAGCTCTATCACTGGGACTAACTGGTTACGTACGTAATTTAGGTGGTTCAGAGGTTGAGATCTGGATTGAGGGTAGTGAGGAGGCAATTAGGAAGTTTATTGAGAGGTTGAGATCTGAGAAACCACCCTCTGCAAAAATTGAGGAGTTACGTATTGAAGAGGTTGAGTGTAGGGGATTTACTGAGTTCAAGATCTTGAGGAGCAGTGAAGAGATCTCAGGTATATCCATGATCCCACCTGACATAGCTATCTGTAGGTACTGTCTTGAGGAGATTCTCAATCCATCATCTAGATGGTATCGATATCCATTCAACTCATGTGCTTGGTGTGGACCTAGGTTCTCAATGATAGAGAGAGTACCGTACGATAGAGAAAATACGTCTATGAGGGATTTCCCGCTATGCGATGAGTGTTTGAGAGAGTATAGTGATGTGGGTAATGTCAGGAGATACCACGCACAAGGCATATCCTGTCCCAAATGCGGTCCCAAGGTAACTCTACTCGATAAGCATGGTGAAGTAGTTGATGTCAAGGACCCCATATCTGTAGCAGCTAGGTTAATAGATGAGGGCTACATCATTGCTGTCAAGGGCTTAGGTGGTTACCACATAGCGTGTCTAGCGACTGATGACGATGTTGTGTTGAGATTGAGGATGAGAAAGAAGAGAACGAGGAAACCATTTGCACTAATGGTACTTGACGTGAGTGTTGGTATGAGACTTTGCTACCTAACTAGTAAACATGTTGAGTTACTAACATCACCTGAAGCACCTATAGTCATTGCACCTAGGAGAGAGGATGCACCTGTATCACCCTACGTTGCGCCCAATATGAGTACCCTAGGCATAATGCTTCCATACACCGGTCTACACTACCTACTACTTAGTGAGCTGAGAGATAAATTCGCTATCATGACTAGTGGTAACATACATGGCAAGCCAACGATAATTAGTGACGATGTTGCACTGAAGGAGCTTGGGAATGTAGTTGATTACCTCCTAGTACACAACCGCAGAATAGTTAATCGAGTTGATGATAGTGTTGTGAGGTTAACCGATGGTGAACCAACTATTCTGAGAAGAAGTAGAGGATATGCACCAACTTGGCTGAAACTACCCTTTAAACTACCTAGACCGGTTATTGCCTTTGGTGCTGAGTTGAGTAGTTGTGGTGCTATTGGTATTGATAGGTACGTAATACCGACACAGTATGTTGGTGATGTGGATGAGTATGAGAACTTAGTATTTCTAGAGCAAGCACTGAGGTTCCTGATTAGGAACTATAGGGTAGATCTAGGGAGATCGGTTCTGGTATCTGACCTACATCCAAGGTATACAAGTACGTACTTAGCTAGGAAGTGGAGTGAAGAAAATAAGGTACCCTTAATGCAGGTTCAACACCATCACTCTCACATCGTTGCTGTTTTGGTTGATCACGGTATTGATCCTGACGAGGAGGTTATAGGTATTGCAATCGATGGTTTAGGGTATGGGATAGATGGTAACGCATGGGGTGGCGAGGTCCTTAGGGTGACATACCGTGGATTTAGGAGAGTTGGTCACCTTCGTTACCAGGTAATGCCTGGTGGTGACCTAGCGGTTAAGTACCCAATAAGGATGTTAATCAGTATACTCGCTAGTAAGCTGGAAGAAGATGAGGTAAAGAAGTTCATTAAGGAGCTAGGCTACAGGAACTACCTTGAGTCGTTGGAGTTTGAAACTATTCTGAAGCAGGTTAAGATGGGAAGTCCAGTGACATCTAGTATGGGGAGAGTGCTCGATGCGATATCAGTAGCTCTCGGTATTTGTTGGGAGAGAACATACGAAGGTGAACCGGCTATCTTATTGGAGGAACATGCTAGGGGTGGGAAGCTACTTGATGGCATCCGCGTACCGATACATTACATGGATGATAGCTACATCATTGATACGACAGAACTGCTCTATCAGGTCATAGAGCATGCTATTGAAGGATACGATACTAAGTCTATTGCATTAACAGCTCAGTACGAGCTAGGTAGAGCACTTGGTGATGTTGCTAAGAGGTGTAGCACAAGAGGTATAACTTACGTGGTCGTCTCCGGTGGGTGTGCTGTTAACGACTACATAGTTAAAGGTATTAGAGAAGCCCTCACCAGTACATCCCTCAAATTGCTCAGAGCGCGAAGGATACCACCTAATGATGGTTCCATAGCTGTGGGTCAAGTAGCTATTGTAGGTGCTGAATTGCTTAACGAGAACTAGTTTTAGGAACCTTAATTGAGTTAACTACCTCACTGAGCAACTTCAGCATCTCAAGAGCCTCTTCCCTACTGATCTTTGATATTGCGAAACCTGCATGAACAATTACGTAATCACCTGGTTGAACATCTGGAGTCAACACTATGGATACCTCCTTCCGTAGACCACCGAAGTCAACTATAGCTGTATCTCCTCTAACCTCGAGGACTTTACCTGGAATACCCAGACACATGAAATTACATCACCAGTACTAAATCAGGTACATAGCCCGGATTAAATTTAACTGCCTTTACATCAACATACTCTGATAAGGTCTCTGGCACATCACCATGGCACCTGAGGTATCTTAGTACCAATTCCGGGTCATAGCATATAGCACTCAATTTAGCTCTACGTGAAGTCGTAGACTCGTTATGTCTTAGGGAAAGGAGACAGAGGCTACTTGCTAACTCATCCATGTCAGTGGATATGAGGAGGAATGGAGGAATAACAGGTAGAGTTAGGTACTTCCCAGCTCTCTTATCAAAATACATACCGTACTCCCTGCCAAGTACCTGTGGCGTATTGTTGAGTATTAGGGTCGGTATACAGAGTGCGAGTAGTGCAAGTACTTCACTTAGCTCAAAGTCGTCCTTAATGACCGTAATCGGTATGTTGAGTAGTATTAAGTGAATTGCTCTTGAGAGATCTAGGTACGTACTATAGCTCCAGAGACAGCAGAGGTACAGTACAAGAGCAAGAAGCTCGATGATGCTTTCGCACCTTATCACAACCACTCTACTGGCTAACCTACCTAGGTCAATTGAGGGATCTTCAGTAAATAAAAAGGTAGTGAACTTACCAAGTAGTACGTGAGGTGTGTACTTCCTCAGTAATCTTCTCTTACATAGAACCTCTTCGCCAAAGTTAGTACGCTCGCAACATCTCAACATTGATATCAGGGTGTTGATGTCTATAGCATAAACCTCGTGCTTCGCAAGCTTGCAGAAGACCTTGACACCCATGACCTTGAATTTCGCATGCTGAACAGGAGGTGCATTCTGTAGACAGTACCTAATCTCTGGCTCAACCTCGTAGTACTGTGTGTACACTGCCCTCAACACATCGTCTAAGTACATGAGAGCTTCCTCTAGCTACCCTTAAGCCACCAGTACCAGATGCTACAAGTGCCGTCTGGAATGGCCATAGGTAGCCCTAGAGGGTTATGTGGATTACATCTCACATTGAAGTGAGGACAAGATATAGGGAGCTCCCTACCCTCAATAACACCCCTACAGTGGGTGAGATGGGGGAAATCTTCGAGATCAAGTTCATCGCGTAGATGTAGGTATTGATGAACATCATAGATTGAGAACTCATCCCTGAATGAGAAACCACTCAGCGGTATCTCTCCTATAGCAAACCAAGGTATATCACAACGTTTAAACACCTCATTAATTACGGCATCTAGAGAACGTGGCGTGGAGGTACTAGGGGTGAGGGAACTCAATTCCTCTAATACACTTGATATAGCTAGTAACACATCAGTACAGCAAGTAAGTGAGGATATCACGTACTTACATCTATACACGGAGATCAACCTTGAGAAGTCACTTAGATTCTCAAGAATGTTGAAAGTTCTTGGAAAAATAAGTCCTCTAATGGTGGAACCCTCACGAGCTATCAAGTACTCTAGGAATGTGATGAGAGATCTACAGGAAAGATAGAACTTCACATTGCTAGGAACTTCACCTCTCAATATCGAGTAAGCTAACTCAATTACTTCTGGTTCAAATCCGGGATAAAATATAACGACTAACTTATGACTAAATCTCTTAGCTAATTCAAGCGCTTCTGCTAGATTACTGAAGGAGACTACGTTACCGAGCTCTCTCAGGAGATTAACAGTACCTAACCTTGAGGGGTACAAAAGTACAGTGCCTGACCTACATAATGTAGCTACGTTACGTAACTCACTTATTGTGCAACACGTGTACGGTGACGTTGGCCCTGGCATTATGGTTAAATTCTGTGGTAAATATGCTCTGAGGTAATGCTTAAGGAGTTGGTACTCACAACTGCTTGAGAAGTGAAGTATCTTCACCTCACTCTCTGAATATAGACCATGTATCTTCCTGAGTAGCTCATCAACTTTACCAGCCATGGTATAACCTAGCTAGCAAATTCTAGGTATAGGTGCGCCAATTGGAGGTTGAAGAATTCTGGCGCTACCAATACTTGTTCTAAGCAGTACAGTCCCTCTAGGCTCCTCCCTTACCTCACCTATCACCGAAGCTTCACTAAATCCATATCTCTTAAGCTCCTCAATCAATTCATCAGCAAATTCCGCATCAACAGACATCACCATCTGACCTTCACATGCTAACTCAAGGTAATCTACACCAGTTAACTCAGCTAACGAACGTACGGACTCCCTCACAGGTATATACTCCTCATAAATCACTATGCACACATTAGATTTCCTAGCAAACTCATTGAGAGCCATAGCCAAGCCACCTCTAGTAGGGTCCTTACATGCATGTACGCCACCAACTCTCTTCATAACATCAATTAGCTCATACAGTGGTCTACAGTCACTACTGATACTGACCTCACTAAGCATGTTGAGTTGATGGGCTAGTACCATAGCACCGTGATCACCAACAGGACCAGTGATAACAATCTTATCACCTACCTTAACATTGGAGTCAGATAGAGGACCAACCTCACATACACCAAGACCAACCATAGTCACAACAACTCCATCAAGAGAGCCCTTAGGCATAACCTTGAAGTCACCGCCGAGCAAAGCTATGTTGTACCTATTGGCTATATCCTGGATAGACTTCGCAATCCTAGCTAAATCACCTAGGGGAAACCCCTCTTCAACAACAATAGAGTCTAAAACAGCTACTGGACGAGCACCAACAGCAACTAAGTCATTTATCGTACCGGAGATAGCTAACTTACCGATATCACCACCTGGAAAGAATACTGGCTTTATGGTGTAGCTATCGACTGTGATGGCTACCTTAAACTCACCAAACTCAACCACAGCAGAGTCATCAAAGTCATCGAGACCTAGAGGACCTAGTCTCCTCTTAACAACATCACTAATAAGTGAGGTAACTAGCTTCTGAGTCTCCACACCACCAGCACCCATTACTAACGTAATGACATCACCTAACTCACTCATCGCAGATCCCAGAAAATGAGAAATAACTCTTCTGAATTAAGTAATTCCCATGAAGGAGCTGAAGAAGAGAGCTATATCACTCGTCATAGCATCCATAGCACTCTCCACACTCGCACTAGCATACACACTGAGCGAACAGTACCTAGTATCAACCATTACACTTGCATTACTATTACTACTCCTCACATTGCTCCTCCTCAGGTAACTTAATTAACGTAGTTAGGTAACTAAGAGTAATGAGGGTTTAGTACATGGATGAGATTAGTTGGTTAATCGGTTTCCTCTTTTGGTTCCTACTAATAGCTCTAGTCTTCACACCATCACTACAGCATAGAGCACTAAAAGCCGCGAGATTGAGGTTAATTAGCGAGATAGAGCGTAAGTACGGTATTAGAGTGATAACACTAATACATAGACAGGAGAGAGTTAGCTTCTTCGGTATACCTGTCTACAGGTACATAGATATAGAGGATTCAGAGGAAATCATTAGAGCAATTAAGACAACACCACCAGACAAGACAATTGCTCTTATACTACACACACCAGGTGGCCTAGTACTAGCAGCCGCGCAAATAGCAATGGCCCTTAAACGTCATCCAGGTAGAAAAATAGTGGTTATTCCACACTATGCAATGAGCGGTGGGACCCTAATCGCACTAGCAGCTGATGAGATATGGATGGATCCAGATGCCGTACTGGGACCCCTTGATCCACAACTAACGCTAGGTCAAGGACTAGCTGTACCAGCTCCATCAGTTATCAAGGTAGCTAAGATGAAGGGTAAAGATGCAAGTGACCAATTACTAGTGATGGCTGACATAGCTGAGAAGGCAATAAATGAAGTTAGAGAACTAATCATTAGACTACTTAGCGATAAGCTACCAAGGGAAAGAGCAGAGGAAATAGCTAGAGCACTAACAGAGGGTAAATGGACACATGACTATCCACTAACAGTTGAAGAAGCGAAGAAACTCGGGTTACCGATAAGGGAGTACATACCACCTGAAGTCTATGAATTAATGAAGTTATATCCACAAGCACAACCAAGTAGACCAGGTATCGAGTACATACCGTACCCCATGCCAACACCTCAGGTACCTAGGAGAGTAGAGAGGAGGGGAGAGACAAGTAGCGTAACAGTACTAGGTTGGGTACTCTAGAACACCCTCTATCTCAAATCCTCGATCTGTTTGTCTGTACACATACCTATCCTTCGAGTACACTGTCTTAACACACTTCTCAATCCACATAACTCTATATGCTCTACCCTTCTTCCAAAATCTCTTCAACCTAATAACTACGTCAGGTAGCTGCCTTAGGAATACCTCAGTATTCTCATCCAAGACCCCTTCAGTATAAACTAAAAGGTAGATAGCATTGTACTTCCTAGCTTCAGCATGTAGCTTAGCCATTAGGTGGTATATTCGTTCTCTATCCATTGTAAAGAGAAGCGTAGAGAGATGCGATAGCACTAATCGACCGTAAGAACCATCACTATAGACCTCAGCTTGAGCCAGTGATAGAGTCTCTAACAGCTCATCTACATTAAATGGATTTTCCACGACGTACTGAGCCTTACTCTCGTGACCTACCCTAGGAGAGAAACAGTCAACAAATATCAGGTGCTCACGTTCAAAGTACTCTCTAACATTCCAACCAAATCTCTCCATACTCTCTAGAACATCTTCGGGAAACATATCAATAGTCACGTAGATACACTTCTCACCAGACATTAAACCATACCACAGTATTTGCTGTGCTAGTAAGTTCTTTCCAACACCTACATCACCACTGATCATCACAACAGCAGGTCTAGGCAGACCACCTTCAAGAATATTGTCAAGTAAGTTAACTCCTGTAGCTGCTCTCAAGTACCTCACCAATTAAATACCTTAGGAATACAGGTAAATTAAGTTAGTAGTTTGGTGGAACTGATATACAGAATTTGTGACTAAAGCACGTGAAACATCATGTTCTCAAATCTTAGCCTACTCACGTCAATACTCACTGTGTTGCTGCTATCTCTAGTACCTAGCTTTGAAGGTAGGTACGCGCTAGTGATTGGAATTGCTATGGGATTGCACCCACTACTATCCTTCACTATAGCTAGTCTAGGTATCGTGATTCTCTCCCTCCTCGTACCCAGGTTGATAGAGTACATAGACCAACTCATTAGGAAGCTAGGTAAGAGATCCTCACTTAAATCCATAGCGTCGATGTACTTCAACTACTTAAACCGTGTTAGGAGAAAGGTAAAACCCTATGTAGATAGGTATGGATTCATTGGACTCGTAATATTTGTTGCTTTACCTATCCCAGGTTCAGGTATTTGGACCGGGTCTATTGCTGGTTATGTACTTGGATTTGAAAAGAAGAAAGAAGTACCAGCCTTGATACTTGGTGGAATGCTATCTAATCTGATAACACTACTTACTGCACTCGGTTCTGCAGTTATCTTAGATTGAAAGGGATTAGAGGTTGGATGAAAGCTTAATTTCAAGCTAGTCCAACTAGTTGCTTTGCTATCTTAAATGCCTCGTCGTAGCCATAGAAGCCTCTCTCGCCCTTTATGAGCGCTCTCACTATTAGCTCCTTTTCAACTTCATTCCTCAACTTACCTATAGCTAGTGCACCATAGACGAAGGTCCCAGGTTTCTCAGGATACTCCTTACAGTCCCAAGATGGTTTAATACCTTCAATACCTAGTGGTGGAACTGCATTCACATCAGCTAGTACCTTACACTTCTCAGCTTTCTTCACGACGTCCTTAGGTACTAGCTGTAGTCCTGGTGGTCCTGTTGTCAATACTATATCGGCGTCCTTACAGATTTCTGCGAGCTTTTCTGGATACTCCTCGGCAACCCTCACTCTTTCAGCTCCAACCATCTTATTTATCTCTTCAGCTCTCTTCCTAGCTACATCCTTAAGTACATCAGCTATCACCACATTGGCCCCTTCCTTAGCCAGTAACCTACATGCTACAGTACCAACTCTACCAGCGCCACCAACCACAACAACCTTGAGACCTTCTATACCCATGTTAAACTTAGTCTTCAGACCATGCTCAACCTTAGCCACTAACGCAGCAGCTGTCGTATATGCACCAGCTGGATCAGCAATAACACTCATTACAAATGGCTCAAACATAGTCTTCTTAGCTAGTTCAAACATCTGCTCGACTAAGTCCATATTTCTACCACCTATGAATAGTAGTGTGTGCTTAACACCTTCAGGTCCTCTGGGAAACATAGCATCGAGAATCAGTGACTTAGCCTTATTCAGCGCGTTCACATTTCCGTAGTAGAGAACCGCGTCAACACCAATATCGTACATGAACAGTATGTCAAAGGGACTAGGGTGCTCGTCCGTACTTAGGACTATTGCTATCTTCTTAAAGCCCTTCTCACTCATATAGATCCCTAGGGTAGGTATGGAATGACACGATATATCAATTTCCACATAGTATTCACTTCATAGATCTTTAAACTTTGAAATTAGTGTGAGTATAATTCGTAGAGGGTCATTAAGCTCGGAAAATCATACCCATCAATTCTGCAGTAATCTCAATGCTGATATAGGTTAGTTCTCGCTTCACTTTAGTAATGTACCTTAGTTAATGCTGATTCCAACTTAATGGTGCACGAGATCTAGGTTGAGAATTTGGAATTAGAGTAAGTATAACTGATATTAGCACCTGTGCTTTTTTCCTTCAGTTGGTGGGTCTCCATGAGAGTTGATGTTGTGGTAGTTGGTGGTGGGCCTGGTGGTTACACAAGTGCTCTAGTGACTAAGAGACTCTATCCCGAGATGAGTGTTTTGCTGATTAGAAGGGATGAGAAAGCTATCGTTCCTTGTGGTTCACCATATATCTTCGCTACACTTGGTACTGTTGACAAGAACCTCCTACCTGATGATCCATTGAAGAAAGCTGGTGTTGAGATACTGATTGATGAGGTTACTGACATTGATAGGAGTGGCAAGAGAGTGAAGCTGAAGGGTGGACGTGAAATCGAGTATGGTAAGTTGATACTGGCTACTGGTTCAGTACCTAAGGGACTTAAGGTACCAGGTGCTGAACTCGATGGTGTATTTTACGTGTATAAGAGCTATGATTATCTGAGGAAGTTGAGGGGGGCTATTGAGGAAGCTAGTAAAATAGTTATCATTGGTGGTGGGTTTGTCGGCGTTGAGTTTGCTGATGACATAGCTGCTATGGGTAAGGAGGTTACTATTGTTGAGTTGCTACCACATTGCCTATTGCTGAATTTCGATGAGGAATTCGCTGTATTAGCTGAGGAGGAGTTGAAGAAGCGTGGAGTAAATATCGTGACAGGTGTTAGGGTTAAGGAATTGAGAGGAGACAAGAGAGTTAAGGCTGTTGTTCTTGAGGATGGTAGAGAGATACCCTGTGATCTCGTCATTATTTCGGTAGGTACTAGACCAAATGTCGAGCTAGCTCAGAAGTGTGGTCTTAAGATTCATGAGTTAGGTGCTATAGATGTTGACGAGTATCTGAGAACTAGTGATCCAAACATATTCGCTGTCGGTGATTGTAGCATTAAGAGAGATTTCCTCACAGGCAAGCCGATGATAGCTATGTTAGCATCCATAGCGGCTATGGAGGGTAGAGTTGTCGCGAGTAACATACTTGGGCTAACTAAAGCTCGTAGAATGCCAGGTGTAGTCTTTGTCTGTAGTACTCAAGTTGGTGAGCTATGCCTAGGTGCTGCTGGCTACACCGAGAGGAGAGCTAAGGAGGAAGGTCTAGATTACTTAGCTGTGACATACACTACGGTTAACAGACATCCAGGTGCTATACCTGACGCTAGGAAGATAACTATGAAGTTACTATTCCTGAAGAGAAGTGGGCAACTAATAGGTGCAGAGGTAGCAGGTGGTAAGGAGGTAGGTGAGTTGATTAACTTACTGGCGCTAGCTATACAGGACAAGGCTACTGTTGCTAACTTACTTGATCTACAGTTCGGAACACATCCAAAGCTCACACCATCACCAATAGCATACCACGTGGTTAACGCTGCTGAGGAAGCAATTAGGAAATTAAGAACTTAAACCACCCCTACCTCTATTCCATCCCTCACTTCAATTCTAAGTTACGTAGTTTAGTGACTAATCTATAGGTTGACTTAAAACATATAACCTACTAGCTACTTATCAATTGATTGAGGGAGAGGATGAGGATTAAGGTAGTTAAGAGGGATGGTCGTGAGGAAGAGTTCATACCTGAGAAAGTTGTTGTAAGCTGTCTCAAGGCCGGTGCTCCTGTTGATGTTGCTAGGAAGATAGCTAAGATTATTGAGGGTAGGTTACTTGAGTCAGGTAGAGATACCGTAACTGCAAAGGAATTAACTAAGTGGATTCTTGAGCTTTTGAGAAAGGAGAATGAGGAGTGGTATAGGAACTGGATCTTATTTGATAGAGCTGTAAAGAGGAGGAGGACTGAGGAAGAACTGAAGGAGTAGCTACTAGATGTAACCTAGCTTAACCATTGCTTCAGCTATGAGGACTGCTATTCCAGCAGCACCTCTAGCCAGATTATGACCAAGTAATACGAATTTTACTCCCTTTTTAAAAGCGCTTTCCTTTCTAATTCGTCCAACGACAACTGCCATACCTTCGTAGATCCACCTGTCTAGTCTTGGTTGTGGTCTATTCACCTCGTACCTTACAACTATGGGTTTTTCAGGAGCTGTTGGTAACTTCATCTCTTGTGGAGGTCCACGGAATTCCTCAAGTACCTTAGTTATCTCCTCAATGGAACAGTCTTTCTCGGTCTCAACAAACACTGTCTCTAGATGACCCTCAAGAACTGGAACGCGCGTACAGGTTGCTGAGATCCTTATGTTAGCCCACTCAATACCTTCACCAGTTAGCTTACCAAGTATCTTCCTACTTTCATTCTCTACCTTCTCCTCCTCATTCGGTATGTAAGGTACTACGTTGTCTATTATATCTAGACTAGATACTCCAGGGTATCCAGCACCTGAAACTGATTGCATGGTTGCAACTATGACTTTCTTAATACCGAAGTTATCTAGTATTGGTTTGAGTGCTAGGGTTAGGATTGCTGCTGTGCAGTTTGGATTCTTCACTAACTTACCTCTCCAACCTCTATTCCTCTCTTGTAGCTTCAGCAATTCTAAGTGATCGAGATTGACTTCAGGATTTATTAGTGGTACATCTGAGTCAAGTCTGTAGGGACTAGCGTTTGATACCACGGTAAATCCTCTTTTAACTAGCTCTATCTCTATGTCCTTAGCAATGTTGGGTGGTAGTGCGGAGAACACGATATCCAGTTCCTTAGGTATCTTCTCAGGAACAATCTCCTCAACTACTAGGTCACCCACCTCATCAGGTATTGGTTTTGGTACGTACTTCTCCTGTACTACTTCACGGAGTTTTTTCCCAGCTGATGCCTTCGATGCGCCTAGGTACATGACCTCAAACCATGGATGCCTAGATAGGTAGTACGTCATTAGTTGACCTACAAGACCTGTAGCACCTAGGATACCAACCTTGAGCTTACTCATTCAATCACCTCCTCTACAATACTGAGAACGTCCCTCACATGGGTATCATTAGTCACTAGCTTCAAGCTAAATCTGGTTATCGATACGTGGTACACCTTACCCTCATATAGTAGGTCTCGAATTCTCTCAAGAAGACTACACACCTTACTATATGTCAGGTTACTGACAATAACTAGGGAGCAGTTCTCGATAATTCTGAGGAGCTTTGCAAGACCTCTCTCCAAAATTTCACTCACTAGCTCTCTACTTGGACTACACTTCAGCAAAGTCACCACTGACTCGTGTTCTAGGATCACATCTACAATATCTCTAGCTCCTCTCACTATCGTAGCTAGAAGTGTACCCACATCGAGAACACCGATACAGAGTAGTAAGCTCAGGTTACTGTACGTGAGTACTCTCGGTTTCTCATGGATCTCTACGTAGCTACCTTTAAGTTCAGGTAACTTATCTGGTGATGTCACAACTAACTTCATACTAGAGGATACGTAGTCTAGAGTAGCTGGGTGTACTACCCTTGAACCATAGTTAACCATTACCTTAAGGTACTCTACAGGCACCTTCTCAAGACATGCACTACTACCTACGTTATGGACATGTATCTCACCATCCTTAGTCAGTACTAAGTACTCAGCCCCTAATGCATACGCTATGAGCGCAGCAGTTACGTCCGATGTATTCCTCCCTAGTGTCGTTACCTTAAAGTCACTGTGGCTCACCCCAATGAACCCCGGTACTATGACAACACTCCTCTCTAGAAGTTTGGGAACGACCTCCTTTACCCTAGATACAGTCACCTCAAGAATTGGCTTCGCTCTAAGATGCTCACCAGTAGTTACTATAGGCCACGTACCGGTATCAGCTGGATCCAAGATCACTGCTGGCACACCTCTAGATTTGAGAGCAAGTGCAAGCAATCTAGCGCTCAATCTCTCACCAAAGCTAAGTACTTCATCGAGTAGTTCAGCATCTGGACTACCACCACTAACCTCGTGAGAGAGCTTTAGAAGTTCATCAGTACTACCCTTCATAGCTGATACCACAACAACTAGCTTGTAACCACCTTCGTATAGCTTTTTGATTGATTCAGCAATCCTACAGTAGTCACTGGGAGATCTCAGAGGAGACCCGCCAATCTTAACAACTAGGATGCTCACTCATCATCACCTCCAAGACAGGGGTACCAGTTCCCTAGTAGTACCTGAACAAGATCACTAAGTATGGTAGATGCGGTGGGTAAACCACCAGCTCCAATACCCTTCAGGAAAACCCTATTCCCAATACCAGTCTCAATCAACACAGCATTGTACTCCCAATCAACACTAGCTAGTGGATCATCACAGGACACGACAGTAGGCTTAACACACAGCTCCTTAACTCCACTCTTCTCGAGTGCAGCACTTGCTAAGTACTTCACAACCTTACCTTTACTCTTAAGCTCCTCAACATCTAGCTTACTAACTTCCCTCAAACTAATCCTCTCAACATCGTGAACCCTGTAATCTGTACCGAGAAGAGTATTGACTAAGATCACTAGCTTAGCTGCAGGATCCCAACCATCTACATCAAGAGATGGATCAGCTTCTGCAAAACCCCTCTCCTGTGCAACCTTAAGAGCTTCTTCAAAGCTTCTCCTCTCAACAAACATTGAGGTCAAGATGTAGTTAGTAGTACCATTGAGTATACCCTTAATTAGCTTGATGCCCTGAACCCACAGAGTATGACCTAGCAAATCGAGTACCGGTGTACCAGCCATGACAGTTGCTGAGTACCTGAGTAGTGCACCGTGTTTCTTAGCTAGATTAATCAAGTATCTAAACCTCAGTGCTAGAGGTGCTTTATTTGAGGTAACTACGTGAATACCCCTAGACAGCGCAGCTTCAATATGCCTTAAACCTGGTTCACCAGTTACATAGTTTGCCGGTGTAATCTCGATAACTACATCGGGTTGAGTTACATCAATGACATCAAGTGTAGTTGCTCCCGGCTTACCATAGGTAGGGTATGTAGATACAGCACTTCGAGACAATTTGAGTATCTCAGAGAGTTCACTATAGGTGAATCCACTCTCTTTTATAACAGCACCTCTCGAATCAACGATACCAACGATAGATATTTCAGCACCAGTACACCTCTTAACTGTGTTAAAACCTACATCAATCAGTAACCTAATAAATGCCCTACCCACTGTACCGAAACCCGAGACTGCAACCTTCACTACCTTACCCTTGACATCAATGGTAATCACCTAAACACTAAGAGTGGAAACCCTATATAACCTTATTCCTACTACTCATAATTAAGCAGTTAAAGAGATGAGTCTTAGTAATCAATTACTTCCTAGCATAGAGCCAGCAGGCTACGTAGTGATCACGTTCTATCTCAATGAGTGGTGGTTCCTCTCTTGCACAGAGAGAGCATGCTTGCGGGCATCTTGGGTGGAATCTACAACCAGGCGGTGGATTTATTGGACTTGGTGGTTCGCCTTTTGGTCTTAGCTTCATTCTTGACCTAGCTATCTTGGGGTCTGGTATGGGTATTGATGAGAGAAGGACTTGAGTATAGGGGTGTAGAGGTGCTTCGAAGATCTCATCTGATGGAGCTATCTCAACAATCTTACCTAGGTACATGACAGCTATTCTGTGGCTCATGTACTTGACAACAGCTAGGTCGTGAGATATGAAGAGATATGTGAAGTTGTGTTCCTTTTGCAAGTCCTTCAGCATGTTCAGTATCTGCGCCTGTACTGAGACATCTAGTGATGATGTTGGTTCATCTAGGACTATGAACTTAGGTCTTACAGCAAGGACTCTAGCTATTGCAATCCTCTGTCTTTGACCACCACTGAACTCATGTGGATACCTATAGAGGTGTTCTCTAGAGAGACCTACCTTCTCGAGGATAGAAGCAACGTAGTCTTCCATATCTTCAGGAATTTCCTGCTGTGTAGCCTTAATAGCTTCAGCAACTATGTCAAAGACCATCATCCTGGGGTTAAGTGAGCTATAGGGGTCTTGAAACACTATCTGCACCTTCCTTCTAAATTCCTTCAACTCCCTACCCCTTAACCTAAATACATCCTTACCCTCGAAGTACACAGTACCACTTGTCGGTTCAAGTAACCTAACAATCAACCTACCTAGAGTTGACTTACCACAACCCGATTCACCAACTAGACCAAAGGTCTCTCCCTCACGTATGATGAACGATACACCATCAACAGCTCTAACCCAACCCTTTGTGAAGAAGAGCTTCTTTATCGGGAACCACTTCCTGAGATTATCAACAACAACTATTGGATCCACATACCTCACCTCTTAGCATACATCCAACAAGCAACATAGTGATTAGGTTCGACCTCAATCATTGGTGGTTCCTCCCTTGCACAGATATCCTTCGCAAATTGACACCTAGGTCTAAACCTACAACCTGGAGGTAGATTCACTGGACTAGGTATCATACCAGGTATCGAGTATAGTCGCTCTACCCTCTTTAGTGGATTAGGTATTGCCTTGAGTAGGCCCTGAGTGTAGGGATGTAGGGGTTTCTCGAATAGTGTATATACATCAGCTACCTCAACAATCTTACCTAGGTACATGACAGCAACTCTATCGCAGTACTCAGCTACTAGACCTAGGTTATGTGTTATGAGTAGTAGCGTTGTGTTGTAGAGCTTCTTTAACTCCATTATGAGGTCCATGATCTGGGCTTGTATGGTTACGTCAAGAGCTGTTGTTGGTTCATCAGCTATGAGTAGCTTAGGTCTATTAGCTATAGACATAGAGATTACGACTCTCTGCTTCATACCACCAGATAGCTCATGAGGGTAGTTCTTAATTCGCTTCTCCGCTTCAGGAATAGCTACTTGCTTTAATAGCTTAAGTGCGTACATCCACGCATCTCTCCACTTAACAACACCTTGGTGCGATACTATGGTCTCAGAAATCTGGTAACCACATGTGTATAGAGGATCAAGTGCACTACTCGGATCTTGACAGATATACGCTATATCAGCTCCTCTAATAGCTCTCAACTCCTTCTCAGGAAGTGACAGGAGATCTCTACCCTCGAAGAAAACTCTACCTGACACTATCCTACCTGGTGGTGGTATCAATCTGAGAACTGCTCTAGCTACCGTAGATTTGCCACAACCAGTCTCACCAACAAGGGCAAAACTCTCACCACGATACACCTCTAGGTCAATACCATCGACAGCCTTCACTACACCAGCATAGGTGTAGAAGTAGACTCGTAGATCCTCAACTCTTAAGAGAACCTCACCACTCACTACCTACCCCTCCTCTCTTTGAACTCTAATCTCCTCCTATAACGAGGATCAAGTACATCACGAAGCGCATCACCAAGGAGATTCCAACCAAGTGCTGTAAGGAATATAGCTAGACCAGGGAAGAACACATACCACCACTTCTCAGGAAAGTAAGCTCTACCATCAGCAACTAACCTACCCCACTCAGGAGTTGGTGGTTGAGCACCCAAACCAATGAAGGACAGTGCTGCAGCTACCAGTATCACACTACCGAAATCCAACGTAGCTAACACTATGACAGGAGTAAGAGCATTTGGAAGAATGTGCCTGAACATTATCTTCAGCGGATTGAGACCAAGAGCCTTAGCAGCTTCAACGAATAGAGATTCCTTAATCTGTAGCACTTGACCACGAACAACTCTGACATAGGGTGGCCACCAGACCAATGCTATAGCAGCCATAGCGGACCAAATACTTGCACCAAATGCAGCACTGAAGGCAATAGCCAGTATGAGTCCTGGAAATGACAGGAATACATCGGTTACCCTCATAATTACCTCATCAACTACACCACCGAAGTAACCAGCTATGAGACCCAGTACAATACCTAGGGGAATAGCTATACTCAACACAACTATAGCCACCATGAGAGATATCCTAGCACCACACAGCACTCTACTGAATAGATCTCTACCGAACTCATCTGTACCAAATGGATGCTCCCACGAAGGTGGTTGGAGTCTAAGTTCATGCATCTTCTCGAAGTCTATCTCGATGGGGTTGTACGGTGCTATGTAGGGGCCTACGATCCCGAGTATGATAAACGACATCGAGAGCACTAGACCAGCGATAGCTGTAGGTGATCTAGTTAGTGCTGTGAACATTAGCTTATACTCACGTAATCTAGCTCTATTCCTCTTCCTCCAATTGTGAAGGATATGAAGCAGCCTCATAGTCTAATCCTCGGATCGATAATTGCGTACAGGATATCAACAATTAGATTTACCGTAACGTAAACTAGCCCAATTATCAAGGTAACACCCATTATAGCTGGGTAATCTATGTTCGATATAGCGGCGACAGTGTACGTACCTAGACCAGGCCAAGAGAATACGGTCTCAGTAATTACAGCACCACAGAGGAGTGAACCGAAGAGAAGACCAAGTATTGTTATTATTGGTATAGATGCGTTCCTGAATACATGTCTAAATACGAAACTAGGCTTGAGACCACGTATGCGTGCGTAATCTATGAAGTCAGCTGATAACACATCGAGGACACTACTTCTGGTAATCCTAGCAACAAGACCAATACATGGATATGCAAGTGTGAATCCGGGGAGTATTATGTGCTGTAGATTACTCCGAAAAGCCTCGAAGTCACCACATAGCAAGCTATCTAGTAGGTATAGACCTGTGTAGGTTATCCTTGGTGGAATCCCTCGACCTGTAGCTGGTAGTAGACCTAGACTGTAGTAGAAGATCCACTGAAGTATTATACCGAGCCAGAATACCGGCATGGAGGCGCCGCTTATAGCTATGATCCTGACCACGTGATCAATCCAGGTATCTTTCTTAAGCGCAGATATCACACCGAGAGGTATACCAATGAAGATTGTGACAAATAGTGAGAAGAGTGCTAGTTCAGCTGTTGCAGGAAAGTACGTAGCTATATCGGCTATGACTGGTCTATGTGTTACAGGTGAGATACCCCAGTGACCAGTAAATATGTCCTTAAGGTAGTAAAAGTACTGAATGTGTGGTGGCTTATCTAGATGGTACTTCTTAATGAGCAGCTGGACAACTTCTGGTTTCGCCTTTATACCACCAGCCCAGAGAACAGCTGGGTTAGCTGGTATGACTCTAGCTATGAGGAATGTGAGAAGAGTAACTCCAATGATCGTGGGTATAAATGTGAGCAACCTCCTGATTAGGTAGTACTTCAATTCACCCATGGATTATCACCAAATCCATCATTAGCTAAACATACAATTGTGAATAGTATAAAAGAGTTTCGCAAAAATTTAATTAGTAAAGAGGTTAGGAGGGTTACCCTCTTGCTTCACCTACTATTACGAGCCAATCATGGTACGTTAACTTCTTAGCCGTCTCTAGCTTTATGTACTTAGCAGCTTCCTCAAGACTCTTGACTTCGTACACCTTCACTTCAGTAAACCGGTAACCACCATATGAGAGAGGCCCTGCGTAGTCGTCTGGATCTATGTAGTCTGGACCCCATCCTAGTAAGTTAATGTCGAAGTCTCCAGTCATTATCTTCTGGTTGAACACTGGTCTCGATAGTACCTGTATCTTCACCTTGAAACCTAGCTGTGACCATGCTGCCTGTAGTATTGTTGCCATGTCTTGGAACTCCTTATAGCCTTCACAGATCAGTATCGTGATCGTGTACTTTGTTGGGTCTATTCCTGCCTTCTTCAGCAATTCCTTAGCCTTCTCAATATCGTACTTGTAGTCAATGACGTCATCACACTGGAATCCAAACATACCCTTTGGTATTACTCCATATGCCTTGAATGCTAGTCCGCCATGTGCGACCTTTATGATCTGATCATATGGTGTTGCGAATGCTAGTGCTTGTCTCACCTCAAGTATGTTGATTGGTTCTCTCTCACAATTTGGTACTATGTAGTCTATGACGAGTGTTTCCTGCTCCTTAATCACTAGCTTCCATGTCTTACCACCGTACTTCAGTGTGACACCCTTGACCTTGAATAGCAGCGATGGTGGTACTGCTGCATAGTCTAGGTCACCCTTCTTCAACAACATTATTCTAGTCTCATCCTCTGGAATTAGCTTGATAATCACCTTCTTGATCTTTGGCTTGTCCTTACCCCAGTAGTATGGGTTAGCTCTGAGCTCTAGGTACTGCTTGTGTACCCACTTAACTAGGTAGTACGGTCCTGTACCCACTGGGTGCTCATACACCCATGGATTGATCTCACCAGGTTTGATACCACCGTGAGCTTCAACAACGTCCTTACATACTATACTTGCTGGTGATGTAGCTAGTATATTGAGTATTGCTGGGTATGGTGACTTCAGTACCAACTTCACAACACCAGCTATCTTACCTTCATAACCGAAGAACTTCAGTAACTCGTCTAGGGACTTAACGGTAGCTACCTTATCTTTGAACTCAGTTACCAAACCTTTAGCTATGATCTTCTCAAATTTCTCGAGTGGTACAACAGCACACTTATTTACATCAATGAACGTCTCTATTAACCAGCATGGATCCTGATGCATTATGACTACTCTCCTCAGTGAGTAAACTACGTCCTCTGGTTCAAGTGGATAAGTCTTGTTCTCCCATGGATCGTAGAATACTACACCACCTCTGATAACGAAGAACCACACTGTAGCATTCTCTGTATGAGCCCATGCAGCAGCTAGACAGGGTACTACGTACTTCGTCTCCTCCTTCTCATAGGTCACTAACTTGTCATATATCTGGTGCATTATCCACCAGTCAAAGCCCCAGTAGCTAACTGCTGGGTCTAGGCTATGTGGTTCCTCCGTTGCACCTACTCTGAAGATACCTGGTTCTGGTGCTGTTGGGTCTTTCTCTAGGTGATTGATCCTGAATACCAGTGTTGGGTGGAAGTAAATTCCCTTAACCCACTCCCAGTACACTCTAGGTCTCTTAAGCTGTGCTACCCATATCAGTGGTAGCTCGTAGTTCGTTACCTTCTGAATGACCTTGTAGATGACCTCTCTCCACTCAGGATTTGTCGTGTATCTACCAGCCCAAATCAATGCATCTAGTGTTAGATTGCTGTAGAAGCTAGGTGATATCGTTGAGTATGGCACTAACTTGTCCTTGGGCAGCTTCGTAGCGTTCTTGTAAGCTATGACGAGGATTCTCTTAGCTACGGTAGGTTTTGCTGGTGGCTTCTTTGGTGGTGTTACAGCAGGTTTTTCCTCTTCAGGCTTAGCTGCTGGCTTTTTAGCTGCAGGTGGTGCTGGTGGTGTCTTTGGTGTTAGCAGTATCAATGCTACTGCAGCAATGACTATGATCACCGCTACTGCTACAGCAATCAGTACTTTAGACAAGGCGATATTTTTCCTACTTCTCATGAATGATTTACCTCCTCTCATTGACTTTTTAGTTCCATGACAAAAGGATTATATAAAAGTTCTCTAAATTACATACGTTACAGTGACATGGTACAGTAGTAAATATTAGATATAGGGATCTATGTGTTGGTGCTGGTGGTTGTATGGACTTAGTTATCAGGGTTGATGAGGACTCAATACGTAGCTTATTTACGAGGTATGGTATTCGTGTTGTTAAGCACGTTGTGTTGCTACATAGGTTGCTTCGTGTTAAGTATGTTGTTGGGTGTGGGAATTCTGCTAGGTTCTGTGACTTGGTGTTTGATACATCTCTTCTTGAGGTGTTGAGAAATGGGTGGTATGTCCTTTTCTGTCTTCGTAGAGGGGTTGATGTTGAGGGTATTGTTTGTAAGATTGATGAGAATGTCCCGTATATTGTCTTTGGTGGTAAGTTACGGGGTGTTGATGTTCTTTCATTGATTAAGGGTCTCTATGTTGATTTAGTTGAGGAGTTTGGGTGCTATAGGTCGAAGGTGTTTAGATTTCTTAGGTCTATATCGCTTTCCTCAATTCTTAGAATGTTCATGATACCACATCTATCACCTGTTAGGAGGGTTGATGTTGTTCGTAAGGAGGTAGTTGATAAGCTAGGTGCTGATAAGCTTCATGCAATCTCCATCATTGAGGAGGTAGTTGGTTTCTCTAGGGATGCTCTCGAGTTTAGAGTTCTTGAAGAGAGCGAGATTAGTTACCCAATGCTCTATGCTCTAGAGCGAAGTGGGAGAATTACTGTATTTGACTTAGTTCGAGGTATTGAGGATCGTAGGTATGTAGTAATCCTCGAGAGAGATCAAGGGTATAGGGACTTCGTAGTTAATGCACTACGTGCTCAGAGGACCTAGCACACATCACCTATCAGCGTTGACTGCGTTCATCACTACTATGCTGTAGTTTAGGAGAAGAGTTTTTCTCTATACCTCTATCTGACGCTATGGATAAGTACTTCCTAGTTGAGTTAGATTTTGGTGAACTGTATTGAAATCTAGCTCACTACTCACTCTAGCTCTTTTATGTCTTTTCCTTGTACTTAATGTAGGTGTTGTTGAGCCGATTATCTGTAACGGGGAGGAGTCACCTGGTGCTGTAATGAGTACCTACGTCTCTAGTATTGACTTGGGTCCTGGTATTGTAGTCATGTATAGTGCTAATGAGTACGTACTTGTGTTGATTACTGAGCAACCGCCTAGGTACTTCTCTGAACCACTCCTCTATGTGTTGATCTATCTCGTGAATGCACGTACAGGTCGTGTAATTGAGAGTTACTCAGGAGTTCTAAATTTGAGGTCGCGTACATTTAGTTCCTTTTCAGGTAAGTTATTCTGGTACTTCTATCCTCTAGCTATACCGAAGGGATTGAATATAGGGGACACGATTGCTTTGTACAATGGGACTAGGTTTAGAGTCTATGGTGTGGTTACTAAGGTCTTGCGAATTGGTGAAGTGAGTTACCCTGTCAAGGGTATTCCGAGGATTAAGGGTAAGCGAGTGATGCTTCTTAGGTGCTTGATGTTGAGTAATGGTAGTGATGTCATGTATTTTGACGAGTTTTCAGGTATCTTCGTGGAAGGTACACTTAGACTTCATGGTAGAGTACTGAGGCTAAAGCTCATTGCGACTAATGTAAAGTGGAGAATTAGTGAGTACTCCATACTAATTGATTGGTATAGGTTGAGAGATTTCGTACTGGAGCTAGAGCGTAGGTATCGAGATTTAGTTCACGTTAACGTAATAGGTCACTCAGTTCTTGGACGTGAAATCTACGTAGTTGAGCTAAATCCTGGGGCACGTTATACGATACTGATTACTGCGTGCATTCACGGTGATGAAGTTATCACAGCAGTTACCTGTCTACACACGCTCAAGAAACTATGCTCTCTAGTTCTGAACAATACAAGCTTTCGAGAAGAATTAATTAGATGCAATGTAGCTATAGCATTCATACCAATGCTAAATCCTGATGGTGTTGAACGTGCGAAAATTCAACCACCAAACTTCCTCTTCCTATACTCTAGATGTAATGCTAGGTACGTAGATCTCAACAGAAACTTCCCACAGTACTGGTTAACAAAGTATACAGAGAAATGTGTATATGGTACGGTAACGTACAGAGGACCTAAACCAGCATCTGAACCCGAGACTAGAGCATTGATGAGGTATGTTGAGAGTAGAGATGTGGTGCTCCATATTGATCTCCATTCAGGTATTAAGCTTATACTAGTACCATATGAGAATAGTGTACGTGACAAAGTACTTAAGGAATTGATTCATGAAGTAGCTTCATCACTAAGTATAAAGGTAGTGCTAACAGCTCCTTCTGGAGAAGCTATTTGGTGGACCTACCTAGGCGTAGAACCCACTAAAAGAGCACTATCGCTAATATATGAGATCTATCATGGTGAAGGTAAGGAAGACTACTTCCAAATATACAATCCAGTATCTAAAGAGGAAATAGAGAAAGTATGCGAGGAAACTTCTCAAGTACTCATCACAATAATTAGAAAGACCTTGAGAAATCTAGATGAAATAATTAAGATCAGAAAAGAGATCTCAACAAAGACAAAATATAGAGGTACTGCATTAGAGAGCCACAAAGTAGAGGAGACGAAGCAAATAACCTACATAGCAGCTTTAACCTTAGCACCAATCCTCACAGTGATAATAGCTGTAGTGATTATGAAGTACGTAAAATCGTCACGAAACAACAAGGTATTTAAGGAGTACCTCAGTAGTGTGGAGGGGGGCCGAGGGCTAAGGTACCCCTAACCAGGGGGTTGCCTCTACGCCCTCGGCTCCCTACACAAGTTCTCACAAGTTCTCTATGATGAAAGTACGTAGAGTAGGTATATCAGATCTGTGAGTATTAACATGTCCCCCGCTCTTTTCCCTAGACCTAAATCCTCTACCTGTTTGACTAGGTCTTCTAGTTCTGTTTCTAGTGGTATTGACCACTTGCTAATGAATTTACAGAGTTTAATTGCTAGTTCTGATGTGTATCTACTACTTAGCTTAAGTACGTGCTCTAGCTGCCATACATAGAACTCTAGCTTTTTGCTCTTCTCCATAATTGTTATCTTAGCTAGTGGTTTGTAGCCTCTCTGTAGTAGGATTACGAGTGATAGTAGGAGTAAGGGAGTTAGTATGCCTGGTGTGCACAGTATATCGAGTACTGGGTTTTGCTCTATTGCTGACTTCACTATCGCTAGAACATCCGCTAGTAATTTGATGAAGCCTCTATCTAGTGAGAGTATGTGGATGCAGATCCTATGTTGTAGGGAGCTTGTGCTTAGCGTGCTCTCTGTCTTCTCTTGCTGTAGTGTTATGACTATTGTTCTCGGTAGATGTCTCTCCTCTATCTGTTTAATTAACTTCTCTGCGTCTGCTATGTGATCGCTGACTACGAGGTATGAGAACACGTACTACACCTTTTGTATTTGTTTCTCCTGTGATTGTGGTCTAAAACCTCTTATATATGGACACCAGTCTAACGTCCATGGGTGTACAGGTCTCAGCTTGATTGGTCTTCTACCGTATTTCTCCTCTATTCTCCTAATGCATTCCGAAGGTCCTATTGGACAGATCTCACATCTCTTATCTATCTTCTTTGGTCTCTTCATGGTGTTTATCACCATTCTCTTGGCTTTACCTATATATTGAGCACTTGATTTATTTAGTTTCTCGGTGTTACTATGGTTCTTGAGTTACTTAGCTCTGTACTCACCAATCCTCGTGTAGTGATTGTTGCTCTCATTCAGTTTGCTCTTGGTTTTGCTCTTGGGTACCTAATGGTTAGGGTTGCTAAGTACTTACTCGCTTTAATTGCTATTTTTGTTCTTGGTACTGTTCTCAATGTTTGGTCTCTTGGTGGTAGTGTTGAGCAGGTGTTGAAAGAGCTTGGTCTTTATGCTGTGAAGGTCAAGGATGTTGTGCTTAGGTTCCTTCATGTATTGGGTCTCTTGGTTGTAGGTCCTCTAACTCTTGGTTTTTTAGTTGGTTTGTTAGTTGGTGTCTTGAGGAGGTAGTTCGATGAAGTTAGTCTTGGTTGTTGTTAGTGATGTTGTTTATCTAGATCGTTCAAGGGATAGGGTTGCTGATTGTGTTCGTGAAGTGCTGAGGGATTTTCCTGATGTTGTGCTGACTGAAGTGCTCTATGTGCCTAATGATGTTGCTGAGATTAGGAGGGCTGTTGTTGAGGGTTGTCGTTTAGGTGATGTTGTTGTTGTTTGTGGTGGTACTGGTGTTGGTGTTTGGGATGTGAGTGTTGAGGCTGTTAAGCCACTCTTTGATAGGGAGTTAAGTGGTTTTGGTGAGTACTTTCGATATGTATCGCTTAGGCAGGTTGGTGCTAGGGCTGTTCTCTCTCGGGCTGTAGCTGGTGTTGTTGGTAATTCTATTGTGTACGTGATTCCAGGTAGTCCTGAAGCTGTGTCATTAGCTCTTCGTGAGATAATCATTGAGATTTCTAGACATATCCTTGATTTACTTCGTGGTGTTAAACATTGGGAGATAGGTAATTGCATTGTATTTGTTAGAGATAGGTTGAGGGTACAGGATTTGCTTGCAGTCAATAGGGTTGTCTACTCATTGACTAGAGGTTCGGGTTGTGTTGTTTCGTTTACAGGTGTTGTCAAGGAGAGAGTTGGTGAAAGGATCGTTAAGTCTCTTCGTGTGGAGATTGATGTGAAAGAATTTGAGAATTTTTGTAGAAAGTTAGCTAGTGAACGTAGGTGCTCTATTGTAGCTGCTCTCTCACTTGGTGAGTTGATGCCTGGTGACTTCATTATTCACGTTGCTGTTATAGCTGAGAGCAGGCAGGTTGGTTTTTCTGTCTTAAGGGAAATTGTCGAGTTTTATAAGTCGAAGGGTATTAAGAAGGAGATAGTGGTCTAGGCCGTATTCTGTACGTTCATGAATTTCTTCTGCTTTTCCAGTACTCTGATACTCGTGATCTCAGTATAGGGGTATTGTCCGCTCTCATCCTTCTCATACTTCTTGACCATATCCCAAATCGCTATTAACGCCATTGCTGTCGCTACAAGCGCTTCCATTTCAACACCTGTCTTAGCAATAGCCTTGACCCTACACCTAACCACTACTTCACAGGTCTCCTCTCGTATCTCAATATCGGTATCAACACTCGTTATAGGTATTGGGTGACAGAGGGGTACTAGCTCCGAAGTCTTCTTAGCAGCGAGGATAGCTGCTATCTTTGCCACTGAGATAACGTCACCTTTCTCTACCTGTCCCTTCTTGATAAGCTCCAGTGTGCTTGGTCTAAGTCTTATCCTACCTTCTGCAATAGCTTCTCGGTAAGTAACCTCCTTAGAACTAATATCAACCATCTTGACACACATACGCATTCACCTCGTGAAGTATGGTCTTCTCAACTTATTAGCTACCTCTATCCTCTTCATAACCTCAAGAACCTTCTCCTCAGGAGAAAGATTTGAGTAGAGTACGGGTGCTAGATCAACTTCAGGTTCTCGAAAGAGACAAGTCTTTAGCTTAGCATCGTGAGTCACCCTTATCCTTGTACAACGTGAACAGAACTCCGGATTCCTGTAAGACATTATCAATTCAACTCTTGTCCCTGTAGGGAGTATGTATACAGGTCTATTGTGAAGTTCTCTTCTAAGGACTTTAGTAGCTACCTTCTCGAGGTAAAGTGCTAGATCTCTTAAGCTCACATAGTACCTACTGAAGACTGTAGGGTTGAGATTTAGAGGTATTAACTCTATGATAGCTACATTAATACCTCTCTCACTGAAGTAGTTAATCATATGTTTTAACTCGTTATCGTTAATCCCTCGTAAAGCAACTACATTAACCTTAACCCTCAATCCATGGTCAAGAGCTAATTCTATACCGTGGAGTACTCTATTCAAGGCATCGACACCTGTAGCAACTCTGTACTTCTCTCTACTTAGCGAGTGAATACTAACATTGACTCTATCTAGACCAGCATCAACTAAGCTACGAACGTAGTTAGGTAGGTAGTACCCATTTGTTACCAGCGATACCTCACCAAGACCTCTAACCTTGAAGATCCTCACAATATCTACTACATCAGGTCTAATAAGTGGTTCACCACCAGTTAACTTGAAGTACTTAATACCCAACCTCTTAGCAGCTTCAGCAAGGATCTCAAAATCAGTAACTCTTAGTAAGTCAGTACCATAGCTCTCACCTTCTCTATGGCAGAAGAAACACCTGTAGTTGCACCTAGAGGTAATGGAGATCCTCATATGAGTTAGAGGTCTACCATATACATCGATGAGTACCATGGTGCTGTCCTCCTTCAAGCACTCACAACATAGACCAAGCTACAATGTAAAAAATAAGTATTAACGCAATTGCTAGGCTTCAAAGATCACGGTACCAGTATCCCTATGCACCTTGTAACCCGAGTACTCCCTTATTAATTCTTTAAATGCGGAACTACCCATGAACTCTACCACATTCCTAATGTATTTCTCGCTCATAGCTGATCTACTGATGACTAAGTCAAAAACCTCATCTGCTACGTACTTGAAGCCTAGACCATACTTCTCAGCTACGTACCTTATACCGAATCCAACATCTGCTCTACCCTGTGCTATCGCAATTGCAACAGCTTCATGAGTAGTGAACTCTACGTGGAATCCCTTAATCCTAGAAGCTAGTTCCTTAGGCTCCATACCTAGTTCCTCAGCTTCTTTACGTAGGATCTCCTCGATCAGTACTCTAGTACCGGAACCTCGATTCCTATTTACAAATCTCAAACCCAAATCCACTATATCTCTGAATGAGCTCACCTTACCCGCCAGATCCCTTCTAAATATGAAACCTTGCTCCCTAACGTAACCTCTAACGACAACGACATCACGTAGACCTAACCTACGTACGTACGGTACATTGAACTCCATAGTCTCCGGATCTAGGAGATGTGAACCAGCCACATCACAGCCACCATGGAGAAGTGCTCTAAGACCTCCTAAACTACCTACGTAAATCAGCTTTACATTAGGACCTAGGACCTTTCTAAGGATCCTCTCAGCTAACGGACAGTGACTACCGATGTACAGTACGTCACTTATGCTAAGTTGCTGATTTATGAGAATTACGTCAACCAACGTACCGCGTTTAATGACTTCAGTACTCGGTTCAGTAAGGATAAAACCATCACAAGAGAGAAAGTGAGCTATCGAGCTACTCTTGATCGGTATTGGGTACGCAAGTAATTCATTTCCACGTCTACTCACTACTACTGGCACTACACGTCTAAAACCAATTATTCCCCTCACTTCTGTTAGTAACCTAGCTCTCACAGTAGGTCCTTCTGAAGAGAATCTCGCACCAGCAAGCTTCATGAGAACTGGCTCAACAACTAGCCTATAGGCTATGTAGCATGATACTGGGAAACCTGGTAGACCAAAAACTACCTTATCACCTACCACAGCTACAATAGTTGGCTTACCAGGTCTAAGCTTAACACCGTGAGCTACTATGCCTGGTTCATACTGACTTAGTACTCTGTAGGTTATGTCATCTACCCCTGCTGAAGTACCAGCAATGATGAGAACTGCATCCACTTCATCAAGTACTTCGTCTAAAACTGCTTTGAGCTTACTAACCTCATCAGGGACAATACCTTTGAGTACGTAAGTGAAACACCTCCTGCTAGTGAGTAATGAAGCTAGTAGGTAAGTATCTACATCGTATATACACCAAGATTCCAGCTCTGTTCCTGGAGGTCGAATTTCCCTACCTGTTGCTATGATAGCAACACGAACGCGCTGAAATACCTTAACCTTCCTGATACCTGTTGCAGCAAATAACGCTACATGTGCTGGAGTAATAACCGTACCTCTCTCAGCAAGTAGCTGCCCTCTGACAACGTCTGAAGCGGCAAAATCAATGTTCTCACCAGGTGCCACTCTACGGCGAATGAATACAGTATCGTTACTCACTTCATCACAATACTCAACAGGTACTACAGCATCTGCTGGGTACGGTATAGGTGCACCAGTTGCTACTTCAACACATTCACCTCTACTGAAGGTAGGTGGTTGAGAAGCAACACCAATACGAGCGATAACCCTCAGAGGTACAGGTCTATCCTCCTGCGCTCTCGCAACGTCAAGAGCACACACAGCATAACCATCAACTAAACTCCTATCGAAGGGAGGTACATCAGAAGGGGCGTAGACATCTTCAGCTAGGACCCTACCAATGGCATCCTCAATAGGTACCTCCTCAATACCCTTTGGAGATAACCTAACATACCTCTCCACTATATCGAGTACCTCTCTGTAATCAACTAACCTGTGGAAGACCTTCCTCGACATGACCATAGAGAGTCACCTCAACAACATCACCAACATCATAACCCTCAACATCTTCAGGAACAACGAGGTACCCATTACCTAGGACCAAGCTACGTAGTGACCCAGAACCACCGACCATGATGGGCTCAATAAAGTACTCACTACTAATACGACGAACAATAACGCGAACAAAGCACCTATAACCAACAACACCAGCAACCTTCTTAACCAACTTACCACGAACAACAGCTCTAGGAGGAGCTCTAACACCTAACCACTTGATTAAGATACTCCTCAAAATAAGCTCTAGAACAGCTAACGCAGCAACAGGTAGACCACTCATAGCAATAACCAACCTACCATCAACAGAGCTGACACAGGTAGTCCTTCCAGGTCTAATAGCTAGTCCATGCACCATGTACTCAGGTTCAAGCAACTTAATAGCCTTAACGCTGTAGTCCTTCCTACCTAGAGCAGTACCACCCACAATCAGCACCACGGAGTAATCACGAGAAATAAACTCTTTGACCTTACTAACAATTATACTCGTGTCATCAGGTACTACACAGGTAGTAACCTCAGTAAACCAGTTCTCACGTAGCCAACCAACGATCAGCCACATGGTGTAAGGTATTGCTAGACTTCGAACAAACTCGTCACCAGTAATGACAACACCGCACTTAAGGTCGTAGACCTCAATTGAGGAAAGACCTTGTGAGGAGAGAGCAGCTAGGTGCCAAGGCCTAATGACATCACCTACACTTACTATGGTATCCCCAGTACTAAGCTCCTCCCCAACCAGAGACACATTACCGTACTTCGGAACACTGCGGTACACAGCAACAGTACCATCAGCAACCTCAACATCCTCAAGCCTAACAACAGCATCTGCACCACGAGGAAGGTAACCACCAGTCTCTATCAAGACACACTCACCTTCACGAAGCTCAAAATTAGGAAGTTCACATGCGTGAACTACCTCATTACTCCTTAACTTAAGGTAGATGGGATTCACCTCACTAGCATGAGCAACATCACTAGACCTAACAGCAACACCATCCATAGTAGCCTTTAGGTGGGGCGGTATAGGTTTGCTACAGGTAATCGTACAGCTAGACACCTTACCCAATGCATGTAGTAGATCTAGAGTACATGAAGGAGGTAAATGTAGATACTTCACAACTTCACTAACCACCTCATCAACTCTAGCGAATCTACCTAGTACCTCCACACCAACCCCCCTACCTAACAATCCTCAATCCTCACACTACCTACAGGTCTCAACTCTAAAGCCTTTGGATTAGCTGGACATGAACGTACACAGTGACCACAGCCAACACAACGACTCTGATCAATTACAGGACCTGAAGAACCTTTGGAAAAAGCGTTGAGAGGACAAACCTCAACACAGACAAAGCATTCACCACCTCTAAAGGCAATACACCTCTCTGGAAACCACACAACACTACCCAACTTAACTCTCGAGCTAATCTGCTTGAGAGCACCAGTTGGGCATGCAGAAGTACAGGGATATGGAGGAGAACAAACACCAATCGATATACCACAGAAACCTCTAGCTACATCGAGTTTGGGTGTCCTCCATATTTTCAAACCATCTCGTAATGACGTGAAGGTCAGGACCCCAGTTCCATACACCTTACAGGCCTCAATGCAGTGGCCACAGCCAATACATAACTTGAGAAATTTATCCTCTACAACAGCGCCTGGAGGTCTAATGACCGGTTTGCAGGGAAATAGCTTACCAATTGCTCGAACAATCCTGATGAGAACTCTCATAGCTATGGAAGACATAGGTCAATTACCTCGATCTCATCTACATTACATGTACCCACTCCTCTCTCAGCAGCATACTTAATGTGCTTAACCTCTAATGCCTTCTCTAGCGGGTTGGCACATCCCTCTAATTCGAAGAGATACGTAGCAGCTATCAAATCTGCCGCAACAGGATCACCAGACACAAAGATAGTATTCGCTTTGACGAGATTACCGTGCTGTGGTCCGTGACGTATCATGACTTCAGTAGCATCAATGACGACTAGATCAGGTCTAATAGCTGTATTCAGATCTGCAATGCAGCTACTGAGACCAGCTAAGTGGAAGAGAGATTTCTCACTATCCGGTATAGCCCCCATCATGTTCTTCAGCGATATTGTGACTGTTGCCTCGACATGTCTCTTGAGCTTTGGTACTGATATCAGTACGTCACAGTCGTAGACCTCCTTATACACTTTAACACTCCTCAACGCACCCCCTCTCGTAGACACCTTAATTGGGTGACCAGATCTCTTCAGGTCAATTAGCTCAACACCTAACTCCTTAGCTAGCTCATGGTAACCACATAGCTTGAAACAAAGTGAAGTATCTAGACCACTTACAGCGCTCTCTGCAATGACTATATTAACATCGCTAACCTCGCTCTTTATCAACTCAATCAAAGCCCTAACAACTGCTGGATTAGTCACAGCATCCAACTTAGCGAAACCAACATTTGGTTTAATGACAACTCTATCACCAGACCTAATTAACTTAGATAAACCACCAAGAACCTCAAAACAGGACCTCAAACCGCTTCTGATATCAGTACTACGGACCTTAGCAACTAGAACCCTTCCATCCCTAATGTAGGGATTTAACCTACCTACTCTCGGTGGAAGAACAGTAGACCCACTAACCCTAACGTAATTCAGTACCTTTCTCAGAAAGTAACCACAACACACAACAAAACACCACTCAAAAATGATACAGCACTAACAACTCAATAACTTATCGACTTAGTAAATCAGTAATCAGAGCCCCATATCGAGAGTAAAACTCAACATACTCATCGAGAGTACGGCAGAATGGCAGCAGTGGCTTCTCAACATAACAGCTATTAAAGCTGTAGACGATACTTAAGGGCATCCAGATTTAGGACGCAATTCAGACTTAAGGCCGTGAATAAATCCATCAATGACCTTAACACATTCCGTATATGTAGTACATACGCCAAGGCCTTGTCACTACGTACCCAACCCTCCAATAGTCAGTACCGAAGAACAGAACCCTACCATCAACACCACGAAGCACAGTAACAACAGGAATACCCAACGTAAATTCTTCTGTAATCTTGGATGAGGTTCAAGTACTAAGAAAACAGCACAACACCACCAATGTAGGTACCTTAAGCGATTTCAGAATAGACCTTGATTAACGGCACTTACACTACGTGAAGACCACGTAATGAGGTCTACACCAAGTTCTTTAGCAATTTTCATAGCACCTAACTCAATAAACTTTAGATACACTCACGTGAAGTACTGATTTGACAAGTGGTGACAAGTCTCTACTCTCTGCTAATGTGCTTGAGAATTTTGAGGAGCACTATGAGTAGGATCACTGATCATTAATGTAGTTGGTTTTAGTTTCCTCATGTACCCTCAATCCGCGAAGGTACGTACTATCGTGCCTATCCTTAGCGTTGCACCATTACCCAATATGAGCGATAACTTAATTTGTAGGATCTCTAGAGCACGTGTTTTCGTCTATTTAGGGTAGGTAGTGCACTTTATGAGATTTGGAGAGAAGCTAGGTGCGCTCTTAATGGTTGAAGCTGCATTTGCTGGAGCATACGTTAGCATTACTCGTGGTTTCTTCTACTTGATGATGGTTGAACGTGGTTATAGTGTTAGGGATCTAGCTGTAGTTAGCCTAGTGGCTTCACTATCTATGGTGCTTGTGAGCTACCTACTGTACAGGAGACCTGAGCTACTTGAGAGAAGCGTCAAGGTTAAACTCCTCACCATGCACATACTCGAGAGAATTTTCTGGTGCATTCTACCATTCATAGTGTTTAGATTTAGCTACATGTTTATCCTCCTAGCTTACTCACTAGCACAGGTCATTACTGTACCTGTGTGCGTGCTGCTGAATACTGTGTTACTCTCTCAGCTAAGTGAGGACGAGTTCAAGAGCGTTACTGGGTGGAGGAATTCCCTTGGCCTAATCTCGTCATTAAGTGCTCAGCTATTGGCGGTCCACGTGTTAGCATCTATGAGGAGTCCAGTACGGTACTACTACCTTTACACAATTGCTCTACTCCTTGGCTTCCTCTCATGGATTCCACTTACTATTGCTAGAGTTAGGGACTATGTGAGGAAGGTTAGTGGTTACTCTAGTGAGGAGGTTGAGGTTATTGCTGGTACTACGTTCATATACTTGGTCCTTCTACTTGGATCAGCTAACATGCTCAGCATCCTCTGGGTACCATATCTGGTGAATGACCTAGGTGCACCGAGCTACCTAGTAGCTATCATGAACGCTGCTGGTACGATCTCTGGTTCCATATCGTCAGTTCTCTGGATTAGAGTTGTGTACAGGTACTATCTCTGTGGACTAGTTATTGACTCAGCTGTACCAACCTTAGTCATGACATTACCACCAATATTCCATCCAGCTCTAGCTGGGCTCTCAGCTTTTGGCTTTACAGCAGGTAACTTCATTGGCTACTTCATGTACTCGAAGATAGCGGAGAAAAGCGACCCCATAAAGAACTCCACTAGGTTAGCTGCTGCTAATGCACTGGGTCTCCTAATATCATTGATACCAGTTGCTATCTTGAATTTGAGCGCTAGGGATGGACTAATTCTCTGTAGTTGCTTGAAGGTACTAGCTCTCGTAATTGCTCTGCTGAGTATTAAGGAAGTATCGCCACTTCCTGATCCACGTATCAGGACTTATAGTAAGGTAATCTTCGAGACAGGTATGTTCTCATACAGGTTAACGCTCGAATTCACTACTCACTACGTACTATATACCTTGAAGATAGTAGCTGTTGTCCTTATAATGCTCTTCATGTACTTCATCTACAGGACAGTTACCATACTGATTAGTGGTGCGTAGTATGGAGTTATTGAACATGAGCAATGGCGAGGTAGCATTTGAGAGAATAATTCAAGCATTTAAGTTGGCACTAAATGAATTGATAGCACTGGTACCTGTAGTACTAGCATCTGTCCTCATAGTTGCACTCATGCTAGTAATTGCTAAGTACGTAGGTTCTCTTGTCAAGAGGATACTGAAGGTAGTTGGTCTAGATAGGATACTTGAGAGGTACGTAGGTACACCACCGATATCTGTCGAGAACTTCATCGTCGTATTCATACAGCTGGGCTTCGTAATACTTGGCGTAACAATATCCGTGACAGTATTCGCACCTGAGTACCTAGCTACCTACAACATGTACCTATCCTATATACTGAGGTTGATGTCGGCTGTAGCACTCATAATAATAACGCTCTTCTGGATAGAGGTACTAGTGAATAAGATTCGTGGTGAGAGCAAGGTAAAGGCATTTGCCTCACTAATAGCCTTCCTCCTAATACTCACCTTCATAATCGACGTAACAGCACTATCTGAAAGCGTTAAGTCATCACTCGTATTCGGAATATCCCTTGGACTTGGATTGACAATAGGAGTATTCTCCATATGGTACTTCATGCATGAATACCTTGAGCACTACATCAGCAGAAAGCATGGAGAGAAAGAGGTCAGACAAGGCTGATTGAGTTCTCATGGAAGAAATCACACCTGATAGCCCTATCTATCAGGTGAGAATAGGTCTCAATTCGATGGAGTTGCTGAAGCACTTTGAGAGTTGGTTAATTGCTCAGAACCTGTCCGTGGCTACGGTTAGGTCTCATGTTAGACAGGTTAGGTCTTTCCTCACGTGGTTTGGTAGGTCTATCGAGGATTTGAGTAGTTTCGATATTGCGTGTTACCTAGCTGAGTGCCGTAAGCGTGGTCTATCTGAGGCTAGTGTGAATCGCTATGCTTCTGCTCTCAAGAAATTCCTGAGGTTCCTAGCTAGTTACTTCAGAGCTAGGAGAAGGGTTGAGTTAGCTAATTACTTTGAGCAGGTGTACCGTGAGGTCAAGGTACCTAAGTACGACCTAGTTGAGGTCAGCATTAAGCGACACATGGAGCCTGATACAGCGAGGAAAGTCATAGACTTAATTCATGACCCCTACTGGAAGTGCTTTTTCGCTGTGCTGTATGAGACAGGTCTGAGGTTGAGGGAGCTTAGACAGGTCAAGGTAAGTGATGTTCACGAGAACAAGCACGGGTTCGAGATAGTTGTCAGAGATAGCAAGACACCTGAGGGAGTTAGGAAAGTGTACGTGGTTGAGTACTATCAGCTACTGAGGTACTACCTAGAGCATGTACGTCCGAGAGATAGCGAGTGGTTGTTCCCTGCTAGGAGAGACCCAAGGCAACCAATCTCCGAGAAAGCAATCTACAGCTTTCTAAACCGCTTCAGAAAGCGGACAGGTATCGTGATTAGTCCACACCGCTTTAGACACGCTAGAGCTACTGAGCTTTACCGCAAGGGAGTATCTGAGCAGTCGTTAATGAGGTTGTTTGGTTGGAGGACAAGGACAATGATTGATGTCTACAGTAAGCTTTCACAGCGAGATGTGGAGTCTGAGCTACTGAGCAAGGTCTACGGGCTATCCCCTGTAGAGAGTGAGAGGTCTCAGACTCGTAAGTGCCCGAGGTGTGGTGCTGAGGTAATACCCACAGCTAGGTACTGTCCATACTGTGGTCTAGCCCTAGATATTGCGTCAGTATTAGGCAAAGAGGAACAGGTACGGAAATACGCAGAGCTCATTGAAGCACTGCTGAGGTACCTAGAGGAACACCCAGAGTACCTGTCGAAACTATTCTCAAGGACTTAAAAGCGGACATGAAACACAGGCAGAGAACACCAAGACCCGCCCTATAGTCCAGAGGAAATGTTGCCTGAATTCAACAATAGTCTAATATGCGTATACGTGTGAGTGAACAGCGAGCGAGGTAATACACCACTTGAGGATGAATAGGGGCTCCTCGGGGGATGATGAAGGGCTTAGCGGAGCGACCCCGCAAGGGGGTATGGCTGGACCAGGCTAGCTGACCCCTACCCCCTCGCCCCGTGATAATGGGTTATTATCACCAATATTTAAGTTTCTATGCAATTACAGTGAAATTACCATGGTTACTTTCTCGTGAGGGGGTTTAAGAACCCTTGATACGTCTTTGCTTAGCCTTTCTTTCTGATTAGTCCTCCTATTGCTCCTCCTATCATTGATAGGAATGCTGAGGCTAGCATCATGAATATTATTGCTAACCCTGCTAACCCACCTGCCCATGCTCCTAGGAATCCAGCTACTGAGAAGCCTAGTACTGTCAGCACTATTGCTGCTAGTATTCCTCCAATGATTCCACTGAGGAACCCTGCTGCTGCTCCTCTACCTGCTCCTCCTCCAGCTACTAGACCTGCTATGAAGCCTCCAAGTACTGGTGCGAAGATGTGTAGTATGGGTGAGAGTACGGCTGTAGCTAACATACCTGCAAAGACACCAGCTATGAAACTCAGTACACGACCCATGTAGGGAAAACCCCGAGGAAACCAGATACAGAGAGGACATAAAGCAGTTCAGAACATAGAGAGCAATGAACCTAGCAACCTCAGAGGACAGAAAACAAGAACGCTCCTCCGGTCGGTGATGAATACTTGTACTTTTCTCTCGGTGACTTTCCTCAAGGCACTAAATAAGAAATTGCTCTACTCTACAGTGGTATGGATTCTGAGGATTTTTGGATTGGTTTTCTCCTTGGTTACAGTACTGGTCTTATTCATGCGAAAAACTTAACAACTTCAGAACTTGTCTTCAGGCTCATTTCCTGTTCCTTCATGCTCAGTGAGTTGTTGGGTACTAGACTTAATGAGTTCTTCAGCTCTTTGGAGAAGTTCAGCGACTTCACGACCCTTCTCAGTGAGCTCAATGTACCTAAGACCGTGCTTGGTATACGTCCTAACAAGACCGTACTGAAGACAGGTACTGAGGGCTCTGTAAGTACTGACAGGTGAGATACCGTATCTCTGAAGTTCTCTAATGTGCATAGCTCTACCTGTTTTGTGAAGAATTAGCAGCAATTTAATTCCCGGTCTACCTAAGTCATCAGCTAGAGCTGACATTTTCCTCTGTCGTTTTCTGGTGATAAACCTAATAACGATATCTTCGAGCATTCGTAACCTCATTCTCAGTCTATACCCGATTTAGAGGTATCACGTAATAATATTACAACGCTATATCTCGAAACTGATAAATTGTTATAACGTTACAGAGTTGTAACAGGGTGAGAGAGGTGCCTAAGAGTAAGGTGCCTATGGTCTTGGTTACCTTCCATATCCCGATACCACTCCTTAGAGAACTTGACAGGTTGGTGGAGGAGGGTAAGTTCCCGAGCAGGAGCGAGGCGATAAGGCACGCAATAATCCAACTCCTAGCTCGTGAGCGTCAAAGAACACAAATACACGAGGTGTTGGTAGCGTGACCATTGTCAACTATGTCGAGGTAATTAGGAACATCATACTCAATGCTTTGAAGGAGCATGGCTACATTAGTGACCTAGAGCTTGTTAGGGCTGTCAAAGAGGCTACGGGACTCAGCTACGTAGACTTTGCTCCCATTCTTGAGCAGGTACTGAGTGAGCTAATGAGGTCTGGCGCAATTAGACGTGTAATGTCAGCAAGCAACCCGAGAAAGGTCGAGCATGGGTGGGAGCTGTGTACACAATAAAGCCGAATGGATTCTACCTCAGGTTGGTTTTGGATGCACTGAAGTACTGTGCTAGGACTGAAAGAGGCTCTATTGTGTCTATTTACCCAAAGAAAGTCGCTAAGTTAAATGGGTACAGTGTTCGTGCATGTGGGAGGTATAGAGATGACAGTGAGGTAGAGAGGTCGCTATCCCCTGCCGAGCTATCTATCATTAGGTACTGGCTGGATTACCTCTGGGTCAATGGGCTGTGTAGCCGTGAGAAGACTAGTCGTGACAGGTGGAACTACGTATTCCCGAGGGAGAACTTGCCTAAGGCTATCAAGCTACTTGAGGAGGTGCTCAATGGTGAAGTACAAGATTGAGGAGATAGTCAAGGAGTTGAAGGTTGCTCTCAGGGATAGAGAACTCAGAGAAGCATTGCTGAAGCACTTCTCCAACAACCCAAAGGCTCAAGCAATCATACTACTCCTGTCAGGTGAGTGAGCATGATTGAGCTGAGTTTCAAGACGAAGCGGGACTTCGATAACTGGGTTAAGGCGCTGTATGACTTCGGTTCGAATCACTGTGTTGAGCCTGTCGTCATCAAGCTAGATGGTAATGACCTCTACGACAGGTACATGGTCTGCATTGTGTACCATGCTTGGACTGAGGAAGGTGCTTACGCAGTGACCTGTCTAGCCCGCATAGTAGCGATAGTGTACAGGGAAGGTGAGCAGAAGTGAGTCGCTACCACGGGCACAAGGTAACTATCACGATTATTGCGACAACAGGTTCTGGACTACCGACAGGTGAGCGAAAGAGCGATTTCATTAGATTCATGGTCGAGCAGGTACTGGAACGTGAGCTTTCTAAGAGGCTCCGTGATTTCCGTGTCCTCAAAGTCATGGTGAAGGTGATGTAGATGGTTCCTGCTACTACTACCTATTCTATTTCTAGTAATTCGTTTAGACAAAATACGCGGGACATTAAACGCGGTTCAGATTGGAACCAATGTTCCCTCTCAGAGGAATCATTGAAACCAATCATTGGAATCAATGTCAGTGGTATGATTGGAACCAATGATTGGAACCAATCATTCCACTCGCTTAGTCTCATTGGTTCCAAAAACGGAGAGAGGTGTTGAGTATCCCCCGAATAACTATCTACATCCATGAGAGCGATTGGGAAAAGCTGACGAAAATAGCTGAGCAGAGAGGACAATCAATGTACAGCATAGTGAAGCAAGTAGTACTTGAGTTCCTGAAGCTAAGTAACCCAATTGTTGCTCATGGTAAGCTTTCTAGGGATTTAGCTACCTGTCGGAGCATTATCAAGCGATTTGGTTGGTGTGCTCTCTGCATACATGCTGAGGTTGTTGGTGATAGGTTAGTCTGCAGAAAGACAGGCAAAGTCATAGAAAAACCCATATGGCAATGCCCACACCCCATACCCAAGGTGTAAATCATGCTTTTTACACAGCTGCAGCTGTGTAAATGATTTTTACTCACTGACAGGTGCGTAAATTTGGTGAGAATTCATGTCCGAGATGGAGAAGTTAATTAGGAACCTGAACATACTGCGAAACTACTTCAGCAAGGTACCACCTGAAGTCATTGAGGCTCTCATGTACTTTGAGGATAGGTTCTTCACTGAGAAATACCATGTTGTTCGCTCTAAGACAGGTAGGGAGTATCGCTACAGGTACCTCTACATCAGGTTGAATGACTACAGGACACTAGGTTACTTCAGGATAAATGATAGCAATGATGAATTGCTGCTACACGAAATTAGGCAGGTCAAGGCATTTTCACAAGCACTACTACAGTACATAGCAATGCTCAGACACAGCAAACTAGCAAACCTCACCAAAATTTACTCAAGGACCTTGAGTAAAAACAACCAATAACACATCAGCAATTGGGGAAATTGAATTGGGGTGATGCCCCCTGAACCTCAAGGTCTATTTCGTGAAGAAAACTAGGCAATACGAGGTCTATGAGGGCTCTAGGAGAATCCTCAGGACTAAGGTACATGCAAAAGCTCACGAGTACCTATCGAAACAAATCAATTCAAGTTTTGAGTTCTACTTTGTTTGTTGCAATAGGGAGCACCTGTTAGCATGTTCACGTTTCTTTGAACTCACAGGTCGCAGGCTCAATGTGTTGATTAGTTACAACTTCATACGTGACAGGTACCTCACACAGGTGCTTCAGCAAGTTAGACCACACCTAAGCAAAGTCATGATTGATTCAGGTGCTTTCCATGTACTTATCCGCAAGGTACCCCTGGAAAAGTTCCAGAGCTACATAGGTGAGTACGTGAATTGGCTCAACAACCACACAGAGCTTTACGACTACTGTGTCGCACCTGACGTACCCTGTGATGAACGACCCGCAGAAAAAATCCAGAAACTACCAAACAGGTACAAGATAGAGCTAACCATAGCTAACACAGTTCACTGGATAGATAGGTTGACAGACCCTCGCAAGGCTGTGGCTGTAGTTCAGGGTTATTTCGTGAATGAGTACCTGCTCTGTGCTGAGAAGCTGAAAGAACTCGGGCTCACAACAGCAAAGACAGGTGTCGGCTCTTTATGTGTCAGGAAATACAGTAGACAACAAGCACGTGAAGTACCACAGATACTAGCTAGCATAAGACAGGTCTTACCGTCATGGGTGAAACTTCACGCATTCGGTCTTCAGCTAGATTTCTTACCGACCTGTCTCAAGTACCTACACAGCTCAGACAGTGCCTCATGGCAATTAAGTTACTCAAAGTTCAATAGGATACGAATAGCGAACCTGTCGACAGGTCAAACAGTTGAGCTTGATTTAGTTAGTCATGGCGGAGCGAGGAAAAAGAACCTAGACCAAGTCACGATATACACATACAACCTCTTAGCCTACTGGAATAGAGTTCAGCAACTAACGAGACAGGCAGCACAGACAAAATAAAGTAAGTGTTGAAAACTGCTCAAGTCCCCATGTTCTCTATCTCATGTCCTGTAGGGTATAGGTTCAGTTTCTTTATGTACTTGTACACTGTTTGACGTGAAACACCGAGTGCTCTAGCTATATCACTTATACTGTAACCTTTCTTCAACATATCCTCAATAGTCTTCTCCCTATTAGCAGTCTGGATAGCTACCTGTAAGTCCATGAACACCTTCTCAACAAAGAGCCTCCTCATTTCCTGATACTTCACATAGATGTCGTGGTCTAGCTTAGGCACGAAGGTATCTACACCAATTTCCTTCACCACGAACTTACCCGTAGGAGTCCACGTAAACCTGTAGATGTGTGCCTCTCTCTCACCTTGCTTACTCTTCCTAATGTGTACATGTATCCAACACATCTCACGTAGTGCTCTTAAGAGCAGGCGATAGGTAGGTACCGTGAATATGACAGCACCTGTCACAGTCCTAGCAACCTCAAGGAACTTTACAAATAGCTGACGGTCTTCTTTAAGAAAGTCATATTTGCTTATCCACACACCAGCATCATCATAGCACAGACACTTAACACGCTTACGATACCTAAGACACTCCCTAATAATTGGGAAAGACTGCTTAACATCGAAGAATACGTAGTTGAGAGCAGTCTCCCTACAATACAGCTCACTCAAGACCTTGATAGCGTAGGTAGTCTTACCAACCCCTTGCTGACCCTGAATAACAATAACCTCAAATCCATTGTTCCTGAAAGCACGCTCAATTATCTTAGTTAGGACAAACGGCATACCTCACTCCTCCTCAATCTCCTCCTCACGACCAACAGGTATGAACCTCTTACGACCCATTACATGCGTTATAGTCCTGAAGAACTTAGCAAACGATAGCAGAGCTGAGTAACCACGACCGCCCTCAGCTAACCTCAACTCAAGGTAAGGTATGATGAATGAGTCTCTCAAGTCCTGAAGGTTGTACCTGTCGCATATGAAGAGCAACGTAGCTATCTTACGAGCCTCACCATACTGCAACCTAGTTAAGCGAAGTATGTTCCCCGAGGTAAGAGCCTCAATTAGTTCCTCTGACATGAGCCTCACCTCACAGGTGAATGATACCGAACTTCACGAGCATGAACATGATGTACGCACCTATGATTAACCCACAAATCAGAGCAATGATGACAGGAGTAGCCCTAACAGGTACCTTCTCCGTTAGCAGAGCCCTCAGTACCTGTCCCTTGATAATCTGCGATATAGTGTCACTATCAATGTAGGGGTCTTGATATTGACCACAGAAGTACACTATCTTTCTGACAGGTGCCCACACCTTCACGTCTCTAAACACCCTAACCCTACCCCCAGCAAGCACCAGCTTCCTCTCCGGATTGAGCAATTTAGCAGGCGTAATCTCGACATGCTTATCGTTCACGATAATAGCTATGTGCTTTGACCTGAAGATACGTCCTTCAGGTCTCGCTAGGAACATCATGATGAATGTGACAGGTATAGCTACGCAGTATATTGCGACTAGGATAGGGCTCAACATAGGGCTCACCTACAGAGTCTTCTCAGCTTCAGCAATGAGCTTGTTCAGGACCTGCTCAACCCTCTCAATTCGCTTAGCTAACTCACTGAGCCTATCCTCACTATGATTTGAGCCTAGCTTACTCACGTCGATAGCGTCTAGGAATATCGAGAGCGGAACAGCAATAGCGTACTCAAACCTCTCAACCTTACCACTCTGCTCGACAGGTATCGTAACTTGCTGAGCCTCCCTCTCCCTCACCAAAATCAGAACACGGTCAGGATTCCTAACCGCAGAGACAGGTAGCTTAGACAGGTACGGTCTCCTACCTGTCTCACTTTCGGACGTGTACGGTCTACCTCTCTGAAAGTGAAGTACTAAGCACAGAGCACCGAGACTAGCTAGAGCAATGAAACCAACCCACTTCAGCGTAAAGACCGCTCCAGAGGATATCTTAGCAGTCAGTGGTGACAGGTATGGGTCATACCAAATCAAGTACATGACTGCACCTGTGAGCAGTGCTGTGCTCAGGTAAAGGAAACGAGTACTCACTTACAACCCACCTCACTTATGTAAACTTTTTCACAAAAACCATAAGGTCAACTTGCGAGATATCCTGAATAATCACTGAACACGGAGCAAACCTGAGACAGGTCGAAAAGTAGGAGGTGAAGTAGGTGGACATAGACCTAGGGAACATCCTGAGAGCTGTCCTGTTTGTAGCCCTAATACCCACGCTATTCGGAGCTATAGCTGGATTCGTTGACCCTTCACTACAACCAATGATACAGCCCCTACTCAGCCTAGTACCAATGCTCATAATCCTCAACCTAATCAAAGACCTGTTCTCAGAAGCTGGAGCAAAGGGATTCGTCAAGATATTCGATATCCTACTGCTCGTAATGATGTTACCTGTCCTAATCAACATGTTCGGAGCAGCCACAGGACAAAACGAAGCACTAGCACAAGTCTCAGGACTCCTACAGCAACTCCTACCAATCCTACTATTCATCAAGCTCATCGAAGAGATGGTTTAGTTCCTTCGAGGTGATTAAGCTATGAAACCCAAGCCCCTTTTTGCAATCTTAACAGTACTCACTCTAGTGCTCATAGTGGCGGTTGTTAATGCTGGTGAGTACACGCTATACGATGTACTTCAGTACGCTCATGAGGTACATGTCTTCGGAAAGACATACAACACAGCAAGTTATGGCACCACAACTTACTCTGGGACATGGAATCTAACTGATGTTGTGTCGGGGAGGAAAGTTACATTTGGCTACAGGCAATACCTACAAGACCCAGATAGCTCCGACACAATCGTTATTGTGTTTCAGAAGAATACAGCTATCGAGGTCGGTACTGGTAGCGGGAAGTGTGTCTACGGTAAACCTGTCGTAATTACGTATGATACTGAAACAGGAAGGAGGACTATGTACTACATTGATGGCGGTGAACTGAAGAAAGTAGGTGAATTCACTGGTGGTACCTACGTCTACTGGAACGGTACAAAGTTATGTCAAGCACTACGTTTCAAGGACTGGTTAGATTTCCACAAGTTCTTTAACAACACATGCATGTTAATACTCCCAGACATCACGACATACGACTACAGGATAATTGATGGGTCTTCCGAGCTATTAAAGGATAAGTGTGGTGGAAATGGTTTCCACACCCTCATTATCTTCGGTGGTGAGTACCTAAACAAATCGATAATTGTTGAAGTTGCTGGAGCCTACGGAATCAAGAACATAACGCTCACTACAGAACTCAACACAGTCTACACGATTGACCCAAAGCACTTGAAGTTAGCTGTGTTCACAGGTAACCTAACGGAGACGCTATCGAGGGCGAGCCAGAGCACAGAGGAAAGTACACAGGAAAGTACAACTAACACGACAAACGAGACCTCAACACCAACCACAGCACCAGAGACGAAGGTGTACAAGGTCACGATACATGTCTACGATGTGGATACCAATGAGGAAATCACATCAGCAATGGTTAAGGCGGGTTGGTTCACGAAGACAGGTTCACCTGTTACCTTTGAGTTCAAGTGGAAGGAACCACAGTGGTTACCTATCTCAGCTAGTGCTACAGGTTACAAGTCCTTCAGCACAACTATCTGGGTCGATACCAACATGACGCTGTGGGTAGGGCTAGTCAAGGAAACCTCGAACAGCACCGAGCAATACAGTAAATTACTGAGGCTCGGTGTCTCAATTGCGGGTGTTGGTTCAACTCCATATTGGGCTCAGGAAAACAAGACATTCACAGAGTGGGCTAATGAGGTTGAGCAGTTACTATCCTCATCACAGGCTCCTGAGGTTAAGTATGAGACTACGTGGTATGGTTTGAAGATAGTCGCTGTGAAGGTACCTTCAGGTAGACCAGCATACGGAGTAGCGACTATTGTCGCTGTTAAGAAAGGATTTCTCGGTACCCTAACATGGGAAGAAGAACTCGGTACTGTGCAAATAGTGAATGGTACGGGTTATTTCCATGTTGACTACGAGACAATCAAGAACAAGCTACAACTCAAAGAGTGGGGAGGGGAGTACTTCTACGGTTTCAAGATTGTATGGAAGGTCGGTGACCTAGACCCAGAGGTCGAGGTTGTACCTGTCAAGAATACATGGACGCCTGTCTACATTCAGGTGAATGAGCAGACAGGAACCTACTCAGCAACAACACTACCACAGACAGCATTAACGAATGTCGGAACATCACTAACACAGATGCTCATAACCCTACTACCACTGTTCATCATATTCGCACTCATTGGAGCTATTACAGGTCGTAGAAGGCGATAGAGCATGACTAACCGCTACGTCTACCTTGGAAAGAAAGTGAAGGACATAGGCAAGAAAGGACTAGACCGACCAAGCGAGTACCTAGCAATAGCGAGAGCTATAGCACAAGACTACAAGGCTGGTAGGATAAGTAAAAAGACTGCTCACGGACGCTTTTTACTACTTTACAGGCTCGTGGATAAGAATAGCAAGCTGAAGGTACCTAAGTCAGTTAAGGAACGTCTCAAACGCAAGATTAAGGAAATCTGGATGAAGACCATTGGAGGTGGGAAGGTGGCTCGAAAGAGGAAAAGAAAGAAAAGGTAGGCTCAAGTCACATCACCTGTATGTCGCTCTAACTACCTAATTTCTTGAGCTTGCTCTAGTCCTCAAGAATTCTTTACACATGTCTCATGTCCTGCGACCTGTCACCTAGACCTGAACTAGCTCAAGACAGAAGGTGGGTGACTTCTCTCAACTTATTTAGGTCAGACAAGGCTGAATTCTTCACGGATCTGCCTCGCCTGGGCTCATCATAAAGCAGCCAATTACCTACTCTCGAGACCCTCTAATAAAGATCACTAATCAGCAATCACATACCTAACCTCACCAGTGAAGCACCACTCACTCTCATCACTACGTTTGAGATCCACATCTACACACTTCTGCTGAAGATACAGTATTAGTTCTCGACTCGGGATTGCCTCACTAGGTAGTGAATCAAGAACACGTCTATACTGTACAGCTATGATTCCATCGAAGTACTTACTTAGCTCCTCAACTGACTCAACAACCTTACTCTCTGGAATTAACTCAATACCGAAGAGGATGTAAGCAATGAAGCTAACCTCATCACCATAAACTTCACGACATTTCTCCCTAAGAGCATTCAACCTCACAATCTCACTCTGAGGAATACCCTTACACAACACAGCATTTCTCAGGTACTCATCCCAAACCTCAATACCAACCCTAATAACGAGCCTACTAGGTTTAAGCAGCTCAAGCACCTGTCTCACAGAGTCAAAACTTAGGTACTCAGGTCTAGACTCAATATCCACAATTCTACCACAGGTAAATCTAGAGAGCTTGAGCACGGTATCCAGAGGTAGCTCAAAGAATGAACCACCATTAAATACAGTAATTCTCTCAATACTAAACCTCAGGGTAGCATCTTCCAGAAGCGACAATATCTTGTCATTTGTCTGAATTACATCGGATAGTGAGTTACCTGCCTCAAGGAAGAAGGGACAGAAGACACATCTACCCCAACGACATCTAAATCCCTTGAGTATCACGATAGCTCTCTTCCTAGATCTCTCAATCACAACACCTAGCACTGAGAATCTCCCTCAAACCACTAATTAACTTACTCAAACTAGTTGGAGTTATGAGTATGAGATCTGGATCATCGTAGTAACCACCTAGAGATACCTCATCAAGCTCATGAGGAGGTACCTCATTAACTCTCGCAGCTAAGTTCTTAACCTCAATACCTAGCATGGAACAAGCACGCTCTAGAGCAGCATAGCTATCTGAATCCCACCTTAGATACGACACAAAGCACTCATAATAACTCCTAAATCTACTCAGGAACAATCTCAATCTCTCACAGGTAACCTCCCTATAGAGTACCTTCACTTCACTAGTTTCATACTTAGGATTCCAGTCATACGCACAATAGGGGTAGTACTCTTCAAGCTCTCTCGGTACGATACCGGCATTCGTTATAATGACTTGATGAATATCCTCGTAGTACCTACCTAACGACTTCAAAGCCCTAATTATGAAGTAGTGTATGTAGGATTGAGAGTACGGCTTACCGTAAGCACATGGTAGGAAGAGACAGACTCTATACCTCTTCCTTGGCTTCCACTCAGTTAGTAATCTCTTAAAACCCTCTTCAAAGAATGGGTGCTTAAGGTACCTAAGACCTACACCTCTGAGGAATTCCCTACCATCACCAGACCAGATAAGTTCGTGACCATCCCAAATAACGTACAAGCTAGATCCCTCAAGAAGTTCTCCACAAACCAATACACTCTAATAATTCTTAGCAATTCTTCCCCTAAAGAATAGGTCAAGACGAGGTGATGTATTTGTCAACTAAGAAACGTGAAGAGAGATGGGGTACGTGCCCGAAGTGTGGTGGAGGATTGAGAAGGAGAAATCACCCAGAGATATTCCAGTGTAGGAAGTGTGGTACGTACTTCTGTGGTAGGTGTTGGAAGGCAGAATTCATGTCCTATGCAGAAGCTTTAGAGCACTTAAAGGACTGTACTGGTTAAGGTGATGTACTCTGAATAACTTATCCTATGTGCTTGGCAGTGTATTTAGGGATTCTGGTGTCCAAGTACTTGCTGTTGAGGGTAGAGCACTACAGAGTAAGATCGTTAGTGCAATTATCCAAAGTTGTAGGGAGATGAACATCAATGTCATTGTGCTACCTAGTGGTAGAGACGTGGTCCTATCATCAGTCGCTACTTCAAGTACTTTCCTGCGTACTCTAGCAGTGATATCTCATGAAGGTTTTGCAGAGTCTCTCGATGTACTTGAGAAAGTGAGTAGAGTAGGTTGCAGAGGTGCTTTAGTGATAACAGTTGTCGATGAATTTAGACAAGATATCCGTGTACTGGCTTCAGCCCTAAAGCTTCCAGTACTAGAGCTATCAACAGCTAGCTACATCCCGTTGATCTACAGTAATTGCTTTGAGTGGAGTGAAGCAGCAGAGCTACCATACGTAGTTAGGTTGTTATGTCCCTTAGTGTGGTCTAAGGTTGAGTACCGTGGTGAAGGTATTGAGAGGTTACCTAGAACACCTGTCTTCAACAAGCACTGGCACAGAGTGTATAGGTGGGTACCTGAGCTACATGATAGGTACTCTGTGAATCTGCAGGAGGTTGATAGGTGTCGCGATGTTGCTAGAGCTTTTGCAGAGTTGGGTACTCTATGTAGGGAGTGGGGTAGTGGTGATACCTGTGTTATTAGTAGTGGCTTTGCTAGGTTCTGTATTGAGTTAGGTGGTGTCTGTTTCCTAGATGTACCTTACGTGTATCCTTTTCCTCGGGAACTTCTTAGGAAGCAACTTCATGAGTATCGTAGAGCTATTGTTGTTGAGATTGGTGTTGCTTCCTACCTCAGTGATTTGGTTAAGTCTATTTTACCGAGTGGAGTTGATGTAGTGACTATTATTGGCAATGATATTGTTGATGCTGTGAATAAGTTGTCAGCTGTACTTAGGTGTACCGTGAAGGGTGTTGAGTTGATTAATGGTCTCGAGAGGTATAGTGAGGCAAGGAGTACAGTTAGTGAGGAGTGTTGTGGTTGCGGTTTAGTTGCTCTTGCTTATGCTCTGTACCGAGTACTTAGGGATAGGGGTGATGTACCTGTTATCGTATTTGATAGGGGGTGCCTCGGTAGGCTGTTAATGAGATTTAGAGGGGATTTGAAGCCAAATTACTCAATACTTTCAACATCGTACTCGATTGATGATGTAGGGGATATAGGGGATATTTCTCTAGCACCTAGGTCAGCAATTACGACATCTATTGGGTATGCAGTAGCTAGGTATCGTGATGGTCCTATCCTCTGTGTATCTGATGGTCTTAACTTCCTCACTCAAATCCATAGTATTAAGGTGTTGAGGAGGGTTGGTGATGTTAAGTTACTTATTGTGGTCACTAGAGGGTACAGTGGATCTGAGCTGTTTGAGGATCTTGACGCTGTGAAGTTGCTTGAGGTCCTTGGGTATTCTCGTGAGGAGGTTCTGGTTACTGATTCAGGTAGTGTTAATGAGCTAGTTGAGTTCTTGAGTAAGTTACTTAGTAGGCCTGAGGTTAGAGCTATGGTGTATCTAGTCAATTGTCGTAAGGGTAGAGAAGTTGTTTGTAGAGGAGTTGTCGAGTTTATTGCTGAGAACTGTGATGCTTGTGGTGAGTGCCTTAAGGTCCCTTGTCCTGCTATCGAAATTTCTGAAACAGGGACACCAGTAATTAAGCGTGAGCTCTGTATTGGTTGTGGTATATGTTGTGAGGTCTGTACTAGAGGTGCTTTGAAACTTGCGCAGTAGGTACCTGTATGGCTATCCTGTGATTGCTGTTCTTGGCTACAAGAATTCCGGTAAGACAACCCTGATATCTCTACTAGTTAATTCACTACAGAGACGTGGGGTTAAGGTTGGTGTCATAAAGCACATTGCTGATAAGTACTTCACTATTGATACACCCGGTACTGATACATGGAAGTTTAGGGGATGCGGTAGCAGTGTTGTTGGGTATGTTGCAGATAGTGGTGAGGCTGGTCTCTATGGTGATCTTGGTGATCTAGGTATGTTACTTAGGTTCTTCCTTGAGCTAGGTTGTGAGGTTGTTTTTCTTGAGGGGTTCAGTAGGTGGGTTAGGGATAGGGGTGATGTTGCTAAGATAGTGTGTGTAAGAGGTTATTCTGAGGTTTCAGAGCTTACTGAAGGTGTTGTGAATGTAATTGCGGTGTGTAGTCCATACGTTTCTGGTGATGGTATTGTTAAGCTACCTGAACAATTTAATGAGGTTTTAACGAGAGTTCTAAAGTACGTAGAGCTTCAACGTAAGGTACGTGAGGTACTAACTCAGCTACCAGGTCTGGACTGTGGGAAATGCGGTTTACGATGTTGCGGTGAGTTTGCTCTTGCTGTGGTTAGGGGTTTAAGGAAGTTAGAGGAGTGTAGAGCTAGAGGCGGAAGTTTATCTAGGGTCACTGTTAGGGGTCGTGAAGTTGCTCTTAATAGGTTTGTATCTAAGCTACTTCACGATATTGTGCTTGCTATCTTGAAGAATTTGAAAGGTGTTGAGGTAACAGGTGCTGAACACATTGAGGTGATTGTAGAGTGATGTAGTTAGAACAGTGGAGCTAGTACGTAGCATGCCGCAGAGACCACTAGTGGAAGTGTTAAGTTATCTTCTGGACTGTATGCTTCTGTCACTACGGCTATTGAAGCTACGATTACCGATACTGTTGGTTCCAGACCAAGTGCTACTAATATCACAGCGAATACGAATGCTGTTATGAACATCGCTGGTAAGCTAGTCTTCGAGTGGGGTATGGTGTACCCATTTAGCACCCTTGTGAGTATTGGTGAGAGAGCATCCACTATAGCTAGGGATAGAATTCCGTACATGACATATTCATTAAACAGTATATAGGAGATGAGAACTGAAAGAGAGCCAAAGGTCGCTCCAATATAACCTGTTTTCTTCTCGTAATCACGCTCTATACTCGAAATAATTGATGTAACTGTGGTCTCGAACTTAACTATGTGCATCTCCACGTCACGAATTAACTTACTCAATTCCTTAATCGGTACTGGAGTTCTCTGAAGACTCACTTGAAGACCTTCAAAGATCTTTCTACGTGCTTCCACAATTCTCCTTCTCAATTCCTCTGTGAGTAAGGGTGCTCTTACCTGGAAACTATTTACGAAAGCACATGAGAAGCAAACTAATGAATAGATGAGGGTTGTTACCTCATGTGGTGAGGACCCATACTGCGCAAGTACTCCAGCATACAGCTTCGGAGCTATGAGTGCTACAAGTAGTAGGAGACACAATGTTGTGTGAATGCTCTTTCTAATAATTAGCGTCTTAAGCGAGTCCGACATGACCACTAGTCAGTATCACTACAGCAAGGTACTATTAAATGTGACCTACCTTAGACCTAGCTTTGCTGAACTGAATCAGACAATAGCCCCCAGCTCCTCATCGCTCAGTGGTAGGTCTCTTCATCACCTACTAGAACTAACTTCCTGAGGTACTTAATGTACATATCGCGGAGTTGCATAATAACCTCCCTAACCCGTGTAGCACTAGATCTAGCTCTCTGAACTAGTGATTCATCACTCGAGAGCACAAGTAGAAGGCTCAACAACTCACCAATATTACTCGCTACCAGTAGAGCACCATTACCCAGGAGCTTGAGGTATGGATCGGGTACTGCTCTAGCTAAAGCAACTACAGGAAGACCTAGATAGAGAGACTTAACGATCTTAGACCTAGAACCAAATAAACCCTTAACCTGAGGAATGACGACAATACTACCCCCAACAACATCCTCTAAACTAGGAACCTCACCAACTAATTCACAGAACTTAACAAACTTAGAAACCAACCTAGTAACCCTACCAACAACTCTACATCTCAACGCAACACCAACACGCTTCAAAGCACCTACAACACGATCCAACACAAAAACAGCCTCAACATTAGGCTCAAAATCACTACCAAAGAAAACAAAAGTAGGTTCAGCAAATCTAGGACCCTCCACAGCTCGTCTAGGTAATTTAAGTAGAAGGGGACCAAAGAAAACCCTCACACCAAAGCTGCATAGGAAAATTGTCTCGATTAGAGAGAAGGAAAGTACTAGAAGGCATTTCCTTAAGCAATTCACCTCAATGCAACCAAGAATCCTCACTAAGTGATCAACGACTACACTAGGACCACTACTAAGCTCAAGATATCTTAAGTACGTTAACTCACCACATATACCAATGACCTTCTGACCAAGAACCCTACATATGAGTAGTAGAACTGGGTAGTCCGTGTAGTGGATCATGACGTACTTAGGCTTAACCTCTCTAAATACATTCATGAGAGAGACATAAAGCGAGAGATCGATTAGTAGAAGGAAGTTCAGGATTATGAAACCAAGCAGTCTTACAAGACCATAGCTACCACGCTCTAACGAACGAATAGTACTCCTAACACCTGACCTGTAGTACTGCATCAACACCATGGTGGAGAGAGAAGGTAAGTCCTTAAAACTAGTAATCGATATGTACCTCACAGTACATATAGGACGAAGTTCATCAATCAGTGATGCTAGTAACTCGCAACCACCACTCCTAGGTTCAAGTACCTCCTCAATACTATGAACAGACAGCACAACAATACTCAGCGCCACAATCTAGACCTCACTAAATACATTAACTGAGAACCTAGACGTGTACAGGTGATAACCCAGAGAACTAAGGTCAATACCGAAGTCACTACAGCACAGGTACACACAACGTGATTAACTACGGGAGTAAAAGCGATATGAGTACAATCACTAGTTACTCGTACTAAGGAGGTAGTAGTGAAGCAAACACCAGTAAACCTAGCACACTCTCTACAACCCACTACACACCAGATATCACGTGGGTAGTACTTAACCTTCCACTCAACTACGTAAGTACCTCTATCGAGATTTAGACTTAAATCACGAAAGTTCACCCCAACAACACTACTCCGTAGGTACTTCACCAATTCACGAAGAGACGTAAACTTAGTGCTAAAAAGCACGAGAACATAGTCAACACACATACCACATTCAGCTCCACCCCTAACGGAAAAAATGACATTACTACCACAATGCTCACCGAGAAACACTAGATGAGGAAAATTAGGTAGCGATATGGAGTACGTACCCCGTACAGACTTTACACAGAGAGCACAACCCTCATCCCCCCAAGCTAGAGCATAGACCCAGTACGGAATACTCAAGTTAGGTACCTCAAGATGGAGGGTATCACCATCACGAAGCTTCAGAGCAAGACCACGAACTCTACTACACTTCACGAAATCACCACTCCTCAACCACAACTCAGGTTCCCATACGTATAGTAGAGAGAGGTAACCACGTTCAATCAAACCCCTTAAAAGGTCGTTAATTCGTTCTACTTCATCAGATTTAACAAACAATAACACATCTATAACATTAAGACCACAGACATTAACTACCTCAACCTCGTGAAGACCATTAGAAAGGTAGAGAATACCTACAGGAATAAACCTCAGAGACACGACACTGGATCTAGTACTAACGGAGAACACCCTACCATCGATAACTACCTCGATCTCACCCCCACGATCGTGCTTTAGAGCACGAATTAACAACAAATACACACCAGACTTCTCAACTCTAAACACCACCTTGAGATTGCAACCACTCTTCTCACAAGCAACAACACTCGAAAAAGCATATCCCAGCCTCGCTAACCAGAGGTAAATCTCAGGTGAGAGTGCTGCCCATGAAACTGTGTAGTTCTTCCTTGGTTCACAGTACCTACTTAAGTCAATCACTATAGCGTCTTGAGTAAGGTAGGGAAGAATATCGTAGATAGTACTGGAGCTAAGTACCAGAATCACATGATCTAGCTCACCACCGAGTAGAGTAGTGAGATTCTGCTGAAAGAAATCCCCCAGGAGGTGAGCAGTAGGTACCTCAGCAACATCTACTCCAAGATCTTGAAGCAAATCCAGAGTGAAGAGGTCACCAACAATGACAAGACAAGTTCTTGAAGCAGCTACCTTAGGTGATGGAGGAACCGCTGTAACGAAAGGTAACTTCCTAACACCCCAATAGTGCTTAATCGCCTTAAAGAACTTTAGCGGATTGGCCATGAACTCACCACTAACATCATCAACAACAATGTACTTCACACCTAAGCACCTAGGTACTGTACTCCAATTAAGTACCTTGAAATTAGCTAGATTAAGCTCATAGAAGTAGTATGTGTGAGCTACCAAGTCCTGCAGACAACCAGGTAAGTACACAACACCTCTCCTATACCATACCCCAATGAGAGGTAGTGGAGAGAGCTCTTGAGCAATATCCTTGACAAATGTCTTAGTAGGTAGGTAACGAGGGTAAACACTTGCTGAATCTGGAAACCACATCACCCTATCGAGAACTAGACCAGATAACCTACTAACTACATCATGAGTCATCGTAGGTGGTTTAGCTAATTTGAAGAACTCTATAGAAGCTAGTGAGTGGAGCAGGAAGTGTGGAGTAGATCCCACAGCAACGATAGAAATAAACATCATAACCACTGCAATGAGTACCTTAATACTCAAGCTGTGTACCGTCCTAAATCTCAATCGTGTAGAGAGCACCATACGCAGAGCATCAATAGAGGTAGCAATGAGTAACGTAAGACCAACAGCACTAAGGTACAGAAACTTCGTACTCTCCCTAAATAGTGAAAGCGCTGGAACTACACGGTAAAGAGCTATGTACTGCTCAGTAGCTAGATACGGTAAGAAAGCCAGAACAATACCAATCACGTAAAGTACGAAACCAACCTGAACAATCCTACATCTAATCCTACTGAGTGCTATTGTGAGAATACACGCTAACCACAGCACTAGAACATACTCGAAGTACGGTACTAAAGCACCAGCACTTGAAACAGATACGAAGGGGGCATATAGGAGAGCTGTAGAGAGGGAAGTAACCTCAGCTTCACCCCACCTCGTTACCAATTCCTCAATCGGTACCAAGCCGTACCCTGGTATGGTAGTGATGGTGTAGTAGAGAGATAGTAACCAAGGTAGGAGTGGGAGTGCACATGCTATAGCTGTGTAAGGTACATACCTAATTACCTTCCTCAAGTTCTTCCTCTTAACTAATACGTAGAGGACTACGAGAAGAGGAGTGAGGACTACTAGGTGGAGCTGAGTCATCGATACTAGAGCTAGTGCTAGACCTAGGTAAATCGCGTAGTCCCTACGTGGTTTCTCAGTAAGTAAATCAGCTAGCAATACAGTGAGCGGAGTTAGTGAGTAACCTATACAGAAGAGTACCTGACCTATAGCTAGTCTATTCAGTAGGAATGGTGATGTCGCGTAGAATACTGCAGCTATAGCTGAAGTTGCTTTGCTGAATCCTAGGTGTCTGAGGAGCATATAGGTAAGTACGTAGGATAGCAGTATGGATGTGCTATACCATACCTTAACGTAGTTTGTAGGGCCAAATATCATCGATATGAGGTAGGTGATTACATAGTACAGACTCAACCTAATGTTTTCTGGGTCGAGAGTACCCATGTTCCAGGTCAAGTCACATAGCTTCAATACCTTCTCCTTAACTAATCTCATATTGAAGAACTCAAAGGTATCCACAGACACCACTATACCATCTCCTAGAAAGAGCTGAGAGGATGCCCAGATACAGATGGCTAAACCCATAACTGAGGGAAGTTCTTTGCGAAGCGATGATCGTAATGTGTATAGACTCCTCCTCACTGTCTTCTCCTCGGTGTCCACATGGGCGTTAACCTACTTGAGTTACTACGTAGATACGATAAGACAGGTATTTATAATGTATACTTGAGGTGGCATGAGCTGCTTAGCGATACGTACAGAGTGGTCAGAGAGAGCTTTAGTGTGCCTAGGGAGATTAATGTCCATGGTAAGGTCATTAGGTATGGAGATATCAATAAGGTTGTTATCTGTGGCATGGGTGGTTCAGGTATTGTCGGTGATCTAGTGTACGACATGTACCAGGACGTAGCTGAGGTACCTATCGTCGTGATTAAGGACTATCACCTACCTAGGTTCTGTGATGAGAGAACTCTGGTCATAGCTATTAGCTACTCAGGTAATACCGAGGAGACAATTAGTGCCTTTGTTGAGGGTATTGAGAGAGGTTGTCAAGTTGTCTCGGTGTCGTCTGGTGGTGTATTAGAGGAGTTTGCGAAGAAGTTAGGTACTCCACATGTTGCTGTACCTAGGGGAACTCAGCCTAGAGCCGCTCTCCCATGTTTAGTTGCTGCTACCTTAGCTATCCTAGAGAAATTTAATGTGATTGGTGATACCGGGGGTGATGTTAAGGAGTGTAGTGCTGTCCTTAGGGATGTGATTGAGGAGAATAGACCTGAGGTAGGTGGTAGAGCACTTGAGCTAGCAAACGCTATTGGAGATAAGGTACCGTTCATCTGTGGTCACACATTCTACAGGGGTGTAGCTATTAGGCTGAAGAATGAGTTCAATGAGAATAGTAAGGTGGTTGCAGTAGCATCTACATTACCTGAATTTGATCACAACGATATTGTTGGTTGGGAGCTTAAGCCAAGTAATGTAGTACCAGTATTCATTAGGGATAGGGATGAGGATGAGGTTACTAGAGCTAGAGTTACCTGTACGGAGGATGTATTGAGGTCGCTGGGTCTACGTATTGAGGAGATTTGGGCTAGAGGGAGATCTAGATTAGCTAAAGTACTATCCCTGTGCCTACTCGGTGGATTAGCTAGTGTGTACTTAGCTGTACTCCGTGGTCTTGACCCAGGTGAGGTAGTAACTATATCTTTACTCAAGAGGTACATGAGTGAGAAGCTACGTGTTGTCGAGAGTTTGAGGAAGAGATTGTGCATCGAGTAAATGTGAGTTACTTTGGTATATGTGGTGCTCATGGATTCGATACCTGCGTCCATGTAGTTTACATGATGTGCTCCATACTCCAAGCTCACGGTATCGGTAATGATGCTGTCGGCATAGCATCTATCAGGAGGGGGGAAGTAAAGATTGTTAAGTGTTTAACGCCGAGAGGATTACTCATTGACCTACCTCTAACTCCTAAGTTAGTGGAGGAATTAAGTGGTCGAACTGTGCTCGCATCCACTGGTTCATATACAGTAGCTGAGGAGAGTAGCTATAGGTATATTCAACCATTTGTTGACTGTAGAGAGGAGTTACTTCTACTACATGATGGGTATGTCGAGAACTATGTGAAGTATTACCACGAGTTGAAGAAACGTGGACACAGATTCGTAACAGAGGTAAATGGTAACGTCATTAGTAGTGAGGTTGTGGTACATATGCTTGAGGAGTGTCTTGAAGATGCGGTTAACCTACTTGATGCATTGCTTATGGTATGCTCAAAGCTGAGCAATGACCTAAGAGGTGTCGTAGTTGCTGTACACAGAGATATTGAAGATATCTGTGCTGTTGCCGTGTGCAGAGACGTGAGTAGAGTACGTAAAGTAGCTGTAGCAGTTGATGAGAATAGTTGGGCATTCGCATCCTTCAGAGATCGTGTTCTAGGTCAAGAGATAGCACTAGGAATGAAGGCATTAGCACCAGTGCTCTCCCTCATGAACAAACCAACAACTGAAATACTTAGGTACGGTGAAGCCGCATTACTTACGCCTGGAAAGTTAGTGAAGAGGTGTATTAATCAGGATAGGAAAAGGGTACTTATTGAATGGTAGGTGAAGTGGTAAGGATTTAGGGAATTAAGCAAAAAAGATTTAAGCAAGTGCTAGCACAGAGGTACACAGCAAGAGAGGGAGGGCACTATGAGCCTAGAAGAGGAGAAGATTAAGATACTAAAGGCCATTGAGGAGCTAGGTGGAATCGCAAAGTGCAAGGACATCGCTGAGAGAATCGGAATGAGCGTACAGAAGGTAGCAGCACACATTAGAGCACTAAAGAACAAAGGCTACGTGGAGCAGATCAAGAAGGGCGAGTATAGACTGACAGAAGCAGGTAAGAAAGTACTAGCAGGTGAGTAAAAGCAAATATAGTACTCAATCCCTGGTATTAAGAAATTATCCACTTCTCTTTTTCTCACTTAATACCCTGCTCCTTAAATCCTCTAATCAACTCATCAATTACTTAGAAGTACCTGAGTACCTACCTAGCTCAGCACGGAAACCCACAACTGCATACTTCTCCTAGCCTCAATTGATGCATCATGTACGTACCATGAGGCAAAGCACATACATGCCCCTTCTACTGAAGCTTTTATTAACCTGAGAGACATGTCTTTCGAGCAAGTAGAAAGTAGGAAAGAACTAAATCTACGTAGTAGTGATTAAGAAGGGTAGAGACATAACACTCCTCTACTCTACTTCTGTTGTATTCGTTCAATGATGAGTACCCTGGGGTCTGTACTGGTGATGAGCCGAGATTGTACTGAGAGTGAGCATGTATGGGGCTCATTGATGATGTACTGAAATTCACCTCTAGAGTACTGTACTACGTCGATAGGTACTCACTATCACTCGATAAGGCGTATCAATACGCTAAACACAGCTTGGGATTGAGTAGTGTAGAGAGAGCACCAAAGTTCTTCTATGAGATTTCTCGTGATGTTGTGTCTAAGTTTATTCAGCTTGATCTCTTATGTAGGCGCTATAACATTGCCCCAACGTATAAGAACATTGTTAGGCTATGGTTACTGCTCTATGGTGAAGACGTCATTAGGTTGAATGCCGTAAGACATTACGTTAAGAGGTTGAGGAAGAGGTTTAGGGATCTTGATCTTAGCTCAGTAATCGAAGAGGTAAAGGGTGTGGAGAGACTTGCTATTGAGTATTCCTTTCCTCTTCAGTTCGTTAAGAGGTTAAGTTCGGTACTACCATTAGAGGAAGTAGAGAGGTTACTGAAGTCACTTAATTCAAATATTTTGTGGTTGCGTGTGAATACGCTCAAGTTTGATGTCGATAGAGCTATCAAGGTTCTTGAGGAAGAAGGTGTTCTCGTTGAGGTTGATCATGACTTTGAGTTCATGCTTCGTGTTGTGAAGTATGATAAGCCTCTGCATAAGCTCTCAGTTGTAAGAGAGGGTAAGGTAATTATTCAGGATAAGGCTTCTGCTTTTGCCGTTAGAGCGTTAGACCCAAAACCAGGGGATGTAATACTTGACCTCTGTGCAGCGCCTGGTGTTAAGACGTCGCTCATTATGCAGCTTACTGAGAATAGGGCTAAGGTGATCGCATTTGATAAGTCAAGGAAGAGATTGAGATCGATGATTCGCCTATTGAAGCTATATGGCGTTGATGTGAGTAGAGTGGATATTGTTTTGACAGATTCTAGGGTTATTAGGTGGGTAGCTAATGTAGATAGTATCCTAGTCGATGCTCCCTGTACTTCTAGTGGAGTTGTGTGTAGGGATCCAGCAGTAAAGGTTCACTTACGTAGACTAACTAAGGTTGAGCACTACTCTCAAATCCAGTTAGAGTTACTTAGGAATGCTCTCAGGTGGATTCCTGTGGGTACTCCAGTAATCTTCACTACCTGCTCGTTATTACCTGATGAAGGCGAGGAGGTTGTGAAGAGAGTTATTAGTGGTGAAGTGCTTGCCGAAGTAGCTCCTCTAGATCTACCTGTTGCAACTGGTTACCCTGGATATCTATTTAGTAGTAGTGTGAGGAGGACCTTTCCACATATACATCACTGTGGTGGTTTCTTCTACTGCAAGTTAGTGAGGATCTAGTCAGTGTGGTGTAGCTCAATCATCTGGTCATTGCCCGGACTACTCATCATCGTGACAGAGCTAGTGTTTAATACCTCTAGTTGAGTTTTAGGTGTTGCGGAGTTTTCTCATGATGAAATGGCCGTGAACTCGCAGATTTGGTGACGAGTGACCCCCTACTGATCTCACAGTTTTTCTTGTAGTGAGAGCTACAGTAACTACCACTATAAATGCTATAATCAAGGTCACAAGTATAGCTAGTGCTAGCTTATTGATCATTGCTCTACTCGTTGAAGGCACTTCCTTTTGTTTTCCACCTGGTGTTTTAGGTACATTAGCTGGCTTAGGTACTTCCGGTATAGGTGCCTTAGGTAATGTGATGTTGAGCGTGCTTAAGCGCAATAGAAGTGCTAGCGAGTACGAGTATATGCTGGCTTGTCTATAGAGTACGAGTTTAAGTGTTGAGTCTCTGGTCTCATTAGCTAACTCGATGTACGATATTGATACTATTGGTACTATTCCTCTCTTAAGACACTTCTCAGTATTGTAGAGTGCCATCTTCTTAGCGTACTCGATCAAGTACTCCATAACCTCTTCTCTCTGTGCTGACAGTATGTTCATTGCTGCACTCGAGCAAGTTATTGACCTAATGCTCAGCGCTATAGTCATGAGAAAGTCACCTGAATGGAGGTAATACTCCGCCTTCTTCAGACACCACTCAGCTTCAGCTATGAACCTCTCAAGTGCTTCCGCTAAACCAACCTCTCTCACTATCTCACTCGTGTACGAGTATATTGATCTAGCTTGGTCAAAGAGGATGTACGCTAGGTTGTCTATGGGTAGGTGTTTAGTCGCTACTCCACTAGATACCTTACCGAGTAACCTCATCCACAACATGGCAGTTTCAAGCCTAGCCTGTAGGTATGCTAGATCGCTAACTATGTCACGTATTACTCCGTACATACCTTCCTTAGCTTCCTGGAGCAATCCTTTAATCCTCTCAATTAGGGTTTCAGCAACAGAGAGACGCTCAGCAACGGCAATCAACACCGATACATCACTAACAGAACTAACCTCTTGATGTGAACGTAGATCACTAATACAGTTCCTAAACTCATTGCTTAATTCCCTAAACTTTTCCTCAAGAACCTCAATAGCTTTGTCTGGACTTAGGTCACGTACCTCGCTCAGTAGCTTGAGTTCGAGCGCATCAATGTATGTACGAAATGCCATAGATGCAGCAACGTAGTAGAGACCCCTATCAAGGTAGCTCTCTGTCTTACGCACCTCATCCTCTACCCTCTTAACTTCACTACCATACACCTCTCTAAGCTTCTTCTCCTCTAAAATTGAGCTAACCCTACTAAGCAGGTACTCAGCAACATCTCTAAAATGCATAGCCACTGTGGGAGGTAGCTTTAGCTTACGAGGGTACGTTAACTCCATCTCAATGCCTGTGAAGTACTGCAACGCCTCCTCAACACTACCAACCTCAATAACCTTAAGACCCCACTTCTTCCGTGCATACTCAACAACGTCAACAACCTTAGGCTTCCTCACAATCCTAGTTATCGGACCTATTACCTGCTTAATAGTCTCATAGGTAACGACATACCTCTGGCCAAGAGGAATTAGAAATACCTTACCACCTGCACGTGCAACAGCTTCGGCTTTCTCCAAGATACCACCTACGGGACCTATGCTACCATCTGGATTCACCATACCCGTCATGTAGACTGTTGTGTTCAGTGTCAAGTTCTTCAACAGAGCGTACATAGCAACCGCCATCAATGCGCTTGCTGAGGGACCACCAACAATTACTGTTGGCGCTCTGACATTGATTAGGAAATCATACTTCACATATGGCACATCAGCTAGTTCAGATGCCACTATAGCTGCGACCTTAGCTGCTGCCTGCATATCTAGCTCAGTCAACGGAGTTGTGGATATGTAGACAGTTCCATTGCCGGGCTTGAGCACAGCTATCTCAATTGTCGTAATGGTACCAACCAACTTACCCTCCTCAGTTCTCGAAACAGCAACAGCTCTTACGGAAACTTTCTTAACCTCAGCACTGTAGCACAACGCAGATGAGGTGAAGGTAGGGCTCAGTAACAGGATTATCAACACAAACAAGGTCAATTTACTGTACTTCATAAACTACAACACCTCCCGCAACAACCCTAAATACAAGGATCTCAGGTAACTTGAGACAATACCTGTCCCTAATCTCAGAAACCATGTCGAGAACCTCATTTAATTTCTTACCGTGAACCAAGATCATCAGTGATCTAGGTGTTGGTAGCGGATACACAAAATTGCAACTCCTCAACTCAGCTACAATTGCTGAAGCAGGGGGTGTTAGTCTCGGTACCTCAACTACATACCTACGGGCAACTTCACCTAGAGTAGATAGGCATGGCTTGAGCACGAGTTTCTTGAAGTAAGATAGTACTTTACCATCTTCAGGTACCGGTAGCTCTAAGCAATTTGGAATGTAGATTACGTACATGCCATCTGGTACTGGAAATACATCGAAGAGGGCAAATGAGGGAGCACCAGGTACATGAACAATCGTAGGTGATAGCGTTAGTAAGCAATTTACAAAACCGTATCCCACCTCATACCTTAGCTCAAGCTCGTGAATGAACTGAAGAAGGGATATGTAGCTAAGTCCTAGATACTGACATAGCGTGTATCCGATACCAACGAGTAGAGACGTTATGGCACTCAAGTCATTACACAGCTTTAGGAACTCACCATGAAGTACCTTGACCTTGAGACCAATACCTCTACCCCCTAGAACCATGTACGTGAATTCGTTGAGTACCCTCTCAAGTACTTGACCGTACTCGTGATCTAGCTCCAGTACAATTCCCGATCTAGTACTCTTCACACACTCGATAACTAACTCAAGTCCAGGTTCGAGGGGTATGTAAAGACCACGAAAACCAGCTCTCAGTGGATTGCGAGCGTGTACACGAGTTAGTAGAGTAGCAGCTACGAGTGGTACAGTACACACCACCCTATGCACGAGTACCTAAACCCCTCACCTACCTAGATACCATCTCCTAACCTTCTTAAGTTTGAGCTTTGTCGATGAGAAGCATAGTTTACGAAAACAGCAGTAACTACACTTAACCCCTTTCTCACTACATATCTGACTGAGTTCAGAGGCTAGGACTATTGCCTCTCTAAGTAATCTCGCTCTGGCGCTACGAATCTCAGCTATCCTCCTATAGAGAGCTTTACGAGCTTCCTTCTGAAGTACTTGTGGAATTGAGGTGATAGCTAGCTCAAATTGCTCGATTTCTTTTCTCTCTCTTTCCTGTAACTCGTCAACTAATCTAAGTACCCTAGCTAACTCAGCACGTAGTAGGTACTCACGTGAGTATGCTAGGTTCTGATCAGGTTCCTTACTCATGTACTTGGAGATTAGTTCTCTAGCTAGGTCACTCATCGAAATACTAATTCTCAAATACTTAATAGGGGTGACATACAGTTTCTAATTCTCAGATGAAGAGAGGGTCACGGACTGAGAGGTGACGAACTAGGCTCCGCTGAGTATCCTCCTAACAACTCTCTTCGGTAAAACGACCCTACCTTCATCATTACCTACCGGAGCTGCTAAACCTAGATCGTAGAGGATAGCTGTTAAGACAGCTAGAGTAGCATCGTACTCATGCCTTGACTTAGGTAGTTCACGTATAGAGATACCTAGTTTCCTGAAGTACGTAACCAACCTCCCAATACCATTGATCAGTAGTATCTTCTCAGTCGATCTCGGGTGGACTTCAATAACTCTTGAATCAGGAGCTATAGCTAGAATTCTCGAAACTAACTTCATAGCTCTCTCAGTTAACTTCTTCATACCGGGGAAGAGAGGAGGTAGTACAGGATACCCCAATCTATGCATTAACCTATCTACAAATCGCGTGTACCCTGATGTAGGTAGTGTGAGAGGTGCATCAATAGCCACTATCTTTGGTCTATACCTGGAAACTACTTCAAGTACTTCGCAATCCCTTTTCACAATATAGGTACTGAGCTGAGAACTGTATACTATGGCTATACCTGTGGGATTCTTCTCTACACCTGCTAAGTCAATCCCTATGTAGGTACTCACCAGTAGCTCACTGCATTACCTAATTTAATTACCTTCTCACTCATCTTACCGCTTGGTGATACCTTAGCGATAACTATCATAGCCATTCCCTGTCTACTACCTTCACGACTAATTACTCTCGACATTGCACGGTGAAGTAGGTGTATTGCAGCTGATACAGGGTTAAGCTTCTTACCATGTCTTGTTGGCTGTCTCTTGCTTATGTATCTACTCACGTACTTACTATCAGTCACAGCTGAAAAGAGACATACATCACATCTCAAGACAATACCCGATACGTTATCGTACACATACTCCTCAAATATGAGGTCAGAACCACATCTAGGACATTTCTTACCGGTTTTGAGGCTTAGCACCTTACTTAACCCAAATACTTCAGGTGGAGTTGTGTACCCACTGACTAGCCTAGCTAGGTAATCACATACCTTGTCAACTACTATATGCTCATCGTAGCGCTCATCATAGTCCATTAGGAAAACCCCAAGCACACACCACGTATTAGATATTAAAGGTTTCCTCTCTACAACCATCTATCGGGAATACTTAAGTTCGTAGCACCTAGGTACTTAGTCTTGGTGTCATGTATGAAGTTTGAACACGTAGTATCATTAGCAATTGTAGTGGTATCGATCGTAGTAACTGCTCTTGTCATAACGTGGTTCTACACATGGATTACGCCAAATGTGGCAAATCTCACGATGCTCACGTACTCACTACTACTGATCATTATAATCTACATATGCTACATGTGGGTTAAAGAGGTTAAAGAAAGGGGGTAGTGTCGTTTTACATCGGTTGAATTAGTACTTCGTGAGTACTATTGCTCTCTCCAACTTCCTGCGTTAAATCTGCTCCAGTACTTGACTCGGGTTTCTCTATGTACTTCTCAAACTCTAGCTCGCTTAATACTGAACGAACTTCATCATTTGGAGAGAATACCCTAATCCTAACGATGTCTCCTTCCCTGAGGATCTGAAGGATTAGGTTATCCATTTCTATGTAGTCCTCACTCAAGCTCATGAGCTTAGGCACATCACCTAACTTCTCGAATAACTTGTTCAGTAAATCTGCATACAGCTTACTCACATTAATTCTCCACGATGGCTCTAACTTCAGCACCTCCTCACTACACAGCAATACAGTTGTTACAAAGGGACCTAACTCCTTACCTATCTCATCTAGGTAGCTCTTCACTACCTCACATACAACTCTATTATCCTCAACCTTAATCCACTGATCATTTGTAAAGGTGAAGAGCACCTTCGATGGATTGACCTCAGTAAACCTATCACCACCCTTCAGTAAGACCTTGAAGGCTGTTGTAGCTAGTTCCAGTGCTTGTGACTTGTTCTCTGCTCTAAGCTCTATCCTACATATCTCTCTCAAGTTATTCACCTGATTACAATGTAGTTTAACCCTATTAACGTTTTACTTAGCACCTAGAGACCTCTTTATGAAGTGTAGTACCGATTCCCTTAGTGAGTCAAGGAACTCCAGTGGAACTACTGCTCTAGTTCTTGCGAGTACATAGTAGTAATTGTTATTATGTTTTAGCTTTAGTAAGAGTATGTTTCCCCCAGCTACCTCCACCTTTACTCTATTTTCATCACCTGATTCAGCTAGGTAAGCCGTTACCGTCTCCGTTAAGCTATTTGCTAGTGCAGCGTCTATCTCTGGCTGTGATGTGTTAAAGTGAGCTAGTGGTAGTCCCTCTGCTGATGCTATGACAATGGATTCAAGACCATAGTGGGTAGCTATTTCGTTAAGCGATTCTGCTTCTATAGGTGGTGGTACCTCAGCTACTAACTGTGGTTTCTCGGTAGGTGGTATCTCGGTGATCCCCGGCTTGATCTCTACCTCCTTCACTTCAGGTACTCGCTGGCGTGTGAGAACTTCCTCAATCTGCTTCTGGATATTAGCTAGTGAACTCTTCACCTCCTCAAGCCCTTTGAGTAAAGGCTCCATGGAGGGTGTGGATATTCCTGTAAGTGCTTCACGCATACTCTTAACGTCATTCCTCACCTCATTCAGTGCTGTAAGTACCTCTCGTACTCCATGTTCAAGTCTAAGTAATGAGTACTCAACACGTCTACTAACGTAGACTCTTCTAGTTTCTGTCCTCCTAGATATGAAGTATGCGAGCAATGCCACCAAGACTATTACTAGGCACAATAGCGTAAGACCTGTAATCTGAAGTGAGTCTATTGATACAGCCATAGGTACACCTAACTGAGGTTACTTAAGTAACTGTATTTTTGTTTTATCCACCAAATAGCATCAACTATATCTGTGGTAAACCGTGAATTCTCCTGTACTTGATGTACCTGATGTACCTACGATCACTGCTCAATCTCTTAATACGTTCATCAATTACAGCCTTCAAGAAATCAGAGATTACCTCTTTTGCCCTACATGACTCACATACTGTAATGAACTCAAGTTTATCCTCCTTTTCACTCACTGAAACTCCACCACTAAGCTCAAGAGCTTTCTTAAAAGATTCGAAGATGTCTGAAGGTACTTGAACAAATTTCTCCCTACCACATACACTACACTTAACAACAACTTCCTGCACCCTCTTCCTAGTCAGGAACTTCATCAACTTCCTAAACATGGGTATCAGTACTAGGATCCGCGAAAAGTATATGAGGATTCCGCCCTAAAACTAGGGGTCAGTCTAAGTGAGAAACATACGTATATGTACAATGGTGAAATGAGAAAAGCTTATATGTTCTCTGTTAAATCTTACAAGCAATCAAGCTTAGTAATGATGTTAATTATTCAAGGGTGATCACATGAGTAGAGAAAGGAAATATCTACTACTAAAATCAGTTGTAACATATAAGGATAGATTAAAGGAATTTGATAGCTTCGATATCGAGATCATTAAGATGATGATTGAGCTAGGACCTAGGAACGTAAGCAACGTAGCTAGAGTAATGAGAGAACCACAGCAAACCCTTAGCTACCGTGTAAACAAGTGGGATAGTAGGCAGTTAGTACTCTTCAAAGCTGTCATAGATGAGAATAAATTGGGATTAGTCAACTTGATAACCTTCATAAAACCCAAAGATTCTGGAGAATTCAAGTACCTAATCAAGAGAGCACTACTAGCTAGAGAAATAGGTAAGTGTGAAGGTGCTGTAAACGGCTACTTCATTAGATTCTCCGTACCTATGAACAAGGTAGAGGAATTAAGGAGTAGGATGAAGTACGTGGCTGGAGAAGATAGTGAATTCATTGAGACAACAACAATAGATTACGCAAACTTAAACCTAGACTTCTACTCACATGCAATATCTGAACTTAGGAGAGCAGAAATCTCGAAGGTACCTCTCTTCGACTGGAGTGCTTGGCTGAAAGACATCGATAACTTTCCTGAAGCAAATCTAGTAGATATGGAATCAACAACGAGAGCGGAGTACGATGAATTTGACCTTTTCATACTATCTCAACTCTCTGAGGATGCTAGGAAGAAATTCGTCGACATAGCTAGAGAATTAGCTAGTGAAATAGGTGATGAGAATTACAAGAAGTACATAGTGCTAATATCACGTAGGTACCACCAGAGAATACTGCTACAGGGCCTAGTCAAGAAGTACATTGCTGTACTGATGCCTAATACGCCAGACATGATATACCTAGTATCAGACATAGTATTCCCAAACGGTACAATACTTAGAAAATTTGTTAGCGCGCTCTCAGCTGTACCATACCTAACAGCTTACTTTAAGGTAATCGGTGAACCGAGGCTAATACTTAGGTCGTACCTACCGATATATGAGATAAAGAATGTACTTAACTTCTTCAAGGAAGCAGAGGAGATTGGTCTATACCATAGCTATAGATTTAGCATGATAAACCCCGAAAACTACATCGAGAATAATGCACTGTACAGAGCTTACAGAGGTGGCACGTGGAATCTATTCAAGGACTAACGTAGGTGCGTAATTACTGTGCTATACCTAGTGTAGATACCGAAGTAATTCCGGTTTAGAATCAACGTCTAAACTAAGTACCTAGGGTACTCACGTAGTAGTGGTGATTGGGTATGAATGAGGAGCTGATATTTTACAGGAAGTACATTGAGGATAATCCATGGGTGCCAGTAATAATGAAAAATTACAACAATACAGCACATGTGATGTAGATCAATGTAGCTAGGAGTACAGGTATTGGTAGTGCTGGTGCGTATCCTCTTTTCCTTCTCGCCAGTACACGTATCGTGACTATGAATCCAGCAATGAGAGGAGGTACCATGAGTAGTGAGTACGTGAGACCGAGGTTGAGATACATTGATGACACTATCATTGAGTATACGACTATGTCTCCAACGCCGAGACCTACATTTCCTAACTTCAGTATGAAGCCATGTAGAACTGTATGTAGTGGAGGTAGGTAATGCGGTTTCACACCTTGATCCACACCTTTCCTTAATTCATCAACTAGTTTACCTATAAAACCTCTATACACAGCAAATAAGTCGTAAAGTGCGAGAGCTACAGCAACTACTATGACTGTTGATTGGGGAAGTATTACGGCTAGGTACGTACCTGCTTCAGTACCATAAGTTGCTATTGCAAGAGCATTAACAAGCTCATTCCTACAGATGAATGTCATGTATATGTGTGCTACAGATGCAGCTATTGGTAGTGCTATTATTAGCACATCACTTACTTCGTGGGGAAGTAGAAGTAGTATACTCAGCAGTGGTGTTTTCTCTAGTAGATACATCAGTAGTAGTGATGTGAATAATGACGTGAGCACCAGTATGAGGAAGCTTATTAGTGCTACCTTCACTGCTCTTAGTACATTGATCTTAGCTCTCCTTATTAGGGTAAAGAGGATGAATCCTGTTATTGAGACTATAGCTAGTGTGAGAAATACGTTGTAGAGGATTGCTGAAGGTGTTTCAGCCCTGATATATGGTTCTGACGATAGTTCACTCTCAAGATTGTACATGTGTGCTAGGTGACTGAGGAATAGTGCTGTTAGGAGTGAGTAGAGTACTATGAAGACTATTCGCAAGTTCTTCACCACAGCACGTAGAATTTTTAGGGTACCTGTATTTAAGGGTAGAGATGGTATCTAGGTGGTGTGCGATGGGTAGTGAATTATCGCTAGAGGATGTTGCTCGTAGAAAGTTATGTAGAATTATGGAGATGATGTACTACACTGGCTTGATTACGGTATACTCCGGTAATGCCTCTATTAGGTTGAATGAGAGAGAGATACTGATCACTCCTAGTCATGTACCGAAGATAGAGTTGAGTCCAGGGGATATTGTGAAGATAGATTTAAGAGGTAATGTCATTGAGGGTAACTACTCACCATCCATCGAGTATAGAATGCACTTAGAGATCTATAAGAGGACTAACTACACAGCTGTTGTACATGCGCATAACCCACTTACAGTAGCTCTCGTCGAGTTGATGAATAGAGTTGAACCTCTATCGATAGAGACTGAGCTAGTGCTGGGTAAGGAGATCCCCGTACTACCTCAGTATGAACCAGGTAGTATAGAACTTGCTAAGGCTGTTGCAGATGTAGTAGAGAAGGGTCACACAATTGTTGTATTGAGGAGACACGGTGCTGTAGCTGTTGGTGATGACCTGTACGAGGCTTATCATAGACTAGAATTACTCGAGGAATTAGCTTTACAGAAGTTTTATATTGAAACTCTCACACACTTATCCGAAGTACGTAACCTATTGAGGGAACTACATGGAAAGAAGGCTCTACATAGCGACTGACGATATCATTCGTGCAGGTAAAGTCACTGACGTCTACTTCGTACGTACTAAGCAGATCTTGGAGAGGAAGGGCCTTAGTAATGTTAAGGTTAAAGCAGAATTTTCAACATACTCACTACCTAAGAACTATAGGTGGGCTGTCTTTACAGGTCTTGAAGAGGTACTGAAACTACTTGAGGGACTACCTATCAATGTATGGGCTATGCCTGAAGGAACGATATACAGAGAGATGGAACCTGTAATGGTTATTGAAGGATCCTACGCCGAGTTCTGTGTATACGAAACTGCGGTACTCGGCATCCTAAGACACTCAACGAGTATAGCCACTAAGGCAGCTAGGTGTAAGAAGCTAGCTGGAGATAAGCTAGTTGTGTTCTTCGGTCTAAGGGCACTCCATCCAGCTATTGCACCAATGGCCGATAGAGCAGCATACATAGGTGGATGTGACGGAGTTAGTGGTGTCTACAGCTCTGAAGTACTTGGACTAAAACCAATTGGTACCATGCCACATGCACTGATTGTAGTATTTGGCGATCAGGTAAAGGCTTGGAAGGCATTTGATGAAGTTATGCCACCTGACGTACCTAGGATATGTCTATGCGATACATTCTACGATGAGAGGATAGAATCCCTCATGGCTGCTGAAGCACTTAAGGACAGATTGTACGGTGTTAGACTTGATACACCAAGCTCTAGAAGAGGTAATTTCCTTAAGATCGTGAGGGAGGTTAGGTGGGCTCTAGACCTAGCTGGTTACAGACACGTGAAAATTATTGTCAGTGGTGGTATTGATGAGGAAGAGATTAAGCAGTTGAGAGATTACGTTGATGGTTTTGGCATCGGTACTGCTATAGCATGTCCACCACCTGTAGACATGAGTATGGACGTAGTTGAGGTATACGATGAGGTTTCTGGCAAGTGGGTACCAAGGTCTAAGAGAGGTAAGTTACCTGGTATGAAGCAAGTGTATAGGTGTAAGGAGTGTTTCAGTGATTTCGTTGTTCCTTGGGGTAGGGAAGTTAGTAGGTGTTCGAAGTGTGGTGGTGAGGTAGTTCCTCTACTGAAGAAGTTTATGGAGGAGGGTCAAATAGTTGAGAGATTGCCAACGGTGAGTGAGATACGTAGTTATGTTCTTGAGCAATTGAAGAAGGTTGAGTTGTAGCTCAGTACTGCCGGCGCTACGTCACCTCCTCGGTTCTAAAACACCCACCCTTCATCATCACATCACTAGGTTAAAACCTCAGAAGAGACCTTATATCGTTAACTCGGTGAGTAGTAGTGATGAGTATACGTGATGAATTTATTGAGGAACTGAGTAAGGACCCAAATAGGAAGATCGTATACATTTACACAGAACACCCCTCAATACCTGAGTATGGGTGTGAGCTAGAGGCTCTCGACCTACCGAGGGAAATTGTTGAGGGACTAAAGAGAAGAGGAATTACGAGACTTTACAAGTTTCAGGAAGAAGCATACAGGAAAATTCTTGAAGGAAAGAGCGTTGTCATTACAGCTGCTACAGGTGCAGGTAAGACTGAAGCCTTTCTCCTACCAATACTCTCTTACATCTGGAAACAAGGGATCTATGATAGAGTTGCTTCACTGGTCATGTACCCAACAAAGGCACTCGCTAGAGATCAAATGAAGAGAATTTGGGAGATAACTAGCGGGCTCCTCAATTTTAGAGCTCTGATCTATGATGGTGATGTACCTAGTGAAGAGAGGAGGAAGATACTCCAGTACCCACCACCAATTCTCGTAACGAATCCAGATATGGTACATCTATCACTACAGTACTCACATGCATTTCAGGAAGCAGTATCAACAGCTAGGTTCATCGTACTAGATGACATGCACATGTATAGTGGAGTATTTGGAACACACGTACACTATGTCTTGCGTAGATTGAAGAGGGTACTACGTGAGCATCCTGTCTTCATCGGGACCTCAGCGACCATAGGTAATCCGAAGGAGTTTGGTAGAGTACTCTTCGGTATCGATGATGTTGAGGTGATATCAGTTAAGGGAGGGAGAAGAGGAACTCTACACCACGTACTAATTAAGCCGATTGGTAGGCCTAAGTTAGTTGAGGCTATCGATCTTGTTCGTAAGTGTATTGAAAGGGAGAAGAAGTGCATAGTCTTTGCTGATAGTCATAGAGTCGTTGAGGTATTGAAGAGATTAGGTGAGAAAATTGGCATTGAGATAGCTGTTCACAGAGCAGGTCTTAAACCCGAGGAGAGGAAGAGAGTTGAGGAAGCATTTAGGAGAGGCGATATCTTAGCAGTAGCAGCTACACCAACTCTGGAAATAGGCATTGATGTTGGTGATGTAGATGCTGTCATCATGGTATCGATACCACCAACCTACACACGCTACATACAGAGAAGCGGTAGATGTGGTAGAAGGGGGCAAGTGGGGTACTCATTCATAATACTTGGTGAGGATCCAATATCTACGTACTACGAGAGGAATCCTCAGGATTTCTTCCTGAGAGAGTACGATCCACTGATGATAGAACCATCAAATGAGTTCATAGCTAGAACACACGTACTAGCAATGGCAATGGATAGAGTACTCAACGTAAGGGAGTTGACTCCAATTGAGAGGAAGATTGCTGAGAAGTTGAAAGCAGAGGGATTACTCAGGGGAACGCTATATCTGAGGATAACGAGGAAGGGAATTGAGGAGTTGAGGAAGAGGAGATCTCTTAGAGGAACTGGAGAGAACATCGTAATAAAGGACGCGAGGGGAAAGGTCATAGGATCTAGAGAACTACCAATAGCACTTAGGGAGTTACATCCAGAAGCAATATACTTCCATGGAGGAAGAACATACGTAGTAGAGAAACTCGATCTAGCAAAGAGAGAAGCATACGTAAGTGAGGTACAGCTTGAGAGAGACCTCATGACAGTAGCACTCTACACCTCAGAACCAAGCATAGAGCAAATACACTACGAAGGTAAGCTACCAGTACTAGAGATACCGTATAGGTACTGTGATCTAGAGATCAAAGAGATAGTCTTCGGGTACATAGTCAAGAACTACACAACAGGAGAAATAGTCAAAGAAGCATACCTACCAGAGGACATAGCCTACACATTCAAGACAAAGGGAATCGTACTGTACTTCCCACAATGGTACTTCACAGACGATGAACGAGATAACTTCTTTGAAAACGCAAAGGCATTCCACGCAATAGAGCACGCAATGATAACAGCAGCAGAGACCATAGTAGGAGCATCACCAACAGACCTAGGTGGTATCTCCTTCCCAACAGGACACATAGTCATCTACGACTCACACCCCGGAGGATCAGGACTAACAAAACTACTAACAGAACCAAAGAGACTACTCGAAACAATAAAGAGAGCACTCAAACTAATGAGAGAATGCAGCTGCTACGACGGATGCCCACGATGCATCTACAGTCCATACTGTGGAAACAACAACAAACTCCTCTCAAAGAGAAGAGCAATAGAAGTACTAACAAACCTACTAGCAGGATGGAGACCACCAGTAATAAAGGAGGAATTCGCAGGAAAACCAATACCGTAAGTACTTAAAGTACTTAGAATCGAGTACGTATTCCCAACTTCTGATAGAGAACCACATCGCAACCAATAGGTTCAAGAAGCACTACACCATACTTTGCACGAAAGTACCTCTGATACCTTAGCACCACCTCGGGCATCATTTTATGGGGTTTCCTGAAGTGAATCACACATATGATCTTATTGAGAGTAGTAGATATCTCCACGCAGTTAAGTGCTCTGTTGAGTTTACGAAGAGTGCCCTCGATACTATTAATTACATCAGATGGTTTAGGTCTACCACGAACTTCTTCAACTACAACAATTGTGCCATCACTAAGTACTAAGAGGTAATCAGCTCTCTTCTCATTATGCTCAAATACTGAACCAACAAGATCATCGAGGTCAATCTTACGTAGAATTCTTCTCCTTTGCTGTGAGTTGTTCATAGATTAGTGCCCTCTCCTCAGCAAGTTCCTCAGCGACTTCAGTAAGTGCTGACTCATCAATACCCTCTTCAGTTACCTCTAACTCCTTCAGCTTTGCAGTGCACTCTTCAGCAGTTACTAGGTACAACTTAACGTATTCAGGTCTCAACTTCTCACCTGGATCATGACCTAGTTTAGCGACATCTTCATCAGGTAGCTTATGCATAGCTATGAGGTTACTCAGTGTATACACCACATATGGACTATGAGTCGACATGAGTATGCTGAATTTAAGACCTCTATTGATTGCATAGACCATTAGCCGAACTAAGTGCTTCTGTGCACGCGGATGAAGGTGTGCTTCAGGTTCCTCAAGGTAGAGAGCTGGTAATTCACGATCCAGTAGAGCTAGGAGTACAGGAACTACTTCACGTATACCTGAAGGTGCTCTTTCAAGAGGTAACTCAATACCTGTCCAGGTTCTAATGTAGATTCTCGGTACACCAATCTCGGTACGTAGAACAGGCTCAGCACCAAGCTCCTTGAACAAATCTCTAACAATAGGATTCTCTAACTCAACAGCACCACTAGCGTATTTTATTGAGAGAGAAGATAGAGTATCCATGAAGTGCAGATCTGTGTACATGAGTTCACGAACATGAGGACCAAGTAACCAAGTTCTATAGGGCAGTATTCTCAATAAACCTGCACGACCATCCACAAGTAGAGACACCGAGAGACCAGGTACAAAACCTAGCAACCTCACTAGAATACTAGCGTAGACAGACTCATGAACTTTAGCAACGATATCACTGTGGTCGCGTACATAGGTCTTGTAGGTAGATCCATTGACTTTAAGGACTAGAGTAGGACCACCGTGAATACTCACCTCTAACATTCTTTCGAGCAGAGAATAAACATCAAGTCTTCTCCATTCAGCATAGACAGAACCATCCTCAATAGTGATATCGAGAGTAGCGAACTCACTAGTTACCTCAATTACAGCTTTATGTGAACCTCTCTTAACGAGTAAGTGGAGATCAGAACCAAAACAAGCTCTAAGTCCTTGTGCTAGGGCACGAGCATATGCATGAGGAAAGGCTTCAATTAATATCTTCGCAATACCATATACCTCATCGACAGGACTCACGTACCTTAAAACCTTCTCATAAGCACGTCTCGATAGATCGTAGATACCTAATTCCCTAGCACGAGAGATCCATAGCCAAGGATCTGGTGCAGTAACTTCAAGAGTCCACAGAAGATATAGCAGAAAAGACTTACCAACACTATTTCTACCAACAAATACAGTCAGAGGAAATACTTCAAATTCCACAAATTCAAAAGGACCAAAGTTCCTTACTCTAAACTCCGTACCAGGAACCGGCACAAGATCACCAATTACTACAGTACGGCTGAGGATATAAGGAGTGCTACGTAATGGTAAATAAACTCAGTCGTAATGAAATAAAACCAGTAATCTCAGCTAACTTCCTTACTTAGCTTTCTCCACTCCCTTATAGCTAATAACATGAGGTACTTAATAGCCTCTGTTCTCGAACTAAATCCCTGCGTTCTGTAGAGCTTATCAAATTCCTCCACTAGTGACTTAGGTAGTTCCAGTGTTATCTTCACAACTTCATATCCTCTACGCTGTTTAGGAGACATAGTTATCAAACCGGTAATGTTCTCGGTTAAATTTATGTTTTTCGTATTTTGAAATTTGGATTGCGGTACACAGCACAATACCTTTAATTGTTGTACGGGTATCACTCCACAACTTAGTCCGTAAATTAGATGATGACTAATAGCATAATAGTCCTCACTTCTCTCAGCAACTAATTCAAAAAGTACTCATGTCTCCTTAACTGATAACACATCAACAGACAACACAACACATCTTGAGATATCTTATTGAGGTACCCCACATCGAATGAGAGATACCAAAATAAGCTAGCTCAATAAATCTACACATCACCTCTATACTTATGTCTCGTAACTTCACGTACCTTAAATTTCAGTACATTCACAGTATACTGAATGTGTATTGTCTATGCACTATCATCATGATGTTAGAAATAGTTATTACATTTACTCAAACTCTCTCTACTAGATGATCCTCGGTAGCTTTAAGCTACCGAGGTGAGCACCGACCAATGTCGGGATGAGGAGCACCCCTCGACCAAAGAAGGGATGAAAGGGGAAAATACCCAATAAAGGGGTGGGGGACAAGGGACTTCATAGTATTTTTCAGCGTGTTAGTACACAGCTATTGACTAGTGCTTCAGAGTGAATAGCATGTCAATGATACAAGTGCCCCTATGAGTCCTGCCCACCCCCACCATTCCCGACCTTTAGTCCAAGATAATGCAGAATGAAGGAAGGTGAAGGGGGTGGGCAGGATGAGGGGTGTTGTGTTTAGGGTTAGGAGGGTTACGGAGCACTTTGTTCGGGATCTAGATCGTATCTTGCTTAGGAGGAGATCTGCTGTAGTGGTTTCTAGGGGTTGGAAGTGTCTTCAGTATAGACTGGGGTTTTTCCTTGGTGATGGAGATAGGGCGAGGAGTACGAGGTACACGGTGTGCTATGGTGTTTCGAGACTTGATAGTAAGTTGGCTGTTCTTCGGAGTTATCCGTGGGTTTACATAGTTGCTGAAATGAAGTCTTGTTGGTCGGTGACCTATTGTTGTCGCTGTAAGTTTGTTGATGATGTTGGTCGTGAGTATGAGGTGGAGGAGGTTACTTTGTACAGGAAGTTAAAGAGGAAATTGCTGAAGAGTGGTGAGTTAGGTGATGGTGAGTTACGTGCTTTGAAGTCTCTAGTGTATACAGCTGAGGATTTTGCAGCTTTTCTAGCTGGTATTGTAGATAGTGATGGCTGTATTGATGATTACGGTATTCAGATCTGCATTAAACGTGATACAGTTGAAGGAAGAATTGTAAAGGCTGTTTTCGATCTACATGGAATTCCCTACACCATTATTAGTCGTTATCACTACTTTCACCTTTCAAAGTCGAGAAAGTTGTTAGATGATGTCCTTCCATATGCTTTGAAGTTCGTTGAATCACCAGAGAAAAAAGCGAAAATTCAGCTCTTAGTTGATGCTTCTAAAGTAACTAGTCCTAGGAAGGCATTTACTATCAGAGATTTACTTCAATCCATTAGGCTTGTATACTACCCTAAACAGCATATGTGCTATCTAGTATTCCATGCTAAGATCAATTCGCCAAAGTTCTGTCTACTAACTACATTACTACGTCAATACGGTATTGAGTTCATTGTTAATGCAGAGCGAAAAATCCTCATTCCCTTCAAGCAGGAACCAGAAAACTTAACAAAACTACTTAAGCTCTATAAGAGATACAACTTAATGATACCAGAACCCCTAAAAGAAGCTCTCAAAATAGTACAGGAAAGAAAACTATAACCCCCACCCCTCTCTCTTTTACCCCATCACCAACAAAGAGAACTCTTAATTTTTAAACGTCAAGGTATTGGGAAAAAAATACTCAAAAAAAAAAAAGGAAAGAAAGATTTAAATACTTTTGACGTTCGTTTTTAATCTCTGGTGCTATATGCGTGAGCTTTTCGGTAGAAGTTATGTTGTTGTCAAGGTAATTAGAGCTTTGAGTGATGGTAGGAAGCATAGTGTTACTGAGTTGATAACTCTTTCACATGCTTCTTCGTCTACTGTCTTGAGGATTATTGATGTTCTTCGTAGGAAGGGGTTTCTTGTTGAGGAGAGAGAAAAGTCCTTTCCCTTTACTAGATATGTTAAGTTGACTGAGCGAGGTAAGTTGCTAGCTGAGCTGTTGATTAAGGCTGATGATCTTTGGAGAAGTGGTGATGTTTTTACACGATAGCTAACCTAGTGAGAATCTCAGATTTCAGACATACTAATCTGCTTAGTACGTTCTCAATTATCTTTCTATCTTCTTCACACTTCATCCTCGATTCCAGTACCTCCAGTAGTGCCTCCATTAGCATGATCTTCGTGAGGAGGTTTAGTAGTTTCTCAACATCTTCTGTATTCTCCATAGCCATGTTCTCACCAACGGTATGATATTGTCTCTACTATTCCTGAGTTTGTGCTATGTAATTACTGTTGAGAGTACTAGTAATGATGCTAGAGTGAAGGTTGTTGGTACTAGTTTAGTCACTGTTATTTTCCAACCTATCTCAACTAGCTTAGTTAGCTTGATGTACGTGTCTCTACCGAGGACTCTAGCTTCTAGAGCTACTCTATGTACTCTCACTTTCGCTCTCCTACACGACTCCTTGCATTTCCTCACTAACTCAATTACTGTACTTGCTATGGTGTTCCACTCTGTTAGGAGTCCTACTGGTGCATATGCTCTATTACTTACCTTGACCCCACTTATCTCGTGACTATCAGTCGTCACTACTAAGACCTTGGTTACACCTAGCTCTCTTCGTACGCTCTCCTGTATGTACTCTCTTAGTCCTGGTACCATGTTATTACCGTCAATTACGACGATAGCAAGGTCATAGTTTGGATTTCGTAGATATAGTACTGATACCCCACCTTCGCAGAGGTCGAGTGATACCCCTCTAATTGCTTCTTTAGGTAGGGTTAGTGCAGATACTTCACATTTCACTACTCCTGACCTAGTTAGTTCAGTTACTACATGTGATATGCATCTCGATAAGGTATGTATTTCCTGTTCTGTCCATGGTGGGTGTATAGGTGTTAGCTTATTTTGATTATCTACTATTATGACGTGAGTTGCATTTGCTAGTTTCTTCGCTGTGTTTGCTATGTCTAGTGGTATGTCATCAGTTGATGCACTTATCCTCTCAATGAAGATGAGGGGTACTTTGTGTAGTATTAATCCTTCGATTTTGAAGTCATCTTCTTCTCTTGTGATGATCTTACTGCTAATCACTAACTCAGTGTCGGGGGCACTACATGTAGTTAGGTGTGTAGCTAGTTTGCTCACTACTTGGTCTACGTCTTCTCTCGATACTAGGTCAAGTTCGTGACTTCCTTCTGAGTGTAGTACTATGGGTACGTAACCTAGATCACGTAGTTTCCTGTAGAGGGTTGGTACCAGGTATGCACCACCAACACCTCTGAAAGGTCCTGGGTGGTATGGTAGTGGTACTACAGCTATCTTGCTAGAGTTCTCTGGTAGTACCTCAATTACTGTTGCTTCTCTACGTTCTGTAGTTGATATTGTTGTGAGTACTCTCTCTAGGTCGGATCCATCATTTTCGAAGAACCACTTTAGGAATGCTGATATGAGGTCGAATGTCGGTATCTTAGTCATCTCCATGCACTTAATAGTTAGTTCTCTATACAGTAGGTATGTGAGTACTGGTGATGTTACGTAGATTGTAGTGATTAGTATTATTTGGGAGCTTGTGGTTAGTGTTAGTGCTGATGTGATAAGGATAGGTAGGTACACGAGGTAGCTGTAGAGGAATGCCATTGTTAGTGAGTTGCTTTGGTGAAATGCTACGGAAATTACGCTGTGGGGGTATATCGTCGCTATTAAGATTATGTGCCCACATACCTTAGTCGACACAATATTTGCTAGTATGCTTAGTGGTAGTGATGATAGTGTTAGTACTGTTGTTAAGCCTAGTGCTCTACGGAGGTTCATGTATGTTATGTCGAGGATCTTAGCGAGTAACCAGGTTAGTACTAGCATTGTGAGTACACAGTAGAGGTACGTAAAGCTACTTCTAATTACCTTACTGACCTCCTTGACTATACTCCAGGTTGCTACCGTGTAGATGAGTAGTGTAGATGCTAGAATCACTACGAGTTTTGGCGTTGAAGGTAGTATGTGTAGTTTGAGAAATATGCTCTCTAGACCCTTAGTTAGATCAGCAGCGGCTAGCTTCTTCATCGATCTCTGCTCGTAGCATGGACCCTTCATCACGTGTAGAGACCTACCTATTTTGATCTATACGAGTTTTCCACTACGAGACTATAAGGATTACTTACCGGAACTACTACACTGTGACACTAGCATGGTAATAACTTGGTGCTCACTAGTGTCTAAGTATGCATATTCCAGATGGATTTCAGATGGATTTCTCGATCCAGTGATAGCCGATATGTGCTATGTAATATCAACTGCCTATACTGTCATTACCTTGGTACAGTACTGTAGAGATTGAGTAGCAGTGAGGGGAAGAGACTTGCACTTGCTTCTGTACTGATCTATGAACCAACTCTAAGTCCAAAGTGCATTGTCATCGTTGAGTCGTGGTACGTGACCTAGAGCGCAGACATCACTGCACACGACATTGCTCTGGCCTATGAGTTAGCAAACTACGTGTACCTAATGTATGATGATTGTATTGTTGCCGAGGGCGAACTAAGCGAGGTGCTATGTAGTGAGAATGAGGTGTCTATCTGTGAATTAGGGAAGAACACATGGTTGAGATCTTGGAGAGATTGAGTTTCATCAAGTGTGGTAGTGAGATGTTGGTGTACTGAAGGTACTTACAGGAACTTCTTAGTTATCTTGAACGCTAGGTAAGCTAGTAGGAGGAATATGGTTAACCACAGGATCCTAGCTAAGAAGGAGACAGGTCTAGGTACTAGAAAACCAGCAACACCAATGGCAGCTAGAATAATTGGAGGTAGCACTACAAGGATTGGAAGTACCTTGAACTTGAACTTGTGCAGAAGAGGGTACTTAGAAATCTCAATATCTCTGAACTCAGGTATTTCTCTCCTAAGTAGTTCCTTCAGTGCTTCACGATATTTATCGGATATCCTGTAGAGCTTCCTGTGGTCACATGTACGGTACTCAACTAAGCCAAGCGAACAGAGGTAGGTAAGATGCCGAAAAATGGTCGTTCTATGTTTACCAGTTGCCTCAGCAAGATCATCTAGTGAAGCCTCATCAACTTCACATAGCTTCCTGAGAATAGCTAACTTCGTACTATCCTTAATCTTCTCCAGTAGCTTCTCAAGCTCCTCACTACTCACTAAGGTCTCACCTCGATCTTACCCCTAAACCTCTTACCCAGCTCAATTGCTAGCTCAGCAGCTTCCTTGGGATCAGGGGTGAATACCAATCTACTGAGTCTCCTGTGATCTATATACCCATTGGGAAACATAGTCTTTAACCTATCAGCTACAAAACCTGTACCCTCAAGTACGACAATAGGTTTACCCAATCCATAAGCCATGCATATCTCCGTTAAAGTACCTGCACCACCTGCGAGAGCTATAATTGAGTCACAGCTCCTAACAAGTACAGCACTGCGTGCGCTAAACGATAAACCAGTCCATATCCTCACCGTTGATACAGAGTCGTACCATGGGTGATTAGGAGGTAGATTCTCAACCTCAATAGGTAGTATGGACACCACGAAACCACCGTACTTCACATACTGCTCAACGAAGTACCTAAGCAATCCACCACAAGCACCACCTGTTAAGACAATAACATCAGGGTGCTTAGCTAACTCCATAGCTAGCGCCCTAACCTTACTGAGAATTTGCTCATCTCTACACTCATCATAGGTAGTGACTACACCTATCTGCAACTTCATCTCACAACCAGATGACAGTAACCTTAATTAGATTTGCTCTCAGCCATAAACGAGGGTACGTAATGGCCAAGCTCAAATGCCAACACTGTGGCTACGAATTCGAGATCACTGAAGATGATATCGATGTAGATGCCTCTGTTGAGGAATTATCAGGAGAAGTAGCTACGATAAGTCTAACAGTTAGAGTACCTTGCCCCAAGTGTGGTAGAAGGGTACTGTACTATGTTGACACAATAGAAGTACCGATCAAACCAGGTAAAGTGGTTAGATAAGTCACCAAGCAAATCCCGCTAAGTAAGGAGAAAGCTTGATTGTTTAAAGGTGTGCAGTTAGTTGATTCAAAATGGAGTTGAGGGAGGAGAAAAAGTGGGTTGAGTTATTACCCGTATCATTCTTTATCATTCTTTCCTTTCTTCCTTCTTCTCACTATTTCCATTCATAGCTACGTTCTCTAATAGAGCTACTCTAAATGCTTCAATTGCTGATATTCCTCTCCCTCTACCTCTCGTATGGGATATTGCTGTTAGAATTAGTTCTCTAGCTCTATCAGGTGCTGACTTAGCTAGGTACCAAATCATCATGGAGGCATCTACATAGTACCTAAGTACTCTCGAGACCTTCCTCTTAGATACCCACCTATCTACTTCAGCCTTTATTATACCAGCCTTAACTAGCTTCTTACAGAAGTGAGCAGCCCTCAGTATGTTTCTCTGCGTTTTCTCCAGATCTGTATAGTTTAGGAGGGATTTTGCCCTAAAAGATACCTTTGCTCCTCTAGCATCTCGTATTATACCAATCAATGCTTGGGCTAGTTCTTGCTCTATCTTATACCTCCCCAACCTATCATCCTCCACCAAGAACTAACCCTATGTTTTTAGAAAAGGGAGGACGGATCACACCATACTCAGTAATTATAGCAGAAACATACTTGGGCGGAGTTATGTCGAATGCAGGATTCATCACACCAACCTCATCTAGAGTTACCTTCATCCCCATTACGTACTTAACTTCGTACTCACTGCGCTCCTCAATAACCACATCGTTGACTTTACTCTTCAAGTCAAATGATGACCTAGGAGCAGCTACGTAGAATGGTACGCCATGTTCGTGAGCTAACACAGCTATTGTGTACGTACCGATCTTGTTGATTACGTGACCGTCCCTGAGAACCCTATCAGCACCAACTATCACACAATCTACGAGGCCTCTATACATTACGTACCCAACCATGTTGTCCGTTATCAATGTTGTCGGGATACCCTCCTTAACTAACTCGTACACTGTCAACCTAGCTCCCTGAAGTACAGGTCTAGTCTCAGTAGCTATTACCTTAATGTCCTTACCCTGTCTATACGCTAACTTGATAACACCTAGTGCAGTACCAAGTCCTGTACCAGTAGCTAAGCCACCAGCATTACAGTGCGTCAACACCGTATCACCATCATGTAGTAGCTTAGCACCGAACTTGCTCATCTCCAGCTCAGCTCTAAACTCCTCCTCGTGAATTGCCTTAGCCTCCTCCTCTAGATCAGTAACTACTTCACGTAAGTCAGATGTTTCAGAAATGCTGTTCTGCAACCTAGCTAACATCCTATCGAGAGCCCAGAAGAGGTTTACTGCCGTAGGTCTCGTACTTCTCAACCTATCACATACCTTCTTCACTTCAGCGACTAAGTCATCCACCTTAGAGCACTTATTAAGAGCGTTCTTAGCACCTAGAACAACCGCGTAAGCAGCGGCAATACCTATAGCTGGTGCCCCACGTACCTGCATTGCCTCAATGGCTTTCGCTACAGTCTCGTGATCACGGGCAATGATGTACTCCTCGGTGTGCGGTAGCTTTGTCTGGTCAAGTATCAGTAACTCTGAGCCATGCCAGATCAGTGGCTTGATCCTTGGCTCGTAGCTTATTTCCATGGTATCGACCTACATCGTTGTGACGTAGGTATCTCACCTTATTGTGAATGATAATACGAGAAAAGCATATTAATTTTTCCGCCGTTACACCGCCACAGCACTAGTTCTGAGGCGCAAAGTTATGGTTAAGGAGGTCATGCTTAGAGTTGCTGAGGCTCGAACACGTGATGTTGGTAGGTGTATAGTTAGGATTGATCGTAAGGCAATGGAGGAGCTAGGTGTTGAGGCTGGAGACTTTGTCGAGATTGTTGGTAAGAAAATGGCTTATGCGCAGGTCTGGCCTGCTTATCCTGAAGATGAGGGTAAGAACATCATTAGGATGGATGGGCTTCTTAGGCAGAATGCCGGTGTTAGTATAGGTGATGTTGTTAAGGTTAGAAAAGCTGAGTTAAAGCCAGCTACACGCGTCGTACTTGCACCAACAGAAGCTATTAGGCTTGATCCTGCATTTGCTGAGTACATTAAGAGGCATTACCTAATGAGCAAACCAGTTGCTAGAGGTAACGCAATTGAGGTCCCACTCTACGGTGGTGCTGGTTTAAGGTTCATAGTCACTAACGTAACTCCAGGACCAGCAGCGTACGTAGCACCTGAAACCACGATAGTTATCTCGGAGAAACCTGTTGCTCCTGAAGCAATAGGTATACCAAGGGTAACGTATGAAGATATTGGTGATCTTGAGGAAGCTAAGCAGAGAATAAGGGAGATAGTTGAGCTACCTCTAAAGCATCCTGAACTATTTAAGCACCTAGGTATTGAGCCACCTAAGGGAGTGCTTCTCTATGGTCCACCGGGTTGTGGTAAGACTCTTCTTGCTAAGGCTGTTGCTAATGAGGCTGGTGCATACTTCATAGCAATCAACGGACCAGAAATCATGAGCAAATACTATGGCGAATCAGAAGCTAGGTTAAGAGAGATCTTTGAGGAGGCTAAGAGAAACGCACCAGCGATAATCTTCATTGATGAGATAGACGCTATTGCACCAAAGAGGGAAGAGGTTACAGGTGAGGTGGAGAAGAGAGTCGTATCACAATTACTAACGCTGATGGATGGTCTACAGGAGAGAGGACAGGTAATTGTCATTGCTGCTACGAATAGACCTGATGCTCTTGATCCTGCATTGAGGCGACCAGGTAGATTTGATAGGGAGATCTACATTGGTATGCCAGATAGGAGAGCTAGGAAGGAGATACTGATGGTACATACGAGAAACATGCCACTAGCTGAAGATGTCAACCTAGATGAGATAGCTGAGATCACTCACGGCTTTACAGGTGCTGATCTAGCAGCGCTCTGTAGAGAAGCAGCAATGTGTGCTCTGAGGAGAGCTATGGCGCAGGGCTGGATTGATCCAGATAAACCTATTCCACCTGAGGTTTTAGAGAAGATTAAGGTTACGAGAGCAGATTTCATGGAGGCACTCAAGTACGTACACCCATCAGTTCTACGTGAGGTCTTGATTGAGGTACCTGAGGTGCGCTGGGACGACATAGGTGGGTTGGAGAATGTGAAGCAAGAGCTTAGAGAGATGGTTGAGTGGCCTCTTAAGTACCCGAAGATGTTTGAAGAACTCGGTATTGAACCACCTAAGGGAATTCTACTCTTTGGCCCACCGGGAACAGGTAAGACATTGCTAGCTAAGGCTGTTGCTACGGAGTCAGGAGCAAACTTCATTGCTGTTAGAGGACCTGAGATACTGAGTAAGTGGGTTGGTGAATCAGAGAAAGCTATTCGTGAGATATTCAAGAAGGCTAAGATGGCCGCACCATGCGTTATATTCTTCGATGAGATCGATGCAATAGCACCAATGAGAGGTTACAGACATGATAGTGGTGTAACTGATAGAATCGTGAATCAGTTACTAGCTGAGATGGATGGTATTGAGAGGTTAAGGAACGTAGTCGTGATCGCTGCTACGAATAGACCAGACATACTGGACCCAGCACTTCTTAGACCCGGTAGATTCGATAGATTAATCTACGTACCACCACCGGATGAGAAGGCGAGACTAGAGATATTCAAGGTACATACGAGGAAGATGCCACTAGCGGATGACGTTAATCTTGAGGAGCTAGCTAGGAGGACAAAGTACTACACAGGTGCAGACATAGCTGCTGTCTGTAGAGAAGCTGCTATGATGGCTCTCAGAGAGAGTATTAGGGAGGGTCTAACGAAGCCTAAGAAGGTATCTATGAGGCACTTCGAAGAGGCTCTAAAGAGGGTACCACCAAGCCTATCACCTGAGGATATTAGGATGTATGAGGAGATTGCTCGTAAGCTCAAGAGGTTAACAGCTAGAGGATGAATAGGTGAGATTAGCCTAGATTTACATACCTTTTTCTTCATTCAACATTTTGTCGGAGATTAGTGATGTCATGTTGGAAACTTTGTGAGTACTGCACTCAGGTCTAGTACTTCTTAGTGGGGATCCCACTAGTTAACTTGATGATACGGTATTGTTGATGAACGAATTAGAAATAAGTTAGGTAACTGAATTCACAAGTGAGGGAATTTCGTATGAGTGAAGAGATTCCTCTCAAACCAGTGACAAGACAGGACATACATAAGCTAGAGATAGCATTACTAATAGCAACTCTCTTTAGACCAGAAGTGCTTGACCTCATTAGGGATCCCAGTGAGAGAGTTACATGGCTTGACTCACTAGCTGTTGCAGCAGCTGCATTAGCTAGGCACAAAGCAGGTATGTCAACTACTGAAATAGCTGATGAGCTAGGTAGATCAGAAGGCACAATTAGGAATCACTTAGCTGGTAAGACTAAGGCTGGTAAACTGGTACTGGAGACTTACGAGAAGTTTGTTAGGGAAGGCGTCAAGATACCACTACCTGAAGAGATTGTTGGTGCTACAGCACCTGGTGAAGTAACTAGATTGAAGGAGGAGAATGAACGTCTTAAGAAAGAGAATGAAGAGTTGAAGAGAAAGGTTGAAGAGTTAACTAAGGAGAACGAGGAGCTGAGGAAGGTTATTCAGCAGATAAAGAGTCTCGTCGGAAAAGCTTAAGGTAGTTCTCTTCTTGGCTTTCCACATTCATCTAATTCAAATTCCCTGTAGTATGTTTTCAAGAGTACCTGATACTCATCCCTCCTAAGCACTCTACCTCTAAATGGTTCTTTACTAACCTCTTCTTCAAATACTCTAGGTGGTGGGTAGTCGAATTCAGGACTCCATTCAGGTACCTCTCTCAAGAAGTATCTTCTCAACATTACCTCTACTCTAATTCCTGTAGCAAGTAGATCATTACTTGGGATCTCTAGTCCCGTTACGTACTTCAGTACTTCACTATACTCATCTAGACCTAGCTTGAGTAGAGCAGGTACTAGCGGACATGATGATAGGCATTTAAGCACATTTACTGTAGTTCTAGCACTGACTACATCACTTACCGTTATTTCATGAAATCTTTTCTGTAGTAGTAGGTAGAGTGCCTCTCTGTAGTCAGGGTACGTGGATGATGTCGATAGTAGGAGTGCTATCTCTGGTACTATCCTCATCTCCAGTGCAGGTAATTCCATACCCTTCACCGTCATGGCTATGGACTTAGCGTAATCACCGAGTTTCTGAGCTGCATAATCAACTCCATGTGCTAGATACTCACCAATGTCTCTTCTCTCACAGATGAGTTCAAGTAGCTTAGCTACTGCATCTGCTCTACCGAACTTAATAGCTATACCTCCTGTATGTACTCTCCTTATGATACCATACTCATAGCACATCATCGTGAAGCCGGCAACATTACCTAGAGTCATGATGTCGATACCGTAATCACTACAGAGCTTAGCTATGTACAGTACATCACCTAGCCTATCAATACCGCAGTTGAAGCCAAGTGCTAGTACATGTGCTAGATCTAGGTACGACCAAGTACCTACGTACTTATCCTCCCTAACGGTGCACAAGCTAAAGCACGAGAGTGGACACAGTGGACAAGCTACTGAGTACACCTTGTAGAACTTCTCAATGTGTTCTGGAGAGAGCTCTCCTAGGTCATCTACATAGACATCACGGAAGTACTCACTAGGTATTAGTGAGTGCTTCCACAGTAGCTCCAGTAACTTCACTGAACCCGCTCTAATCCACTCACTAAGCTCTGGAGTAGCTTTCACATACTCGAGATACCTTGAAATTACCTTCTCAAGAGCGCTTACATTAGCGATAGGTAGTTCCTTCACGCCATCAATGACTATGGCCTTCAAGTTCTTTGAACCCATAACAGCTCCTATGTCAGGTCCCTGCACTGGTCCTAACTTCGTGACGACTGTAGCTCCATGAACTAGCTTTGTACCTGCTACACCAATGGTAATAGCGGCTTCTGTACCAAAGTCATGGATTAACTTCAGTAAGGCTGATCGCGCACCTAGATTCCAGAGATCGGTTGCATCCTCAAAAAATACACCATCCTCCCTGATGTAGAGAGTACATGGCTTCTCACATCTACCACGTACTACCACAATGTCGTAACCACACTGCTTCAAAGCTGTACCTATGGGTGATGGTACATCAGCATCTACGTACGTATCAGTAGAAAAGGACTTTACTGCTATAACAGCGGTTCTAGTACCAAAGATTGGTATACCGGAGAGAGGGCTCGTCGCTATGACTATCAAGCTATTTGGTGCGAGAGCACTTACCTTAGGCTCTTGAAGTGAATAGAGGTAGTGGAGTGCCAGTCCTCTACCACCTAGGAAACTAGCTACTAGTCCCCGATCTAGTTCAAAGACCCTCCACTTCATCTCACTTAGATCAATAAAAAGACCACGACTCCACCAACCACCTCTCAACATGAGGTACACCTACGGTACGTACTCAATAGCGTGTACAGGACACCACTTAACACACTCAGGATCACCACCACAGAGATCACAGATAAGTGGGTAACCAGTAGTAGGATCTATGGAGATAGCACCGTAAGGACACGCTACAACACAGCTATAGCACCTATCACACCGTGAAGTATCTACCTCAACAACATCACCGACGACACGCAATGCACCTCTAGAACATGCATTAACACAGTACTTAACTCTACAGAACCTACAGATCCTTGCATTCACCTTAATGAAATCACCATTAGTAATCTGCTCAATTCGGATCCTAGACCTTTCAGTAGCAAATTCACCAAAGTGCTTGTATGTACAAGCCACTTGACAAAGTAGACAACCTATACACCTCGATTCAGCAATCGTTAAGTGAGGCATAGTGACCTAAATCCCTATAGCTATAGGTACAATATGAACTTAACTGAGAGCACTCTCGAGAGATTCCACTATCACAACATCATCCAGGGTATGACGATTACGAGCTCTTTTACCACTTCTCAACCTCCGTACCCTAGACCAAGTCTTCACTTTCCAGTAGATAATACCAACAGCAACAGTAAGGAGTAGGAACATGCCAACAGCAATGACTAAACTCCTAAACGTCATGACAGGAATAACTACCTGAAGCTCGGTACTGTGGCTGGGAACATTAACGAACTTAACGAACTTACCTGATATAACTCTCAACCTTACGCTCTCCACCTTAGGTATACTCAAAAATACAGAACCTTCATCGCTAGTAGATACCCTCTCAATAACTTCACCATCCAGCAATACCTCAACTACAGCATCCTCAACAGGAGAACCAAAGAGGTCACGTAAGTAGATAACGATATTCTCCACAGGAACTACAAGCACAACATCTGTACTCGTTGTTAAGTTTGTAATGCAGTACTTCGTTAATACATGTCCTCTCCAAGTAAGTGATGCTACGTAGCTGTGATTAACCGGTAAGGGAATGACTGTACTTGAGGATAGAAGCTCCTTAACAGGCACCTTATAGACATAGCCTAAGTCCTTACCCTCGATCATCAATTCCAATTCCCTACTCAAGCACAATCTACCAAGAACACCCACATTACGTAATCTCACCCTAAGCTGAACAACATCAAGCTTCACCTTTATGGATGTACTCGAAGTACCTATAGAGATTCTATCTCTATAAACTGTGTAGTTACCTAGCTTAATCACGAGTATGTAGCAGCCTGGTAGTACGTTGCTGAACATCACTAAACCACTACTAGCATTACTCGATAGCACTATGGATGGATCCATAGCATTCACTAGATAAACCGTAGCATCTCTCAGTGGATTCCCCTCGATATCCTCCAAATAGACCTCAAATGTCGTTGGTTTTAACTCCAAGACTAGGCGATCACCAGGTACACTGAGATTCACGTACTTAAGAACTTCAACACCACCAACGAATAACGTTACATTAAACTCGTGTAGAGTAAATCCTCTATGAACAATCACTACGTCATTGAGAATGCTAATCCTTGTGCTAGGTTCAAACCCTACATCTACGTACCTACCTGTAGTTTGCAGCTCAAGTACTAGGTCATCTATATTGAACCTAACAAAGGGTTTGCTGAGCCAGTACGAGTTAGGTAGAGGACCAGGAATAGTGGATCTACATGGCCTCATCCACGGTGGGCAAATACATAGGTATCTACTCTCCGTAAATACCTTAGCTACTGTGCTGTTTACGGGTACGTACTTGAGTTCGATTAGCTTGTAGGACTTAATGGATAAGTACAGCACTATGGGGTTCTTGATGATTACATCTGAGAAAGCCCACAGTTTGTAGTATCTGAAGGCTACGTGTAGACCATTTACGTAGCTTCTCAATTCCTTAACCTTGGTAATGGCTATGTACTCACCACATATCTTCAGAGGGTCCTCTCTTGGAAGTACTAGCTCTATTACTGAGAAACCATATTTAGGTACTTTTACCTCAATTGGCCCCTTGATTTGTGATTTATTCACGATCTCAACTAGAAGCGGTATGGAGAATATTGGTAATGGTCTATACTTATCCACTCTGATGAAGATCGATGACCAAGGGATAATGACATCCTTAGTTATCCTCAACTTCACGAACTTCGGGGTATAGGCGATACAGGAATTTGTACGAAGTAAGTTCACTGTGGTACCTACGAACCTTATTCCATAGCTACATTGCGGATCCAGATATATGCTCACTACAGCACTGCTATTCATAGCAGAGGTGTTTAGAGGTACCTTAACTACCTTGCCTGGATCAACTAGTAGTGTAAGATTGTAGTGAACCCCAGTATCGTACTCAATAACTACAAGTATACCAACTAAGTGAAGCTCTGCTGTAAGAACTGTTATGGGTCCCACCAGTAGTGTTGCAAGTAGTAGTGTTAGCAGTAGTGATCTCAGTGGGTCGATAGCGTTGCTGTACATACCTCACCAATGATGTGTTTTATTAGCGGATTAACATAGGTGAATCACTTAAGATAAAAGCATATATACACACGTACTAGTACTACGTGAAGATTCTAAGAGAGGAGAGTTTAATGCTCGAGCTTGGTTATACAGTTCACGTACACTTTGGCACTAACTGGAATGAGATATTTGATTTAGCGAATGAAGTAGGTGCTTCACTCATTGAGATAGCTATGGATCACTTTGAGATACTGCAGCAACCAAATCTTCGCTACTTAGCGCACAGGATAAGGGATCTAGCTACGAAGTATGGATTAGAAGTTGGTGTCCAAAGTCCATGCATAGACGTTAATCCAGCATCATTGAATCCACATATTAGGGCAGCTTCAGAGAAGGTACTTCTGCAATCCCTCAAGTTTGCTGCAGATTCAGGGTCTAGATACTTCGTGCTTCATCTAGGTCACTATAACTCAAAGTACTACGGTAAGAGGTACTACACAAAGGCGATGTTAAATGCTATAAGTGTTGTGAGAAAAGTTGTTCGTGTTGCTGCTAGTTACGGAGTTGCTGTAACTATAATCAATGAACCTAAGACACAGGGTGATAATGAGTACTTGTGTGTAGCTGTGAACGACGTGAAGAGAATAGCAACAGAATTACCAAATACCTACATAGCCCTGGACTTAGGTCATGCAAATACTGTTGAACCACCTTACGAGTACGTTAGCAAGCTACTGGATCTAATCGATAGGGTATACCTAGTGAAGGTTCACGATAATGATGGTACCAGCGATCAACATTTACCAATTGGTAGAGGGAAGATAGATCTAAGCAAGGTGCTCAGTTTGCTCACTGAGAAAGGTTTTACAGGACCTCTAGTTGTTGATAACTATACAATTCGTGATACCAAGGCATCACTGCTTAAGTTGAGTACAATAGTATCTCCCTATCTGAGGAAGCTGTCAACAATGCATTGATTAGTGAATTACCTTACCTCACTCCTGCATTCCTTACCTTTATTAAAAGGAAGTAGTAACTTACTGATAGGTGAGTACATGATCTCTGTACTACTACCACTAACCCTAATCGTAGTTGTCATAGCGTTTATAACAGGTCTCTATGCTTGCTTTACCACTCCAGCTGACATAATGGTTCTCTGGAGGGAGAACACAATCTTCTTCATAGTAACCTTCTCTTCACTCTTCATCTCACTCATACTATCCGTCATAGGTTTCAGAGCCGCTAGATTTATGAGGGAGTACATAGTGTACGGTAATGAGATAGAGACGGTTAAGTACTTAGTCTACGAAATCCTATTTCTCCTAGCATTAGTCCTCTCGCTCATAACTCTAATGCTGCATATACTACATGTACTAAACCTAATTGGGCCTATGTAGTTTAGGGTAGTTTAGGTTTGGGTCTCTAGTAGTGCTCTTAATCTTGCTATCTCACGTTCCTTCTCTTCAAGTGCTCTCTTGAGTTCTTCATTCTCGTGCTCTAGTCTA
>QMRC01000007.1 GCA_003649205.1 Thermoprotei archaeon
ATTGGGCCTATGTAGTTTAGGGTAGTTTAGGTTTGGGTCTCTAGTAGTGCTCTTAATCTTGCTATCTCACGTTCCTTCTCTTCAAGTGCTCTCTTGAGTTCTTCATTCTCGTGCTCTAGTCTACTTACCTTTCTCCTAAGCTCCTCTATCTCAGCTATCTTCTCCTTTAGTGCTCTCTCCCGTTCCTCAAGTTCACGTCTCTTAGCATCTAGCTTCTCTCTAAGTTCTATGAGCGCCGCTTCTTTAGATGCTAGTAATCTCTGATAACCAGCTAGTTCACGCTCCTTCTCAAGGAGCTTTCTCTCCCATTCAATTAATCTACGTTCTTCATCAGCTAGCTTGTGGAATAGTGGTTCTAGCTCTTCCTTGATCTTCTTCTCTCTTTCACGAATAGCCTCCTCAAGTTCTCTCAACTTCTTCTCCTTCTCACTTCTCTCCTTCTCTAATCTCTCGATTTCATGCTTTAGCGCATCGAGGAGTAACTCACGTTTCCTGAGTACTGCTTCGCGATCACTAAGCTCCTTATCACGCTTCGATACCTCTGCCATTAGGTTCATTAACTTAGCTTCACGATCTCTTAACTCAGCTTCAAGCTTCTTCAGGTACTCCTCTTTCTCTCTAACTCTATCTAGCTCCATCTTTAGGCTCTCAACTCTCATAGCTTCAGCCTCGACCTTAGCTCTTAACCTCTCTAGAGAGGACTCATACTCCTTGAGCTGCTCCTCACGCTTCTTAAGCTCCTCTTCCTTAACTCTTAACTCATCGAATCTCCTCTGTAGCTCCATTACTCTACTCTCGTACTCTCGAATCATATCCTCTAGTCTAGTAATTAAGCTAGCAATAGTTCCGGCACTTGAACCCAGTTCCTTTGATCTAATCTCCATTACTTCACGAAGCTCCCTAGCAATACTCACTAGGTTTTCTTCTCTTGTAGTGATCTCCCTCTCCTTCTCCTCAAGCTTTTTCCTAGCTTCCTCAATCTCTCTTTCCCTTTCCTCAATTTCCTTAACCTTAGCTTCAAGTGATCTCTTTTCCTCCTCGATCTTGCTCTGAAGCTCATCGAGAACCAGCTTCTGCTTCATTAATTCCTCTCTAGTTCTTGTGAGTTCTGTATAGAGCTCAATTACCTTCCTGGTTTGTTCCTCCAGTGAGGATGCTCTACTACTTACTTCGGTGAGTGCATTCAAGACCTTCTCTGATAGCTCTAGGAGTTGTTTCCCCGAATCCTCGAATTTTGTAGCTCTTGCCTCTAAGTCCCTATACATGTTCTCGAGTGATGCCTTCATATCCTCAATGCTCTTGCTTGCCTCAGCTACTGCATCTCTCAACTTGACAACCAGATCTGTCATAAGCTTCTCATGAGTAGCTAGTGCTTTGCTCCTCTCCTCAATGACTTTCTGAAGTGAGTCAACAGTTCTTGCCCTAAGCTCGAGAATTCTCCTCTGTTCATCAAGTGCCTTCACTGCTTCGTGAATGATCTTCCTCTCTTCCTCGATTACTTGCCTTATGTCGGTTCTAGCTCCCTGTAATTCTTCACCAACCTTCTTCGATATAGCTTCAAGTCGATCCCTAAGTACTGAGACATTCTTCACAAGCTCACCAATGTTACTACTGATCTTCTTCTCCAATGCATCTAATCTAGCTAGTACTGATGTAACTACATCAACTTTCTTACCAAATATTGGCATGTACTCACCACGGTAAAGCTTACTGAGGTAGGTTATATTCCCTACTCACAGGAAAAATGTAGTAATACTCCTTGCTAGGTACTTATAATGTAGCTTACTCACCCTTCTCTTCACTTCTCCTCTCTTCAGTAGCTTTCTGTGTTGTCTCTACTAGCTTTCTCACAGCTAGTGATATGTCTTGAACAATCATTCTCAAGTCAGATACCGTGCTTAGGGTTTCATCTCGGAACTTACTTATGAAGGATTCCAGCATGAGTACTCTCTCTGAGAGATTGCTCTCCGATGAAGATATCGTGTGAGCTATTGTCTTTACATCAAATGCTAGATCACGAACTGTTTCCTCAAGTGATCTGTAACCTGCCTGTATACTACTAACCTCATTTCTTATACTTAGTACATACTTCTCCATCAGTGATGTGAAACCACGTAAGTTAGCTAGGAAGAGTTCCTGAGTTTGACCAATATCTTCAGGTAATTTCTTCACGATATTCTCAAGCTCACTTACTCTCTGGGATAGAGCCTTAATCGTATCCTCTAACTGGTTGACTCTGGTATCTACGTGCTCTCTAACCTTACTCATCTCATTACTTAGCTTCTCTATGCTCTCATGGATATTCTTTAGCTCTGTCGTAAGTACGTCAATAGATAGCTTTAGTGCTGTTAAGCTATTGCTGATATCACGTAGTAGTACCGGAAGTAACCTCAGTAATTGCTCCTCAATGACAACTACTCTACGTCTTCTCTCCTCCATTATCTCGAAATCTCTGAACGTGGCATAGGTTAAAAGTGTAACTAGTGATTAAAGGTGATTGGTGATGAAGGAGGTTTAATCGGATTAGTGAAGAGGACCCCATTACTGACTTCTCTTCTTTCTCGGCCTTTCCGGGAACTTCTCTAAGGCACCTGCCTCTTCGAGTGCTGATATGAAGGCTATAACTGTCGATACTAGTGCGTAGTCTGTTGCTATGGTTACTTGAGGACATAGATCAACTACGAGGTCTGCAAACCTAAAAATTCCCACCGGTATACCCTCTCTAGCACCTATGAAGACGTTGACCACTGGGTACTCTCTAAATAGTCTAGCTAGTTCATGCTTTACATGAGTTATGTACTCGCCCTTTGGATCTGTAACGATTATTGCTTCGTTTCGGTGTTCTCTAACGAATTGGTACATGTCGTATATGTATACAGGTACTTTGTGGACTGGTCTCCCGTAGCTTCTAACTTGAATTTGGTATCTAGATTCTATTCCTTCAAAGAGTCCTCGTAGGAATGTCTCTAACTCAATACCTGAAACAGGTCTGTAGTGAGCGATGTAGAGCTCACCTACCTCAAATGTCTGTACAGCTCTACCGATCCTCACACCCATCTTGTAAACTCCATCTAGAGGACCTGTGTAAGGCATCTGGATTATTCGGAGCTTTCTCAAGATAGGTAATATTACGGGTTTTCCTGGAGTTATCTTCCTGTACTCTTCTGAACCGGGTATGATGCTTATAGCTGCTAGGTCACGAAATATCTCAACGTAGATAGCCTTATCAGGTCTATCGAGATTAACATCACAACCAGTTACTTCCTGTACCTTCCTTCCTGCAACAACATTTACATCTATTGAAGTGAAGGGATGGGTCCCTCTTCTAGTGGTCCTGATAGCGAAGGTTTCATCTGAACTCAATCTGCTTGAAGCCACTTCAGCACACTTAGTGGCTATTTCATCTAAGTTAGCTTTTACAACTGCGTATACAGGTAGTACTCGTGAAGCTTCGGGTATCTGCTCCTTAATCAATGCTGCACACTCATCTGGATCAAGACCTAGAACAAATACGACGCCGGGAAAGTTTCCTGGTTTCGCTACTACCTCTCCCTCTCCCTTCAGCACATCCTCTATGTGGGACGCAGCTACCTCCTCCAACCCCTTAGGTGTCTTCACTATTACACACAGCTCTCTGTACTTCTCAAACCAGCTCATGGTATCAGTCTCCTGGAACTCAATCATCAATCATCTTCGTCCAGCTTCATCACCAAGTAGGTAAGTACTTTATAGACCCTAGTTTCTTTTTCTATCTTCGGGCGATGATTGGAGGGGTTGACATGATCCGTGATTGAGGAAGAGACGAGATGAGCCCTCAGCTAAGTTTGCTGACTCGTCACTAATCCGTGCTCCAGACCATCATCATCTCATGCCTTACTCCTAGCTGTCACTGATACAGTGACTTCTAAACCTTTCTTCTCCAATGAGTAGATACAGTACGATAGGTTTAGTGACTTAGCTACCTCTGGAAGTACCTCTCTAACTCTTACATCCTGTGTTGCTAGTACTATCTGTGCACCTGTTTCAGATGCTGTCTTCAGAAGCTGTTTGAGTAACTCAAATCTTAGATCCAAGTCTATGTTTGGTGTTGGGTCATCAAGTAGTATGAAACCTACGTTGCTCTTCATTAATTGTGAAGTAGCTAGTATGAATGAGAACATAAGTAGCATTCTCTGACCTTCACTTAACTTTGAAAGTAATGGTACCTTCGAACCATCAGGTCTTAGACCGTAGAAGTGGTATATGCTTCTGACGTACTCTAGACCTGAAACGTGCTCAACCTCCATGTCTACACCAGTAATATCTCCGTACCTGTATGTTGATGTGAAGAACTTAGAAACCACTTCACCTATGCTCCTGATCAACCTAGCTCTAACCTTTGCCTGTACTTCACGGTATAGTTGCTTAACTTCGAGGAGCTTCTTCCTCAGCTCCTCTAATCTCGATATCTTCGTCAATACCTCCCTATCCTCTAGCGTGCTGATTCTCTTAGCTATATCCTCTAGCTCGAGAACTTCCTTACTTACTCGACTCAATTCCTCATTTACCTCAGTTAACCTCTTACTCCGCTCTAGCAACCTGTTTAGGCGCTCCTCTAACTTACTTGGTGAGAACTCAAGTTCTCTAAGTTTTCTCGATACCTCATCCATCTTAGCCTCGTACTGCTTAACCTTCTCCCTTAGCTCTATGTACTCGAGTGCCTTCTCTATGTACTCCATACGTGCTCTAAGTGTCTTTATGAACTCAGCGATAATGTTCATTTTCCTCTTCAGGCTCTCTCTAGAACTTTCGAGATTACTTACCTTCTCATACAATTCATCCATTCTCCTACGTATAGTCGATATCTGTGCTTCTATCTCAGCTACTCTCGTAAGAGCTTCCTCCATACTTCGAAGTTTTGGAAGTACTAAACGATACTCCTCTACTAGCTTAGTTAGCTCAGGTGCCTTCGATTTAGCTTCCTCAAGTTTCCTAGCTACTTCACTAATCTTCTTCTCAATACTATTACTCATGTCTCTACTTAATTCGCGATCACAGATAGGGCAGCTCACCTTGGTGCTCCTCATTAAGTCAGCTAGGACCTTCTTGAGGACCTCAAGTAGTGATTCCATGAATCGCTCCTCACTAGACATGTAGCTTATCTGACGCTCAAGCTCAAGTACCTTACTACTAACTTCTTCAGAGGTCCCGTACTTCTTAACTAACTCACCGTACTCACCCTTAATCTTCTCTAATGATGCCAGTTGACGTTGTAGACTAGCTAACTCAACCCTTAACCTCTCTAACTCACCTCTGTACGTAGCTAATTCCTTAGAAATTGATAGAAGATCTTCGCTAAGCTCGTACCTCTTCTCCTCAAGTTTCTTTATGACATTCTCGATAGTATCAACTACATCACGGATATTCGTAGGTGTAACCTCTAACTGAGCTAATTCAGAGCTTTCTCTATGCATTAGTAGCTCATCGAGTTTAACTACGATGTTCTCTAGCAGAGCTTTAACTTCCTCAGCTAAGATGAGGGGGCTTGGTTCCTCAGCTATCTCCTTAGCTAACTTATCTAGCTTCTCACTCAAACTCTCATACTGAGCCTTAATGTGAAGTAGCTCACTCATTAGCTTCCTGTATTCGGATTCACGTCTCCTCAACTCAGCAACCTCACGCTTTAAGGATGCAACCTCATTTTCTAGAGAGGATCGTAACTTCTCTAACTCACTAATCCTGAGCTTAAGCTCGTTTAATCTCTTAAGCAAACCCTCGTAACCACCGTACTTACTCACTACCTTGATCAGAGTATCGTAATCACGAACTCTCTCCTTGAACTCCTGTATCTTCTTCTCAACTATTGAGATTGGGAATTGACGAAAGAGGTTTTCTAGCTCTTCAACACCAAATACCTTGTCTATAGCTAAGCTCCTTCTAGCTGGCGTTCCGTAGATTAAATCCTCGAGAACTCTATGACTAACGTAGACGTGCCTCATGAAGTCCTCAACATCTATATTCAATAGCTTAGTTACATTGAGTGTTACCTCACTCTCACCCTCTACTATGAGTGTTGCATAGGTGAGATGTGAAGTAGGTCTCTTACCCCTACGTCTTCTCCTCTCAACTACCAACTCCTTACCTTCCTCATCCTGTAGAACTAGCTTAACGTAAAGCTCATCACTGTAATCGTTTATTAAATCCTCCAACTTAGCTACGTGCTCCTTCACCTCATACGTTGTACCATAGAGAGCATACTGAATAGCTGAGAGTATACTGGTCTTACCAGTACCTACAGGTCCTACAAATACTACAACGTCGTAGTTCAGATCTATACTGTACCTATCCCTAAAGCATCTAAAACCACTTAGCTCAAGTAACTTAAGCCTGAACATTACTTACTGAGAACCTCCTGAATCATCTCCTCAACTCTCTTTCTCACACCCTCTAAACCCTTCTCACGATACAGTAGGTAGAACTCCTTAGCAAGAGAAGCTACCTCACCTCTATCTTTAAACTCCTCATCAAGTACCTCAAGGACTAACCTAAGTAACGTAGTACTTCGCTCACGTCTACCCTTCTTAACCACTTTCACCACCTTCCTTCGACCTCTTCCTCAAAACCTCAACCCATGGATGATCTTTAAGGTACTCCTCCCAAAAGGTAGCACCTGAAGGTACTTCCTGAGAGACCTCAGCTGCTACCTCAACACCAGCTGCAGTCGGAGCTGTGGGTACATAGCTAGATAACTCTCTCCTAATCCTACTCAATTCCCTCTCAAGAATATCGGTAACCATTCTCCTAACATCATCTGGATGTAGTAGTGACCTCTCAATAGCCGAGATAGTACGTCTAAGCTCACTAACCTCCTTCATCAAGTTCTCAAGCCTATACTCAATATTTGCAATTCTCTCCTCAAGCTCCTCTAACCTCCTGAGATCAACAGCCGCAACCTTAGGTCTAGTAATAGGTTTTGCAGGGACTAACTCCTCTACACTACCCTTATCAAGATCGTAAACCAGTAAACCAATACCTAACTCCTTGATCAACCTACCATCTACAAGAAACCTATAGGTTATGGGTATAGCTACATAGATCTTATCTACGAAATCCCTCAACTTAGCAACACACTTCGTAGCTATTTCCCTACTAATTTCATCTCTTGAAACTCCTCTAGTCACTACGTAAATAGCAACCTTGTTCTTACCCTCCAAAAACACTAGGGTATTAGACCTCACATCAGAGAGAAGTTCAGGATTTTGGGAAATAAACTCATTAATGTCGAGAGGAACTAGGTTACGCTCTTCCCTAACCCACTTACTAATTACGTACTTAGCCCACTCTAGCTCAGTCAATGACATCGACTACATACACCAACTACTTCCAACTATACCAACCCTCAAGTCTAGACCAATCCCACTTGTAATCACCTGGTAGTGCAAATCCATACACAATACATCCTCTCCAAACACTGTACTGTGGATCCTTGACCAGTGATATACTGACCTTACCCCTCATCTCAGGTAACTTCTCAGAGATCATAAGCTCTATTTTCGTTGCTGAGTCACAAGCTACATCACGTAGGTTAGGTGGTACACTCCACATGAATGCTCCACCACTGAGAATTATTCTCTCGAAGAGCCTTGACCTAATCTCAACAGGACAAACTCTAATAGCCTCAATTATCGCTGATGCTAGGTCTAATGTACCATATAGCTTCTGATCACCGATGACTATGTCCTCTATAACTAGTCTACCCTGTGATATGTAGCTCATGAACTCTTCATGACTTGGATTAAACACTATCTCACCAATGAGAAACCTCATCCACGAATTATCACCAAGATCTATCTCAGTAACTGGATCTATCTTGACCTTAGCTCTAAACCTTTCCTTCTCCTCCTTAGCCTTCTTAATAGCCTCCTTTAAGTTCTTAGGGACTAAACCGATTTCACGCTTTACCTTCTCAACAACATACTCTTCACGAGCTAAATCACCATAACCACAATCCTTCAGTATCTCCCTAGTTATGGCATTTGCCTCAGCACCACCTCTATTTAGTGCCACAATAGCTTTCCTAATTGGGTAGTACGAGATTGGGCATATCTGTATGTTACCGTGACCGCACTCAACAACAAGACATGTCAAGGCTTTCTCAGCTATAGCTACCGCTAGTGGCTGAGGTATTATGGTCATTGCCTTAATTAGCCTGTTGTCAAACTCGCTATCTAGCTCCTTATGTAGTTCAAACAGCTTCTCGTACATGTACTTAGGTGCTAATGCTGAGAGAGCTGCAACAACGTAGTATCCTTTGAAGTTCGGATCTCTTGAAGCTACTGGGTAGAACTCCTCAAAGCCATACCTCGTAACTGCCTTAATTACCTTCCAAGCATCTTCGTCATCTATCTTAACTATTCCATCCCTCATAGGGTACACTAGGTTCTTAACTAAGTCCTCTCTAGAACCTAGGAACTTCGGTATCTCCTCATCACCAACAATAACGTCTCTCTCTATCTTGAATATCTCGTGAATAGCTGTCTTCTCCCTAATGAGGAGACCTCTGTTCTGTATCATTCTTGGATTCTCACCTATGGTTATTGGACCGTACTTGAAGTAACCTGTACCATAGTCCTCCGCATATACGTACTTCTTCCTATACTGAAGCTCAGCACCCACTCACCTCACCCCCACGTGGGTAACTAGCTAAATGACTTATACTCACCTCAACTACTCAACACGTGGTGCTAACATAAATAGTACGCGGCCACCACCAGGGATCTCGAATGTCAAGGTTATTGGTTTTGCTGTAGAGAACCTTATCTCAACTATGTCAGATACATCAGCCATCCTCTTGACAAAATCTATTAGGTAGTCTAGACCGTACATGGCTTCGGCTTCTTCAGTTACCTCGTACTCGAGAAATGCCTCACTTGAGGATGGGTACCTAGCTTCCAGTGCCTTACCTCCCTCAGCAAGTGCCTTTATAATGAACTCATCGGGTGAGGCTATGAACTTCACAGCATCAGCTATTGTGTCCGCATCTCTCAGAATTTCATCAAGTACTTCACTAGTCATCTTGACCCTAGCTGTGTACGGTATCTTTGGCTCAGGAATCTCCTCACTAGCAACCTCAATAATTGGTATACCGAATCTCCTAACTGGAGTCTTCTTACCGGAGAGAATGATGTGGAGTCTACGTTCCTTAACCTCCATAGTCACCGTTTGCTTAGCCTTACCCCTCTTCATAATCTTGCTCAGTATATCCATGAGGATCCCTGCCCTAACAACTCCATCACACTCATACTCATCAAATACTGTGCTAGGTAGGTAGAGATCTACCAGAGCTACCTTCGATGGGTCAAGTGCTCTCAATGTCAGCGCATCTGGTGTGAAGACGAAAGTAGCTTCGTGAAGTATGCTGGCTAGTGCCTGTATCATGTACTTCCAGTCCTTTGCACTACCGAAGACGAACCTAGCGTAGGTACCTTCAGGAACCTCCTCTTTAGGTTTCTCTTCAGTAACCTCACTAACCTCCTCAGTAACCTCTCCACTAACCTCCTCACCAACTTCCTCTGAACCTACTTCCTCACCAATACGCTCCTCGCCTTCAAACATAATAACACCTAAGCTAAACTAGAGTTTAGAACGTAAAAGTTTTGTCGGTTATAATTATCTGTAGGTATGTTGTGGTGATGAACTTCTCCACACTGATTGATGAGGAGAAGGAGGTAGGCTGATGATCAAGTGGGTTAGACCTGACGTTGGTGAACTGTATGAGGGGCCCTTTAGGATAGGTACAGTAACTGTTATCGATAGCTTACTTCTCCTGTGTCTAGACATATTCACTGAACTCAGTAGGGAACCTAGCGATGTAGATCAAGTACTTGAGTTATCATCAGGCCACAAGTTACTTTATCTGAAGATACCTAGTGAACTACTTACTGAGCTAGGTGTAGGTAAGTGTAGTGGTGAGATCGTGATCTACAGTAATGGTAGGGGTACTGTACAAGGTATTTCAGTGAGATTACTACTCCCCAAGTCTGTAGTTGATGTGGTGAGTAGTGAGTTCCTGAGAAAAGTACTTGAGTTCAGGAATGTAGTAGTTTCGTGGTTGAGAAGTAGGTATGGTGAGTAATGTTTACCTACTAATCTACAGGTTACCTAATCCACAGTACGTGAGGAAGTTAGATGAGAGTAGTAGGAGAGAACTTGAGGTAATTAACTTAAGAGTTGAGAGATTAGTGAGAAGTCTAGGTATTGAGTGTAGTGATGGGGCTATTCTCTCACTAGAATCCGAAGACAGGATTCGTGAAGTAATGTCTCAAGTCAAGACAATGTACATAAACTTCATGGAGAAATACGAGGTAGCTGTAGACTTCGTGTATGCGGTGCTCGCACTTGATGAAGAGGATTTGAAGCAATTAAAACCAGTAGTAACCTATAGTCTCCAGTTACGTACGCAGAAGCTAATTGAGAGAATTAGGAGGTTAATTGAGAGAGTTAAGTCGCTTAACCCTAAGCAGAGAAGGAGGTTCAGAAATACATACCGTGAGATAGAGAGGGAGTACCAGACACATGTCCTACTACATTACAGGTTAGGTATAAAGTACAGTGAACTCAGTACACTTCACGAGGAGATGAACGTGCTTAGGGGGCTCTTCGCAGGTATATAGCATCAGCTAGGTATCCCTTCATCACCAATCTGGTCGGTGGTTCAAATCATCACCATATAGAGAGTTTATGTACAGTGGTATTAAAGGTATTCACAGTATGGATATGTGTGGTCTAGGTACGTGAATGTACATTACGTAGCTATTGAGTAGGTATAGGTTCTAAATACCACTGTGATAACTTCGTGACACAGACATATCTAGACAACATTACGTAGATTGAGCATAGTGATTCGAGATCGTTAGCAAGATAGTGTAACTGAAACCCCTAAATACCATGAAGTCCAGTACCTGCCTATACAGGAACTATAGTGATGTTGTAAAGCTCGTGCTCTCATCACTTCAATACCTCATAAAGACTGCTAGAGGAAGCTGTGTAACTGTTAACTGCAAGAAGGTTGCTGTACTAGCTAATGTAGAGCCACAACCAGTACTACTCACAGTAATCAAGGATGTTCTCGAGAAGTTGAGAGAGAAGGGTCTTGTAGAGAAGTACATTACATCGAGTCAGGTAAAGTACCGAGTAAATAAGGAGAGTCCATTATGGAGAGTATGCAAGCAAGCAAGGTCAGTAGATGAAGTCTATGAGTTCATTAAGAACTATGAAAAGCCAAAGGTGGAGGCATACCTAGCTAAGGACGTACTAGAGGAGGTAGAGGGAGAAGTAGCAAGGAAATCGTGAGGTTAAAACAAAAACTCATAGATTTTTAACGTTTACATTACACTTCTCGGTTTAAGCCTGTGTCTTTATACCCTTCCTAAATGTTGCTCCACACCTTGGGCACTTGAATAGACCGATGACTACACCCTTCCTTCCTTTTGGTGCTAGTACCCATGTCTTTATTGGAGCCTCAACCTCTGCACCACACTTTGGACAGGTGTATGGCATATCTCGCACCCCCTTGGGTTTGTTCCTCCGTGGTGTAATGATGCAGTACATGGTAAAAAACATATGATAATGTTATGTTACTTGTGAAGAGACTTCACGTTTCTGATCTCTAGGTGATGTAATGTTGTTTTGAGCTGCGTATCTAGGGTCTATCAATGAAAAAGTTGTGTATCTACTTGGAAAGAGAATATATTCCATGTACAGATTTGCACTCTAGGATTTCCCTAAGAACTATTTCAAGTCGAAAAGAGAAATTTTTCCTCTCTTTGTGATATTAACCTCAGATTATGTGAGAAGCTACTCAGTTACGTCATTGATAGCTTGTGAGTGGGAACTTGAGTAAAGTATTTATCAAGGTATCCTCATGATGTAGGAAGGTGACTAGGTACTAGTAGGGTGTACATCATGAGTGTTGATAAGTCAAAGAAGATAATCCTCTGGTTCGAGGAGCTAACTAAGGAGGATGTACCATTAGTTGGTGGTAAGTGTGCAAACCTTGGTGAGATGACAAGAGCAGGGCTACCAGTACCACCGGGATTCGCTGTATCAGCATATGCCTACAAGCGATTCATTGAGGAGACAGGTATCAAGGACAAGATCTACGAGATACTGAGGGAAGTCATTAAGGAGAAGAAACCTGAAGAGTACGAGGAGGCATCTAGGAGGATTAGGGAATTAATCGAGAAGACACCGATGCCAAAGGACATCGAGGAAGAGATTAGAAGAGCTTACCGCGAGCTCTGTAGGAGACTAAATATGGAGAAAGTTCCTGTTGCTGTGAGGAGTAGTGCAACAGCTGAGGACCTACCAGACGCATCATTTGCAGGACAGCAGGAAACGTACCTAAACGTAATTGGTGAAGATGAAGTTATCGAGAAGGTCAAGAAGTGTTGGTCAAGTCTCTTCACACCAAGAGCAATATTCTATAGAGAGCAGAAGGGATTCGCTCACGAGAGAGTCCTGATATCGGTAGCCGTCCAGAAGATGGTTAATGCTAAGGCAGCTGGTGTGATGTTCACGATACACCCAGTTACTGGTGAAGAGGATAAGCTAGTTATTGAGGCTAACTGGGGTCTCGGTGAGACTGTTGTCAGTGGTAGAGTTACTCCAGATGAGTGGGTTGTAGATAAGAAGACCTTAGAGATAGTTGAGAGGAGGGTATCTGAGAAGAAGGTAGCTATCTTCAGAGATCCAAAGACAGGTAAGTCAATTGAAGTAGAGTTACCACCAGAGAAGGCTAAGGCACCATGTTTAACAGATGAAGAGGTTAAGGAGTTAGCTAAGTACGGTATTGCAATTGAGAAGCACTACGGTAGAGCAATGGACGTTGAGTGGGCTATCGACCAAGACCTACCATTCCCACAGAACGTATTCATAGTACAGGCAAGACCTGAGACTGTATGGAGTGTGAGAGGTGTCAAGAAGGCTGAGGAGAAGCCAGTTGCAGCTGCAGCTGCTAAGATCGTGACTAAAGGTCTACCAGCAAGTCCTGGTATCGCGATTGGTACAGCTAAGGTATGTCTATCAGTTGAGGATGCACAGAAGCTAATGCAGAAAGGCGATGTACTAGTAACAACAATGACGAACCCAGACTGGGTACCATACATGAGGATTGCTGCCGCCATCGTGACAGATGAAGGTGGTATGACATGTCACGCAGCTATCGTGAGTAGAGAGCTAGGTATACCATGTATTGTTGGTACAGGTAATGCAACGAAGGTGATGAAGACAGGCCAGATGTACACAGTTGATGCTAAGACAGGTGTAGTGTATGAAGGTGTTGTTGCTGAGCTAGCTAAGCCAGCTGAGAAGAAAGTCGAGAAGGTTGAGGCGATGCCAGCAATCGAGATAGTACTAGCACCACCAACAGCAACTAAGATCTACATGAACCTAGGTGTACCTGAGAAGATCGATGAGTACAAGAACTTACCATTTGATGGTATTGGCCTAATGAGGATCGAGTTCATACTAGCAAGCTACATAGGTGATCACCCACTGTACCTAATTGAGATTGGACAAGAAGAGAAGTTCGTAAGTAAGCTAGCTGAGGGCATTGCTTACGTAGCTAGAGCAATCTACCCGAGACCAGTAGTCGTGAGATTCAGTGACTTCAAGACGAATGAGTACAGACAGTTAAGAGGTGGTGAGAAGTACGAGCCAGAAGAACGTAATCCAATGATTGGTTGGAGAGGTGTAGCAAGGTACATCTCACCACAGTACGTTAAGGCATTCAAGCTAGAGGTCAGAGCGATTAAGAAGGTTAGGGAGGAGTACGGTCTCAAGAACGTATGGGTAATGGCGCCATTCGTGAGGACTCTATGGGAGGCTGAGAGATTCATTGAGTTACTAGCTGAGGAAGGTCTAGAGAGCGGTAGGGACTTCAAGATCTGGGCAATGGCTGAGGTACCAAGCGTGATCTTCCTAGCAGATGAGTTCTGTAAGTACTTTGATGGATTTAGCATAGGTAGTAACGATCTAACACAGCTAATCCTAGGTACCGATAGAGACAGTGAGATACTAGTTAGCATCGATCCAAGGTACTTCGATGAGAGAGACCCAGCAGTGCTAAGAGCAATAGCACACCTAATCAAGGTAGCACATAGACATGGTAGAACTGTTAGCATCTGTGGACAAGCACCATCAGTGTATCCTGAATTTGTAGAGTTCCTAGTGAGGTGTGGAATTGACAGCATATCAGTGAACCCAGATGTGGTAATACAGACTAGGAAGCTAGTAGCATCTGTCGAGAGAAAGATAATGCTAGAGAGACTTGAGGATCTAGAGCGTAGAGTCGTGAGAAGACTACTGAGGACAAGAGTAACTGGTAGAAAGGTAGCGAAAGCACCCTGGGAATGGGAACCTGAGTGGTAATTTCGGTAAACTCTATTCCTACTCTTTTTCCCTCCTCGCTATAGCTTCTAGATACTACGCTACCCTTCTCTTCCACTACAACTGATTAATCTTAATTGCTATCCTGGTCCCTAATTACTTAGGGGAATTTCATGAGAGAGAGAATAGGGTACCTTAGAGAAATTGAGCGAGAACGTATTGGTAGAATTTACCCTAGAGGTGAAGTAAAGCCTTATGGCTATAAGGTTGAAGTTAAGGTTGGTGAGGGGAGAGAAACATAGCATTGACGTCGTTGCTCTAGTCAATAGTGGTTATGAAACTAGAGAACCTGAGCTATTGGTACCAAGAGAAGTAGCTGAACAGCTAGATCTACTACCTAGACTTCCCTCTGGCTCTGAGATTAAGGAGTATGTCCTTGCCGATGGTACTGTAGTGAGGTTGATTAGAGTACCTAAGGCTGCTAGGGTGTTTGTTGTTGAGGAAGATAGGATTGTTGGTGGTATTGAGTCTAATGTCGTCATCAGTGATAGAGCTGAGGAGGTCTTAATTAGCGATAAGTTAGCTGGGAAATTGAGTATTGTTGCTCTTGACTTTGGAGAGGGATTGTGGTGTTTTAGAGATGAATTAGGTAGAAAGGTTAGGTACTCACGTACTCGTACTAGGTGAAGATGTGCGCTTCAAGTGAAGAACTGCTAAGCACTATACCTAGGGTACCTGGTATTTATGTCCTAATTGTGAAGGTACTAACGACAATATGTCTACGTGTTAGATCCCTCGGTGTTGTTGAGGTGCCTGAGGGATATGTAGTGTATGTTGGTTCTGCTTGGGGTTTTGGTGGTTTGAAGAGTAGACTCAGTAGACATCTCAGAAAGAGTAAGTCCGTTAAGTGGCATATAGACTACATCACGTGTAGTTACTTTACGAGAGTTGAAGCTATTGTCTATGCTGAACGTGCGGGAAGAGAACTAGAGCATGTACTCGCTACAGAGTTCTCGAAGTTCTTTAAACCTTTGGCTAGAGGTTTTGGATCTAGTGACTGTAGGTGTGTAGCGCACGCATTTATAGCTGGTCAAGATCTTGAGCAAGTACTTACTACGGTGGTGGCGACGTTTAGGAAGCATGGTCTTAATCCTATGTTAGTCACTATAGCTACGGCTACCAACTCTAAGTCTTCATAAGTTCGTCTACGCAGTTGTATATCTGGAGGTGAATGCTTAGTGAGAAAGGTGGTATTGGATACTGATCCAGGTATAGACGATGCACTAGCTATTGCACTATTGCTGAATTCTTCTGAGGTTGAGGTTTTAGCTATAACAACAGTAGCTGGAAACACTACAGCAGACAAGACTACGAGGAACGCATTGAGAATTCTTGAGGTTCTCAAACGTAGGGATGTACCTGTAGCTAGGGGTTCAGAGAAACCACTCGTTAGAGAACTCGTGACGGGTGAGGTATATCATGGTAGTGATGGTCTTGGTGATACAGGTATGTTCCCAGAACCTACACAGAGACCTGTTGGTAAGGATGCTAGTGAGTTAATAGTTGACCTAGTTCTAGGTGAACCACCGCATTCAGTGACCTTGGTAGCTATTGGCCCTCTAACGAATGTAGCTAAGGCAGTGTTAAGATGCCCTGAAATAGCTAAGAGATTGAGAGAAGTAGTCATTATGGGTGGATGCTACGGACTAACACCATATGCATACGGTAATGCAACACCTGTCTCGGAGTTCAACTTCTATGTCGATCCCGAGGCAGCACACATCGTACTTAACTCAGGTGCAAGAATCAAACTCTTTGGACTTGACGTAACGCACAACCCGAGAACTGCAATAACGACGGAGAAGTTGAGTGAGATAGAGAGATACAACACGTTCTTCGCTAAGTACATAGCTAAGGTGGCTAAGCCACGAGTAAACATGTACATGCACTTCTTCCTTCATGACCCATTGACAGTAGCTTCAGTAGTTGACGATAGAATTGTACAAAAGTCCATTACAGGGAGGGTTTACATTGAGACTCACGGTGAGTTAACTCGAGGACAATCTATTGTAGAGAGGAGACCTTGGATTAAGGTAGAGCCAAATGCAGAGATTGTAGTTGAGGTTGATGAGGAGAGGTTCATGAGCTTGTTCATGGATCGTGTTGTGCGTGTAGAGTTGTGAATTACAGGTATAGTCAATTCACGTGAGACAAAGCACTCCTATACACAAAATCATCAAAAGTTAAACACATACCAGTTCCCTACCTGAAATCAGTATTAATCTAATTTCCTTCATACACTCGACAAGACTATAGTTGTTTATGTCTCTCACATCGAAGTACTTACCCTGAAGTACACCGTATACGTAGGTCATTGTGGTTACGAATAAGTAGGGTTTCCTAGTCGCTGTAGTGGGGATAGGCATGGTAGGTATTATGGAAGCTATCCTGTACTACATAGCACATAGATGTTGGAATGTAGGGTATAGGCCCATCAATACACTGGTGTTGAAGCCTATTGCTGTACGTGATTTCACTGAGAGAGTACTCGGTACCTCAGTTGGCGTAGATGAGGTGGTGAAGGCACTAACAGAGCTAGGAGTGAATACTGTTGATCCGAAGACAGGTACTGTAGTGAGGAATGAACATGTGATTAAGCTACTTAAATCGCTGGACTTCAAGATACCTTGTCCTTGGTGTAGTGAGAAGTTTAGCGAGGTGAAGGACCTTGTTAAGCACGTGGCGTCTGCACACAGTACGCAGATAGTTGTCGAAGGTAACTCATGTAAAGTCTGCAGTAGGAAATTCCGCGGCATCAATGAAGTATGTCAGCACTACCTGAAAAAGCACCTCAATGTAAATTCCATAGCTGAAGCCATTAAGGCAATAGCACCAAGTATCACGTAGTCAGTCCCAATCGCCTTCATCCTCCTTTCAGAGTCGGGATTGTCCATCATCCAAAATACATTCCTTAGGGGCTACATAATATCTATTGCTAAGGTCCGAAGTGACCAATAGATGTCTGGACTATGACGTACTTGAGGCCTACGTCATTTAGTAGCTTCTTTATTTCTAACATCTCACTTGGTGGTGGTCTCACAAGGTCTCTTCTCCTAAAAGCGGGGAAGTAGTCGAGAACGCATACCTGTACCTCAGGATCCCAGGAAGCTAATTTCTCACCCATCTTTACAATTTCCTCCCTACTTATCAGTGCTGAATTGTAGACAAATCCAACACCTAGGTAAACCCTATCCCTGTAGTGATCGATAATGTACTTCACAGCATTCCAAGCTGTCTGTAGGTACTTCTCAGCAAGTTCTCGATCTGCAATTCCTGTAATCCTCATGTAGGTATCAACGTAGAGCGCCTTTGGTTCTACTCCAATGTTGTTACAGCCAGCTTCTACCAATTCATCGATGTAGTCAGGTGTCAAGACTGTTCCATTACTGTCCAGGTGCAATCTCGCCTTCTTGTCTGGATTCAGTCTACGGAGTTCTCTAAAGTACTCAACTAACCACTTCCTATTTATCGTCGGTTCACCACCACTAATAGCGAGACCATTGACACCATACTTCCTCCTGTAGTAGGTCACTAATCTAGCTGCTTCCTTAGGGGTCATCGGTGTTGAGGTATTGTCATACGTAACGAAGTAATTCTGACACTGTGGACACCTGAGATTACATCCACCAACCCAGATCGCTACCTCGATATACCTACCCTTCCTCTTCTCCCACCAAGGAGTACCTTTACCACCTACGGGATGAGGTTGTGGACCGTGAACAACTCTAAGAGGTTCTTTACCCTTGACATCAGTACTCACCTTCATACCTTCTCTAACAGGTGTTATACAGCTTCTCTCAAGTTCACCATTTATAACTACAGCACAGGCCCAACAGCTACCAGTTCTACACGGTGCATTAACTACCTTCTCACCTCTTTCAGGAAATACTGTAACTCGGTAGCCTAATAGCTCAAGTGCTCTCAACACGGTTATCCCTTCAGGAACTTGAACTTCAACACCATCAACCTCAATTCGTATCAACTTTCTCTCCTCTTCAACCTCTTCAATAACCTTAGCCTCGTATGGACAAGCCCAGTAACACGAGAGACACCCAGTACAGTAACCAACACCAGCGCTATAGCATATGTTGACTGATGTACAGAAACCACATCGATGACATCTATCTGGTAACGTACGTACTCTAAGGAACCTCATGATCATGTACTCATTAATCACGTAGAGGAAATTAGGTTTACTGGTCTCTAGATGATAGGGTCATCGAAGTCCCCCACCTCAATGCTAATTTATGAGAGGTTAGAAATTGTGAGGTGATCAGACATGAGTATCTAACTACGCACTCTCCTACTACACACATAGCTCTACACAGCATTACATGGAGGGCTAACTTAGCTACCCTAGGATAATGTTTACAAACTTTTTACACCATACCGATGTTCGGTGGAATCTAGGTGAACATACCGTACCTAATCGAGTACCTAGGGTTGAACTTAATAGCTCCAAGACAAGGTATCAGGATTGTTATTGCTGAGCGACGTAGCTTAATATTTGGTTTCGTAACTGTGTTAATTGCAGCAATTATTGAGAGCTGTGTTGGTTCTACGGTATTTGTGTTGAAGCTTCTTCGTCATGTACCTATGGTCTATGCTTTTGCTGGTCCTTTAGTACCTACACTTGCTGTTCTTGTTGGTATTTTTGCTGTGTTCCTTATCTGGATCATTACTGGTGGTCTTGTGTACCTCTTCGCTAGGTTACTTGGTGGTAAAGGTGATTTTGAGGCTACTTTAGCTGCTGGATCTCTCCTGTGGCTACCTGTATTTCTCCTTGGTCTCTCTGGTCCTATTGCTGCTTTTGTCAACTACTTAGCTGCTATTGGTCTGTTCCTTACCTTGAGGTGCATCGCGTTTGTCTGGGGTATTGTTATCTGCTGTATTGCTCTATCTGAGGTTCATAGGTTTAGTGTTGGTAGAGCTCTTCTCTCAATGCTTCTTCCTGTAATCGTTTTCATGTCATTCCTACTTGGTCTTACGGTTATTCCGTTTATGGGGGTGTGGTGGTAGTGAGGTATCTTTCGGAAGTTCTCGGTTTGCTAGTTATTATTGGTCTCGTACTGAGTATTGTAACACCTGTCTTAGTTTCTCTACAGGTACCAGCTAGACCTTGTTTCTCGATTCGTGGTTTGCTTAGGGAGTTTGGATTGGAGAATTTGATGTTGTTCAAGTACTTTGGTAGGAAGTTAATTGAGTCTGGTACTTTAGAGATTTTGAATGATACCTATGTCTTTATAGTTGTCTCTGGTGGTGGTGTTGAGGTTCGTACTCATGATGGTGATGTTGCTGTATATGGGGTGTATGGTATAGCTTTTCCGTCCTTTAAAGTACATCGTGGGAGCTATAGCGTTAGATACGATGTTGAGAATAGAGTTCTCGATGTTAGGGTTGAGGGGTGTTCTATCGAGCTTTCTCTACCTCGACATCTAGTGACAAATGTTGTTGTGTATCTCTCTGGTGGCGGTGCGAAGTTAGTTCTCGATTCACCTACTTTGAGGAAGTTCGTAGTTAGGGTTTCTGGTGGTGCTCTTGACTTTGAGATTGGTGGTGTGGAAGGTTGCTATGCTAAGTTCTTGATTGAGGGTGGTTCTGTTAGGGGTTCTATTGCGTATGCTAAGTACAGTGGTGTATCGGAGCTATTGCTTAGGGTTAGGGGTGGTGCTGTTGACATCTACGTCTCTATTCCTAGAGATACCAAGCTGTGTTACACCTCTAGTCTAAGTGGTGGTGTCGTGAATGTTGAGCTAAATGGTGTTGACCTCTCATCGCCGTACTATGAAATTGGTTATGAATCTGCTACCTCTAAGCTACATATTGATGCTGAGATTGCCGGTGGTATTGTGAATGTAGAGGTAAGTAGGTAGAGTTAGTCATGGTTGAAGAGCTTCTAATTAGTGAAGAGAGGTTTCTCTTAGCTAGGAGGATCTTGGAGGTACTTACTTGTGATCCTAAGCTACAGATATTAAAGGTTCTTCTGAGAAGGGTGAGATCTCTGCTAAGGATTTATCTGCTGCTGTTGGTACAAAGTTATCTACCGTACTATCTCACCTATAAATGGGAGGGCAGGTTGAGGGTTAGGAAGCTCAATCTCGTCATTTCTTGAGCTCTTTCTCCACCTGGAGGGTGTCTTCATGATGAGCTTAGGAAGGAGCTTGCTTGCAGATACGTTGAGATGGAGAGAGCTAGCGTTAGTCTAACACTAGCTATATCGGTTAGAGATGTCGCTAACGTACTTGGTGTAGATCTGAGTACAGCTATTGAGGTTAAGATCTTATTAACATACATACTGAAAGAGTTATTGAGCATTTGAGTAGGTACGTAGTAGAGGTACTGAAGTCTAAAGGTAAAGCTAGCTTAAGGGATCTAGCTAAGGAGCTTAACATCCATCACTCACTACTGGATTGTTCTCGTAGCTCAGTCCTTAGTCAGTAAGGGTATAGTGTCTGTTGATGGAGGAGGTTATGTTAGGTTAATCTCTACCTACTGAACTTAGCTATGTACTCCTCTATGAACTCCCTATACACCTCATTGAACTTACCTCTATACACCTCTACCTTCTCTAACTCTTCACACATTCTCTCACTAACCTTAATCGCAATGTCTATGTCCTTTGAGAATCTCTTCACTATATCGTCAGGTACTGTAGCTTTGTTCCTGAATTCTCTCACATCACCCATAGATCTGTACGTAACCTCGTATGCATCAACCACGTTCTGTAGACCAGCTAATGCGGTCACGAATCTAGCTGTGAAGACCATGAAACAGGCTCTACCAAATTTCCTAGGTGGTTCCCTAAGTATGTCTATGGCCTTCTCGTAGACTGTTCTCAGTTTTGGTAGCAAATCAATTACCTTGTTTATACACCTGTGAACTAGGTCATGAAGTCCTCGATCAACAATTAGACCTCCTTTCTTCACTAAAGCGGCTAACATCAACGCATTTATTGATCCACGGTATATGTTCCTGAGAAACCTCTTAATACTCATGAAGACTACTTCACCATACTCATACGGTCTAGCTTTAGGTACCACGATACTCAGATCAACTTCTGGACTAAGCATGATGACCCTGTAATCACTTGTTGCTGTAGCATAGCCTCGAACGTAGCTATTCACTGGATATACTACGTACCTCTTAAACCCGAGATCACTAGCGTACTTAGCCACAGCACTCACGACATATTCACGAATATCCTCAGGTACTAGTACTTGCGCGAAGTCCATATCAATGCTCATAATCTAAGAGCTGAAATTATTACTTTACGCTATGTCAACTCCCACCTAACCCCTAGTAGTAACTCATAGTACTGGATTGACAGTACAACGTAATAACTACCCCCAATGAGATAACTATGATGCAGTACCTAAAGGACTTAGGTGAGTACTACGTCGTTGAGCAGATACTTAATTTAATAAAGAGCTCGAGAGCATCCTACTTACCCCCTGGTGATGATGCTGTAGCGCTGAAGCTAGGTAACTACTTCGTGGTAGTTAATGTAGATACCTTGATTGCTCGTTACTGTATGCTTCCAGGCATGACACTTTACGACCTTGGTTGGAGGGTTGTAACAGCTTCTGCAAGTGATTTAGCATCGAAATTAGCTCAACCAAAGATCTTCCTCATCTCCATCTCCATGCCGGGTACTACACCCCTAGAGGATGTTCTTGACTTTACTAGAGGAGCTATTGATGCTTCGAGATACTATGGTGCTGAGTTGTGTGGTGGAGACACAAATGAGTCAAGTGACATAGTGGTCTCAGCAGTTGGTATAGGATTGACAGACATTGAACCTCTACCTCGTAGTGGTTTGAGACCTGGTGATGTAGTTGCTGTGACCGGAGCCTTTGGGTATACAGGCCTGGTATTCAAGGCTTACTACAGTGGTGTAGAGTTAGATCGCTTACCAAGGAAATTCATTGAGAAAACCTACAGACCTAGAGCTAGGGTTGATATTGTACCTGTACTGCGAGAGATTAGGAGTTACTTAACTGCTTCATCTGATTCAAGTGATGGTCTAGTACGTACACTGTACAACTTGGCTGAGGCTAGTGGAGTATCCATAGTTTTAGATAGGTTACCTATTAGTGATGAGGTATCTGAGGTATGTGCTCAGTTTGGTTTCTCTCCAGAGGAAGTTGTTCTGTACGGTGGTGAGGAGTTTGAGTTGGTTCTCGGTATTAGACCTAGTAGTATTGATGAAGTGATTAGGCGTTTTCACTCCATAGGTACTGAGTTGCTCGTTGTGGGAAGAGCTACTGAGGGTAGAGGTGTTGTGTATCTGAAGTCAGGTAGTGAGGTCAGGAAGTTACCTCTCTCAGGTTGGGAGTACTTTAGGAAATAGCTTCTAGAGTAGGTACGTATTTGACTTCTCAATCTCGTCAAAAGATTCACTGAGTCTAATGAAACCAACATCTATACCTCTAATCGGCTTCTCTCTATGTAATCTAGCTCTAATCCTGAGTACGAGATTTCTGTAGTCGATGCCATCGATGATACCTACACCGATGTACCTGTCCTCATCCTCAAGTAATCCAACTAGTAGACCTCTCTCCTGTCCCCGAGTAAATATGTGAACTTCCTCAACACCAAGTACATGTGCCACAGCACTAGTGTTAACTCTATGTGTCTTATCTAGAACTACGACACCGTACTTACCATCTCTTGAGATACCAACGTACAGCACCTTACCCCTTAGTACCTTCCTCACTTCAGGTAGCTTACTATTTACAGGAACCGTAGAGAGAAGCTTAGAGCCATACACTATGTCTAGCGTAGTTGCTTTCAATGCTATGGTCTTCGCCTTTGAGAAGTACCTTGCATACATGTTCTCCCTGTGCTTCCTCCTATCACTTCTTGTTCGGATTCTCGCACTTGGTGGCGACGGTAGTCTATACACCTCTGAACATAGCTTCTGAACTTCACTCACTAGCTCCTGTAGCTCACCTACCCTTCTCTCCATTATTATCACAGCACTTGGCTTCGTAGCTTCTACGATCTTTACCTTGAAGTTAATTGCGGACCTACCCTCTACCCAACCATCAGTATTCACCACAACTACATCTAGCCCAAGCTCATCACATTCCTCTAGTAATGCCCTCAATCCTCTTACGTACTTTGGTATCAGTGATGCTGGTGCTACATGACCTATGAAGTAGAGATCATACGGTTCATACTCTCTTATACTGAGCTTTGGTTCACGAGGTAGTGCTAGAGCTAAGGTAGTTGGAATAGCTACGTCATTCTGACCAACATCACCGTCAACAATAGCCGTGGTCAAGCCCTTACTGAGAGCTAAGTTCGTTAACCAAGCTGTAACAGTTGACTTACCGCTATCCGTAGCACCAATGATCAGGAACCTACCTCTTGTATACCTCGTGAATAAGGTACTGAGTGCTGAGTACCAGAAATCCACAACCTCACTCTCCGGAGGAACTACAGATACTGAACCTCCAGGTCCTACAATGAACCGAACCTCACTACTCGTAAGTACCTTGAAGCCATATGACCTAGCATAAGGAATAACAACCGTAGAACTCTCACCAAACTCAATACCTACACCCATTAACTTACCTGAGATAACCTTAATCGTTACAGGACCCTCAACCCTAATTACAGTACCCTTGCTGTACCTCTCAGTAACCTCCTTAACAGTACTCATACACTACCCTCAGCACTGTTCTCTCTTGAACCTACGGTACCTACTGAGGTACTCTAGAACCTCCTCATCACTTAAATCATACCAATTCCTATACGCATCAGCAACAGCAAAACCAAACACATCACTTCTAACATTCACGACGCAAAGTAAATCAACCTCACTACTCAACATCTTGAGTGATGAAGCTGATGCAGTTGGCGTAGCAACGATAACCTTACCAGCACCTAACTTCTTGAGAAACCTAGCAGCAACAAGCATAGTGTACCCACTCGCAATACCATCATCTACAACAATCACTGACCTACCTCTTAAATCAGGATAAGGTCTACCACCTCGAAAAACCTGTTCCCTCCTCCTAATCTCCTTCAAGGTCTTCTCAATACCCTCCCTAACATCTGCCTCAGAGAAACCAAGGTACTGAACAAGAGCTTCATTGAGTACGTAGGTACCATCGGGAGCTACTGCACCATAACCAGCTTCCGGATTCCAGGGTATGAGAATCTTCCTACAGATAACGAGATCTAGCTCAATACCTAGCTCCGTAGCCACTACATAGGCAACAGGAACACCACCACAAGGTATCGCGAATACTATGGAGTTCTCCGGTATCTCGACTTCACTTCTAAGTAATCCAGCTAGCTTCCTACCAGCATCCTCCCTATCTTCAAATACATGGTAGAGACCAAGTAGTGACTTATCGTAAACTAGCTTCCTACCTAACTCCCGTACAGTAGATAGCAATTGCTCAAGCTCCAATCTAACAGGGTACCTAGACACAACCTACAACCTCACTATGAGGTAGTGAGGGAAAGGAGCAACACCTTCACTTTCTCAACATTCCCACTAGAGACAGCACTCTAGGTAGTAGCTCCCATCCATGCTCTAGTACACCCAAGCTACCCTTCTGGCAACACTCCTTCTCTGTAAATCTCGTTACTTGATCTGGTTCTATGCTAGGTGCTCTAACTAGTATTGGTACTGGATCATCTGTATGAGCCTTGACCGTGTACGGTGTTGCGTGATCTGACGTAACTAGTATTGCTACTTCATCTAGGTTTACATGCCCTATCAGCGGTTTAACATAGTACTGATCAATTAGCTCAATAGCTCTTGCCTTACGCTCTAGACTACCGTCGTGACCTGGCTCATCTGGTCCCTTAAGATGTACGTAGACTACATCACACCTCTCAAGTAGCTCTAAAGTAGCTTCAAGTCTCTGAGCGTAGTCACGTACCTTGTCTTCAGTGGGTGGTGGGACCTCAGCAACTTCCATACCCAATAGCTTAGCAATACCCTTCTCAACAGGCATCTCAGCTACAGCACCGAACTTTAGACCGCCATAGACCTCACTTAGCTTCGGTACTTTAGGAAGTGCAGCACCAGCATCTCTGAGAAGTATGGCATTTGCCTTTAACTTTCCAAGTCTTTCTCTCCTAACATTGACAGGGTGCTTACTCAGTATTGTGATAGCTAGTCTTGTGAATCTATTAACTAACTCAGCTGTTACCCTAGCTTCACGTGAATCGTCAAGTGGTTTACACTCTGCAATTCTTTTCTCATAAGTCTTAGCTGCAACACTTATTTTACCGCATCTCACATATGCTGGATCTGTATTTGAAACGTTGTCTGATAATCTATGGGATCTACTACCAATTACAACCACTGCTCTATGACCAACCGTTGCTATAACGCGAGCATAGCCATCGTACATACCTAGCTCAAGTCCATCAAGTGCCCTCGCTAGCTCTCTAGCCTCATCACTAGCCAAGTCTCTCCCACATCTCCTATCAAGGATTTCAAGTATATCCTCTCTAATGGTTGCGAAATTAGCTCTAAAGGCAACCTCAAAACCTTCTCGAATCTCGATACCAGCACCTAGAGCCTCAATCGGTCCCCTGCCTGTGTAGTACTTCTCCGGATCGTAACCAAGTATGGAGAATACTGCAGTATCGCTCTCCGGTGCAATCCCTCTACCTATCGTGTACATACAGCCACAGACACCTTCCTTAGCTAGTCTATCCAAGTTCTCTTTCTTAGCTACTTCAAGTGCTGTTGGCGAATCCACTACTCTATCTGGGGCTCCATCAATGACCAGGTAAATGAGCTTCATGAACCTCACCTCACGACAAGGTTTCTCCACTTAGGTACTATCGTGGTCTAAGTTATATAGTGTGACTCCTGTTACCGCTATGTGGGTAAATATGGGTAACTCAATCATCCTCAGTAGGTTGCGTAGATCAGTTACTGAGTTAAGTGTTAGGGCGACGTATAGGTATTTGGAGAGAGCTACTGAACTAGCTGCTAGTGGTGTTGAGGTTATTTCCCTCGGTATTGGTCAACCAGATTTCTCTCCTCCTGGGTACGTAATTGATGCGTTGAAGGAAGCCTGTGATAAGGGGATGTTTAGGTATGTTTCTTCACAAGGTACTGAGAGCTTTAAGAGAGCTGTTTCAGAGTTCCTGAAGTGTGAGTTAGGTGTTGATGTGAAACCTGACGAGGTTTTAGCTGTGCCCGGTGCATCTGCTGGTATCTTCATGGGGTTATATGCACTGCTCAATCCCGGTGATGAAGTTATTGTGTTGGATCCAGCATTTCCACAATACTTCGATGTTGTTAAGGTTCTTGGTGGTAGGGTTGTTCCAGTTAAATTAAGGGAGTTATCTGATGAATTTGTCGTGGATATCGATAATGTTGTTAGTGCTATTACGGATAGAACTAAGGTCATCATCTTGAACACGCCACATAACCCCACAGGTATGGTTATTCCTGAGTCTACAATGATGAAGTTACTTGATGTGGCTAGAGAACACGGAATTATTGTGCTAAGTGACGAGGTTTATGATCACTTCGTGTACGAGGGTAAACACACTAGCTGCCTACATCATCCTGAATGGAGAGACTTCTGCATCTATGTCAATAGTCTCTCAAAGACCTTCGCTATGACCGGTTGGAGAGTAGGTTTTGTCGTAGCTAGAAGAGAAGTAATTCAGAAATTGAGTGCACTTGCCAACAACATATACAGCTGCTTACCTCCGTTCATCATGTATGCTGCTGAGGTAGCGCTTAGATCTGGTCTAGACTGGTTTAAGGAGGTATTACGGGAGTACAGAAGACGTAGGGACTTAGCACTTAGTGAGTTACGTAAGGTCTCAGGTATTAGGTGTGTTAGACCTCGAGGAGCTTTCTACCTGTACCCAAATCTAAGTGATATCCTCAGTGAGTTGGGGCTATCTATTGGAGATTTCGTTGAGTTGCTGATAGTTAAGAAAGGTGTTGTTACGTTACCAAGTACTGTCTTCTCCATTGCTGGTGATGTTGAGCATATTCGCATGTCGTTTACTGTACCTGTTGAGAAGTTATTGTCCGGTCTCGCTAGGTTTAAAGATTTCATTGATGAGTTGAGGAGTATGAGAGGTAGAGTTAAGTAGCTCTATTCACTTAGCCACTACTCAGTGATGAGAGGGACGTATTGATGATCTGTGATTGTAGGTGGAGCAGCTGATCATGACCAAGGATGAGAAGCTTCTAAATGATATGAAGAGAACCCTGAGGAATATGCTCAAGAACTTTCGCCTATACTTTGACAAGTATGATAGGTTGAACTCAGAGGGTAGAGCACTACTCTGTAAGGTTGCTAGGATTGCTGCTGAGATACGACCTGAACTACTACCTAGGTTTAGGTATGTACTGAAAAGTGGTTCACTTAATGACTTCATCAAGCTTGCGAGAGAGATACTTGGTGAGGAGGAGATTGAATCTTTCACTAACGAGTATGGTGTCACTAGCTATCAGTGACCGAGGTTTTCCTCATCCATCAGGTCGGGACTTCCTCATCACTGGAGAATCAATAGATTCGAGGTTAACTTATACCTTCCTCAGGTAGCCAGGTAGTACGTACCTCTTCTCCACTATGTGACTTAGCTTAACTAGTGTGTAGCATATGAGGAGGTATATGAGTGCTGTCATTGCGTAAATCTCTAATGCTCTGAAGGTCCATGCAACCATGTACTCAGCTCTTCTCGTTAACTCCGGTACACCTATGATAGATGCGAGAGAGGTTTCCTTAATCAACGTCACAACTTCATTCATTAGTGCAGGTATGGCGTTTCTCAGTGCTTGAGGTACGAGTACCTTCATGTATGCTTGGTACCTAGAGAGCCCATCAACGAGTGAAGCCTCTAATTGATCCCTTGGTAATGCCTGAAGTACTGACCTCAAGATCTCAGCTTGATAAGCGCCACTGTTGAGACCTAGAGCTATGATACAGGCTGAGAGAGGGTTTAGTTTAATGCCTATGGAGGGTAAACCGAAGTATATGAAGAGGAGCTGGACGAGTAGTGGTGTACCTCGGAAGAACTCTATGTATGCTGAGGCTATTGCCGAGACTAATCTACTACCTAGTAACCTACACATAGTGAGTACAGTACCGATCACAAATCCTATACCGAACCCACTTAAGCTAATTAGCAGAGTATAGTTAGCTCCCTTTACAAGATATGGAAAGACCTGTGTAAAAAGTTGTAGGGTATTCATGACTCTCCACCTCTTACTCACCTGTTAACCACTTACTGATCTCCTCATCGAATATCTCATTCAGCTTACCTGTTGTACGGAGCTTCTCAAGTACCTTATTGATGAAGTACTTGAACTCTTCATCACCAGGTGGTAGCGCAATAGCTGTGAACTTCTCACTACCTGGAACAACGAATGCTATCTCTAGCTCAGGGAATTTCCTACATAGTACCTCAGCAAAGATGTTCCCTATTACAATTGCATCTACATCACCTCTCTTCAATGCCATGACCATCTCAGGGTAAACCCTGTCATACGACTTGACTGTCGCCTTACCAGCCTTCTCAAGAACTTCCTTAGCCCACTCCTCTTGAACAGTACCCAGCTGAACACCAATGACTTTACCATAGAGATCCTCAACAGACCTAATACCACTACCCTTGAGAACTACAACAACACTACAACCCATGTAGTAAGGTATTGAAAAGTCAACAACCTTCTCACGCTCTGCAGTAATCGACATATCTGCTATGACCATATCAACCATACCCTTCCTAAGTGCTTCAACTAAAGCTGCGAACTTCATGTCCTTGACCTCAAGCTCAACACCAAGCTCCTTAGCAATTTCCTCAGCAATCCTAATGTCTATACCACAGTACTTACCTGCCTCAACGTACTCGAAGGGTGGCCAATCAGCTGATGTACCTACAATAAGCTTTCCACGCTGCTTAATGAGTTCAAGCCTAGATTTCGCAGTCTCTACAGGAACAGTAGCCGGCTTTAATAATGCTGTGCCAATGAGTAGACCAAGTACTAACCCTATGATTAGACCCACAGCAACATGTACTGAATACCTCATGGTCTCACTCTGCTCTCATTGTAGTGAATCTTTAATAAGTATTGTTGCTTTACTAAGGATTTTGATTATGTAAACGAAGCTTTGTTTTTAAATTGCTAAATTTCAATTAACGTAGGTTATAGAGATCCAAACCATATACTTCGGCTGAGCACATTATTTGTCATTGATCAAATGTTCTTCCAGGCCAGTGCTTAAGTTAGTACCTAGCTTCAGAGCTATGTTTAATGTTCCTTAAATGAGCTTTCTACTAACATCCCCACTTTTCTCAACTTTAACCGATTCAGTGAAGCTGGAGGTTACAGCATGTATCTAGGTGCTACGTTGGACCTAAATCACGTGATAAAGAGCTAGGGAACTGAGAAACATGGGACTTAAGATGCTGTTGTGTGCTATGTCAAGTCTCTAACCACATTAACTACCTTCAAGAACTTCCTATACATCCTAAGCAGTGGTTCTCTGAGTTCACTACTCGGCTCAACAACCTCGTACTTGACAACCTTCTCAACAGCATCCTTGAAACTACTGAATAACTTAGTTCCAACACCAGCTATAATTGCCGATCCAAGAGCTTCACATTCAGGTATAGTAACCCTCTTCACCTCTCTACCAAGTACTGAGCTAATTACTTTACATAGCGCTCTTCCTCTAGATACACCACCACCTAAGTAAACATCACCAATGTAATGACCTAATTCACCAAGATAGTCGACGATGTACTTAGTCAGGAAGCTCAATCCTGCATAGAGACCTAGAGTGAGGTTAGGTATCGATGGTAGGAGGTTACTCAGTACAACGAACTTAGTAGGGTCCCAACCGACATCTCTCATAACTAGGTACGGAGGTACTACGTAGGTACTTAGCTCAGCTACCTCCCTCATCAAGTACCTCTCGAGCAAATCATCGATTGCGCTCATGCTAAGTGATGACATGTTGTTTAACCACTCAATGAAGCCACCAAAGAGCACAATGACTAAACCACAAAGCCAAAGTCCATTGATTACATGTGGTGTGTTAACTAGTACATGAGGTGCAATAACTTCCCTAGCACAATAATCAACTCCAGCACTAAACCCAGTCCTAATGAATAGCAATCCATCATTGATGATCCCGCAGCCAATAGCTGAGGCAAGGTAGTCGAAACACCCCTTAACAACAGCTATACCTTCAGGTAATCCCAAATCCTTAGCAATATCCCTTCTTAACCCACCAACAGTGAATCCGATAGGTAGTACCTCACCGAAGTAATCTCGATCAACACCTAACCTCTCGAGCACAGAATAGTCAATAGCTAGAGGGCCGTCTGCTATTACTGTGTGCACCGCTCTACCCGTGAACAGAAACGTCAAGTAATCATGTAAGTGGAAGAACTTAACACCTCTCCTAGCTAAATTCGGGTATCTCCTTAAGATCCAGAGCACCTTAGCTTCAAACATAGCAGGGCTACACTGCTTACCACTTACCTCACTTAGCTCCTTAGCCTCATTAACTGCAGGTGCCTCAAACCAAAGTAACGTAGGTTCAAGAACCTCCCCATTCTCAGAGCAAGGTATTACTGTTGGTGCTTGACCACTAATACACATAGCGACTATCCTCTGAAGATCTATATCTTGCTCTCTCAGTGTCTTCATAGCTCTAACCAAAGCATCGTACACATCACGTACATTCCTAGTGTACCTAAATGTGTGATCCGTACACGTGGTAGTGATCTTCGATCCATCAATTGAAGCACACACTACCTTCACTCTAGAGGTACCGACATCAATTCCAAGTACGAGTTCAGTAACCATCGAGAAGTACACTTAACCTCTTTAACCTCTTATCACTTTCCCCTGTAGTGAGAACCTATGGAGTTGGTAATCACGGATAATCACCTCCACGTAAATCCTGTAAGAGGACGAGGACCTAGAGAAGTTGCAAAACTATTTCTAAGAGAAGGAGGTAGAGGAGCTGTTGTAGTGGCACTACTTAGCTGGCACTATGGGATCGCCCTAAGAGGTAGAGACGACATTACTCGATTCTATGACCTTGTTGTGAAGTCATGTGATGTATTTCGTGAGGTCGGTATTGTAGCTGTATCAATTGTTGGACTTCACCCAGCTGAGTACACTAAGTTAATCCAACTAGGTGTTAAGCCGAGTAAAGCTATGTCAATAATGGAGCTAGGTATAGAGATAGCTGCAGAGTACGTGAAATCAGGTAGAGCTGTTGGAATTGGTGAAGTAGGTCTTCCACACTGGTACGTTGATAAGAACACCTATTCACAGCTATGGAACTTACTCCTTCACGCACTAACCATTGCTAAGGATCTAGACTGCGTTATTCACCTTCACCTACCTAGAGACCTAGCTGTTGTCAGTAAGGTTGGTCAAGTAGTTAAGTCTCTTGGCTTAGAGAAGTCGAGAGTAATTCTCCATCACTCACTACCTGAAGTCAATAGACCTGAAGTAGAGTTTTTTACACCATCCATACCAGCTAAGTGGAGTGACTTAGTTAGAGCCACTAGGTGTAGACCAGTGTATCTAGTAGAGAGTGATTACCTAGATGACCCGAGTAGACCGGGCTGTGTTGTTGAGCCTTGGGTACTTGCCAGGCGTGTGAAGAGGTTACTCAATGAAGGTTTTGTAGATTTTAACTACCTTGATACTGTTCTCAGGAAGAACTTTGAGAAGGTTTACAGAGTTTCCCTCTAGCTGATGAACCTAGTTAGTGCCAGTACCAGTAGACCTGCTAGCAGGGTATAGAGACCATAGGTTAGAGGTCTTCTACCTGTGTACTTACCCAATAGAGCACCAACTACATACAACATAGCTAGTGCTATGGCTATTGACATCACTATGGCATAGGTGTTCGGTATGATGCCGTGTACTGCTAACATGAATGGTACCGTTATCAGTAGAGCTGTTACAAAAGGACAGAAACCACTTAAAACCGCGGAGTACATAGCAGCAAACTTCTCAGCTCTCTCAATAGCTGTCTTCCTAAGTTTCGTCAGTAGAACATGCTCTAATTCAGTAATTCTTCTACTTCTCTCAGCCCACTCAGTAATCAGTGTGCTGACTGTACCTGAGAGTCCAGAACCAACAGCTGCACCAATACCTAGGCCAAGCAGTATCTCAGGTCTCTCACTAGCACCAGCAACGTAGGAAAACAGCACAGCACCTAAGAGAGTTAAGGTTATGTCAAAGGTATTTGAGACAGCATATCTCCTAGCAACTTCTGAAGCTCTAGTAATTCTCAGGTAGAATTTAACAGTATGCAAGTTACGTCTCATAAATGAAACTAATCGTCTAAGTACCTTCAGTACCAAGCTACGTGACAATCCCCTCACCACGTAGAGATTCCGAGTAGCGAGGTTAAGAACATTAATTGAGGAAACGAGATTTTCGTCAGCCTCACATAGTTAAGTCTCTTCAGCTCCTCTGACTCACATCACATACTCAGACCGGGCGTCTTCATCACACAGTATACTCAATGAGGTATTCGGTACTTAATCTCTCTTCTCTAATTTACTCAGTACCTACTCCTTTCGCGACACATACACCCTATACCCAGCTTCAGAACCAACAACATCACAATTGCCAAATACCTGAAGCATTCTCTCCATTAACCTCCTACCACCCTTATTGTGTCGAGCAACGAGCTGCAGCAATCCACCTCTCTCTAGGTACTGTGGAGCCTCATCAATTACTCTATAACACACATCAAGGCCAGCAGATATCGGAGGGTTGCATAGTATTGCATTGAACTTCTCTCCTCTAACTGGCTCATATAGATCTCCCTCTCTAACCTCAGCATTGTGAATATCATTTAGCTTTAAGTTCTCTCGAGCTAGTTTCACGGCTAGCTTATTGATATCCGTCAAGATCACGTAGCCTCTAGGAGCTAACTTAGCAGCAACTATACCAATTACACCGTATCCACATCCAAGATCGAGGATTCTCCATCCATCCTCAATTATCATGTACTTGAGTAGTACCTCAGTACCCTTATCCAATTTCCTTGCTGAGAATATGCCAGGCGCTGATATTAACTTGACGTAGATACCCCTAATCTGCACCTCAATAGTGTACCTCCTACCTGTATCCCTAGGTCTCTTCGAGTAGTAATGGTAGTGAGACATCTCAATCCCTACATCTTCCATCTGGGTCTCAACTTAACGATACCTAGCGTTGAGCATATTTCAATGCACCAACCTGCTAGTAATTTAGCAATTTCAATTCTAGCTTCTTCCTCCGTATACGATACTCCTCTACAGGTCTCTAGCACGTGCTTAGCTACCTCACCATCGACTCTACTGTAGAACTTATTCGTTAGTATCTGCAGTAGCTCAGCGAGCGACACGGTACCTGATTCAACAATTTTCTTTACGTACTCTAGATCCTCTCCTCTCGGTACTACATCATCTACATGTGCTTCACCTTTTCTCTTCCTTGCTTCCTCTAAGTACTTGATTAGTGGTGTGTAGTCTCCAACTACTGATCCATTTGCGAAGAGTGGTAATGTCACGTTGAGTACACCTCTGCACCTAGAGTAATACAGTATGGCTTAAAATATAGTCTTCGCGTGTATGCTTGATGAAGGTTCTTCTAGTTGATTGTTTGGGTTGGGGTAGTGTTGGTAGGGTTGCTACTGTTGACGTTATTGGTACTGGTCCTAGTATTGTTGCTTCCATACTCGAGAGCTACGGTATTTCTGTTGACTACTCCTCACCTACAGGTTTACCTAGTTCTCTACATGAGTACACTGGTTTCATGATCTCTGGTATGGTTAGTGACGTTAAAACCATTAGATGTGTTATAAGTAAGCTCCGTAAGGAAAATCCTCATGCTATCATTGTACTTGGTGGTCCTATTTCAGCTGCTAAGGATATTGTTGCTGATCTAGGTGTTGACTTCGCTATTGTCGGTGAAGCTGAGTACGTTCTCCCGAAACTAATTGAGTACGGTCTTTTCAGTAATGATGAGGGTGATGTAGCTGAGAGATGTTGTGAAGAGAAGCTACCTAACTTAATCATTGTTAGGGATGGCAGTGTCGTGTACTCAGGACCTATTAGGTGGTGCTCTATTGACGAGATCACTAGGTTCAGTCTATCTCAGAACTTTATCTCTAGGTATCCTGGTATCACTTGGTCTAGAGTATACGTTGAGGTTCTTAGAGGATGCAGTAATTTCCTTAGACCTAGAATTCAGCTACCTGATGGTAGGGAGTGCATTGAGTGTGGTCTATGTAGATCTCCAAGGTTATCGGATAGGTTAAGGTGTCCCGTAGGTATACCACCAGGTTGTGGTTACTGTTCTGTTCCTACACTGTATGGACCTGCTAGGAGTAAACCTGTTGAGTACATTGTTGAGGAAATTAGAAAGCTGGTTTCCGTTGGTGTTCAGCGTGTTGTACTGAGTGCATCTGATATACTTGACTATGGTAGGGACTGGTTGGTTAGTCCTGAACCTCTAACTGATCCGAGAAAACCTATGCCCAATGTAGAGGCTCTAGAGGCTCTATTCTCCAGTGTTTTCGACTTACCTGAAGTCCGTAGTAGGAAGTGTGTTGTGATGATTGAGAACATTAAGGCTAATCTCGTAAATGAGGAAGTTGCTAAGGTACTTGGTAAGTACTTTAGAGGTACTTCTGTTCACATAGGTTGCGAAACTGGTTCTGAAGAGCATGCAATCTCCATAGGTAGACCATGTACACCAACTGAAGTGCTTCAAGCTGTTAAACTACTTAAGAGGTATGGCTTAAGACCGTACGTCTACTTCATACATGGTCTACCTGGTCAAGACCTGAAGATAGCTAGGAGAACGGCTAAGTTGATAACTAAGCTAGGTAGGGTGGGTGTAGAGAAGATTACTGTGTATAGGTTTCAGCCGCTACCTGCAACAGCATTTGAGAAGTTCCCTAGAGCACCACCAGCTAGTAAGTCTATGGTTGGTAGGATAATTGTTGATGCTAGTAAGTTCGTGAATAGATTCTCAAAGAGGAAGATGATTGGTAAGGAGTTAGAGGTAGTTGTTGCATCTCGTTGGAGAGACGGTATACACTATGTGACCTACCCTATCTACCATGGTCCTGTAACATTAGTGAAGGTGAATCGAGAACTTAAACCAGGTACAAGACTTAAGGTAAGGATCATTAAGGTACTTAGTGATAGAGTTGTCTTAGGTACAGTTATCGAGTGAGTTAACATCAGCATAGACGAGTCTCGTCACTACTCTGTAACCTACCCTCTCATCACTTCTAGCAGGATCTGAAGTAGTTTAAGGAACAAGTAGAAACACAACACGTATATATTCGAATTTCGAATATTTAAGGTTGATGAACATAACAAAGCTCTTCATAGACCTCATGACACATAAAGCTACTACAACTCTAGCCACCTACTTACTCAAACCACTGATCAAGTACTTCGACCCCATTAGCTGTTCTCAAACTGGTCTCTTAACTATGTTCTTTGAGAGGTTAACTGATGAAGGTGTTAAGTGGTTAATTAAGGTAGGTTCTCGTATACTAGGTTCTTCAGCACCTGAAGATCTTGATGGTAGGAATAGGTACCTAGTAAATGGTGTAGCTATCGTCCTAGATTCAATAGCTAGGTTTGGAGTACGAAAACCGCTTGTAACTTCTAGACCACTAATGGTTGTGTGGAATTTCACTAATCTATGTAATTTAAGATGTAAACACTGTTATCAGGATGCTAGTAGGAGGCACCCTAATGAACTAAGTGTTGAGGAGAAGTTAGATCTGGTAGATATGTTATGTAGAGACAGAGTACCTCTCCTAGCATTTTCAGGTGGTGAACCTCTTGCTGCTCCTGAATTCTTTGAGGTAGCTGAGTACGCTGCTAATAGGGGTCTCTTCGTATCAATAGCTACCAACGGTACATTAATAACTGAAGAAGTTGCTAAACGATTGAAGAAGCTAGGAGTTAACTATGTTCAGGTTAGTGTAGATGCTGCTACGCCTAGCAAGCATGACCTCTTTCGTGGCATTCCAGGTGCGTGGGAATTAGCTATTCGTGGTGTTAAGAATCTAGTGAAGTACGGCATCTTCACGTGCATAGCAATGACAGTAACTAAATTTAACGTAGATGAGGTGCCTAAGGTAATTGAATTAGCTAAAAAGCTCCACGTACCTAGAGTTGCTCTTTACAACTTCATTCCAGTTGGTAAGGGTACGGAGATAGTGAAGTGGGACCTGAGCCCTATTGAGCGTGAGAGATTACTATACTACATACTTCGTGAATTTATGAAGGGTGGTATTGAGGTCATGACAACAGCACCACAGTACGGTCGTGTAATAGCTTCATTACTGGAGGAGTACGGATATCTGCCGAAGGTAGCTGCAGCGCATTTCTACAGTGGTAGTAGTGAGTGGGGTAAGGTAGTTGAGTTCATAGGTGGTTGTGGTGCTGGTAGAGTCTACCTAGGCATTGAGCCTGATGGTACTGTTACGCCCTGTGTCTTTCTTAAGATACCTGTTGGTAATGTTCGTCAGTCACGGATTAGGGATATCTGGATGAAATCTCAAGTACTTTGGGATCTTAGAGATAGGGATAAATTGAAGGATCCATGTGGTTCCTGCCCCTACAAACACGTCTGTGGTGGTTGTAGAGCTAGAGCATATGCATATTTCCAAGACTACCTAGCACCTGACCCTGGATGTTTCAGAGCTAGTAAATACCTCTAATCAGTAATCTAGCTCAAGAACTATACTCTTGCTCTGGATCTATAAGGGCAAGTCTCACTCCTACAAAATATTTTACAAAATTCCTTAGCAAACTCCTCATTTATTCCCTTAAATCCGGTTCTCGTACCATCACACGTACATACCTTCCACTTCCCTCGAAAACCAACGTAGATATAACCAGTGCTAGTTATTGGTGATGGTATCTTCCTACATCTCGTAATGCACTCAGGGCACCACTCAAATCTTCCACCTAAGGTAATGACCTTCTGAGCAGTGTGCTTCACACCCATAAGAAACACCTTGATTTAGCATTTACACCCTGTATTAAAGGGTGTCCTCATTACAGTGCTCCTCAGGTCCCGCCATAATCTTCACTAATCCGTCCGGGTTCATCACATCATCGGACCTAGCTGAGTGATTAAACCTTAAGGTCTGTTATAAGGGTCACTCCTCGTAGATATATGCATCGACACAAATCTTGTAGACATATGGTGCGTAGGGATGGACAATCCTTCTACTTAGTATCTTGACTGCTCTACCTAGCTTCTCAGCTTCCTTTCTAATGAGTTCCTCAGCTTCATCAAATAACCTATCCTCAGGAGCCCAGTGGTAAAAGTGTAGGATACCACCTTCAGGCTTAAGACACTTGATAGCTATGTCGAGGTACTGGTAGGCACCTTTTGGAAGTGGCATGAGGACACGATCGCAGATACCGTACCAGTAAGGACATACGTCACGAACATCGCCTAGGACAGGGACAACACGATCCTCAACCCTATTCAACGCAACGTTCTCGACCATGTACTGGTAAGCATGTGGGTTAATCTCAACAGAAACTATTCTGTAAACTCTAGGCTGAACCCTACATATTATGAGAGCATAGGGTCCGACACCAGCAAACATGTACATAATGACCTCACCAGGACGGACCTGCTTTGCAATCCTCAATCTCTCAGTAGAGTCCCTAGGTGAGAAGTAAGCCTTCGTAGGATCAACCTTAATCCTACAACCATACTCCTTATGAATAACCTCAGTACTACCAGAACCAGCAATAACCTCGTACTCACGCAACCTATACACACCCTTCCTCTCAGAACACTTCCTCAAGACAACACGAACATGCTTATGAACCTTCATCAAAGCCTCACCAATAACGTGCTTCCAAGGCTCAAGCTCATCAGGAATCTCGATAATAGCAACAGCACCCTCCCTAGAACCAATAATATCAAAACTACGAGGTACAAGAGGAAGTAAATCATCAGGAATCTTACCCCTCAATAGCTCACGAAGTCTCACAAGGACCCCCTATAAGCTAATCTGAATCAGAGTATCGGGGAACTAAAATGCTATTCGACATAGTTATCCTACTAGAAAACCATGTGAAGAACATGAGGAACGTAAAGAGAAGAAAAAGAGGTTCACTACTAGTTGAAGAAGCAATACTCATAGGAGTAGCAGCCATAGTACTAGTCATACTACTCACAATGCTCACAAAAATATTGGGAATAGTTAAGGGGACACTAAACACAACAAACCAATCACTTGAACAATTCATAGTGAATGTACTAAAGGAATTGGATAAGATAGGAGCAGCACTAGGGCTACCAACACCAACGAATAGCACAGGCTAAATAGCAACATTAAAAACACATAGATACAGTACTTCAATAGCCCCGAAGACCGCACACCTACGAGAGTCCACTAGGACTCAATGAGTAGGTGTGTGGCTAGGGGCTACACCCCTCTTCTTAACGTACTCTGCGTAAAGCCGTTTAAGCCTAATCATCCTACCTTTTGCTTCTCTCAAGCTAGTTAACCTACTGTAGATCACCATATCGACATAGTACCTAGCAATAGGACATACAAGTAGGCATTTCTGGCAACCTACACATTTGCTGGGTATTACTGTGAAGGGTAGTTCAATAGCTTCGTAATCACAGTTCAAATAGCAGTGACCACACGCTCCGCAGTTCAAGGTCATGATTAGTACCTTGAGTACATTGAGAGCTGTATCGAGGTCTCTATAGCTAATGACTACGTACCCCCTGGAGTTCACCGTGCCCTGTACCTCATCTGATGCGAAATACACCTCATCTACCCTACGATTGACCATCATCCTGAGCACTGATCGTAGATTTACCTCAAGTGAATAAGAGTTCCACCTCTTCACAGGTATTGACAATTCGAGTACTTCTTCACTTCTCTGGACTGTTTTCAGGAAGGGATTTAGTTCTTCGAGACTCACAGTTGGGTATATGTACCTGATACCTAGCATCTTCGTCACTCGCTGTAGTTCTTGGTGAAGTAAGAAGAATCTCCAAAGATGTCTACTACGAGCAATTTCTCTCTCCTTCTCTGTAGAGAACATCACGTTAATTATCTTCTCCATGTACTTCTTCCAGAAGCTCATCAGTTCACTGTAGTGCATCTCACTCATCTTCAGCTCCAGACATGTCCTATGTGGACACATGACACAGCTAATTCTCTCAAAGCCCCTGTAGTAATCTGGGTGAAGTGGAGTGCGTGCTCTATACCATAGGTACAGGTACTCAAGGAGCTTAGGAAAGTTGTAGGGTATGCAGTGCGATAGTACACCAGCTTCAGAGTCAATGTACGTTGGCGGTCTTACACTTCGTCTAAAGGTCTCGTATCTTCTGGAACCAGTGTAGCTAACTACCTTATCCAAACCATACTTCTCCTTAATTAGCTTAAACATCGGAACTAATTTCCACAGTGGTGTGCACCACCTAAATCCACGAACTGGAATACCTAGAGTCTCGAGGTAACTCAGTAACTTATCGAGTGAGTACTCCACGACCTCAAGTGAGAAACCTAGTCGAGAACATACCCTGTACACGAAATCACGAGTAACCTCAGTATCGGCATACGGTATGTGTACGTAAATCACCAAAGGATCTGAATCAACTTCCTCAAGTAAGTGAAGTGTTAGTAAGCTATCCTTACCTCCAGAAAATCCAACTACACCACGTCTACCCTCTTCACACTCCAACCACTTCACAGCACGTCTAACCTTCTCAACAAGAAACTCAATGTAATCCTCATTAAATTCATACAATTCACGGTAAGTCCTCCTAACTCTATCCAATGAAGAGAGTACCTCCTCAGGATATGCAGGAGACCAAATCTTTATCGGAACAAATCCTCTCTCAGTACGAAGAGCAACACCACACAACCTACCATCTCTAGTAACAGCAACGAAGTACCTACAACCCTCAACACTAACCCTATAGCTACTAAATGTCCTCATCCTCTCATCACTAATAACGGTATTGCAGATACCACGAATATAGAGTAGAGCAGCACCTAACTTACCAGGAACGACATTGAAGCTTAGGGTCTTCAAATCATAGTTGATAGTACACAGTATCTCTCCATTAACCATGAACTCGTAGACGTGGTCAAGTACAGGGTCATTACCAACATTAACTATGGTTAAGTGCTCCCTACAGATTCCCTCAAAGAGATACGCTACATCACTACCAAAGACATCACAGCAAGCTCTTGACATGACCTCAAGATCACGACTAGTAATAGGTCTCGGATCAACCCAGAACCTGAATCTCTTCGAAACATCAATGAGATCATCACAGTACCTCCTACCATAACTCATCTTGAAAAAGTAAACATTCAGACTAGGGCTGTAGTAGAGCTTGAGGGGCCCTCTATCACTCATCTACTCAGTCACCGAGCGTTCTTCATTAATCTGTACACTGACACCTCATCATCACTAGCATAGAAACAGCATTAAGTACCATATAGACTTTACTCAAGGGAATGTTGGCTATTGACCCTCAGCACTGGAAGAGCAGTCCGGAAACAATTAAGATCTAGTGAAATGCAGTAAAAAGGTTGAGAATTAAGGATGTGGGGAGGTTAAAGACATCTATGGAGTTGCTACTTTGCTGATTCTCTCGTATATCTGCTTTGCTAACCTAGCTACTTCCTCAGCTCTATACTTTGCACCAGGTATTGCTCTAGTTAGGTAAGCTCCGCTCTCCGCTCTCTTAGCTGCCTCCTTTGGATCCATACCTAGACATGCAGCTACTGCTGCTGGTACTGTTACGTTTATCACTGTATGCCCAATGTATGCTAGTTCCTGAGCTAGTACTGAACCAATTGTAAGTGCCCACATGTAATCTGGGTCTTCTCTACCAACACCCTTTAGTACGTATTCAGGTATTGCCTTAGCGAATAGGTTCTCGATCTTGTACTTCTTCTCTCCAATGGTTATCTCGTAGGATACGTATGAGTCAAAGCCCCAGTACTTCTTCGTGAATGGATCGTGTCTTCTTGCTTGTGGTCTCAGCTCGATGAACTTTATCTCAACCTTCTTTCCGAGCATCTTGGAGAAGAGCTCTGAACCTCTCTTCTCAACAAGTTCCTTTCTCTCTTCATCGAGTGCTTTAGCAGCTTCTTCGAGACTCTTACCTGCCTTCAACATCTCGTACACCTTGATGGCTCTCCTGTAGATTGCTGCATCTCTTACAGGTTCACCAGCAATTATCATTGCTCTGGTAACCGGTCCTCTCCTAACTTCCTCAGCCTTTCTAGCTATGGTATTTGCTGCACAAAGCGCCATCTCTGGGTCGAAGAATGACTCTTCCTTATACTTCCTAATCTCTTCAGCAACCTTATGGACATCACCTTTGTACTTCATCAGTAATCTAATAGCTGGTACAGCATCACCGCAGAGGTGTCCTAGCGGTGGGTTCACTGGACCTCCTGAGAATCCACCACCAATCATGGCTGCTTCCTTGAGACCTGCGAAGATCTCGTTAAGGGCCATTGCGCCGATTACGGTGAATGCTGGTAGGTCCTTGAATATTAGACCAAAGTCACCTATCACTCTAGCTGTATCTAGCTCCTCATCTGTACCCCTAATGTGTAGCTTTGGCGGTAGCTTAGCTGCTTCCATAGCTCCCTTACCAGCCATGTACGCTGAGTCAACAGTGCCGAAGGGTCCATATTCCTCACCTAGGAATGCGTCTGGGTGAACTATCTCGAGAGCTACTGTGGCACCTATGAGTGCTGCCCAGAGTGGACTTGGCGTTATGCCAGCACCCTCAAATGCCCTCAACATAGCCTCCGTACCTATCTTAGCCGCATTGTAGGCTATCTCTGGGAATGCTATGTCCTCACCAAGTACGCTATGTCCATATGGTGAACCACCTGATACGAATGGTGGCAGTTTAGCGCCATCTACCTTAGTTAGCTTCTTCTCTAGTAGTGCCTCATACACTGCCTTATATGCTGGGTATGCTGTTAATCTATTTGAGAACTTATTGGTTACGAGTGTTATTCCTCCACCTCTAGGTAGACCTACTTTAATTCTCGCCATTGCACCTAGCTTTCTATTAGCCATTGGTACACCCGCTCTAGCTCCTGAACCAGCGAAGTAGCACAGTGCTGCTGCTATGAGTGCTGCGTTCTCCGGTGCTGCACCAGCCTCCATAGCTGCCTTGATTGCTTTCTCCAGGACATCATCTAGTGGTATTGTAGGTGCTTCAGCATCACTAATCTTAATGTCGATACCTCTTAGAATTTCTTCAGCTACTGCATTAGCTGCACAGAGAACGGCTATTGCTAGTGAACCCCAACCCTTAGCACCTGCCTCTAGTCTATCATTAGTCATTAGGTCAGGCTTGAAGGTTGTAGCCATTAGCGTCGCTGCTACTACTCTTTCTCTTTCTGGTAGACTCAAAATTAGACACCCCCTAATCATTCTGTGCAATGTCACGGAATATAAAGGTTAACCAATACTAGTAATACTCTTTCATTGAATTAGTAATGCTTTCCCAATTCAATTCAGGTTCAACCTATTCCCGTATCTAATTCCTGAAGCTTAGCCCTTACCTGTCGTATAACCTCCTCATAAACGTCCTTTATCGCTAATCCAGTTTCCTCGGCAATCCTTCTCAAGTCCTCGTACTCTGGCTTAGCTCTAAGTAATTGGCCTGATGGGGCTCTCGATATCTTAACTGTTACAGTGAATTTTCTTCCTTTAATAACAACATCAATAGGGACCTTAACTCTAGACGCAACAACTCTCGACAATTCACTAACGCGAACACCTAACGTACCTACCTCCCTCATCAGTAACTCAACTAAATCCCTGTAGTTACCTACATCAGCAAGAACCTTAATCACGTGTACTGGTCTATTCTTCTTACCTAAGCCAGGTAGCACAACGACGTCAATAGCACCTTGAGACAGCAACTTATTGACAAGGTACCCAATGAATTCACCGGGTACATCATCTACATTCGTCTCCAGAACAACCACCCTATCTTCACAGATATCGGCAATTGAGCCTTCAACCACTCTAAGTACATTTGGTCTACCTTCAACATCTCTTGCACCAGCTCCATAACCAACTCTCTCAACTCTCATACCTGGGTAGAAATCAACAATGTGCTTTGTCAAGTGTACTAATAGAGCTGCACCGGTAGGTGTAGTTAATTCATACGGTACATCCGCCATTGAGTACCTGTAGTTATGCCTTCTCAAGATCTCAAGAGTGGCGGGTGCTGGTACAGGTAGGAGACCATGTTCGCACTTCACGAAACCACTACCAAGCGCAGGTGGTGTAGTGTAGACTCTATATCCCTCGCAAAATACACCCATCTCATCGAGTAGCTTAGCACTACAAACAATATCGAACACCGTATCTAGCGATGCTAGTTCATGTAGGTGAACTTCATCAACACTAATCCCATGTACCATAGCTTCAGCTTCAACGAGCTCCTTCACAACAGCAATAGCGTATTCCCTAGCTCTCGTGGATAGGTTAGTGGCACTACAGCACTTATTAACTAACTCAATAACCTCCCTACCACTCCTCTCCTCTTCACTACTGGGACATAGAACCTCAACTCTCTTTGCTCTTAACCCAGACTTACGAACATCATATATCTTAACGCCAAAATCACTACATCCAGAAACATCTCTAACGGCATCTACCACGAGATTAACAATATCTGTAAGCCCCGTGAGATCAAGTAGTGCACCAACAAGCATATCACCTGAAACACCTGCAACACGAGGATCAAGCAACAATACCTTAACCACATCATGCACCTCACGTGAATTCTGAGCAATTGTACAGTAAACAACACACTTAACAGTAACTCTACATAGGTGGTACTAATCAAGAGAGTTGACGTCATGTAACTTAGTGATGAGTCGCCGGGCCACATAACTGAACTATGATGTCTTCGGGACTGGCTGATCACTTTCACTTACCTCTCCCTGTATCTACTCTGTGATTTCAGACTTTAATCCAATGAACTTGGTAAGAAGCTTAGGGTATGTAATGAGCACTGACCTCTTCTTCGATCTCTTCGTCAAGGAGGTTGAGGAGAAGCTCACTAATGGGAATTCAGGTACTGAATTCACTATGAAGCCGAAGATACCTACCATTCTCTTCAACGAGATCAAGAAGCTATGGGTAAGCGAACTCCCCAAGAGAACAACTAACTGCTCCATAGTAGCTGTTGATGGTGGTATAAGGTCACTAGGTCTAGAAGGTGGTAGAGAGGTAGTTATAACGAGGGCTATAGCAGTAACTAGTTCAGGTGCTAGAGCAAGACAATTAAGAGTTGAGTTAAGTAAGCTACAGGGTTTTGCTCTAAAGCTCTCACTACTTACGCAGGTAGAGTGCTCTGTTGCTCTTGAAGCTCTAGAGAAGGTACCTAATGTGGATTACTTACTTCTCGATGGTTCACTATACTATAGAGTAGTCCATGCACTTCACAGAATTCTTAGACCTAGGGAGATAGCAGATACTTACTACCTACCTGAGCTAATCATGACCGTGACCTACGTAGCTACCTTACTCAAGCGATGTCGCGAGCTCAACGTAGTGCCGCTATTCATAACGAAGGACTCATCATCACGAATGTTGAAGGACTACGTAATCAGCAACATAATCTACGAGCAGCTGTACGAGAACAAGCTCCTTACAGACCTAGAGGACATCACCACGGAACTACTTTTAAAAGCACGAAACCTGTACTCAGTTACCTGGGTAAAACACTACAGAGCAAATCTCGAAAAACTTCAACAACACCTAAGAGCGGCACCTACGAATGTAGCGGAAGAACTTATACACTGTATTGAGCTATGGCTTCAACCGCACATCACAGACGTAGACTTAATTCGCTCAACAGTAACCACTATAGGTTTCTCAAGACCGCTCAACATAGGTCTCATAGATATCCACTTAGATAACTTACTACAGGTACTTGAGAGGAGTAAGAAGAGAGTACTTGACAGGATCAGTGATGCACTCAAGATGAGAATCAATGAGGTACTAGGTAATGAGAGTTACTGGTACACCCTACTGATGAATGCTCTCAAGACAATACCAACTCTCTACATGACGTACATACGTGTGACACCAGACGATACACCACTAGCAATTGAGATACCTAACTTCAGATCCAGTATGGGATTCGTAGAGTTCCGAAGTAGGAGATTAAGTAGTGAACTCGAGATACTAGATCCACTTAGTATAGTTGTCAGTGGTTACAGGAATTCAACAGTCTACAATGTATGGCTCTACTTAGCACATCAGTACGCAACCTTCAGATCAACTCAGTTCAGAAGCTACGTAAAGTACCTCGAAGCACATCTCTCAAAGTATGGTCTTATCCTTCGAAAGAAGAGAAGAGAGAAGATGGTGGTGGCTCCTCTTGAGTGAGGAGGTTGGTTATGTAGTTGGTGAGGTCACTCCCCTAGAATTTACCTTCGCTGTAAACCCCAAGACACCAGTACCTCTCTACGAGTATGTGTACTGTGAGCTAGAGGATGTACCACCTGGTGAGACCAAGCTCCATAGAGTAAAGGTCATAGCACAGGTACATGAGGTGTATCGTGTTGGTGTTGGTCTTGGCAAGAATGTACCCTATGATGTGGCTAAGAACTTAGCAGCTAGCGGTGTTGAGGTTGAGGAGATTCACCTAGCTAAGGCTAGGGTACTTGGGTATGTGTGGAGAGGTAGATTGGTAACTCCGAGGAGACCACCGAGAGCGAATACTAAGGTCTTTAGAGCACCAACTGAGCTAGTTAAGGAGCTTTACAGCGTTCCAGAGGATAGAGCACTTCACATAGGGTACCTTGTTGCTAGACCTGAAGTACCTGTCTACCTAGATGTTGAGGGCTTGAAGAGGCACTTAGCGATAATAGCAGCTACAGGTAGTGGGAAGACTTGGTGCGCAGTGTTATTGATTGAAGAGCTGTTGAAGAAGGGTGCCACGATAGTTGTCATAGATCCTCATGGTGAGTACGTTAAGTTGAAGGAGAAGGTTCACGTCCTAGATCCCAGACTTAGGGATAGAGTTCTTGTACTTAAAGCTTCACGAACGCAGGAAGGTGATAAGCTCTATAGAATAAAGCTCCTTCAACTAGATTCAGAAACTCTCTCAAGTATAGCGGGTATACCACAGAATGCTCACAAGATAAGACACTGTGTGAGAGCAGCATTCAACATAGTTAAGGCAATTGCTAAGTACGTGAATAGGCCTGAGCTAGTTAACATAGGTAACTTGTTGAAGGTGCTTAGTTTCTGGAGGAGAGAACGAAATGTATCAAAGTCGAGGAAGTCAGGTAACCTATCTCCTGAACCTATAGTTAGGAAGATGCTTCAGGAATTATTTAATCTAGGTAATTCAGATAGTGAGTTAGTTAGGAAGCTCAGTAAGTACATTGAGGATCTGTACGCAGCAACGTACCGTGATGTATCACCTTGTCTTGATGCTATCAGGTACCTAAGGTCACTTAAGAGGTATGGGGTCTACACCTCAACAACTACACCACTACACGAAATTCTTCAACCAGCTCACGTAACGATACTGAACCTCAGTGGTGTTAAGGAGGAAATACAGGACCACATCGTCTACAATGTCCTAACCAGGATATTCAATGCTAGAGTCAGGTACGTCAGAGACCTACCTGGTGAAAGGTATGAGTACCCTGTTGTCGTCTTCATTGAGGAAGCACATAGATTCGCACCACCTAAACACCGTAGTAGAAGAACTTGGAGTCAAGAGATAATCACGAGGATTGCTTCTGAAGGTAGGAAGTTCGGTGTCTACTTAGTGGTCATAACTCAGAGACCATCGAAGATAGACTCAGATGTGCTGTCTCAATGTCAGAATCAGATCGTCCTCAAGATAGTTAATCCGAAAGATCAAGAAGCTATTAAGGATGCTAGTGAAGTGCTCTCACAGGACTTACTCATGAACTTACCTAGCCTCAACACCGGTGAAGCTATTGTTGTTGGTCCATTAACTAAAGCACCCGTAATAGTCAGGTTGAGGGATCGTATATTACCCTACGGTGGTTCAGATATCGTGGTTAGTGAGGTATGGAGTAGAGCATTGACCTCAGTACTTCCAGATACCTCAAGTGAAGTACATGTACTTAGGAAGCTAGGTATCAACGTTGATCAAGGTACATTGAGGAAGGTAATGCCCTACCTACCGTATGTCACGTACGAGATTGATCCACTAACATTGACTATCCTCGGTAAGGTAAGTCTTGGACGTGAAGCGTATGTCGAGTATAGACTCGGTGAAGGTACATGGTACTGTTCAGCATGTAGACATAGCATTCAACCATGTGTACACGTACTAGCACTCCTGCTAAAAGTTATAGCTTCTAAGGATATAAAATTACTTGAGAGAGAAGTGGTGCAGAACAATGGTAACGATAGCACACCTAGCTGATGCGCATCTAGGCTTTAGACAGTATGGGCTACCTGAAAGAGCTAGTGACTTCGCTAAATCATTCCACAGGGCAGTCGATGAGATAGTGGAGAGGAGAGCTGACATAGACCTAGTACTGATAGTTGGTGATCTATTCCACAGCAAGAGACCTAGTCCAGAGACAATTCGTGAAGCTGTTATTGGTCTTAAGAAGCTCAGAGAAGCGAATATACCGGTCATAGTGACAAGAGGCAATCACGACGCGCCATACTCGCAAGGCAGCAACAATGTGTTGACTCTCCTCTCTGAGCTAGGTTTAGTCAAGTACATAGATTATGGAAGAGTAGAGATTAGTGGGATCGAAATCATAGCATGTGGTTGTACACCAACAGCGTATACAAGAGCACTAGAGAACTACTTGAGACAAGTAGTTAGCTTAGAGAAGGGACAACGTATCCTCCTACTTCACCAGGTTATTGAGGGTATAGAGCAAAATTACCCAAATGACCCGTATGTAGTACCATTAGATGTAGTTAAGGAATTTGCTACGAAATTCAACTACATAGCTCTAGGTCATGTACATACCTTCGCACTGAAGCACCCTCAATTACCTGCATACTACTCCGGATCACTAGATATCTGGGATATCTCTGAATTCGAGACATACATCATGAAGTCTAGCAAGACCTTAGTTAAGGAACGTGACATGAGTGAGAAGGGTTTCCTCATAGTTCATGTAGATGGTGGAATTGAGGTAGAGAGAGTAAGACTTAGACCTAGTAGGAGGATGATTAGAGCAGTTCTCGCTTACAGTAATGAGGTGAAGCCTAGTGAAGTAATGAGGGATCTTATATCGGTAGCTCACGAGCTAGATAGGGAAGATGCTGTTGTTGTGATCGAGTTGCTAGGTAATCTAGTACCTGGTTCGAGTAGGCATGAGCTAAATTTGAAGGAGGTGAGGAAGTACTTTAGAAGAGTTCTCAAACTCGATATCAGGAATAGGCTGGGTGTAGTTACGTCGACTACAGATGGTAAAGTAGTAGACATATCGTCACTGAGTTTAGAGTCGCTTCTCAGGAGTTCATTCCTGAAATACTTCAGCAACGTAGCTAAGTCAATTGCTCTAGATCCTCAGTTCCTAAGTGAGTTAGCTATGAAATTGCTCGATCTCCTAGCTCAAGGTAAGACTAGAGAAGCCCTCTACGTATTGTATAGAGAGTTGGGTGTTGATACAGGTACTGTATCGATTCCGAGTATCAGTACCTCTACTTCAGCTCCCTCTAGAAGGGGTAGGGAATCCACGATATTAGATTGGTTGAGGTGAGGGACTTACCTTGATCATTAGGTTAGAGGTAGAGAACTGGAGGTCCTACATAAGGGCCAGTGCTACGTTTACTGAAGGAATAACGTTTGTACATGGTGTTAATGGTGCTGGTAAGACATCTCTCCTAGAAGCTATAGCATATGCTCTCTACGGTTCTAGGTGGTTAAGGTTAGCGAGGAGGGAAGGTGAGGAGAGGTTAAGTGATCTCCAGAGGAGGGGTTCCAGTATTACTAAGGTTAGGTTGTGGTTTAGAGCACCTAGTGGTGAGGTGTATGTTGTTCAGAGGTGTATCGTGGGTGGTAGATCTCAACGAGATAGTACGTACCTAATGGATTCTAGAGGTAGGAGATTAGCTATTGGTGATGAGGAGGTTACTGAAGCTATTGAGAGGATAACTGGTATATCCTGTAGGGCGTTTAGGGAACTCCTCTACGTTAGGCAGGGTGAGCTGAAGGATATTCTAAAGGAGAGACGGAGAGAGAAGCTGGATGAGCTACTTAGGATCAAGGATCTGGAGAAGGCTAAGGACTCTATGAGGGATGTTATCTCGAAGCTAGATACAGCACTTAGGTTAACGATCCAGGAACTAAGTCAGGTAGAGCACCTCATTCGTGAGTACGAGAATAGGGTTCTAGATATCTCTAAGAAGATGGATGGGTTAGTTAAGTTGATTGAGGAGTATAGGACTAGAGTTAGTTCCATTGAGAGTAGACTTGAGGAGATGAAGAAACGTGAGGAGGAGTTGAGGAGTTATCGTGAGAGGATTCAGAATCTAAGACTCGAGGTAGCTAACTTAAGGACTGTTAGGGAGAGGTACATTTCTGAGATAAGGGTTCTAGAGGGTGAGCTTCAACGGGTTAAGGAGTTAAGGGATGAAGTTGAGAGGTTAGCTCGAGAATTGCAGAGAGCATCTGAACTTGAGCAGAGATTACGTAGCTTGAGAGAACAGGAGAAGCAATTGCTCAATCTCCTCGGTGAGTACACGTACCTACTCAACCAAGTTAAGGAGTATGAAAAGCTGCTTAGTGAGGTCAATAGGCTTAGAGATGAGTATGAGAAGTGCAGTCAGGAGCTTAGATTGCTAGAGAGTGAGAGGAGTAAGCTACTTCAACAACTCTCATTAATTAGGAAGTTTGAGGAGGAGTATAGTGAACTACTTAAGCGTAGAGCTCAGCTAGAGCAGGAACTGAGTATTCTACGTAATTTTGTAGATAATTTGGAGGGATCTAGGGTAGCTACGTGCCCTCTCTGTGAAAGAGAGATTAGTAGTGAGTACAGGGAATTGATTCTAAAGAGAAAGAGGAAGAGAATTGAGGAGTTGAAGAATACTCTAACTGACTTATCTAAGCGTATTCAGGAGATTGAGCAGTCACTTAAGCAACGAGATGAGCTTCTCTCTAGACTACTGAATGTCGAGCAGTGTATAGCTAGTGCTCGATCTAGGTTGCAGGAACTGGAGAGTAAGCTACGTGAGCTAAGTGATCTACAGAAGCAGGTACAGAGTATGTATGAGAAGATTAAGACTCTTGAGGGTAAGTTAAGTGAGTTAGAGAGAATTCGAGATGACATAACTCAGCTAGAGCGTGAAGCTGGTAGAGTACAGGAACTGAGAGAGAGATTGAGTTCTTTAATGCAGGAGCTATCTAGGGAGCGTGTACTCGAGCAGAAAATAGCGGAGCTAAGGGAGAGGGTAAGTGAGGTTACGGAACTAATTGAGTGTAAAGAACGTGAGGTTAAGTCTCTACTCACTAAATTCAATGAGGAGGAGTACACTAACTTACAGAGTAGTATTCAGCATCTTGAGGAGGAGCTTGTGAGGTCTAAATCAGAGCTAAGTAGGCTAGAGGGTGAACTAAAGTCCTACCATGAACAACTATCCGAAGCCAAGAGGAAGTTAAGTGAACTCGAGAAGAGACGAGAAGAGTTAATCAGGAAGAGGCAGAACCTCGAGCGGGTACTCGCAGTAGCCTCTCTGATAAGGAGGTCGTACGACGAGATCAAGCCAATGCTTAGGTCATTGGTCATCGAAGCAATAAACATGGAAGCAGAGAACCTGTTCAATCAACTTAAACACAAGAAAAACTATGAGAGTATCGAGATATCACCTGATTACGAGGTGTATATACGTGATAGATCAGGTGCTAAGTACCTTATCGACTACTGTTCTGAAGGTGAGAAGACACTCATAGCACTGGTCCTCAGATATGCACTAGCAAAGGTACTCATAGGTGAAACACCCATATTAATTCTTGACGAACCAACAGAACACCTAGATAGAGAGCATAGAGCAAGACTCATCAGGTGGTTAAGCACCTGTGAGTGGGCTAGACAACTAATAGTGACATCTCACATAGATGAGTTCAGTCAAGTAGCAAACAACGTAGTGGAGGTAAGAGTAAGAGAAGACGGCGTATCAGAGGTAATTCAGTGATACGTGCAATAACAATACAATAAAGTGCAATTCTGCACATTGAAAGAGCAACAACTCAACAGGTTAAGTACCTCTACTCCAACTCCTTCTCCGGGAACACTCATGGGTAAGGTAGTGGTTATTAAGGAGAAGAGCGAGAGCATACCATCGATATTCTTGAAGTCAGTAGTGGGTGTAGTCTGCTTCGTACTATTACTCACGATATCACCAGTGCTAGCAATGCTATCTCTCGGCTCAGCCGCTACCTTCATAGCTTTGAAAAAGATAGTAGGTAGAAAGAGGAAAAGAGAAGATACAGTACCTGAAGACGAAGATACAGAAGCGCTGAAACTCAACACAAAGAGGAGTAGGGCATTTCACTCAGTAATCAGGCTGAAGCCAGTGAACTTAAGTAAGCTACATAGACTAGACATGAAGGTGACACTCCTCGTACTTGATCCCAAAGCAAACTACATACTGGTACCTAGAGGACTAGAGTTAACCTGTATAGCACTCATGAAAGTACAGACACAGCAACCGCTTGACAGGGATACTATAGCGAAGATCTGCCTCAGTACAGATTGTGAAGTCGAGCCCTCCGAAGTAGTAACACTAGATCACGTAGGTAATAGCAAGATACCGCTCACACACTACGTACTGGTAGTTAGGTCTAGGAAGGTAACACCAGTAGTGACATCAAACACCGTAGCTGAGTTAATTAGCAGAGTTAGTCTCGCAATCTCAACACTAACCTCAACAATCATGAGTAGAGACCCCCAAGCAGTGATCGAAGTTCTACCAGCTAGTAGAGTTATTGAGGAACAGCTACTGATGAGGTGGTGACATGAGGATCACCATAGGTTACGAAATTCAGGGTAACGTAGCAGTACGTGAAGCAATGCTAGATCTTAGAGGTGGAGACGTAATCGGTATCTTCGGTAAGTGTGGTAGTACTACAGTCAAGCAGTTAATCACATCACTTAGTGATCTGTCAGAGGAAATAACCTCCACAGTGATTCTAGATAGTGAAGGTACTCTCCGAAACCTCAAAGCACTAAACGAGTACAGGTACACAGTTCTTGGATGGAATGCATCACTACCTCTAATAGAAGTAATTCCCCCAGGAAAAGACCTCTCATCTAGACTCCTCATGGTAACTGACATCATTGCAGCAGCACTGAATCTCAGCGATATCGAGGCACACATACTTCACAACGCACTCATGAAGTACCTAACAAGCAGTAGTCACGAGCTAGATAACCTAATGAAAGCTCTCTCGGAAGAGTACATGAAGTTAAGTCCTGTAGAGAGAACGAGAGCATACAACATACTCTCACTAATGAGGGACCTAAAGTACGGTAGACTAGGAGCTACTTTCTCTGAACTACACCACACAGTAAATTTAGAAGAGAGTATGCTCTACGTAGATACAGCACTAATACCTCCAAGCTACAGACCTCTCATACTATCACTCCTGATGTACTACCTGTATAGTAGAGGTGCTAGGGGTAAGATCATAGTGATACTGAACTTCGGCACTTACCTAAGTGATGTATCGATGAGATCAAAGAGCTTCAGTACCCTACTCACTACGTTACTGATAAACAACGTGACGGTAATACATTCAAACTCAATACTAGAGCTCCCTACGTACTTAAGAGAATACATCACATACATAATCCAGCACAGGGTAAACACAAGTACTGAAGCAAGAGCTCTAGCAGATTTCTACAAGCTACCTGAAGAAACATTAACGAAGTTGAGAGATCACGAAGCATACCTAGTCGGTAGAGGTCTATGCCTCAAGATTGCGCTATGGCATGACATAGTTGAGGAGTTACCTACCTCTAGGTTACCCAGAGAATTACTTACACCCCGTGAACCAGCAGCCCAACCACTGATAAGGGAGGTATTCGGTGATAGAGCAGAGCTAGTGTACGAGGTACTGAACTACCTAAGGAGAGGTGCAGTTACTAGAGATGAGCTACTCTCCTTCCTAACTGAAGGTATGGGTCTCGATACCACATCAGCGGCCAAGCTAATCAATGAGCTATGTGTTCACGGTCTTGTAGAGGACTTCATTGCGAGAGATGGTAGGTACTGGATTAGGCTCTCCATTAGGGGTCTTGTCTCTGTTGATGAGTATGAGGAGTGGAGAGCAAGAGAGACGTAGTGGAGGTGATTTTGATGAATATTAGATGGGACTCTAGTGGACTAGGATTTACATGGACTATAGGTATTGTAGGTACAGGTATCCTACGTGGTAGGGTAAGGAGGGTCAGTACTAGGAATGGCGTACGAATAGTGCGGTCAGTGTACCTTGTACCAAAGAGGTCGTTAAGAGATGATGCTGGTGAGGAATTACTTACAGAGTGGTATGAACCGCAGGAATTCAGTAAGCTAGTCGACGCAGAACTCAAGTTGCTCTCCATAGTGCTTGAAGAAAGAAGTAGATCAGGCGACCCTGTTCAGGAGATTAAGCTCGCACTTGCTGACTTGGAGAAGCTCCTCAATCAAGTTGCCCTCCTTAAAGCTAGATTGGAGAAGTTATTGGAGGTGGTGAGTTATGGGAGGAAGGAGGAGAACTCAAACCACAACTCAAACTAGCTCACAGGTTCAGCAGGTAAGTGAACAGAGATCTGGAGTACAGGAGCTTAAGGTAGTCAGGATACCAATCGAGGAGTTACCTAACACGACGAGAGCTACCATAGAGAAGTTGAAGAGTGCAGGTATCTACAGCGTTCAGCATCTCTCAATGTTTACGGTAGATGAGCTAGTTATGTACGATGTGACGCCGGAGACAGCAGCTAGGTTACTGAGAAAAGCAAGAGCACTACTCAAGAGTGAACCACGAGTATTCTCACTCAAGGAGTTCTCAAACTACAAGAGTTCACTACCTAGAGTGAGGATTCACGTAAATGCTATAGACAACATGTTGGGAGGAGGTCTAGAACCTAGAGCTATCTACGAATTTGCTGGTGAATTCGGTGCTGGCAAGACACAGCTTTGTCATCAACTAGCTGTCACAGTTCAACTAAGCTACGATAGAGGTGGCGTAGCAGGAGCGGCGCTGTACATAGATACTGAAGGTACCTTTACACCCTCTAGAATAAAGTCAATAGCAGAGAGATTTGGGCTAGATCTCGACTACGTATTCTCAAACATCTACGTAACACAACCGAAGACTGTTGACGATTTACTTGAGTGTATTAGGACAGATGTCGTTAGGTACGTAGAGGACCACAACGTCAAGCTAATAATAGTTGACTCATTAATAGGTCTCTTCAGAGCTGAGTACCCTGGAAGGGAGAATCTAGCTCTAAGACAGCAGAGACTGAACTACGCTCTAGACTGGCTCTCGAGAGTAGCCAAGACCTACAACATCTTCGTAGTGATCACGAATCAGGTAATGGATGTACCAATGGGATTTGGTTCACAGAAACCAGCTGGTGGAAACATCATGGCACATGGTGCAACACATAGATTCCTACTATACAAAGTCGGTAGGGAATCAGGTCTAAGAGCAATGGAAGTGCTTGACTCACCAGCACTACCTGAGGGACTTACTGTCAAGTTCAGAATAACTGAAAGAGGGTTAGAGGATGTCTAGAGTAGACATACCACCAAAGATACTGCAGAAGTTCAGAGAGATGTTTCCGAATAAGAGTACATCGTGGATAAGGAGGTGCATAGCGAGATTACCAGATGTCGTTGAGGGTAAGGTAAGAGGTGTCTGGTTTGTTCGTGGTAATGCTAAGCTTGGTGATGCGTATTCACAGTACATAGTGAAGTACATTGCTGGTAAGTACATGTGTAGCTGTATGGAGAGAGAAAGACCGTACCACAGTAGGAGAAGAAAGGAGCTGTGCACACATGTTGGTGCGGTAATCCTGTATAGGTTACTGAAGGGTGAGACTATATGCGAGACAGAGGTCTCATCCTGATCTACGGTAATCCAAAGAGGATACTGAAGAAGCTAGTAACAGCACTACAGAGAGAATCTGCACTACTGTTAACCGATAGCGAGAACTATGCAGCAGTACCATATGAGGAAAGCGATCTCAAGATAGCTATTGTCGATGTATTAGAGCATGTACCTGAGGTACTGAGTAAGGAAGCTAGAAAGGTAAACGTAGTGTGCACACCATCAATACTCAGCAAGGTTGTTAGAGAGTTCTACAGCTACGTAAGGAGTTCACCTAGTGGAAGTTACCTAGGAATATACTACGTCAAGCTACTTAGAGAGGTTCTCGAAAGAATTCGAGCAATAACGTACTCGAGAAGGTTACTCACAATTGTCGTAGCACCTTCACGAATAAATCCAGTAACAGGTCAGGAGTACCCTGTACTACATTGGTTAGTTCAGAGGTACTTCGATGAGGTACTTCATGAACAACACGTGATGGTGTGAGGTGATTGATCTGTCTAAGGCGGGGAAGAACAACACAGTCGACATATACATATGTCCAATATGTGGTAAGACTTTCAGCAAGGAAAGCAGTTTAGCGCATCACATAACTAGAGCACATGGAACATACAAGCTAATTGTTGATGCAGGTAAATTCATCACTAGATTAGAGAAGGTTGAGAGAACACTCGCTAGAGTAGAGAGAGCAGTATCTCAACTACTTGAGCAAATTAAAACCCTAAATGGTAAGCTTGAGGAAGTCTCAACATCGATATCCGAGCTACAGAAGCAATTACAGGAGGTACCTCAGATAACGGTCATGGCTCCTAAAGTAACACTTGTAACTCAAGAAGCTAAGGCACTGAAGACCGAATTAGCTACATCAATCAAGAGACTTGACCTACATAGCGCAGACACCATAGAGATACCAGACTACATCCTGGACAATCCATGGTTAAAAGTTCTCCAGCAAAAACCAAGAGAAGGCAACTTAAATTCCTAAATTTTGAACAATATCTCTTTACGAGTATAGAAACGTAAGTGATGCCAGCACTAGATATACGAGCTGTGAAGCTACTAGTCCAATACCAATCATGTAAAGGATCACTGACAATGTCAACCTTACACTACGTGACTCCTGATATATCACAGCTATTGTTGGTAGACAAGGTACGTAAAGCGTGAAGAAAACCAGAAACGCCATCAAGCTAGGTAGAGTGAAGCCAAGTGCTCTCAATGCTTCATCAATACTCACTCCACCATATAGTAATGACGTAGCCTCCAAGAAGGCCTCCTTCGCTATAAATCCATGAAGTAGTGCAAAACCTACCTTCCACGCTTTTTCAGCGTCAAGACCATACAGCACAGAAATTACTGGAGCTAGTAGCTTCCCAAGTAATGCACCATAGGTCTTCTCAATACCTACACCATACCCCTCTGGACCATAGCTCAGCAACATCCACGTGACGATACTCAAGCCAACTATTATGATACCTGCCTTCCTTAGGAAGTGCTTACTGTAATCCCAAGTCAACCACCACAGTACCTTACCTGAAGGTCTGTGAATTGGAGGTAGCTCAATAACCAGTTCCGGTGGCTCCTTCCTACGGTACACGACTCTCCTAGTGAGAATTGATGTGAGGAGTGCTACAAGGAAGGATATGGCGTAGAGCGATAGAAGTGCAAGTGCTTGCCCTAGTGGGTTCTTAATGTATGTAGTGACAAATGCTAAGATAACAACTAACCTTGCTTGACAAGGAATGAATGGTACAGAAACTATCAATTGCCTCCTCTCCTCTTCCTCAAGTGCTGTCCTAGATGCCAGTACAGCAGGTAGGTTACATCCGAGACCTATCATGAATGGGTAAATAGCTCTACCACTTAACCCAAATCTACTGAAGAAGTTGTGGAATGAGATAGCGAAGCGTGGTGCTAATCCACTATCCTCTAGCGTAGCTATGAGTAGAGAGATCAACATTATCAGTGGCAGGAATGAGAGAATAGCACCAACACCTGGAATAACACCATCAACTATTAACGACGTCACTTGTGGTCCAAGACACGTCTTGAGAAGTGGTTCAAGAAGTGTACTTAGGTACGTAAATCCTAGACCAAGCAATCCCGATATGCTGTACTCCTCAATTAACTCAGCTAATTCACTAAACCCTAAGTAGCTAAGAAGTACATTGAATGGAAATCCCGTATTCACAGCAAATATCAGAGAGAACAGTATGAGAAGGGATATGAAACTGACTACAGGACCCATCAGTGGGTGCTGAATTAACCTATCGAGAAGCGCAGTAGCTAACTCAGTTAGGCTAAGTTCCTCGTACCTACGTGCTTTCTTCTCAACACGAACAACGACATCGCCTAGGAGAGAGTCTATGAACTTGAATCTCTGAGCTACAAATAACTCCATTAACTCTCTACCATAGGTTCTAGCTAATGACTCGCGAATCCTCCTAACTCCATGAACTACCTCATCTTCACCAAGTAACTCAAGCTCCTTCTCCAGCTCTGGATCACCTTCGAGAAGTCTAATAGCCAACCACCTAAGAGGGTACTTCCTGGAGAGAGCTGACTTAGACAGTACCCTCTCCACATCGGATATAGTAGACTCAAGAAAAGACCCATAGTTAACCCTAATAGGCTCTCTCCTACACCTCCTACCCTCGGCAACATCAATTATCGCATCGAGTAATTCTCTCAAGCCATATCCCTTAATAGCGGATACAGGAACTACAGGAACAGAGAGCTTACTTTCAAGTCTATCTACGTGGATGTGAATGCCTAAACTATGTGTGAGGTCTGATTTCGTCAACGCAATGACGACTTTAGGCGTTAACTCAAGTACCTGAATAGCTAGGTACATTGTCCTCTCTACAGCTGTTGAATCAACGAGCACCAAAACGAGATCAGGTTTCTCCTCCACGATGTACTTCCTAGCAATAACCTCTTCAGTGGTGGAAGCTGATAAACCGTAGATACCGGGTAGATCAACAAATCGAATAATCTTGCCCTTATATTCACGAACTCCCTCCTTTCTCTCAACGGTTGTTCCAGGCCAATTAGCTACATGAGATATCTCACCAGTGAGTACGTTAAATAGCGTTGACTTACCAACATTTGGCTGCCCAATAACGCCAACAACTATCTCACGTTCTCTTCCACTGTTCTTACCCGTGGTAACCACCATGAGTTTGACATATACAACATTTAATAAACATTTCCACTTACTTGAGCACTTCAACCAGAATCTTCTTAGCAATACCCCTACTCAGGGCAATCTCAACACCTCTAACCTCAATCACGAGAGGTCCCCTACCACTATTGTCAAGAACCTTAACCTCACTACCAGGTACCAACCCCATCTGCATAAGTCTTCTATTAATTCCGTAACCTACATCGAGAGCAATGACCCTACATCGAGTACCTGGAGGTACCATATCTAAAGCAGTTGTAGTCATGGAGACCTCACCTCAGACACAATGAGTAGCCTAGCATGTTCAACAGGTAACTTAACGAGACGACAAGTACCATTACTCTTAATCTCAAGCTCGAGAAATCTCCGACCAACACCTCGAATACTAAATACACACCCAGTAACAAGTCCAAGCCTAGTAAGCTCATGTAGTGCCCTTGTCAGCTCACCTAGTATCCTAACAACAGTAAACACCTTACCTACACTTACCGTGCTAATCTCAGCTAGATTACTACCACATCTCTTCTCCTCTCCTCTACCAGGTACAGGGTTGCCATGTGGACAGGATACTGGGTAATGTAGATAACTATCAATCCTCCTAATGACCTCGCTTGGAACATGCTCTAGTGAATGAGCAACAACGTGTGTGCTGTATAGATCAAGACCAAGCACTCTATAGAGGAAGCATTCCGAGACCCTGTGCTTGTATAGTACACCTAGCGCTATTTCACGACCCCTATCAGTTAACTTCGCACCACCATACCTAGTCCACTCAACGTACCCAAGCTCATGGAGCTTCTTCAACATCTTAGATGCTGTTGAATACGTAACCTCTAGCTCACTAGCTAAGTGTGAAGTCCTGACAATACCATAAATCTCTTCGAGACGGTACATTGTCGATAAGTAATCCTCAATAGTGTTTCTAGTCTGAGAGCTAATGTTGTGTAGCGAGGTCATCCATGGGTTAGATATGGGAAACAACTTATAAGGTTACTCTAGGTTTAGCGAAGTTCTCTTCTCACTAAGTACAGAAACCATGAATGCCAGTGAGCAAGCAGATATAGCAAATGCTATGGTTGCTCTGTAGTTGAGAACTTCAGCTAGAAATCCACCAATAATAGAACCTATCGTGGCAGCTAAGCTAAGTGATGTATTTAGGAGACCTAGTGCTGTACCCCTTATGCTAGCACCTACTACTCTAATTAATGAAATCTCAGCACCAACAAGTAGTAAAGACCAACCCACACCTAGAAGCACCTGAATAGGTATCACCAGTACAGCTGTTGGTGTGAGCATGTAACCTACGAAGACTAGTAGTGAGAAGAGTGTACCGAGAGTAAGGGTTCTAAGACCATACCTATAAGCAAGTTCTGAAGCTCTCTTCATGAATAGTGCTGACACCAAAGTGCTAACAGCAGCAGAGATGCCAATCACAACATTGTTACCACCTAAGTACCTTATGTAGAGTGGGTATATTGCCCATACAGCACAGGCACCGGTATGCCTCAAGAATATGGTTATGTAAATTGATGTCGCTATCCTAGACTTAATTACGGTTCCTAATGCGCTAAGAAAGCTAGTATTGAGACCTTCGTTCGCTTTACCATAATTGAGTGAATAGGTTCTGGATGATATGATTAAGGATATGAGAGGTACTGAGAGCAGTAGTGCAGAGAGGGTGAAGGTCATAGCTAGACTAAATAACTCAGCAACTATACCACCAACAATACTACCGATGAAGGACCCCATGGAGTAAAATAACTCTATGATACCTATACCCCTAGTAATGCCGAAGAATTCAACAGCAATAGTACGAATTAGTGGAGCTAGTGAAGCCATAGCGATACCTTGAAATATTCTAGCAAAGAGCATTGAGAGAAATGAAGCATTTAAAACGATGACTGTACATGAGAGTATATTAAGTGAGATAGCTAACATCAGTAACCACCTAGCTCCCTTCACTCTATCAGTAATCCAACCGAGGAAAACAGCAAAGAAAGAAGTCACTATGTAGAACGTTGAAAAGATAATACCGATGCCGAGTTCAGTGATACCACTATCCTTAGCATAGAGAGGTAGAAAGTCAAAGAAAACAGCGTACATGAATGCTGTTGTGAATGCAATAAGCACTATACCAACTCTCTCACTTAGAAATTCCAATCCATACCTCTTCAGCAACCATATTACATTTGTAAAGCCCATGAAGGTTCAAGGACTTAGGTTAGTACCTGTGTAAAATTTAAAAATTGCCCAAATGACAGCGGAGAATACACTAGGTGATACTTACACACCTCCTACTACTCGACTTATGATGCTCCTTCTCTTCAGTACGTAGCAGATGAGTATGGTAGCAATAGCTATGAGAGCTATGATAACGAACATTGTTATCTTGACTTCAGCTTTCTCGACAACTACATTAACTACCTTACTTGTACTTAATTCTCTACCTTCCTGAGTCCAAAAGATGTCGAATTCAATGGGGTTTTTCCCGATTGGTATAGCATCACTGACATCTATCTCCATAGCTACAACTCTACTCTCCTCTGGACCCACATCTCCGACCAATATCGTTGTCGTGCCTGTGATGTAGGGAGATACCAAGCTAATTCTCACATCTCTACACATAACCTTACCCAAGTTTTTAAGCACTAAAAGCAATTTCACACCTCTCATACCTGGTTTTAAAACCTTTGGACTCTTAATCTCAATACTCCACCTAGCCTTCCCATACACCAGGAGTGGGACAGGAATCGACTTATTAATCACGTAACTACCTCTTACATCCAGATGTAGCTCATGTAGTCCCTCATAACCTTCTGAAATATCCATTACGAAGGTCACAGTCACAGTATTGCCAACAGGTAGGTAGGGTATTGTATATGTATCTGAGCCAGCGTAGGTTGGTTTAGTCACATTACCTCTAAGTACTAGCTTCAAGTTCTTAGCTGGGTAATTACCTATGTTCGTTACTGTAACCTGAATCCTAACTGCTCTATCTCCATCGAAGATAGGTGTTGGTATCGTTAGTACGTGTGCTACAGCTATCTCAGCTAAACCTCTGACCTCAAATCCTACTGGTGTTAGGACTCTGTAGCTCTTACCCCACTTATCTTCGTACAGGATACTTAGATAGAGCTGTACTGCACCATAGACTACAGGTTGAATGAAGAGCCTAAATGCTGTAGTTACTGTCTCATTTTCTCTCAGTACAGGGTAGAAGTATCTACCTGGGCTAGCTAACGATACGTACTTCTCAGAGCCAGGAGCAGGTGTCAGTACTATCGTTACATTGTATGCACTTCCCAAACCAACATTACTGACAACTATCACCACTCTATTCACTCTATTCGGCTCAAGTGTCGAATTGAGTACAGCGTACGTTATGTATGGTTTTCCTCTCTCAAGGCTAATCAAGCTAAGGGTTATCGTATTGACGTAGGTACTACCTCTCGAATCCCTATAGGTGATGATAGCCCTTAAGTTCTGAACCCCAAATCTCTCTGTAGGTACGTAGAGCCCAATCTCTATCCTCTTGCTTGATCCAGGAGGTACCGTACCAACATCAATGACCGTAGGCCCTAATACAGCTAATTGAGGTGTTGGTTGAAGGTTAAGTACAACATCGTGAGCAGTATCGCCACCAACATTCTTGACCTCGAGGTAAACCCTCTGAACCTCACCTGGACTTACCTGCCTTGGCTCCATCTCAAGCACTATCAGTGGTGCTTCAGCTCTCACAATGACGAATCCTAGAGTAACAGTCTCTAGATGTGATCTATCGAGGTCATCAGTATAGTGTACCGTAAGTGCTACGTCAGCACCACCAATGGCATTAGGATCAGCGTATAGACCTAACTTCACAGAAGCTATTGCTTCAGGAGGTATATCACCAACATAGAGCTTACTCCGGCCAACAACTGTTAGCTTTGGCGAATGAGTTATAACCTCGATCGTCACATTCTTTGCTGTACCTGGCCCCCTATTCTCCACTAGTACATCCACAACTTCTTGAACACCAGCTTTGAGTGAGGTCTTCGATGTGTAGATTACTAGCTCTGGCGTAGGTACCTCAGCTATCTTAAACCCCATGGTGTAGGTCATGTAAAACCTACCAGAGGTGTCGTAGTACGTAATTCTTATAGTTACTGAGGTTGTATCACCTGATCGTGAGCTAGGGTATATTGAGAAACGTACCTCAGCTACTTGATCCTGATCTAGTACAGCAAACCTACCTACAACACTCTCCGTGGTTACCGTAACGGAGGGATCTGCTGTGTAAACTTCAATTGCTACATCCCTAGCAGTAGCTGTACCATTATTTTCTATCAAGACCGTAACCTCATTCTCAACCTCTTTAGTAAGTGTACGTGGTCTATAATCAATGACTACTAGATCGGGTTCACCAGCTATAGATATTGTGAGTTCCGTACTCCAGATAAGTGAGGTGCAGTTCTTGAGGTACCTAATTTCTAGGGGTAGTACGTACGTTGTTAACTTAGCCTCATCTGGAACCCTAAAGGTGAATGTGAAGGTTACTACACGTGGATAAACAACGGTCCCATTGTAGGTATCTACCACATAGTACTCATACCCATAGAGCTTCGTTAAGTTTAGCCTAGCAGTTACGTTGTTAATAGGTGTAGGTGACAGGCACTTTATCATAACCTCTAAAGTAGCTAAGGCACCCCTTCTCACAGGTGCTGTCCAATAACAATCCACAACACACCAATCATCAACATCCTCACTCCTCACTGCATAAGTACTCGGTAGTACAGTAAGGAATATCGTAGTGATTAATACAATGAGTAGTGCGAGTAGTGCTCGGTGAATTGAGGAGTTACACATGCTACTCTAACCTCATCTTCAATAGGAACATCGAGAATATGAGGACAGTAACTGTGTACACGATCAATGCTGTGAACTCTGTAGATACATCAGCTAGTGTAGCACCCTTAATCATTATCTTGTAGAAGGCTTCAGCAAAGTAATAGGATGGGAGTGTATAGCTTATGAGCTTAATCTCCTTGGGGAAGAGTGCTACTGGTTTGAAGAATCCAGAGAAGAGTAGACATGGTATGAAGAAGAATATCGCTGTCTGCTGTGCCTGTAGCTGATTTCGTGAAATTGCTGATATTACAAGCCCTATACTCAGTGATGTTAGTAAGAAAACAATACAGATCAGAATTAGGTCAGTTATTGGTCCCTTGATGTGTACATCAAATACTGAGATCCCTATGAATAGTGTGAAGAATAGATCGCCAAGTGTAGCTATGAAGTACGCAAGTAACTTACCCATGATTATCTCGTAGCGAGTAATGGGTGTCATTATCAACATTTCGAAAGTACCCCTCTCTCTTTCTCGACAAATGGAGACAGAGATTAGTGACATAGGTACTAACTGTAGGAGGAGAGTAGCTATTACAGGCATGAAGCTTTCAATACTCTTCACAGTAGGTCCATACATCGTCACGTACTGTAGTTGAATTCTAAATAAGTTGAATCTAGAGCCTAAAGCTTCAACATAAGCTTGAGCTACGTATGCCATACCCCGTCTAATTATGTCTGCTATTGCTGGTTTACTGACATCAATAATAACCTCAATGTAGCAGCTTTCACCCTGAACTACCTTAGCCGTAAAGCCACTTGGTATGACTACTACGGCGTACACATGTCCTTTCCTCATAAGCTCTTTACCAATGTCAATGCTTGGTGGATAGGCTACAACCTTAAAGAGACCTGTTTCCTCAAGTACGTCACACCACATGTAAGACAGGTACGTCCTATCTAGGTCAACAACAGCAATTGGAAGTGGTGTCTTAGTTTCACCATAACCGAGGCCAAACATCACCATGACTATCAACGGCATTAGGAATAGCATGAAGAAGGTACGTTTATCCCTCATTAACTGCACTAGCTCCTTCCTAACTAAAGAGATGATTAGCGTCATGTAGAACCCTCAACTAACTTCACAAAGACATCTTCAAGAGATACGTGGATAGAACTACAACCCAACACAGTAATGTGCTGAGCTTCTAAGCACCTAACCACCTCCGGAACAGCTACCTCAGCTGATTTAACAAGGAGTTTTACCTTAACTACATCACCTAGTGATTCCACATCAGCAATAGAACCGAATTTCTCTAGTAGTGAAATCGCTTTCTGTACATCTACACTCCTTAGCGTGACAGCTACGAACTCCCCACCAAAAACCTCTCGTTTAATCTCACTAGGTGAACCCTCAGCAACTATCCTACCACGAAACATGAGAGCCAATTTATCACAGTACTCAGCTTCATCCATGTAGTGAGTAGTGACTAGTATGGTAACACCCTCACGATTAAGCTCACGAAAGTACCTCCAGAAAGTCCTCCTAAGTGGTGGATCAACACCTGCAGTAGGTTCATCAAGTATAAGTATCTCTGGGTTGTGAACAAGAGCGACAGCTAGAGCTAACCTCTGCTTAGTACCACCACTCAACTTACCAGCTAACCTATTCCTGTATTCACGAAGTTGAAATCTCTCCAACAGCTCCCTAATCCTCAACTCAGCTTCCCTACCCCGAATACCGTAGAGAGAAGCAAAGAACTTGAGATTCTCATACACGGTCAAGTCTTCGTAAAGACTAAATCTCTGAGGCATATAACCAATAAACCTCAGTACCCTCTTCCTCTCTCTTCTAACATCATGACCAAGTACGTAGATTTCACCTCTAGTAGGTTCAAGTAAACCACATATCATCCTGAGAGTCGTCGTCTTACCAGCACCATTAGGCCCCAACAACCCAAATATCACACCTCGACTAACTCGAAGGTTTACGTTATCAACCGCCTTGAAGTTACCAAACACCTTTGTCAGCTCAATCGTCTCGATCGCTAACATCCTAGTCACCTGTTCTTGACTAAAGCCCCTAGAAATACTTTTTTAACTGATTAAAGTTAAAGGGTTAATGTGGCTCTGAGAAGTCTCATCGAGAAGTTACCATCTTATAGACTACTTCGTGAGTACGGTCTTACGGGGTACGAAGCGTTAACACTACTGTACCTTGCAAGCGTACAAGAGGCTACACCTCGTGAAATTTCTGAGAAGACAGGTGTACCCTATACTAAGGTGTATGAAGTAATACGTAAGTTACATGGTAGAGGTTGGATTGAAGTTATTGAGGGTAGACCTATAGTATGTAAATTTAGATCGCTAGATTGCGTAATCAAGTCAATTAGAGATGATTTAGAGAGGAAGTTTAGAGAACTTGAATCATCACTAGCAGAGGATGTAGCTAGGTTAAGATTTGCTCAAAGTGTTAAGAGACCAACAGCCGTTGTTGTGTATCGATTGCCAGAAGCTATTGAGTATGTCGTATCCTCAGTTAGAGCTGCACAGCATGCTATCTGGTTCTTAATAGCTTACGTTGATGATGTGCTTCAGCAAGTACTTGCAAAGTTGAGAGTTGGTGCAGAGGTAGAGATTAGAGCAATTATTAGTCAAAGCTGTGGTAATGCTGTACTAGCACTTCTCAAAACTCTGAGTAAGAGATGTAGTATCAAGTACATAAAGTCACTCGTCCCCCTAAATTTAGTGCTCATAGACCTTGCAAAGGTAATATTCATACCTAGCTACGTGTTAGCTACAACAACCCTAAAACCAAGTATCTTAGTGGTTGATGATAGTGAAGTTGCTATAACAACGAAGAACTACCTTGAATTTCTATGGAGACATGCCTCTAGCTAGCTCCTCGACCTTCTTCATCACAACTTCTTCAAGAAGTGATACTGGAAGTACTCCCTCTTCCAGTAGTAACCTGTGGAACACGTCTTCTCTGAACCTAGATCCAAGTAATTTCCTGACCTTCTCTCTAAGTCTCTTTATTCTGTACTTACCATACATATAGCATAGCTGATACCCTTGATCAATAGTGTATCGCTTAACCTCTCTAATAGCTCCTTCCCTGGACATGAAAGCAACCCTCATTAACATATCAACAGCTTCGTCGAAGCTCATGGATCCAGTACTTAGCTTAACATCTATAACAACTCTAGCTGCTCTCCAGAGAGCATCTACTAAGACCACTGTTCTGTACTCTGGCTCACTATGGAAACCATGTTCTAGAAGTAGCTCCTCACAATAATGCGCCCATCCCTCTATGAAGCTTGTAGCTACGTTAGATGCTATAGCTATGAACTTTCTGATTATGTTTGGTGTTGCTTGTATCCAGGCAAATTGTGTGTGGTGTCCTGGATATGCTTCATGTACACTAGTATTGAGTATGCTGTACCAACTATGCTCTTTCATGAGATCTTCACTTTCAGGAGGGGTTACGAGGTAAAGACCTTCCCTCACATAGGAGAAGAGTGGTGGTGGTATGTAGGCTGCAAATGGTATTATAGGTCTTAGGTACTCAGGGGTCTCGATAACTCTTACCCTCTCACCCGCGGGTAAATCGACAATTTTGTGTCTAAGCACGAATTCACGAGCTTCAGAAATAGCTCTAGAGTACGTATCGAGTAACTTACTACGTTCCCTAACGTACCTTGACTTAACCTCCTCAACTAGTTTCTCAACTGAGATACCTCTTGAACTAGCTATCTTCTCAAGTTCTGTTCTAAGTCTAGCTATCTCCTCCTCACCTAGCTTGACCAAGACCTCTGGCTCTTCTGATATACCACGGATACGAAGTAGCTTTCGAAATAGCTCATACCCCATAGGTTTGAAGCCAGGTTTAGCCCTAGGCTTTACCTCATCTAGTAACCACCGTCTGAAGCGCTCAATTGTATTGAGCGCTCTACTACATGGAGCAGAAATGTCGTACCCATGTTCTCTAGCTAGCTTCTCAGCACTAGACAGAAGTAGGGGGAGTGCGGAACACATTTCCAGCGCTATGTCAGTCCATAATGTGTAAGGTTCATCGATAAGCTCGAGAGCGCCTAGCAGTACCTTATCGAGATTCCTTATCCTCTTCTCAAGAGCAATTAACCTGTGCTCCGTAGGTAGGTACGGTATGGTTAGTAACCTAAATAACATAGCGCACGCTTTTTCAATATAGAGCGCGGGTACCATACGATAACACGGAAAGTCAACTAACCAGAAGAGGCAATCTTCTAAGAACATCTTAAATGCTCTATAGTCTACCTGAGCACTGTACGGTAGCTCCTTCGGGTCAATGCTACTTAACTTCTCAAGCGTTCTCTTCGTTAATTCAGTAAGCTGTCTAAGAGTTTCCCTACTCACCACAGGCACTGAGCTGTCATACTGGTGAAATCCTAGTGCTGTTCCCACATCTGGATTTAACTCAAGGAAACTACGAATGTACTTCTCAATAGTCTCATAGAGCGTATCTACTGCAGTACTCATCCGACTACACCTCAAGGAGCTTGAGTTTTGACCGAGGCGAAGCTAAAAATAAGTTTACACTTAAGTAACGTGGAGCCCTACTAGTAAAGGTACTTGAGGTGATTAAGTGTGGGTAAGGTTGAGTGTATGGATGATTTCTTCAAGTTACTTCATCCAAGACCTGTAGTTCTTATCGTTGCTCAGGGTAGGAGCAAGGTAAATGCTATGGCTTGCTCTTGGTGTACTCCTATTAGTGAGGAACCACCCACCGTTGGCGTAGTTCTTGCTAGGGAATCCTACACAAGGGAATTGATTCTGGAGTCGAAGGAGTTCACTATAAACATTCCATCTCGAGAACTACTTAGTGCTGTGTGGATTGCTGGTACTAAGAGTGGTCGTGATGTCGATAAAATAAAGCTCATGAACGTGACGCTGAAACCTAGTAAGAAGATCTCGACGCCAATCATCGAGGAGTGTATTGGTCACCTAGAGTGTAAGGTAATGTCTTGGTACGAGATTGGTGAGTGTACACTAATTGTGGGAGAAGTCTTGAGTGCGTACGCTGATGAGGATAAGCTGTATAGAGGTAACTGGGATGTTAGAAAAGCTGAGGTGCTGCTTCACCTAGGTGGTTCGGTCTTCGTTATACCCTCGAAACAGGTGTACTTAGCCACTAAGTAGGTGTAGTGTACCCCGGCGGTGAAAGGTACCTTCATCGGTGGGAGAGTACTCCATCCTCAGGTCCTCGTCCCACCGGGGCAGTACGGGTGTTGTTTAGATGGGTATTAAGGTTAGCTACTTAATGTCGTTTAAACCGATCTTTGGTGAGCAGGTACTCACTGGCATTAAGAGTCATGAGGTTAGGAAGTTTCTTGGTCGTATTGAAGAGGGTTCTTGGGTTTTGGTCTATGAGTCCACTCCTGTTAGGGCGTTTACAGGTATCTTTCAAGTTGGGAGAGCGGATATTGTTGATGAAGATTGTGCTCTGGAGCTAATTCGTGGGTTTAGGGGTTATTCGGACCTTGATCTACCGTACATTGTGGGTAGGAGGAAGCTGGTAGTAATTGAGGTACGGAATCCTACTCGTTTTCACGTTCCTGTATTCCTCGATGAGGTTAGGAGGTATTTCCCAAGCTTTAGACCACCTATGAGCTATGTGAGGGTTAAGTCCGGTACGCTATTATGTTCAGTGTGTGAATTCGTATTGAGGAGAGGGCTCTATGAAGAGACTTGACGAGAAAACTCTAGGTAAGTTAGCTTACTACGTCTTAGCTGAGATTTCAGCAAGGTGGAGAGTTAGGAGGAAGTACCTGAAGACTTATAGGGTGATAACCTACTTCCTAGGTCACGAGATTTCTTGGCTTATTTTAACTAAGTTGAGGGAGGGTAAGTACATAGATTTTGATGATGATTATGTGGTGTGCCTTAAACCAATACGAGTGCAAAAACCTCTCCATAGGTTAGAAGCTGAGCTTCGTGACTACGTACGTAGTATTGTTACTTCGCTTCAACGCTGAATTTCGTACTCTATCTCAATCAAACTGTCATACCTATCGATCACCATCCTACCAATGTACCTTCCTTTATAGACCATCAGCGATGTAGGTATGTCAGATACGTCCAGAGTTAGGGTATCGCTCTCTTGCGCTAAGATCATGGGTATCGTCACAGGTGTACTGAACTTAATTATTAGCTCTCTCCCTGTAAATGTAGAGGAGACGACATAGGGTATACCGAGCTTCCTAATGTAGGCTTGTATCAGTGCAAATATCATGGCAACTATTATAGCTGAAAACTGAATGATTACAGCTGGTAGTGCATAGGCTGCAGACAGTATGGTGCTGAGTATGGAGCACACGATCACCAATGCAACACATAGCCGGGGTACAGACTTAATAATCTTGAGCAAGGTGTTACGGTACTTAATCCTTACCCTTACCTTTTCCTCTCTTCTACGTAGGGGCATACATACACACCTACCTAAATATTACAAAGGTGAAACCACAATCAACACATCTACACCTAACCATAGTCTTCTCAGTAGCTTCACGATCACGAAACTTAAGACTACTAAGTATGGCAACTCTAGTACTACCACACTTAGGACACTTCAATTCCTTACTGAGTGAGGACATGACCATGCTCACACTAGTTTTTGTCAAATCAATACCAGTTAATAGTTGTTCCGCAGGTGGAGCTGAGGTATACGTGCATGAAGTAGGTAGGGAACTAACCGAGAGGTACTGCATAGACGTCATCGTAGTATCCTCTTCAGAGTCAGCAAGAGCAGGTACCTACACGATTGATGGTGTGAAGTATGTGCTGTCACGAGCTTCAAGTAGATACACATTCCTACTCATTGCACCGTACATCTTGAGGAAGTTAGTTAGGAAATTACTGGATGAAGGTCGTGAGGTCATTGTAGTGGATGAGTACACGACATATCCCTTCATGACCACTAAGTACCTGAAGAACGTACCCATAATGCTGCTGGTGCATCAGCTATCGTACGCAGTAGTATCGTATCAGTACAAGTTACCTGTAGAAATTGCATGGAGTGGCGAAGCTATACTTCTACGTCCCTACTTAAGCACGACATGTATTACGGTATCTCCGAGTGTAGCTATGGACCTACACGACATGGGGTTCAAAAGAGTGCAAATTGCTGAACCAGGTACACCAGTAGAACCGCTAAGTGATGTTCCTGAGAAGGCGGATTACCCACTCATAACCTGTGTATCTAGGTACGTACCGTACAAGAGATTGGAGCACATAGTGTATGCAGCATACATAGTTAAGAAGTACGTACCTAAGTTCAGAGTGGTAGTAATTGGTAGGGGTTCCTGTAGATACCTAGTCAAGTTAATGAACTTAGTGAGGGAACTCAACCTAGGTAAGTACGTGAAGCTCCTTTACAATGTACCTCTTAGACAAAAGCTCGAGATACTTCGTAAATCCTGGCTACACGTAGTGACCTCAGTTTACGAAGGCTTCAATCTAGCTGTGTTAGAGGCTGCTGCATGCGGCACTCCTACACTAGCATATGCTGTTCGTGGATTAATTGATTCAGTTACATACATCGGTGGTTACCTATTGAGTGATCAAAACTACGAGAAGTTAGCTAGTGCGATATGTAGTCTCATTAACTCTCCAGATGATCTATTTAAGAGAGCTGAATTGTGTTTAGGTAGGGTAAAGTGCTTAACGTGGGAGAGAACGGCTGAGAAACTACGTAATATCATCAGGAATATACTGGTGGAAGGTTAAAAGCGTTTAATACACAGTATAGATAAGTACCTCAGCAGTAGTATCTGTAGGGGATGAAGAGGGTCTTAAGGTTTGACTTCGAGATGATAGAGAACCCACGTGCAGACCCATTAACCTGTTAAGCAATTTACCTCGGTACTTCTACAGAGCGCTGCGTAGAGCTTCTGAAGAATACCTTTCCAATCAAAGACTGTTTCTCCATCCTCGAACTCTATTATTGCATCATCTAGTAGCTCCTCCTTATTGTAGAAGATCTTTGCACCACAGTTAGGACAACCCAAGCATACAGTCACTACACCCTCTATGAGCAGTAGCTTAGTTCCACATACAGGACAGTAGAGATCGGTCTCAATAACTATGGTTTCAGAGTAATTCAATTGCAACACCCATGAGAACTTGAGCCAGAAATCCTAAATAGGTAACCTACAAATTGAGACCTATACTCCTCAACACTTCACGTAGCTTAACTACAGGAAACTCTACCTGCGTATAGTCATCTATCTGAACCCCAAGTCTCTCAAGTAAGTTATCGTACATCTTCTCGAGATTGCAACCATACTTCAAACCCAAGACCTGAAGCACAGACCTAAATACATCATCTCGTAGATGCATTCCAGCACAGTAAATCTTCATAAGCTCTGAAAAACCGGTAACCACGAGAACTTGCTTAATCATGGACTTAGTAGCTGATTCACCTACATAACCTACATCAATGAAAACATCAAATGACTTTAGTAAGTCACTAGATAGTTGGTACCTAGCTAGTACAGTATAGATGGTGTTTGGAAACGATGAGACCCATAAGCTAGCTCCGGACAACGTACTACTTAAGTCATAAAGCAATCTCAACCCCTTAATACCATGAACTATGAGTACAGTATCACCAGAGAGCGCACGCGATATAGTACTTACAACTTCTCGCAATGCTGCATCACTAGAGATGAAGTAGTGCATTACTGAGTAAGAATGGACATTATATAGAGACCCCACTAAATCAAGGATAACAACTCTAGACCTAGCGTTAAACCTCAACCAGTGCTCAATGACAAACTTCATGACCTCAGTAACCGATTTCTCATCAGGACCAAGTAACAGCAACCTACCTAAACCAAGAACTAGTAACCTAGCTAGTAACAACCTATCAATAACCCAACCACCCTTCACACCGTACCTAACCAAGATTACCCATACATCACCACTCATAGAGCAAAATAGCAGAACCCTCCAATCACCACAGTGAAGATACGTAACGGAATCAGCTTGTAAGCTACATCCACTACTAAGGAGCACATCCAAGACATCACGAACTACATCACCTACCGAGATAGGGCTCAACTTCCTACCCCTACGACGAAACATAGAGACACGGTAGATACGACCACACCTAACAACATACACACCACCAGGAACAACCCTAATCTCCTCAACAAGTTCATCACATGTAAATATGGAGAGAAAACCCCAACCCCTCCTCAAGACAGTACAATCCCTCAAATAGGCCTCAGCAACTCCAATACCCTCACCACTGTAGAAGTAGCGAACAGTACCGTACTCACACGAAAACTCCTCACAAACAGACACCACATACCCCCCTCAAGACACCAGATAAATGTGAAGTAACGACACTAACCAAACACCTTAAACCACACAACGCCTTCCTCAACCTCGAGAGAACAGAATGAACACCAGTCCTAAACCAAAGATCGAGAACTTCGTCATAAGGAATGGCGACAGAGCACGAAGAACACATACCTGAAGCCTCAATCATAAACTCAGTAAGATCCCAAAGCAACCACGAAGAAGGTGAAGTAGCGTCAAACTTATTCAATACAACAACGAGACCACCACGAAATTCCTCAAAACCACTAAGCAACTGACGAACATCGTCAACACAGCACCTACCACAGTCAACAATCAACAGCACTAAATCACACAACCTAACAAATTCAGCGCAGACATCCTCACTAAATCTCGAAGACGTAGATGGGAGATCGCAAACAACAATGAAGGACCGTAGAACCTTCATCAAAGACTTAAAGAGATTACTATCCTCAAGTAGGTAGCTAAGACAGTAGGTATTACCAGAGAGCACAGTGATCCTAGAGGTAGCGCCACGCAGTTCGATACGTAGCTCCAGGACATGAGGAGAGAAACCTTCACAAAGCTCATCGAGAACACACTCAAGTGATTGAGCTCTAGGACCAGCTAGTACCCTAGAAGCACCGGATTCACTAAAGTCAAGCAGTGCAACTTTAGTGTACTGACCAAGCACTAGCGTTAGGTACGCAGCTATGAGAGACTTACCAACACCTCTACGTGGACCTGAATACACAGCGACAATCAATAAACATCACCTTCGATGAGAGGAGCAGCAAAGAAGTGGTCTCTAGGTACTAGGTATGCGAGGTATTTCTCTATCACTACTGGTACAGGAGCTACGTAGCTTATGAAAAAGCTTTTGTCTCAGATACTGATCTTACGTATTGTAGTTGCGTCAAGCTAATCAGTTAACTAGTGTCAACGTGATGAGATTTGGTGGACGCTGAATGTTGATGAACTACCGGTCACTGACTAGAGGTATTGTGTGAGGTACTTCACACATACATTAGCTCAATGTAATACGAGTAAGCTTTATAATTGTGAAACCATCCCACTGGTGATCTGGTAACCTACGTAAGGTGTAGATGATGGATCCCGCAATCGTTGTAGATAAGGTGGTTAAGAGGTATGTCGTTAAGAGTGGTGTCTTTAGACGAAGAACATCTGTGGTAGAGGCGTTGAAGGGAATATCCTTTACTGTAGATAGAGGAGAAGTTCATGCACTATTGGGACCGAACGGAGCAGGTAAGACAACTACGGTCAAGATACTTGCTACACTACTGTTGCCTGATTCAGGAGATGCGTACATACTAGGACATAGTGTGACAAAGGAAGCAGATACTGTGAGGAAGCTAGTGGGTGTTGTACTAGATGTGTCTAGGGGCTTCTATCCATACCTAACAGGTTATGAAAACCTGATGTTCTATGCACTACTTAGAGGGCTCTCAAGGAGAGAGGCAAAGGCTAGAGTTCGTGAAGTTCTTGAGCTGGTTGGTTTGAGGGATGCGGCCAATAGATCGTACCTCAGCTACAGTATGGGTATGAGAGCTAGATTATCGATAGCTAAGGTACTCATAGATGATCCAGAGGTACTACTCCTAGATGAGCCTACTCTAGGACTAGACGTCCATAGTGCTAGATTCGTTCGTTCTCTCATACTCGACCTAGCGAAGAGAGGTAAGACCATTCTCGTGACGGGGCACAATATGTTTGAGATAGAACAGATAGCTAGTAAGATAACCGTGATTAACCGTGGTCAAGTAGTGGCGAGTGATTCACCGCAATCTCTTCGTGAGAAAATTGGTCTTGTACATAGAGTGGAGATAAATGTCCATGCTCTAGAGAGGAGTGATGTTGAGCCCCTCTTAACCGCGATAAGTAGTAGATTGAAATTGGAGAAATCAAGTGTTGAGACTATAGCTGAGAATCAGTACCGTATAGTACTGTACGTTGCAGGTAGTAGAGAGTACATTTCCAGTAACGTATTCGATGTACTTCGTACCTACGGTATCAAGGTATTAGATGTCAAGATCATAGAACCTACATTAGAAGACCTGTACTTGGCTTTGGTGAGGTAGTATGTGGTCAGTAGTTATGGCTGTACTCTACAGAGATACTAGGGTGCTGAAAAGGCGTATGTACGCAATGATATCACTCTACATCATACCAATAATATTCTCCCTAGCAATCGTATATGCACCAGCAGCGGTTACCTCACCTAGTCAAGTACTTCAGCGATTTAGATTACTGACGAATCTTCCCATAGAGAATCTAAGTGAGTTACTAGCTCTAATGCTGTATTTCTCATCGATCATTTCAATAACTGCCATAGGTACTTCGACAGCTTACTGGGTTGCTGAAGATGATGTTCACGAGGTGTTGTATTCAGTGCTGAAGTACACTACACTGAGTAGGTACGTACTAGCTGAGCTAGCTGTAGCACCTCTTCAAGCAGTTATATCTACGATCTACCTAGTACCAGCAACCATACCGCTTATTGGCGTAGTTAAGTCAGTGATAATGTACCTCACGTACTTACCCATAGCTGTAGTAGCTATGTCAGTGTTGATGATCTACGGCTACACTATTGGTCTACTTATTGTAAGGTTATTGAGGACAAGTGAGGTATGGATAGTAAGCAATTGGTTGCTACCACTAATTCTACTAGCATCTGGAATCTACATACCTCTCTCACTAATACCGGCAGTGCTTCGGTACTTCGCATACACGACACCGGTACCATACATCATGGAAATTGCTAAGCTAGTTCTCGTGTTTAGAAGTCTCAGTACTCAGGTACCTATAGTGCTATTCACATTCATAGCTACAATTTACGTAATAGCAACTACGTACCTAGCTAGGAGCTGTGAGTACGTACTCAAGAGGGAGGGCATCCTATGTTTAAGGAGAATGTGAGAAAGTTGTTGAGTGAACTTAGAAGCGACATTATACGTTCAGCTCTCTTCACATATCTTCAGTACAAGGTCGTGTTCAAGTACGTATGGTACTCCGAAGTAAGTATCATACTTAACTTCGTATTCTGGATCTCCATTATCATACTACCAATAGTTCTCTACTCAGGAATTACCACCAAAGCAGCAGCTATGTACGTACCTGGTTGTTTTGTTTACTTCGTTCTCAGCAGCATGATGTGGGTTGGTGCAGGTCTACTTAGACACGGTGTTAGGGAAGGAGTACTTTACTTCTACTGGGAATGTGGATTGAGGATGAGGAACTTAGCTATTGGGTACATCTTTAGAGAGCTGGTGACAGCAGTATTAGCATACATAGTCCTCATAGTGTTTATGTATGCGTACACTGGAGTTCTACTACTACCTGAGCTAGATCCACTACTTGTACCTCTATTCCTACTAACTCTCTTCGCATCAGCATATCTGGTGTTCGCTCTAACGCAGCTCCTCTATACCAAGGTGAAGATGCCAACAGGTTGGGTTAACATAGTTCAATTCGTACTAGTAATCGGTACGGTAGCACCGCCTAGGGTATTTGGTCCTCAAGGTTTTCTCGCAGTAATTAACCCAGGTACAGTACCTGCTACAATACTTAGGTACTTGACTGGTTTCAGGGAATGGAGCTACCTAGACCTCGTAGTGATCTCTGTACTACATCTCATTGCTGTGATGACTATAGCTCTGTTTCTCTTTAGATGTTTAGAACGAGAACTGAAGAGACAAATACCTGAGTTACTAATTTAGCACTAGACGAGCAATCTAGCTTTGTTCACGTACTTACCAACTATGTGAATCTCAGTACCACACCTAGGGCATCTCTTACCTTCAGTTAACCTGTACTTAACAATAGTGTAGTGCCATCTCTTGATTAGTAACTCACCACAGTTAGGACAGTAAGTATGTTCACCTGGATGACCAGGCACATTACCTACATAGACATATGCAATACCTTCCCTCCTAGCTAATCTATAGGCGAAGTCTAGTACCTCAATTCTCGTAGGTGGTTCATGATATTCATAAGCTGGGTAGTATCTATTGAAGTGAATTGGGGTGTAGGGACCAACCTCCTTAAGATGCCTCTCGATGATCTCTCTAATCGAGTTCTCATCGTCGTTCACACCAGTAACCACGAGCACAATTATCTCTACGTGAAGACCCATCTCCTTAGCTAACCTAGCATTTCTCCACACCTTATCCACATCAGCGCCACAGTACTTCAGTACCTGCTCCTTAGTACCCTTGACGTCTATGTTTATCGCGTCTAAACCAGTATTTCTCAACATCTTGAGGGCATCCTCAGTCATGTACCCATTAGACACGTAGGTATTGTATAGACCTCGTTCCCTAGCTAACTTAAACACGTCAAGAGAGTACTCAAATAACAGCGTTGGCTCATTAAATGAGACACAGGTACCCTCATCACCATTCCTAATAGCCTCCTCAACGACTTTCTCAGGTGGTACGTAATTACCGGGAATAGGTGGGGCGCACTTGCTCAGGCTCCAGTTCTGACACCAGGGACATGTGAAGTTACAGCTCCAGGTAGAGAACGTTATAGCTGTTGAACCAGGCCAAAAGTGGAAGAATGGCTTTATCTCTATAGGTCTAGACTCAATAGCTGATAAATTACCGTACACTACGGTATAGAGATCACCATCAATATTTACCCTCGTCCTACAGAAACCAAATCCTCCCTCCGGTATGACACACCTACGCTCACATACAAGACAACGAACCTTGTTACCACGTAACCTCTCGTACAAGATAGCTCTCCTAACTGTGGGGTACTTCGTAAGTTCTAAACCAATCTTCAGATCCTTCCTACCTCCGTGTAGTGAGAACAAAACAAACACCCATGTAAATACGGTACAGGGAAGCAAAATACCTTTATCACAACCACCACAACACCACAAGAGATATTACCTAGTGAAGTAAGTCAACTACGTGGTGATGAAGCAGCCCCACGATTCAGAGCTATGAAGATACGACGGTTTGCTGATACGCTACGTAGTACTCACTTAAGTACCTCCCTCAACCTTGATAACTCTCCACTAGGTGGGTGATTTCGTGAAGTCTCCTGTATACTACCTACCATTTAACTGGCAGTACACCAATGTAATAGATCAGGTAAGGAGATTACTGAAGGTTGCAGGAGCTGAGAAAGCTATTGAGAGTGGTGATCTCGTAGCGATTAAGGTTCACATGGGTGAGAGAGGTAACTTCAGACATCCAAGACCTCAGATAGTTAGAGCTGTAGTTGACTTCGTTCGTGAGTTAGGTGGTAAACCATTTGTGACCGATACTACGACACTGTACTCAGGGTATAGGAGGGATGCTGTTGAGTACCTCGAGACCGCTATGATGAATGGATTCTCACCGGCAACGGTGAACGCACCAATAGTAATTGCTGACGGGTTGAAGGGACACGACTACAGGGTAGTTAAGACAGGTGGTGAACTCAGTGAAGTTGAGGTTGCCTCAGCAATAGCTGAAGCAGATGCCATGATCGTTGTATCTCACGTCAAATTCCACATATCCTTTGGGTTTGGCGGGGCTCTCAAGAATCTAGCTATGGGTTGCGTTGCGAGGAAAGCTAAGTTCAAAATGCATGCAGTGACCAAACCAACGGTAATACCTGAGAAGTGTACTGGATGTGGTTTCTGTACAAAGCACTGTCCCTACGGAGCTATCTCAGTAGTGAATGGTAAAGCGAGGATAGACTATAACCTATGTAAGGGATGTGGTGACTGTATGGCTCATTGCAGGTTCAATGCAATAACCATAACCTGGGATAGAACGGAGAGAATCCTCAGACTAGCAGCTGAAGCAGCGTACGCAGTAATGAAGACATTTAGAAAAGGTAAGGTATTTTTCATAAACTTAGTGATGGAGGTCACTAGATTCTGTGATTGCGGTACACTACTCGAGACACAGATAGTACCTGACCTAGGTATACTAGCATCCTTCGACCCTGTAGCCATAGACAAAGCATCAATAGATCTCATAAATTCTGTACCAGGGCTCAGGTACGAGAACGGTACTTTTGTACCGATTGAACCAGGTATAGACAAAATAAGAATCTTCTGGGAGAGAAACTGGTGGGTCCTACTTGAAGAAGCTGAGAAATGGGGTCTAGGGAGAAGAGAGTACGAGCTGATTAGGATATAGCAGTAGTGAGACATGGTTACGTCATCTGTTGAAATATTCACGTAAAAAGCTTAAAGATTCTACCCAGTAGCCTATATACGTAGGTGCAGTGATATGAGCAGATCAACACCAGTACTTGAGACAATAGAGCTAACCAAGGTATTCCCCGGTGTCGTTGCACTAGATCGAGTTAACTTCGACCTCCTTCCTGGAGAGATACACGGTTTGGTGGGACAAAACGGAGCAGGTAAGTCAACATTTGTCAAGATACTAAATGGAATACTCAGACCTGACAGCGGTAAGATACTCATCGACGGTAAGGAAGTAGCTATACCAAATCCAGCAACCGCCAAGAGACTAGGTATCACGTTAATTCACCAAGAGATAACGTTGGTACCATACCTAACAGTAGCTGAGAACATCTTCCTAGGTAGAGAGCCTATAGTGAAGAAACATATCTTCAAGTACATTGACCGTAGAGAACTGTTTAGGAGAGCTGAGGAGATACTAACTACTCTCGGCGTTGACATAGATCCTAAGGCTAAGGTTAAGGACCTGAATGTTGGTGAACAGGAGATAGTTCAGATCGCTCGTGCTCTATCCGAGAATGCGAGAATCATATGCCTCGATGAGCCAACTAGTCCACTAACTCCGAAAGAGATTGAGAGGCTATTCGATATAATGAGGACGTTGAAGAAGCAGGGTAGATCAATGATCTTCATAACACATAGGATAGAGGAGGTATTCCAGATCTGTGATAGGGTAACGGTTCTCAGAGATGGGAAGAAGATAGCTACTGTAAAGGTGAGTGAGGTATCGCCACAAGATATCGTGAAGATGATGTTGGGTAGAGAGCTAGCTGAGTTCTACGTGAAGAGAGAACCTAGAGTTGAGGAGATAGAGAAAGTGAGTAAGGTACCTACACTCGAAGTAATTGATCTCTGGGTAACACCGGAGAGAGTAACTGAGGTACCACTCAAAGGTATTAGCTTTAAGGTCTACGCTGGTGAGATACTGGGTGTAACTGGTCTACTAGGTGCGGGTAAGACAGAGCTCGGTAAGGCAATAATTGGTCTCGGTAGGATTACAAAGGGTAAGGTATTGATTGAGGGTAGGGAAGTTAAGATAAGAGGACCTGTTGATGCTCTGAAACACGGTATTGTGTACATACCTGAGGATAGGAGGAGGGAAGGGCTTGTATTGACGATGTCGGTTAAAGCTAATATATCACTACCATCACTATACAAGCTCTGTAAGTACCTTGGTCTAATTGACTTAGGTAGAGAAGAGGAGGTTGCACGGTACTGGATTAAGGCGTTGAACATAGTGACTCCTAGTACTAAGACCAAGGTTGCTAATCTGAGTGGTGGTAACCAGCAGAAGGTCTCACTAGCTAAGATGCTTGAGGTGAAGCCAAAGATCGTGATCCTCGATGAGCCTACCTTCGGTATTGATATTGGTGCAAAGGTCGAGATTAGGAAGATAATTGCTAAGCTAGCTGATGAAGGGTTAGCTGTGATACTACTATCGTCTGACATCGATGAGGTACTGTCGCTAGCTGACAGGATAGTCGTTATGAGGGATGGTATGAAGGTGGGTGAATTCATTAATAAAAACGTTTCGAGAGAGGATATCTACAAGTTAATGGTCGGTTGAGGTGGGAGGAGTGGGAGGTAGGAGTAATAGATCCAGCCACCAAGCTACAGAGATATTGAAGGCTTTTTGGCAACATGAAGTATCTAAACCATTCATAGCATTTCTCGGACTATTCATCGTATCAGCAGTACTATCACCAGCATTCCTAACACCGTACAACCAGAGAGTACTAGCACTACAGACAGCACCACTAGCTCTACTAGCATTTGGTGAGTCCATGATAATACTGATGGGTAGCATAGACCTATCGCCAGGTTCAACAATGGCTCTCGCAGGTACAGTAGCTGCAATAACCTTCGTACACTACAAGCAACCACTAGCAATAGCGTTTCTAGCAGGTATAGCAATAGGTGCACTGGTAGGTTTCATAAATGGTCTACTAGTGACTAAGGCTAAGATACCATCATTCGTAGCTACATTAGCGGCATTGGTAGCTGGTAGAGGCATGGTACTAATACTGACAGGAGGTCAGCCAATTGTTGGCTTAAGAGCTTTCGGAGTACTCACTATGGACATAGGGCCACTACCAACAATGGTATGGTTGATGTTCTTCTTCACAGTACTCAACTTCTTCCTACTAACCTACACGAGGTGGGGTAGGTACATATACGCGATCGGTGGTAATGAGGAAGCTGTCAGGTGTTCAGGTATAAACGCTGATCTAATCAAGTTAATGACATTTACACTAGCTGGATGCTACTACGCAATAGCTGGTCTAATGATGGATGCTAGACTAGAAGTAGCGTATCCCTGGACAGGTTGGGGTGCAGAGCTCGATGCAATTGCATCATCAGTACTAGGCGGAATACAGTTAACAGGTGGTGTAGGTTCACCGATAGGGCCATTCTTTGGAGCTTACGTACTAACACTAATAACGAATGTCTTAATCCTCATGGGCGTAAATCCATTCTATCAGTGGGTAGTCAAGGGAATAGTCTTGGTAGTTGCAGCAATCGCACTAACCAGAGGCTTACGATACGTGAAGTGACAATCGACAATTACCGAAAAACGGAATATCGAACCTTTATATTTATTCAGTTCTCTAGAAATTCTGAGGTAATTTCCATGAGAACCCTAGGCATAGCTAAGAAGACGTTAATAGGTATAGTCGTGGCGATAATAATCATAGCAGTCATAGCCGGCGTGGTAGCTTCACTATACCTAGCTCCAGCTCCTGGCAAGAAGAAGCTGACATTCGCCCTACTGGTCAGTAACTTGGGCAACCCATACTTCGTGATGCTGAAAGATGGTGCTGAAGCAGCAGTTAAGGAACTGAAAGCTAAAGGCATTGAGGTTGAGCTAATAGTGTACGACGCCAAGGACGACCCAGACCTACAGGTAAGGCAAATCGAAGAGGCTATTGCTAAGAAGGTAGATGCACTACTGATAAACCCAGTACATAAGGAAGCGATACTACCAGCTGTTAGAGATGCAGTTAAAGCAGGCATCATAGTAATAACGACTGATAGAGATATAGCCGACAAGTCACTAAGAGTATTCTTCACAGGTACAGACAACGTCTACGGTGCTGAGCTAGCAGTAAAAGCACTTATTGAAGCTCTAGAGAAATCAGGTAAACCAAAGCCCTGGAAAATTGTCATTCTACACGGTATTCCAGGTACAACAGCTGCAGAAGACAGAAAGAAAGGATTCCACAATGTACTAGACCCACTAGTCAAGAAGGGCGATGTTAAGATAGTTGCTGAAGAGATCGCTTACTTCAGAAGAGATAAGGGTCTAGAGGTAATGGAGAGCATACTAGCGAGAACTAAGGAAATTGATGCAGTAATCTGTGCAAATGACGAGATGGCTCTAGGTGCTATACAAGCAATCGAAGGTGCAGGCCTAGTACCAGGTAAGGACATTATTGTCGTCGGCTACGATGCAATACCCGACGCAGTAGAAGCAGTTAAGGCTGGTAAGATGTACGCTACAATAGCACAGTCACCATTCCTACAGGGTTACTGGGCAGTAATGGGTGCGTACTACATAGTAGTTAAGGGATGGAAGCCACCAAAGGACTTCATACCAACACCTGTCGTCGTAGTAACAAAGGCTAACGTAGGAACCTTCAGTGAGGAAGTAGCTAAGCCAAAGCCACTACCCGGAGCACCTTCCGAGTAAGAGAAGAAAGGTAAAAATCCACCTTTCCTATTTCATCTACCACCTTCTCTCTATTTGAGTTCTAGATTAGCTCCCTACCTATTCTCTCCTTGATGAAACTTCTCAATTCCTCTCTCCAAGGAAGTCCTGTCTGTGCCCCTGGCTTGGTACACTTGAGTGCTGCTGCTGCATTAGCTATGAGTACTGCCTCATCTATGGTCTTACCCTCTGCTAGTGCTACTGCTAAAGCACCATTAAATGCATCACCAGCACCTGTAGTGTCAACTGCTGTTACCTTGAAGGTTGGTACGTGTTTTACTTCTTCCTCTGTGACAAGTAGTGCCCCTTCCTCTCCTAGAGTTATCACTACGTTCTTAACACCGAGGTCCTGTAGCTTCCTCGCTGCTTTGATCATGTCATCTCTAGTCTCTATCTTAACTCCACTCAGGGTCTCAGCTTCAACTACGTTAGGTGTAATTGTGTGGATGTACTTGTAGATTTCACTTGGTAGTTTTCGTGCAGGTGCAGGATTGAGAATTACCTTGACTCCATAGCTATGTGCTTTCCTAGCTGCGTAGACTACTGTCTCAACTGGTATCTCTAGCTGTAGCAGCATGATGCTAGCTCTCTTGATGATTTCTTCAGCTCTATCAACGTCTTCTTTCGAGACCTTGAGATCTGTACCTGGTGCAACAGCTATGATGTTTCTACCATCGCGATCCACCACTATGAGCGCAACCCCCGTATACGTTGTTGGGTCTCGAGTTACGTACGTAGTATCTACACTGTTCCTAACTAGGTTCTGGACTAGCTGCTCGCCAATGTAGTCAGTACCTACTCTACTAATTAGATAGGATTTAGCACCTAATCTAGCCACAGCAACAGCTTGGTTTGCACCCTTACCTCCTGGCGACATGAGGAACTTCTCACCTATTACTGTCTCTCCTGTCTTGGGTAGGTGATCTACGTAGACGGTAAAGTCCATGTGAGCGCTCCCAACAATGATTACCACAGGTTTTTCACTCATACTAATCACCGTAACTCTCCTCAGTTGAGTAACTGTTAAGAGTTTCAAGTTCTCTTCAAGTGCTTTACTAACTCGATGAAGTCTAAAGGTCTTAGATCTCTAACACGTTTATTAACTAACTCACTAGGTAGTTCATCTACGCTAATTCTCAAGTCTCTTGACTTAATGTACTCAGTAAGTACCTTCTTAACGAGCTTGTTCCTCTGGGTAAAGAGGTACGTCACGAGATCTCTAAAGTTGCTGTAGTTGAATTCAGGTACATCACTACGAGGTACTATTTTTATTAGTGCTGAATCTACTTCGGGAATTGGGTAGAAGAAGCTCCTTGGTATTCTCCGAAGATATGTGACTTCTGAGAAGAGGTTACAGAACACTGTCAATCTACCATACTCCTTAGTACCTGGAACTGCTATCAATCTCTCACCAACTTCATGTTGAAGAGTTAGTACAGCTACCTCATATCTACCTCTCCACTCAAGTAGTAGCTTCTCGAGTAGTGGTGAGGTTATAGAGTAAGGTATGTCAGCAACTATCTTATTTACTCTCGGTAGCTCGTACTCAAGGACATCCCCCTCAATGACCTCTACATTCCCTAGAGCACTACTTAGCTCTCTAAGAGCTTCAACTAAACGCCTATCTATCTCAATGGTTATTACATGCTTTACTCTAAATGCTAGGAACGCAGTTAGTACCCCTGTTCCACCACCAATCTCAAATACGATATCGTCTCTACGTAAGTCACCAAACCGCTCAATATCACGTAGAAGTGAAGGTTCAACTAGGAAGTGCTGTCCCAACTTCCTACTAGGTCTAACACCATACCTCCTAAGAACTTCCTTAACCCATCTCACTAATTCACTCCTACTTAACTCAGCAGGATCACGTATAGACATCACTAATTCAATTAGAATTCAATTAGTTAATCACTAGATACGCGTAGGTACTTCTCAACAATATACTTCGCATAATCACACTCGCACTGAATAGATAATCCAGTAGAGAGTGCATACTTAGCGGCTTCAAGAACCAATCTCTTACCAATACCTAATCCTCTAAATTCTTCAGGAACATATACACTCTCAATGATGAGTTTCCTACCTTCAACCCTGTATCTAAGGTAAGCAACCTTATCGTTAACTCTCAATTCGAAGACGTTATCTCTACGAACTACCTCTCTTCTCCTAGCAATGACGTACCTATATGCTGATAGAGCGGCTACAGCACCATCACCACAAGCAACAACTACTTGAAAACCTCTACCAGTAACATCACCAGCAGCGAATACACCCTCAATATTAGTTCTCTGACTCCTATCAACAATAATGAACCCCCTATCATCTACGTTAATCCCTATCTTACGGAAGATAGCAGTATTCGGTACCTCAGCCCTCGCAATGAATACACCAGAAACATCAATCTCCTTAATAGAACCATCAATAGGCCTCACAACAATCTTCTCAACACGATCCCTACCACGAACCTCCTCAACCCTACCCTCAATAACCTCTAGGTTCGGTACATGACCAAGCCTACGTAGATAAGCTTCGGTTACCTCATCTACCTTCTCAAGGACTAGATACACCTTCGAAGCTATCGTAGTGAGGTACTGAGCCTCCTTAATAGCCTTCTCACCACACCCCACAACCGCAACTACCTTACCACGGTAGAGAGGTCCATCACAAACAGCACAGTACGAAATACCCCTACCCAAGAACTCGAACTCACCCCTAATAGTACCCCTAACTCTCTCAGCACCAGTGGCTATGATCAAGGCATAAGCCAGAACACACTTACCACCACTAGTCTTCACACACCAGAAACCACCAACATTACTCACATCAACAACTTCTTCAGGATACCAAATCTCAACACCTAAATCCTGAACCTGCTTGAGGAACCTACTAGCAAGCTCAAGACCCTTAACAGGTTCAACACCTGGGTAATTCTCTATGATAGGTACCTCATTGAGCTTACCACCAGGTAGAGAACGCTCAATGACTAAAGGATCGAGACCTAACCTCTTTAAGTAGAGAGCTGCTGTGAGGCCTGCTGGCCCTCCACCAATGATAACTACATCACGAATAGTTGAGTTACCTGACATGGCTACACACCGATCTTGC
>QMRC01000008.1 GCA_003649205.1 Thermoprotei archaeon
GCACTCATTGAGTTGTATGGATCCATCCACTTAACGTCTAGACCAGTTATCACGTAGGTGTAGGTGTTCGTAGCGTTATTGTACACCTCTCTCACATTAGCTTTCTTCATTGCGTCAACTAGGTACTCTGGTGCAATGAATGGAAGCTCTCTAACTATTGACCTTATTCTAAATGGTAGGTCAACTAGCTCAATCATCTTTATCTTGAACTCTATCGGTGTTGTGTAGTGGAATCTCAGGAATCCGCCCCAGTCCGTTATGATGAATGGGCACTTGATACAGACGTCTGCTTCTAGTGTACCCTTGACTAAGTACTTATTCGTTAGGTCTGGAGGTGTTATTACTAGTGAGTCAACACCTTCAACAAACCCTATCTCGTACACTACACCACTTGGAGTTATGCTTCCATTCACTCTATGACCCGAGACTGTGATGTAGGGTAGCGTAGATAGTATTGCCTTTGGATCCTTAATCTCTCCTCCAATGTCCTTGATCTTCTCAGGGGGTAGCAATCCAGCGATTCTGAAGTACATTCCCCTTATGTGCATGTCAAACTCTGAAACTAGGTTGTACGTCCATCCGATCACTGCTGGTTCTCCAGTAACTGCAAATATTAGATACGTCTCAACACCCTTAATCACTGCTTTAGTTACATCACCGTACTTCGCAATGTCCTCTATGATCATCGTCTTAACGTCTAGGTGCGTGACAACTCCCTTCCTAATCGCATGTAGGTACTCCTGCAAGCTCCTACCTACCTTTATCGGTCTATGTATTATGACATTGGGGAACAGCCTCTCTAGTACCTCGACTGCGTACTCACCTCCCTTCGTATCTGGAACTATTGGTACAGCCCACTTAACCTCTCTATCTCCTATCTGTATCCTCACTATGTTTGCTCTGATAAAGCACGGGTAGATCTTAGCGTGAGTTCCGCCATACCACACATCTACTGCACAGACTGAGCAGTAGATTATTGCGAGCGGAATACCAACCATGGGCTTTGCTACTGCTAAAGCTAGGAGACCAGCTAAACCTCCAAATGTAGTTACCAACTCTGGACTAGCATATGCTTTAGGTTCCTTGACGAAGTGTATGTCGAAGGCTTGCTCAAGATATAGCTTCTCGTACTCCGTCAATGGTACGTCAATCGGTAATTCCCTTATCTTTACCTTAACACCTCCAAACTGCTCACCAGCGAGAAATGGAGGATGGAGCACAGTCTTGAAGCTAAGTCTAATTGTTGCATCGTCAACATAGTCAACACTGTAATCAACATCTACACCTCCAGTACGGATGTACACCCAGTGCACAACCTTACCAACACTAACATCTCCCCTCTTGTAGAGAAGTCCTAACCTCAACTTGTACAGTGCAACATCCCTTACGTAATCAACCCTACTAGTCGGAACATAGAGAGTATTGACAGTTAACTTAACCCTAAAGAAGTAGAACTCATATGTCTTACCTCTTGGCACCAACACATAAGGTAGCTCAAATACCTCACCCTTAGTAGTAACTATACCCCAAATCCTAATACGAGGCTCACCAGTCTCTGGATCAAAGGCAATAGATCTACATATTACTGGATTGTAATCAACAACTACAGTATAGTTATTTTCATGATCAACTCTAAGTACAAGATATGCTACTCCATTTAGCCAACCTAGTATTTCCTTGATACCGAATGTACCAAAGTAAGCAATATTGTCATATGCTACAAAGAATATGGGATCTATCTCACTATATCTCGGAATTATAAATGTTGGTTTTCCTATAATTTCTGTTAAAGTTTTAGAAGGTATCAAAACAAGATGTCCACTTGGAATTGTAGCAACAAACTTTACTGTGCCGTTGAAGTATAGGTAACCTATGTAGTTTCTGTATTCACTTCCTGTCCATACTCGTGCATATACTAACGCCTTATTCTCATCTAACAACCTAATGTCAGTTATTCCAGACACATCAGTCTTGTAAACCTTAGTAGGAAGACTACTTAAGTCCAGAATGTAGCAGTAGAAACCATAGACATCTGTATCTGGGTGATCCAAAGTTATAAATACCAAGTTCTTGTATGAAAATACCTTTGTTATAATTGGAGGAGCACCAGCAGTAGTAGTATAAAGAACACCTTCATCTACTAGCTCTGCTTGATAAATATTGTCAACTGTCTGATATAGATGTGCTACTATATAGACTATTTCATTGGTATCGTAGTTAGTTGTCACTATGACTAAGTAGCTTTTCTCTGGTAGATATGCCAAATACCAACGAGATTCGTTTACATATTCAAGATACTGCGATTGTTGAAGTAAGGATGTTATGTTTACTAGAAGTAGATTGCTGGGTTTCTCAAAGAGAGTGCTAATATCTACTAATGTTGATGTGCTGTTTATTATTGTACTATTACAATACCAAACAGTTGTAAGAGTACCATTTGGATATAGAAATCTCTTGATTTCATAGTGTGTATTGTTGATATACCAATCTCGGACTAGTGAGTAGAATAGATAGTCGCTTGGTGCTTGCGAATTAATGTATATTGTTGTTGAATTCATGAGATTAAATAACTCTCTTGTAAAGGTCAATAACCAACTCTTTCTCGGAATATGCCATCGAGAATCAAATAACCCAAATATGTACGTATTGTAGTAGAATAGTGGTTTAGTATATACCCTTGCAACTAAAAACTTACCTTCAAGACCTATGAAATACATTAGCTTATCTACTCTTAGTGACATATCGGTTTCATTTAGCTTATAAATCACTAGAAAAACTGGTACTGGTGAATCTTCGTGATCTGGAACAACTCTGTTAGGTAGTGGATAACCAATACCACCAACAGCTGGAGATTCAAGTAAGTTCACATACAAAATATAGTTATTTTTCTCTATGTCACTCGTCCACAGATAAATAGTATAACCTCTAGCTTGAACTCCTCCTTGGTTGGACAGCTCCCAACCTTCAAGAGGTGCATATCCTAGATTCTGTATTACGCTTATGTTTGTGTACTCTATTATTCGAAATCTCTTAGCTGGCTCGGTACTTAGATATGAGGAAACTACATCATATACAGATATGCTGAATTCAGCATAGGTTGTTCTATTAAACATATAATAGCTGAATGAAAAGTCTTTATTGTCTAAGACTTTCCTTCCAGTGATGTTGACCCACTGTGCTACATCGCAAGGAAGACCAACTAGTAGTATTTCACTTCGATTAACTTCACCTAACTTGATAAATTCTGAAGCACTAACACCAGTTCCTTCCGAACGTTCTACAGCTATCAAGGTTATGTACCTACATTTTTCATCTGTTACAACTACCGAAGCTATGGTTGGATAAACAGATACCATTAGTATAGTTGTAATGAGTAGTGCTATACCTAGAGTTGTCTTTTCAAACTTCATCAAGATAGAGACTAGTGAAGTAAATTTAATAGTTTCTCTAGCTCTATGAATATCATCATCTCAAAACGATTGTTTTACTATTAGCTGATACCACTCTTAGTAGAATCGTGAACACGAAGCAACAATGTACTTCTATTGGCAAACCCTTAAATTATCCTACTGAGCTTTACATTAGGGTTGGGCATGAACTCTAGAAAGATAGTAACTATAGCTCTAGCTATTCTATGCTTCATAGCTGGAATCATCTTAGGAGCAGTGATTAATACAGGAGTCAATAACGTAGCCGAAGAGAATGGAAACAGTAACTCAGTAGTAATAGGTACATTTCTTGAAGTGAGAGTGTACGATCGAGATGGTCACTTAATCAATACCTTTGTTAAAACCAATGATTTACCATTAAAAAACTTTCTATTATTCATAATGCATTCAATGTGGTTTTATGATACATCAATACAGATTGTTAATGGGACTTGGACTACTGAAGATGGTTCTAGTGGGATGCCTTGTGATGGAAATCCACATGGTGCATACTATACTACTGTTGCGGGAATAGAATATATTTCTGTTAGAATTGAGCTTGGGAATGGAACTACACCGCCAACAATAAATGATTACAAACTTGAGAATAAATTAGTTGATGTTCCAGTAACCTACTATTGTTTTGATGCTAACGCAACGCATATGTGGTTAATACTTCGTGGTGTATATACTGCTACGGAGGAAATAAACATTACAGAGGTAGGTCTAGCAGTATATAGCAATTATGCCATAGGTACCGCTAGAAAGTGGATACTATTATTTAGAGATGTAGTTCCGACAATTACTCTTCAACCAGATCAAACACTTGAGATAAGATACTACATATATGTTAGATATGCTTGAGGTAGTGTAGATGAGGCTCAATAAGATTCGTTTTTTCCTACTGCTTTTTCTCGCCTTTATATCTGGATTACTAACATCACTCTGTACAGATATTTCACCTCCATCCTTTCGAGTTACTCAAGTCAATGCAACTCATTGGTTAGCTGAGGGATTTTACGAAATTGGAAGTGAGGTATATCTCAATGAAACTACTACTCTATCATCTAGCTATCTCACTACTTACAAAGTAAAGTATGAGACACCTATAAACACTGTTGATACATCGGTACTAAGATGTAAAATAGAGTATGGAGTGCCTACAAGTAGTGTTGGTACGGTATTGTTAGGTTATAGGCTTGAATTTGTCATCAATTATGGAGGTAACTTCACAGTACTTAACCTCTCTGTATTGGATCCAATTAAGAAGCCTAATTGGTGTGGTGCAGAGAGGATACACAAGATTAATGTAACTATTTGGGATCCATACGGGTACAACTATGTTTCTTTGGTGCTTCTGGAATTGGCTGATGTGAGACTTATGTGGAACAAAACTGGCTTCTATGAGGTTGATGATCCATATGATAGAGTTGATCTTCTTGGAGGTAATGTAACTGGTTCAGGTGCTGTATTGACTTTAACATTTTGGATTAAACCACATTGGAGCATTGGAGGACTAGTTGATGTATATGTGTACGCTAATGATACCTCAAATAATTTAGTATGTGAAACTGTCTTTAGTGATGCACTGTACTTTGTAAACTGTACTAAGATAGTTAATTTGCAGTTGAAGAAGCAGTACTATGAACCTAATGAGACTGCTTGGATTTCTGGGTATGTAGTCTACAATGGTACTACAGTGGGTACTTACGACTACTTGACAATAAATGGAACTGCTGTATCTGTTTCTGAGAATGGATTCTTTAACTATACCTTCACAGTACCATCACTAGCAGGTAACTACACATATGTTCTTGAGCTTGCTCACGGAGTTGAGAAGTACTTAATCAACATAACTGTTGCCAAGAATAGGATTGAGGTTAGGGTGCTTACGGAGTACAATGAAACGGTACCTCTCGAAGATGTAGTGGTTGAGATTAGAGATCTTGAAACGGGTGAATTAGTTAAGAGAGTGCATGGAGGTGCAGAGATAATAACTGAGATCGAGGCTGGGAGCTACACGATTACAGTCTATGTGCATGGAATTAAGTTGTTTAAAGGTAATGTCTCAGTAACAGGTGCAATTGTTGAAGTAGATGTACCTAAGTTGAAGAGAGTTATTGACTATCTCGGAAGGTTGAGACCATTCATTACAAATGCTACAGTCAAGCTGGCTCTATACGACAATGAAACGAGAAGAGCAGTATTCCTATTGAGTGGTAGTGGAGTAGTGAGGTTTGTGTACTACTGCAATGTAACGCAGTTACCGTGTATACTATGTAATGTGACGTATCACATAGTTGAGCTAAGTAAGAAGAGGGTCATAGTAGATCTGGAGATTGGTAGCACTGCTAATGTCACAGTTATCGATCCAAGGTACTTGAAGGTAACTGTAATCAATCCATTTGGAAGAGTTTACCCACTTAACATAAAGTTGCTAAACATTACTCAGTACATAGAGATTGAGAACGCAACGACATACCTACTACCTGCAATGAATATGACAGAGCTGATTGTAGACTACAGAGGTATTGCTAAGAAGCTAGCGTTCTCACTTCTCACTGACAAGAACGTAACCGTGATGTACCCGATAGCAGAAGTTATATGCTACAAGAACGTTACTAGGTATCTCTGGAGCAATGCAACATCTATGAAAGTACACGACATCAGCTACAGTAAGTTCAATTGGTCTAGAGTAGAGATCCTACTGTCTGGTGAGGGTTGGGTTGCCTTAGCAGTGGATTTAGGACTTCTACCTACGAAGATAGCTGTAGAAAGCAATGTAACGTGTAATTATAGATTGAATGGTACTGTACTCTACGTATACTGTAAAACCAGCTCAACAGCTAGAATCGTTGTGGAGGATGAGTACAAGTTAACTATCGAATTACTTGATAGACTTGGGAACTACCTACCTGTTGAAGTAACTGTGGTGATTAACGGTAGTGAGGTAAGTGGAAGGCAGATTATTGAGAGCTTTCTACCTCCAGCAATGTACGTAGTTGAGGTTCCAGTTAATGTATCTGGGTTCAACTTATACGGAATAAGTGAGGTCTGTATTGAACTAAGTGAGGACAAGGTCTTGAGGTTTGAGTATAGGGTACCGTCTAAGTTCAGAGACGTGAAGGTAGTTACAATTCGTGAAACTAACAATACAGTGATTCTGTACTTTGAGGGTTACCTCATTGACTACTATGGAAACCCAATTGTTAATAGATTGATCAATGTGTTGGTGTACGATGGAGGTAAATTGCTTACAAACTTAACAGGATTAACAGATTCAACTGGTTACTTCACTACTGAGACTACAGAACTTGTGAAGGGTAGGAAGTACACACTTGTATTCGAGTACTCTGGAGACGACACATATGTAGAGAGTAAGTACACAACCACATGTGAGGTACCTAAGAAAGTTTCAGCACCTATACCAGCACCAACAGTTACACCGCTTGAGTACATTATCCTAGTACTCATAGGTATAGCACTTGCACTAGCTATAGCAACTGCAGTAATAAAGCTAAGAAGGAAGGTCATTGCTATTAGGAGCTTGAGATACATCTAGGTTTTCTGACTACTTCACAGGTACTTTATCTTTCTCTTGTTTGATGCTGTTTCTTTTATGGATCTGAAGATTATTGTCATTCCGATAGTTGCACCAGTGCTCATTACTAGTGCTCTAATTATGTCGAAACCTAGGACTAACCACGTAACTAGTATCATTGCACCGAATATGATCAACATGCCGATCACTGAGTTAGCTAGTACGTCTAGGAACTCACTTATGAAGGCAAGTACTACACCAGCAACAAGACCAATACCAAATAGCAGAGCCATATCGACAATAGTCATACACAACACCTATCAAACCTAACACTAGTACACACTTAAATAAGGTAGTTCATCTAGATTTCACGTGAGTGATACCATGCTTGAGGTACTTATGTTATTTGGTTTCGGTATACTGCTCGGTATCTTCATGGGGCTACTAGCTAAGTTCATAGATGTACTCACGAAGACCGTAATTGGTTTGATTGCACTATTCACGATCTTCTTCATCATCAATTTAGCGTTTCTGAAGTTCAATGTAGTTCTTGCACTGTGTACGTCACTAGGTGAAGTTCTCGGTATATCAGCAGTAACACGCTATGGATTCAAATCGAAGACAGTAGTTGAGAGAAAGAGAGCATACTTGTAGTTTAGGTCTTTTCATTAGAAAAATACAAATTACCTCCATAGTTAATCCTTCCTGATGTCTACAGAATATGAAGGATGCTACCTTGAATGCTTTACTAATATATTCAATATTCTTAAATTATTTGTGAATAGTGATGCCATACTAGATTACGCAATTAAAAATAATGCATGTGAATGTACTTGTATAGATGCTGTTATTAAATTCCTCTCATCTTTGATCTTATGTGCTTATGCATCTCCATGTCATACCTATAATTCTGAAGGACTACTCAGCGATGTCACAACAGCTATGACTACATTACTACACAACACCTTACAGATGCTAGTAGATGTGAAGATACCTGAACCCAAAACTCATAGAGAGGCTGTATTTTTCTTCGGTACTTTACAAAGTTTAAAAACACCAATACGGTACTACCTACCAAAGTTACTTCGTGAACATTCTACTATAGAGCAGATGTATTATGTCGTGGTTGAGAAACAAGATGAGAGGTACTGTATAGAGTCACCTGCTGAAGAAGATGGAAATGAGGAGATCCTTAAGGGTTTCATATATAGTTTTGTGGAACTTGCTTGCTTGACTAAATATCCAGTAGCGTATAGATGTGTAGATTGTTCCCATATCTTTCACTATAGTACGCTCGCTATACCACTTCTAACAGGTTCAGTAGTATACCGCACAGCATCCTTACGCTGGGAATGTAGTATCTGCCCTAATGTACTTGCTGAGGTCAAAGCAATACTTCCTTCACTCTGCCCCATTTGGGGGCTTATAGTCGCTAAATTAAGCTGTATACTATGTGAGTTTTGTTCTAAAGAACATGGTTTCGGAGGACATATACCGAGTTCATGTGTTCTCTGTCCTTGTATGCATGTTCGTGCTACACTACGTACACGAGATACATTTTACTACATGTACATACTGAGCATATTTGGTCGAGAGTACTCGTGCTCGACACCATATTACGAAGTCAAAGATTTACTTGGTGAAATAGTTATGTGTAGAGAATGTTTTCAAAGAGCAATACTACCAGTAGATTTTTGGGTGAACTTAGTAGCTAAGATTGAGGAGTACGGTGTAGATCACGCTCTACAGTATCTAAGAGAAGTATTATCTGAGTACTTATGTGAGGAACATATGCAGTATATGGATAAGATATGTGAGGCAATACGTAAAGTCTGGTTAAATGGAGATACCTCATCTCTAATATCATCACTAAAGTACATAAGGTAATAGCTAGAGGTACCTCCTCTCAAGCTCATCTGCTAACCTCCTCAATCTACTGACTAATTCTCTAATTCTCTTTCTCTCTCCTAAGAAGAGTGGTTTCCAGACATCTCTCCTAGCTTTAGCATCCCATCTAAGCGATTTCCAGTTACCGTATGGATTAACTACTTTCTCCTCAAGACCTTCAACAAATTCTTCCTTTCCATGTATGTAGTCTAGTGGTGCTACTGGTGATCTACGTACTCTAGATGGTGTAGTTACCTTGACCTCACCTGTTCTAGTATTTACAGTAATGTAGTACTCAAGTCTAGGTCTATCATCAGTCCAGAAATCTCTATACCAACTAAACGTAACCTTACCGTCCTTACAGACCTTAATCACATTGTAGGGAATCCTACTACAGGCTACGTCCTCACCTAGGATACTACACATCTTCTCTCCAAGAATCTTCTTAGCCTTCTCAAGAAGCTCCCTAGCCCACTCAGGAAGCTCATGCTCACAACCATAGTAGACATATACACACATAGGCATTTCCTTCGGCATACAGACACCACTATGTAAACCACTTATAAGTTAGTTTCTGCACTATTGTAAGTGGGTGAGTGTATAAGGCTGAAAAGTATGAGAGTGTATGTCATAGTATTGGAGGTAAGTTAACACCAAGTGGATACTGTATTCTAGAGGTTTCATCACATGAAGAAGCTTTAGAGAAGATGAAGAGAGCATTGAGGGAGCTGGGGTATGGTGAGGAATTTGGTGCAAGGTTCTTCATTCACGATGAGGCATTCTTTGACTTCATTGCAAAGAGATTTAGAGATGGTACATATGAAGTACGTGTAGAGAACTATAACCACATAGAGGGATCTGAGGTATTCTCACCAGATTACTTAACGGGTCTCTACGAGTATTCACTACTTGAGAAAGCTCTAGGCTCTGAAAAGGCTAGTGATATTGCTGGTGAAGTAGCTGAGAAGCTAGATCTAGATGATGTAGAGGATTACCTAGATGATGCACTGTATAAGTACTCTGAAACATATCCAACTCTTAGGACTTGTGAGGGACATGTAGAGACTGGTACTGAATCAGTCTACGTAGAACTCAACTGTATAAAGAATGTTGGTACATTGAGTGAAGCTGAGAAGTACTTAGAAGATCTACTGGAAGAACTTCCCGATGCAATAGTTGATGTAGGAGACTATGTAAAGGGGAAGATTCTGGACACAATGAGAGATGAGTTAGCTAAGGTATTTAAGAAGTAGATCAATGATTAGTGTCCTAACGTAGCTAGTTTCTCATCTCTATTTTTTGAATACCTCTACTGTAAGCTTTTCACCTTCTCTCTTAATTCTGATAGCTGTAGCAGTTTCTACATACGCATAGAAACTTGAAGTTTTGTATTCTTCCTCTGTACCGTAAGAAACATGTCCTTCCCCCTCTTTGAAGAAGCGTACAAATACTTCAATTATATCATCTGTAAAGAACTCAAAGTCCCCCTCCTGTTGCATTGTACTAATTCTTACCTTCTTCAAGTGTCTTCTCACATCAGGAACGTAAACCTCCAATTCCGATATAGATATATCAACAATGACTGTCCTATCATGTAGATAACAAGTTACAGAGTTATCTGTTCTCTCTGGTATACCTCCAATCCTTTTACAATATCTCTCAAAAGAGTCGAGAGTACTCATCTACTCACCTCATTAGAAGAAATCCACTGCTGATTAGTATCCTAACATTGCTAGTTTTTCTTTTAGTTTCTCGATTTCTTCCTTTGATAGTTCTGCAGTTTTACCCTCGACTTCAACTAGGAGTGGTAGTTCTTCTTGTGGTTCCTCGATTTTCTTTCCCATGTAGACTCTCTTCGTGCACATACCCTCATCTATGTCACATACCTCCATGACTATGTAAAATGGTTTTGAGCTGAAGCACATCAAGACATCTACGGAGTAACTTCCCTTCTCGAAGCTACCTAGTACACGACATGTAACATCTTCAGGAATCTCAACAATCTTCGTCTCTAACTCATTTAATCTCCTCCTAAGTGAAATAACTTCAGCATATATCTCACCCATGTTCCTCACCTACTTCCTAACCTTTACAAAGCAGTAACACATGTCTCTACCCTTACACCTAAACTCAAGGACATCTCCCGTCTTCTCACATACGTACCTACTAGCTTCTCTAAAGGTCTCTGGATTGGTGAAGTCTGGATTTAGAGCTGACTTCACTCTGTAGAAGCCATACAGCACCACTCCTCCATCCTTAGTAATTCTCTTGATTTCCTCAATTGCTCTATCTAGGTCTTCCTTCGGTATGAACATCAGTACGTGCCAGCAAAGTACCTTATCGAAGTAGTTATCAGGTACGTCCCCTAGATCACGTACATCACACTTAAATGCCTTGAATCCAATTAACTTACGTAGCTCCTCAACAAATTCCTCACATATATCACACGCATAGACATCTCCCTTCGTAGCAGTACAGAGGAAAACAGTCTTGTGCCCCGTTCCAGCACCTAGGTCGAGAACCATCTCATTCTCTTCAATCATCTCAGCAAACTTCCTTACCTCACTCGGTACAGGTGCAGTCCTACGTCTTAGTGTAGGAGCAATAACTGGTTTGGCACTCAAGTACACTCACCACAGTTAGTAATGGATTAAGGTACTAAAATTAGTTTGTTGTAGTGTAGCTAGTGATGAGTGCTCGACCTGTAGTCTGTACGGTGCTCTTCTATGTTGTAGCTTCGTTAGTTGATGTTCTAGTTGTTGAGTTCATCATTAGGTCGACCTCAGCGTGGAGCATAATAAGTTACTGGCACTCAGCACTAACACTACTTCTCATAACGACTCCTGCACTCATCTCACTAGCTACTAACAGCACCAAACCACTCATACTCGGGATACTCTACTACATCACATGTGTTGAAGACCTCATGTACGCACTGTGGTGTAGCCTACTTAGACTGTGGACGTGGGATTGGGTAGACCCGTTCTTCTCGTGGTACTGGTTAGATAAGTCACCATTTGTTAGGTTGATAGCTACTGTGCTCGGTCTACCTCACGTAACGACGCTGTGTCTATACATTTCGTGTGGTGTAGCAACTGTACTGACACTACTCATTGCAAGGATTAGAGAAGTGAGTGTAGTTGGGAGCTGTGCTAAGGTACGTTACCTGTAGCTAGACCTTGAGCAGTTCCTCAATTTCCCTCTCAATCATCTCCTCGATCTCTCTCTGTAGCTTTCTAATTCTCCTAAATGTTTCAAGCATGGATTTCCTCATTGTCCTCATTCTACTCTTCATCTCGTCAATGAGCTTCCTAGCCTCATCACCAGTAATCTCCCTACACTTCATCTCCTCAAAATCAATTACAAAACAAATTCCCTTATCCTCTCTGCAGATCGTAAATACCTTACCCTCTACCTTGTAGAGCAATTCATCTGTCCTACCATACGTAACCATAGGAATCACCAGTCATATTAAGAGTTAGGGTCACTAAATCTCTTAGCTCAAAACTGGTGTGGTGTGGAGCTTGAGCTTTAGGTTATTTCCACTTGCAGTGAGTGAGGAGAAGGTTAGTGAGCATGCTGTCAAGTTAATTGAGCAGATGCTCATGCTGAAGTGGGAGAAATGGAGCATAACAGTTGAGAGTGAAGAGAAGATCGATGACAGAATCATCATAGTAACGATCTCAGTGAGTAGAGAAGTGTCGATACTGGATGAAGAGAAGGTAGCATACCTACAGCTAATGTACGAGAAAGAGGGGAAGTTATTCTACTTAAAGAGAATAGAGGTGTTGTGGGTTAGGTGATAGTTGTTAGATGTATCTCAATCTCTTGATTTCTAGTGTCTTCTTCAGTAGTAGCTTCAGTGATATGACTGTGATCACTACGATAATCAGTACCACAATCACTATGATTAGTAGTGGATACATCTCGACTACTGTCGGTGCTTTGGGTGGTGGTGATGGTGCTTTACCAACCTTGATCTCTGTACTGTATGAGGAGCTTACGTAGGTATCGTCTCCGCTAAACTCTAGTACTGCTGTTATGCTGTATCCCTTCAGTACTTCAAATGGATCTGAGGTGAAGTAACCGCTACTATCTGTAGTTGCTGTTAGATTTGCTACAGGTGTTCCATTGACTACAAGTGCTATTGTCACATTTCTATTCGGTACTGGATTACCGTAGTAGTCAAGTAACTTACCCTCAATTCGCACTAGAGCAGTAGTATTCATCTCCTGAACCACATCTACCTTAACGTCCTTAAACGCTGTCGGCACTCTGTACCACACCTTGAGCACGATATCAGAGGCATTCACCGTAATGACCCTAGTAGTTTCATTGTATCCATCGAAGAAGCTGTAGAAGTCAAATCCATCGACATTCTTCGGCAACTTAATTACGTAGTCCTCTGGGTAGAGGTATGCTCCAATTACATTACCGCTGTACTCCGTATCATTTATGTAGACAGTAGCTGAGATAGGTACTAAGTTCCCGAGCATATCGTAGAGTTCAATTCTCAGTAAGTAGAGATCCTCTACAATGACCTCTGCCGTACTACTGAGTCTACCCTCAACTATTAAGCGATTGTCTACTAGGCTCCACGTAGCTGTTACATTCGATAGAACACCTATTCTTGTAGGTAGAGTCTGAATGTAGAGGACTACCCTAAATCCTCCCTCACCTGAGACAAGTACCTTCACTCTACTGTACGGGAACTTAGGTGACATATTCTCGTAGGTTATGCTCGCATTAGCAATAAGCTCCCTAGTCCCTCCTCTGTAGTCTATGAACTTCGTGTACGGTAGCACTACCGTTAGGTTCAAGTCCCTCAACAAGTTGATTACCTTCTTAACCTCTACATCTCTGTAGATGACCCTCACAATGGTTTCTCGCTGTGGAGGTACTGTGTAGAGTGTTGCATTGCTTAGAGTCTCCCACGTAGTTAAGTTGAGGAACTCTATAGTTGCATTGTACGGTATTCCAAATGGATTAAGTACGAGTACTCTCAGCATTCTTGGATCGAGAACAGTTACATTAGCTGTACCTGACATATTGAGATCGAGGATTACTCTCTTACTACTTAGCTCAACAACTCTGTAGCTCACGTTACAGAGTACGTAAGGTAGCTTACTTAGGTTACAGTAGTACACTAACCTATATGTACCGCTTCCACTCAGTATGAACTCAGCCCTCCTAGTTACGTTATCGAATACTGCTCTCACTACTGAGGCATTTGTTAGCCACGTCCTAACTCTACCTAGGTGATCAACTAGCTTCTTCATGATGGGTACTTTGATCTTGATGACTGGTTCTGTAACGCTAATGTTAATTACTCTACACCTAATACCGTGTACATAGATGTAGACTGTCCAATTACCTCCCTCTACCTCAGTAACTATGTACTCACCTCCACGTACTCTCTTAACTACCTCTCCCGTAGTTGCATTCCTAATCTCCACAACGACATCCTCAACACGTGTAGTCTCATTAGCCTCAGTCAGTATGAGCACCTCAATTCTATTCTTGGCAACAGTTATGTTGATTAAGTACTCTCTAGCTCCGTGAACTGGCTTAATCACGTAGGTGTAGTTCCCTGCTACTGAAGGAGCATTGAAGGTGTAGTTGAAGAAACCGCTAGAGTCTACGTGCACTAGAGTTCCATTGATGTACACGTCATCTACAGCAGAGACATATGTCCCACTGTACACTACGTATCCACTAATCCACATAGTCTCATTTGGCTGTACATAGGTACTGCTCACAGCTAGGTTAATCACCTCAGTAGTATTTATGAAGCCTATAGCACCTACGTAGGTAGTCTCATTGACTAAGTTGTGGTACGTATCGTTGATGTACACGTAGACATCGTAGACACCAGAGATATTCCAATGCGGTACAATCTCAAACACCACAACTCCTCTACCGTACTTACCCTCAGCAGAACCCCCAACAAGACTTACCTGATTAAGTGGATCAGAAACCTCGTAGAAAGCAGTACCATTCCAAGCAATTGTAACATTCCCAAACCTCAACTCAACTAAGGTAGTGTAGTTCCAACCATGAGGATTCCAAAACGTCACATTCAACCTATGTACCTTCCCAGCACCTAAGTACACACCAGTTATAGGGTTTAAACACGTGAAGTTGAGTACCGTGAAGTTACCTCCATAAGATACATTGTATGAGAGAGAAACAGATACTAAGTAATTCGCTAGTGAAGTATCTGTAGTTACTTGAGCAGTACCCTGCACAGTACATATGCTTGTGTCAGTTGTCGTGTTTGCAGTTGCTACGTAGGTTGCATTGACACCCCATGCAGTAGCATTTATCTGATACACAACTAACTTAGCTGAAGAAGTAGTTACCTGAGCAATAGCAATAGAGGTTAGTAAACCAAGTAGAAAAAACAGTAGGGTTAAGAGAACACTTGTCTTTCTCATGTTCTCACACTACGGAAACACTATCCTATACGTTACAGTTATACTACCCCCAGCAGGAACACTAACAGGTTCAGGAAGAACATCATAGAACATAAGTGCCTTAGCATAATTATTGTTATCGGCGTCGTATGGATCAAATTGTAGTATTAAGCCAACTTCAGTTATATTTACGTCACTACTCGGTGAGTACGAAGCAGAGAAGACTAAAGTTATGTTACTCTCCGTCACACTCACCGTAGGAGTTGAGATCACTATCTCGACAAGTTCATTAGCTAACTTATATGCAGATCTGCTAAATGTAGCTGTACCATTACCAAAAGCAATAAACCATCTATCTGACCGTACACAACACCATGTATCTTCATATGAGTAACTATCATCACTATATCCTATTTTTTTACTAGTACCCCCTAGATCAACTACACTAGTAGAAAGATCACCACCACGTGGATCGAATATTAAAAGCAGTAATTTTGCGAAGTTTTCTACTGGTGAGTGCATTGAGTATGTTCGTTTCAGTAGTAGCTTCCCGTATCTATCTCGTACCTCGACATCTATGAAGCCGAGAACCAGTGCATTACTCTTACTTGTCTTCTTCTCTCCCAACTTCACAACTCCTTGAGTCTGCGTCATTAGGTGTGGTGTCACTAGGTACATACCCAGCACTAGACCTAGCACAAACGCAATAGACAGTATCACAACATCTCTCCTATTCACAGTCCTCACCACACTATCTTTATCAGAATAGATATTTATAATATGTTTCTTGATCTTGACAAGATAGGGATGATAGAGTAACTGCTTGCTTTTCAATTAACTTCCTAACTACTGTGAAGTCTGAGTAAACCTTGAACAACCTAATGAAGCTTCGATTCATCACCTTCTCTTCACTAAATGTATTTAGTAGTTCTTACTTCTACTATCTTCTTTCGTAGCTTTGTTAGGTATATTACAACTAGCACTACTAGTGCTATGATGACTGTGATTACTATTGCTATTGTTGTAGTTGGTACTGTCTTGATCTCTATGTAGTCTCCACTTGCTGTTGCTTCACCTTCAACAATAATTGCCTCACTTGGATCTACCGTTACTTTCGTTCCAAATGGTGTAGTTAAGGTCATGTTTGCTACGTAGTAGCTAAATACTGTGTGAGTACCATTGTACGTCCTTCTCCACTTCTCTAGCGGTACACTGAATGGTTTTAGGTATATGAAGAAGCACTTAGCTGGGTTCAGCGGTATGTTATTGTAGATGAACTCAGTTGAGTTGATGTTAGGTGACATAGCTCTAAACCTAACGCAAATCGACTTACCGAGCATTGTTGAGTTAGCCCTAACACCTATCTTAATTGTCATGGAGACATCGATCTTGAGCGTTCCCGCTGTTGGCTCTGTAACTGAGTACGAGAAGTCTAGTACCTCTACACTAGCATTCCTATACCCTAAATCTCTTGATAAGTGTCTACTCAGTACCTCACCTAGAATCCTCCTTACACTGTACTTAACACTGAGTACTGCTGTCTTAAATCCAAACCAGTAATTCTTCTCAGTAGCCGAGACATTACTTATCGTTACAGTACAACTGTACTTCACAATAGCGTAGTCATCACGTACCTCAATACTACACGACAATGCATATATTCTCACACTTGAGAGCAGTAGCACAATCAAGAGCACCGTCACTAACGCAACTCTACAATTCATACACGACACCGAGAGATCTACATTGAGGGAGCAAATAAAGATTTAGCAAAGAACATAAAATCTACTGTGAGAAGATGAGAAACATGCTATCGAGGTTGTTTAGGTACTTTGTGTACTTTAGGAGGGCTCATGCAACGTACTTTGCGTTTCTCCTAGGTTTACTGAATTTCGTTGTGATTCAGTATAGGTTGCTTATTGAGTATGTTCCACTTCTTAAGAGTCTCTTCCCAAGTATGCTCTACTTCACTCTAACCTTCATAGCACTGTACGTACCGATAGCTCTTGCTCTTGGTTGGTTTGACTATAGGAGAGGTGTAGCTAGGAAGGAGCTACACATAGCTACTACTAGTAATCCTATTACTCGTGAGTACCATCTCGTGCTGAATGCTGAGTTAATTGAGTCTATTGCTAGGTTGCTTGAGCTTCATGGTGAACATGAGCAGGCTAGGAAGCTACGTGAAGCGTATAATCAATTTAGGAGGTTGTTTAAGTGATGAGAGCACTAGTAATACACTACTCACTAAATGCATGTGGTGGAGGAGAACGAGTTTGCCTATACACGATACGGGTACTCAATGAGTTAGGGCTAGAGGTAGATCTGGTTACAGGAGAGAGAACTTCATGGGGTAAAGTACTTGCACTAACTGATGTACCTGTTAAGGTACGTAGAGAGTTCGTAATTGTGAGGAATCCAGTTAGGAAGTTGAGTCTATACGGTAAGCTCCTCACTAACTTCAGGATACTGAACCTACGTAAGAGGTATGACATAACTGTGAACACTAACTTCGAAGCTCTACTAGTTCCAGCAGATCTAATCTACGTACACTTCCCACATGCCATATACGTGAAGGGTGAGTACGAGTACTGGAGAGCATTTGGAAAGTACTACAGATCACCACTGTGGAGACTGTACTTCGAACCGTATAAGGTAGGTATGGAGTTTCTCAGTAGTGAAGTTAAGCGATGTCTCATGGTTACGAACTCAAGCTTTACAGCAGAGCAGATACGTAAGTACCTAGGGGTTAACCCAATTGTTGTTCACCCTCCTGTTGCTGTAGGTAAATTCCTCAAGCTAGCAGATCGTGAGGATCGTGAGGACACTGTTGTTACGGTTGCTAGGTACTCTAGGGTTAAGAGGCTTGAGCTAGTACCACTCGTAGCATCTAGGTGTAGAGATGTAACCTTCGTAATTATTGGTTCTGCGTACTCAGATGAGAGTTATCAAGTACTTAACACATTGATGAGGTTGAGGAGGAAGCTCAATTTAAGGAACTTGAAGCTTCTCGTGAATGTTCCTGAGAAGCTGAAGCTAGGTATCTTGTCTAGAGCTAAGGTGTACCTACACACTATGGTTCGAGAACACTTCGGTATATCTGTGGTTGAGGCTATGGCATCTGGACTAGTACCTGTAGTACATAGGTCTGGAGGTACGTGGACAGATGTACTTGACTGCGGTAGGTATGGTTTTGGTTACGAAACTATTGATGAGTGTGTTGAGGCTGTGTACAGAGCACTTGACAACTACAGCAAGCTTAGGGGTATCTGCGTAGCTAGATCACTTGAGTTTAGTGAGAGGAGATTTAAGCAGAGAATGAAGGTTATTATAGGGAAGCTCCTATGATATCTGTGTTCATACTCGGATTCCCTAGAACAGCAACAACGTACCTATACAGGAAACTCCTTGAGAGGTTGAAGATACCATCCATATATGAGCCATTTAATGCAGATGCAGTCTACCAAGCTGTTTGGACAGATTGTGTACTACATGATCAAGAAGGGTATGTCCCAAGTAATCTCCGACAGTTTCTACCATCTGACGTAGTTAATCTAATGATTGAGAACTCACTGTGGTTCTATGAGTGGAGTCTAGTCGATACACCACTATCCCCAATATGTGGTTTTCACATGTGGGAACTACTGGAGAAGATAGATGCACTTGAGACACCATTCCTGATAAAGGACGTTATTGCTTGGGTTTACGCAGATAAGATAGTTGATAGGTTTCCACGAACTAAGTTCATCTTCACAGTTAAGGACTTAGATAGTGTGAAGAATGCATTTCTTGAGTGGTATAGGTACTGGTCATTCACGTCTAGATTTAGGAGATGGCTTAAGACCTTGACCTTGAGGAAAGTAGTAACGAAAGCACATAGAGTAGGACAAGCAATTACGAGACTAATTACCCCACTACCACAGACACATCCTCGAAACTTCTTCCTAGTAGGATTCTTCTACAGACACTTCAACAACTTCAACTACCCAAGGGAGAGAAGCAAGAAGACACTACTACTTATGTTGGAGACAGTGTACAGGAAGTACTGTGAAATAGTTAGTAGTGCTGAGGGTAGATCAAATGTCTATGTACTACACTTTGAAAAGAGGCTAAGTGATGAGTTAATTGAGAAAGTTATTAAGTGGATTGAGGAGTCCTAGCTATCGGTCTTCCTAGGAATCCTCTAAATACTCCTACACCTTTAACACCAATGCCGAATTCAAATGCTGAAGCTATTATCTCCATTATGACAAGTCTCTGAATTGCTGGATCTTCCTTATTCAACCTCAAGCAAATACCCTTCTCCACATCACACATGTAGACATCGAAAAATGGTCTACCACGCTTATACGTCCCCCAGCTACGGTGAAGAGCCTCGAAGTAAATTCTCCTTGCTTCTTGCCACAGTGGTGAATCTCTTCCTTCTTCACTAGCTCTCTTCATAAGCTCTGCTACATCCCAACAGTACGGTGCTGGGTAGTGAAGCTCTTCAGCACTTGAATTCAAGGGTAGATCCTCCCTACATATCACAAGCCTATACCTCGGTAACTCCCTTCCTTCCATGTCACAAATACCTCACTCTCCTAATTGTTGCTTGTTTCTTCGACAGTGCCACAATTATGCCAATTATGAGCAGTATAACTACTATGGCTAGTAGCCCTATGAATGCCATTGCTAGTGCAAATCCAGTAGATACCACAGTTACTATGTACCTCTTACTGTCATTTCTCGGGTCGAGATCTGTCACACCTATACCTACCTCAACTACTCTATCTTGTCTAGCTCTCTCAATTGGTGGGAACTTAATCCATAGATCGTTTGGAGGTACCTTAGCTGTTACTGTAACTGTGTAGTACTCTGATGTACCTAGCTTGAAGTCTGTCTTGGAAAGTGTTGCATTTATGAACGATACGTAGAGATTTGCTAAGCCGTGTATCTCATTTGTTCTGACAATAGCCTTAACCGTGATGTAGCTATTAGACGTGACTACTCTTGGAGGAGGCTTAATCACTTTAACAAGCTCGAAGTCTCTATCTATGTACAGTGTATAATTTACAACTTCATTACCAGCAACTAAGTCTAGTGGATTACTTGCATTGACAAACACATAGAGGTACGGAGTCCAAGGCACCTTAATCGTGTAGTTCAACCAGTAGATACCTCTCTTCGTTATGTTTAGATCAAGCATCTTCTTGAATATACCGATCTTCCTCGGCTTAGGAGCAATACCGTACTTGCTAACCACAATGTCTATCTTGGTTAGGGTTTCTAGCACTCTCGTAGGTGATACAATACCTACACATACCTTTATTGCGTCTTCTGGTAGTATAGCTCCCTTAACTCTCTGTGATACTGGTTCAATAACTACGAAAACTCTAATGTCTACGAATCCCCTAATCTTCTCAACTTCACTCCACAGCTCATTATTTCTAGGATCTGTATCGTTCATGTACTTAACTATCTTGACGTGTGCTCTAACGTAGCCTCCCTCCGTCATGTTTATGCTGAACCACTTCCAGATTGGGTTCATACCTCTCCACAAGTATATTGTCTCTGTTATGTTTCCTAGTAGGTTGAGTGGTTTGCCCTCTGCAGTGCAGTTCCACAGCTCTAGTACGTACGTTATGTTCTGTGGTGTATTTGTCCAGAAGAGTACTGTAACTAGGTGACTGATGTTGCCGAAGTAGTAGCCTAGACCCATGTGTCTCCAGATGTGGCACTCTAGAACAGCTACCTCTGGTGTGTAGAGTGGCGAGTTCTTAGGTACTACAAATACTAACCAGTAGCACTTATCCATGTGTAGTGTCCTAGTCCAGTTATACTCTCCAGCCTGTACAAATACTTTGACTGTACTGCAGTTCCTAATGTAGAAGTATGCAAAGCCTGTTCCATTTGTCCTAGTTACAGTTGATACACCTCTTGTTAGGTCAGTAACGTTAACTAGTGCTCCTTCGTAGGGTGCTGTATCGTTGTATATTACCTGTACTGCTAGTACCCACATGTATGTACAGTTTGCGAAGTGTATTGGGTATGGCGGGTGTGTCCAGTTGCTTCCTGCTGGAGGAGGTACAAACGTTATTGACTGATTGGCAACTACCTTGGGAACTAGATATATTCTCAAGGTCATTGTCTTGTTGAAGAGGTATATCTGCCAATCAGTTACATTGTAGAATCCTTGCTTGTACACAGATACATTGTACCAGTAACCACTCCACAGACCAAATGTAGCTACACCACTTGCATCAGTATAGTTCGATACCTTGTATCCTCCACGAGTCTTCTCAACTATTACGAGAGCACTTGGTACTGGTGAGTAATTCAGTGCATTCACTACTTGTACGATTAACTTTGCTGGCATTACGTAGCTGTACCAAGGTAGATAGAACTCAAGCCAAATACACCTATCTAGGTATACAGTCCTATTCTCATCAAAGACCTGTGTCGTATTGTGTGGATTAACTGCATGTACATTGACTACATATGTTCTATTTGCTTGCAACCAGAATACTACGAATCCAGTACCGTTAGTAATTCCTTGTCTAATCAATGTATTGTCGTGATAGACCTTTACCTCAGCTCCGTGAAATGGCTTACCATCCTTCCACACAACCTGTATAGCCAATGCGTAGAGTACAGTACCGTTCGGTAGCACTATGGTTGGATATGTTGCATTGCTCCCTTCTGGAGGAGGTTGTACAGTTACGTTCTCAGGTACTAGGTATACGTAGAGCCAATCAACTGTCTCATTCATGAATATAGCACCGTAGCCTGTTCTGTAACCACTCTTACTAGCCTCAACATACCAAGTCCTCATGGTCACTACCTGTATTGGAGGTGTCCAACCAGTTTCATTTGTTGTGAACGTCCTTAAGTCAGCCCTATCAGGTCTAGACCACACCTTAACGGTAGCACCTTCAATACCTGTATTAGTCACAGCATCAACTACTCTCACGTAGAGAGTAGCATTCTCACCTACTGGAGGTACTACTGTGAGTAGGAGCGGGAAGGACTTCTTATCGTAGTCATCAGACTTCAAGTAGTTACCGACAGAAGCATCAACTACCCAAGCTTCACACAGTAACTCTACAGGTCTCTGAACTACTTGATACATCTGCTGTGCCTCAGCTATGTAGTTACCCATGTCAACTATCACAAAGGTGCTATTCACGACATGTACCTTCGTTATGTTACTCCACGACTTCACATCAATCCAATCCATCTTCGTCTCATTGAAGTACCTCAAGCTAACTCTCCACTCCACAGTGACATCCTGCTCTACATTACTGTAGACGTATATGCTGAAGTGTCTTGGAGCTGTTGCAGTAACTGAGGTACCATTGAAGTATATCTTCAACCCAGCATTGGGAGGTAGTACTGTGTAGATGATGAATGTGTAGTTCTTACAGTACTGTAGAGTACCGCCGTTAACTGGATCGAGCCACTTAGTCCTAGTTCTGGATATATAGACATAGTATGCGGTTTCATTTATTGTGTAACTACCATTGAATTCAAACATGTTACCATATCTTCTCCACAACTCGTAACCTAGTATGTCCTTGAATAACTTCTCATAACCTTCAGCAATGTAGACGAGATGTCTAAATGTACCTTCTTCAAAGCTGTACACTCTCTCTATCCATATAGCTGGCTTCTCTACGTCTAAGATCTTTACACTTCTTATTCTCATTACAGTATTCTTAAGTGGGAAGTGGAGAGAGCATCTATATCCATAGTCGAATTCCTTGAGTGGTACCTTGATGACAGTATCTGCCTCCAGCATTATATCTGCTAGGAAACCAGTCATGTTGCCAAATGATATTTCAACATCTTTTAGAAATGGTAAATCAACATCGTAGACAACACCTGTACTTGTTGCTCTACCAACTACAGTTACTTCATAAGGTATGTTCACTTGCTCAATGACTCCACTAATCTTAATACGTGGAATTATATTAAGTATCTTTACTGGATCCTTAATTACTTGCTTTTTCATGGTACCTACAGCGTCAATGCTAACGACATTTATTTGTAGTCCTGTCTTGAATGGTACGCCTCCTCCAAACCACTGTAGTAACGTTATCTTTCCTTGAACTATGTGTAGTACAGTTATGTAGACTGAAGTTATCTTCAATCTCTCAGCAGGTATACCACGCTCAGCTACTAGATACTCCATTACATCCGTCACTATGTTGTATGGAGGTAGTTTACCAGTTTTCAGAACCTTATAGTATTCAGTCCATGTCTTACACTTTGGAGGGTAGTAGTAGATTACGTTCTCGATACCTAGTGTCTTAGCTGTCTCCACAACACACTTCTCAAGCATTTCATAGTCCTTAAACTCTTCAGGTACGTAGATCCTCACTACGGTGTACTTGTCTCCAGTAGCACTATCAACTATGACAGGTATGTACATGATAAATATGTAGTCCTTAAGACCAACTCTGTACGGTTCTGGAATGACCTTTAACTCTGATAACACTAGGTAGGATACATCGAATGTAAATACTGCTCCAAGGATTTTCCAGTAGGCTACGGATAGTGTTTTTACGGGTAAGGTCATCATTTGTTCTGCTAGAACCTCTCCAGCCATTCCAAATACAGTAGCTGAGAAGCTTACGAAATGTGTTTTAGCTAGATTAACAATACCGAGAAGAGCATGGTACGGTATTCCTGTACCAAAGGTGAGCATTACTGCTCCCTTTAGTTCTGAAGTCCAAGGATCGTAGGTTAGTAGTAATTCACTTACTGCAACTTTAGGAATCACCGTTATGTTGTTGTATAGTGCAACTACTGGTGTTCTCAGAGGTACATTGATTACACATGCATACGATGTGAATCCAGTTCCGAAGAAAGGTGTAGTATCGATTCTACCCCATGCAGATAGAAGTAAGGTGTTCTTAGTTGGGTACACATACTTAAACTTCTCAATAGCACCTCCTTCACTGTGTACAGCAAACCAACCCTTGTGAATCTTCTTAACATCTCCCTCAATATAGTACTTACGTAAGTACTCAGGAATTAAGCTAGTTCTCACCTCATGAGTGAATAGCTTTGAAATAGTTAACTTGAACCTAGTAAAGTAGTAGTAGTTCAAGGGTAGCTTTATGAGAAGTGAGTGTCCTAAATTGACTCCAGAGTAGGAAATGTATAGTGTACCCTCAAATGCTACTCTCGGTATCTTTGTCTCTGGCTCTGCTTTGATGAACTCTAGCTTGTAAATCTTATAGTCAGTATAGAGAACATTGCTTTCCCAATCATAGTATCGGTACAGTGGCTTACCTCCGAGTGAAAACTTTACCATAGTAAGATTTTGTGGATCTACTATACCTACCTCACTCTTATTGAATGCTAGAATTAGATTATCATCGTAATCTAGACATGTTGCTAGGTGAAGTCCCCATACACTACCTCCATACGCAGGTTCTGGTGTTGGATCTACTCTTACACTCAATTCTTTAATGTCTACTGGAGGATAGTAGAGCCATAATGTTCCATTTACATCATCGACAAAAACTATACCTCTCTTACACAGTGTTACGTAGTTAAGAGGAAGTCCAAGTATGACATCGTTACCTATATCCAGTAGTGCATTTATTTCCTTTGTTGTATATAATTTACCTGTCTCTCTATCGTACATGAATACTATTGATTTCTTCGTATAGGTTGACGCTATGAACCCTATGACGTGAACACCATCGAAGTAAACTATTTCACACCAACGGAAAGGACTTGCTGGAAACGGTATATAACTTGGCACTGTCTCATTAACTCCAATCCAAGTTCCTACCTTTACCTTGTCTAATAAAGTACCTGCTGTGTTGTAAATCTTGAGGTAAACATCGTAGTAGTAAACCTCTACTCCTTTCTGAGTATCAATTTCAGTTTTTATATGTGTAAGGTTTAGAAGTGCTATTTTACCATCTATAATTTGACAATAGATATTATATGCTGAACCCTTAGCAATCTCTGGGAGTTTATGCAGAAGAACTAGTGAACCATTGAAAACTGCTATATAGATATTATACTCTCCTCCAGTACTAGGTGAAATTAGATTTCGTACAAGAAGATGTACAGGAAGAGATGTCTTCTTTTCGATGGCTAATATGGACGATAAAGCTATTCCCTTGTATGCAATTACTTTATATTCCTTAGTCTTTATATTAATAACATAGAGGTAATCAGCTACATCCTCTCCAAAGATTAGATCTCCTATAGCATAGGCTCCGCTCCAACCCGAAATTACTAGGTTGACTTTCTTTTTCTCGATATCGACATGAACTATTCCCTTTCCCTCTGGAAGATTGTATAAGTATTTGGTGTTGTGTATGATACCTGCGAACTGAAGATCTCGAGATAGTCCTATTGCTTGAGAGAGAACTGCTATTGGTTTTTTAAACTGTAACTCTAGGCATGATGTTGGTAATATTAGAGCTATCAGTATAAGGCAGAGTACTGTTAGAATGCTTTTTCCATACTTCATTTCTACACCTCTATGGTTTGGGTATTAGTGGCATTTTGACTAGTTTTTCTCTTAGTTCTCGTGGTAGTAGCTTCTCTAGTTCTTTCTCTACCTCTTCATCGCTTACTAGGTGACCGTACTTCATGAGTAGTATCCTGTAGTCTCCTACGTACTTCTCGAACTCACTTGCAAGCTCCATCCACTCCTTGTCCTCAACAGGTGCGAAGATGAATTCATCTGGTAGGTACTCAGCTCTACCGTAGCAAAGTATCATCAAACCCCTGTACTTCCTCCCCTTCTCCTCTATGGTAAAGGATATGTTCCCGTACTTCGTCCTTATCATCGGTAACCCGCCAATTGCTAGACACATCTTAGCAAACTTCACAAGCTCCTTAATCGCTTCTCTAGAATTCTCAATAACCAACCTAATACCCATAGCTGAAACACCTGAGAAATAGAACCTAAACTATATTTTATGTGTTTAGAATGAGATTGAAGCTGTAAAAAGAAGGGTTTATGAAGTAGATTATAGAGGTGCCCTAGCTTTACCTAATACCTGCCTTGTGTAGTGCTTCAATTAGGTCAGCTACTCTAATACCCTTCATCTTTATTAATCCTGCTAGTGACTTAGCTAGATCTGGTGTCACTGGAATGTAGACGTTCTTTACCTTTCCACTAGCTCCCCAACACACTAGCTGAATTACGTTTCTACCAAAGCCCTCAATACCGTACATCGATGTCCTTATCTGTGTTACACCTCCTGCCTCTCTGCACGTTCTGTCGAACTCAACAATTCTCCTAGCTACTTCATCTGGGATCTCTACTGTGAAGCCCTTTACTGTGACTCTGACCATATTTACTCACCTAGGTGTACCTTATGTCTGGATATTTATTAAACTTTCATTCGTGTATACACTGACGTAGTAGTCTATACACGTCACTACACCTTCTCCCTCATCTCGCTGGTAACTGCTAGGTACATCTTCAGTATCTTGTTTATCGCTTCGTTAAATGATGAGAATACTCCCTTACCCACGAGTATGCTCAGCTTCTCAAATGTATCACTGTCTAACCTAACAGGTATGACCTTCTCACCACTGCTGTAGAACATTCTCCTAATCTTCTCATCAAGTCCCTTCGGCTCAATGTACACAACAAAGAGTAACCCTAGTTCAGGTGCTGATAGACCTAGGAAGTTGTACTTACTACCGTCCTCTGTAGCAAATACACCAACTGCTTGCTTCACTACCTTCTCACTAAATAGCTTGTTCTCATCTAGGTTGAACTCCTTAATGAGTTCATGCAGTATCTGTGCCTTATAGCTCAGGTAATCACTATAGCTCCAACCAAGTTCCTGAAGCACCTTATCCCTTACAGGACATCTCTTCTCTGGGCTACAGCAATACGCTAGGGATCCCCAACACAGATCAGCACTATGCTTACTGAATCTCTCCTTAATCTCCTCGTACTGCTTCGGATCGATACCTAGCTTCTTCAGTGCATAGTCTCTAACTGGGCATGGTTTCTTTATTGAACAGCAGAAAACTACTGATGCTAAGCAACCTCCAGCACATAGATTGGGCACACCAACAAGCTTCTCAGTTAGCTTACGTATGTTTATCTGGCTTCACCTCCTTACACGGAGAATTGTCTGGAGTAAAAGTTCAAAATTTCTAAAGGCTTGTTCCTCAAGTCTAAAGCCCATGACTACAAACTTCATGGTTGACCCATCTGGTCTATACAGCTTGATTAGTACAATTGGTGTAGGTTGTAGCCTCCTCATTAACCTATCAACACCTTTAAAGGGCTCTGGTGATATCGTTCTCTTCTCTAGGTCAACTACGTAGAACTCACCTAGTTCACTGTACGGATCTACGTATCTAGTTATGTAGCGTCTAATGTACGGTACACCTAATCTAGCACATATCCTCCTCAAGTGCTTATCAACACCCTTACACACTGGGCACCTACCTAGGTACCACAGCTCAACCTCTAGCACGTCTACCTCTCTCCTCAGTTATTGCTCTCAGGACAGATACTAGGTGTCTAGCGAATTCAGGAGTTGATACAGCAAATTCAGAACCCAACATGACGACTCTACTCCTATAGTTCTCAACTCTCTTGAACCTAAATCCCCTAGGTAGCTCCACTGTATTAGGTACTTCAAGAACTATACCATATGCGTGGATGCCCCTAAATCCACTCTTTGTCTCGAATAGCGTGTACTCGTCATCTGATAGAGATTCCTCAGCTTCCCTACCTCTCCTCTCCATCTCCTCAGCTCTAGCAATGTACCCACGTTCCCTCATTCTCTTCAACCTAGCTAAGATACTGTACTTCCTCTCTAGGTAATCTGCCTCAGCCTTCTTATTAATTAAGTTCACTAAGGCAGGAATAACAAATGACATGTCCTCACCTCTTCAATCTCAACCTATGTTCTAGAGTTATAGGGTCTGTGTAGTCCTCTGCTAGCTCATGTGCTTTCAACTCTGCAATTACGTCACTAGCTCTCTCACCAAACATTATGTAGACATCTCTTATCGGTATATCTACTCTATTCAGTAGTATGGCGTATAGCTTCCTAGCACTTGGAGATAGCTCAGGTACGACAACCTCCTCAGTGTAGAACATACCTTTTGTCGGTATGACAATTCTCTCCTTTGTTACGAAAGCTGTCGTCACCTTGAGAATCAGATCCCTTATCTTAGCCTCGAACTTTGGAAGGAGGTTAATCAACTTGAACTTGTCTCTATGGTATATAGCAGACCTAACCTCTGATAGCAGTGTGTTGTACTCCTTGAAGTCCTCAGTAAGGATCTCGAATATCGTGGATGTCGATTTAACACTGGTCGTTCTACACACGTACATGACAATTGTCTCCATGCAGTTAATCACGCTAGTTAGGTAGTCATCAATCCTAATCCAGTCTTGCCCACTCATTAGTGACTTTCTAAGTATCTTCTTTATTGCTGTGAACCTATTGTTCAACTCATCTCTAAGCCTCATTATCTCCTTGCTAATACCCTCCACAACAACTACTTCCCTACTACGTTCACGTCCTCTCCTCTCCTCTACGTCCGAACTCATACATACCTCACCTCTGCAGGTTTTTCAGCTGGTTTCTCAACAGGTTTAGCTAGAGGTTTCATACGTTCCTCAATGGTCTTCAGAGCCTCTGTGAACTCTATACCCATGTACTTCGTAACTACTTCTCTAAGTGCTCTCACCTGATCAACTAGATCAGATACCAACTTCCTAGTTTCCTGAAGGTTATTTATCACTGATGTGATGATATCTTCTAGAGTTACTGTTGACTTCTCGTAGTACTCAATTACCTTCATCTGCCTCTCGATTTCGTGCTGTAGCCTCAGTACAGTACCCTCTAGATTGACTAACCTCCTAGAGAGTTCATCTGCTAAGGTCTTGTACTTCTCTGCTTCATACGTCTTAATCGTTAAGTATGTCCTCAGTCTATTGACTTCGAGATCTAGTGAGTGCACTATCTGTGCATACACCTGTGCTGTTCTAGTCATCTCGTGGAGCTTAGTAGCTAGGTCATAGGTACCTCTGTGATCTAGCACACCAGATGGGTCTGCCACTATGAGTGGAAACCTCCCCTCATACACCTCATCTAGGAACAGTATGTTGTCCTTCGGTACGAGAATTCTCTCAATGTTCTCGATACCTATCGGGACGACAACTGCACTAGCTCTAAGCTCCTCCATTCTCCTTCTAGCAATGAAGGTACCTATCGTAGGGAGTCCATTGATGAAGTATGGGTACCACTCAACTACTCTCCTACCCTCAACACTGTACTCAAGCCTAATCCAGTACTCTAGATAGCCAACCTGAATCTCCCAGTACTCCCTACCATCTATGAACACTGGCTTATGAGCTACGTAGTGACCTCTAAACGCTGGTTTCTCACCAATGACAATTACTGGTCTTCCTCTCAGTGCCTCAACTACCTCAAATGCTCTACCGTAGATAGGTGTTGGTCTAGGTACCTCAGCTACATACCTCGTAGGTGTGAGCAACTGTGTTAGTGCATCGTATATCCTATCAGCTAGACTCAAAGCTCACACCTCCAGAAGCAAGCCTCTCAACTTGCTCCCTCAACCTATCGACTTCACTTCCCAACCTAGTTATCTGAGTCGTCATCTCTCGTAGTGTACCGCTTATAGAGTCCATCCTCTCCTGTAACCTACTCAGCATAGACTCTAGCCTCGATACGCTTGCATCAACCTTCTCGACAATATCTGATAGGCTAGACACTATTCTAGGGATGTTGCTCATAGCTGTATCACGGGTTAGTGTGGTGACTAGGTTCTTCATCTCGTTCACATCATTGCTCAGAACTGCAAGTGTCTCAAGTACCTTTCTGAACTCTGCAAAGCTCTCAATACGTTCTCGTACCTCCTCAACAACCCTCTCGGCTACCATAGACGACAACCTCTCACCTGCAGTGCTAACTGCCTTCTCCACAGCTACTAACGATACGGACTGTACCGATGACGCTACTGCCTTAGCAACTATATCAGATGTACTCGACTCAACTAGGTGAATCCTCCTCTCTAACTCACTTACCTTAGCTCTAAGCTCACTAACCTCACTCCTTATCTTCTGTATCTCAGGCTCAATAGCTCTAGCAACAGCCTCAGCAATCACCCTAATCGTCTCCTGCACCCTTCTCTGCTCCTCGGGAGTAGGTACCTGACTCATACCTACTCACGCTCCTTCACACTTGGGTAGAAGTACCTAATGACTTCAGATGGTACTGAAGATACGACAACCCTATCAAGTGCATCAACTGGTATGTAGCCAAGTGCATAGGACTTCAGTAACTCACTACCAACCTTCTCCTTCTCTAGGTGATTTCTCAGCTTTGCAATCATCTGATCTACAATTCTGTGCTCTATACCTACACCAATGAGGAACCCTGACACTAGACCGAATATCACTGCTACGAAAGGTGTTGTCAGTATTGCTAGCTCTGGTGCTGATGTGTACAGCACTGTGATTAAGACGAAGTAGATAAGTAGTACTGCAATACCTAGCAGTATGAAGATAGGTACCCTACCAAACTTCATGTATACACCAAAGGTGTTGTCTATACATGAATATTTAAATTCTCTGGTCTATCTCCGTTAAGTACTGGGGTTGAGGAGTATGTCCTCGTGGTTTGAGGAGGTTAAGAAGAAGCTCAAGCAGAAGGAGAGGGAGAGCGAGCTAGAGGTCATGTTTGGTAGTGAGGAGGGTAAGAAGCTGGATGCGTGTTGAGAAGCTAACTGTAGTATTTGAGGTAACGTACAGGTGTCCCTTCTCATGCCCACACTGTTTTCAACCTAAGAACCTGTCGAGAGAGGTATCACCTAACGAGTTTCACTTCGTGCTCAATCTCATTAAGAAGGTTACAGACTTCAAACACGCAACAGTGATACTGTCTGGAGGAGAGCCGTGTACTGCACGACACCTATCCACGTACATAGATATAGCGAAGCACCTAGGGTATGACGTAGTTCTCGAAACTAGATGGCTACCCCCAATGACAGTACTAGAGCATCTAAAACATGTTGTTGTCTCTATAGATTCGTGGAATCTTGAGCTAGGTAAAGCTATTGTCAACTACGTACACAAGCTAGGAGGTAGAGTTGCCGTAAGGACAACACTTGTTAGGAATGGTCTAAGTACACTGAGTGAAATACTCAACTTCTGCATGAGTAAGAACATCCCACTAGCTGTCGCACCCTACATAGGTACTAACACCGATCTAAGACCTACAAAGTTCGAGGTACAGAAGGCTCTAGACATGCTGTCAATGTATAGAGAGGTCTACTACATGTCGAACTGCATGGTAGGGAAGTCCATTGTGGTAGACCCGTACCTAAACGCTAGGTCATGTGTCTTCCTCTTCGATGATGTCATCTCGATAGTTCACTATAGGGAGAAAGCTATTGAGAAGGTACTTCAGGGTAAAAAGTATAGGTGTATTGAGTATGGATTAGTACCGTAGGAATGTTGGTACTGCAATTACCTCGACTAGGTACAGCATTACGTAGCCGAAGAGACCTAGAGCAACACCTAGTACTGCTGAGAGCAGTAGGATGTACCTCGGTTTGTCGAGTGGTAGAAATGTTAGGTGTTTCAGTACTTCCCTCATTATGTACTTAACAGATATGCCGTACATGAAGCCCCATAGGAAGATCACTGGATTCGTTACACCTGCAAATACGTATGCCATGATGTACCCTGTAACTAGTGCACACACTATTGCAGATACCTCATCTACTGCAGTACCTACCATACTTCTACTCTCGACTTGATGTACGTACTTCGGTACTCTAATGGCTACGAGTGACTTACCTAGTGCCTTGGATATCATGTACATGACTACGTAGTTGTAGCTAACGAACATAGACGCTATGAACTGATTAACCAAGTCATCCCCAGCACAGAGCAACCTTATCGTAAGTATTGCAAATGCAGTAGCTACAGAGTGATAGAGCCCCAGCACCTTCTCAACAATGTCCTTACTCGACATTACTGTCCCCTACCTCAGTCCCTACTTCTTCTCACTACTTACCCCTGCTCTTTCTCGGACTAGAGACTTTAACTCTCTAAGCGATATGTCGAGACCTTTCGTTATTGTAGCTATTACATCTTGCATGCAGAGGCTGTAGTGGTGCCAGAACTCATCTTCGTTCTTAGCTAGCTTCGAAGCTACCTTGATGCAGTACATGAACGCTGGTTTCAAGTACTCAACTGGGTGACCTATACCGAACTTGTCTGAGTAGTTCTTTGTTAGGTACTCCTCAAGTGCTTTCTCAAGTTCAGAAGCTACCTTCTCTACTGTTGACATACATGAGAAAAAGGAGGAGTGGAGAAATTAAATGTTTTAGACGTACTTCACTCTTCTAGTTGATGCTACTGACTTAGCTCCAGCCCTCATCAATATTGCTAGTGCAACTATGAATATTATCGCAATGCCGATAGCTACAAACCAGAAGTACGTCACTGGTATGACGTAGACTAGCTGGTAGTAGCCCATGACATCGTAGTCTCTATCTACTGTGATTGTGAGTGATGGTTCTGTTAGCTCACTTGTGTCGTATGTTAGCTTCTTGAAGACTGCCTTCCTCAGTAGCTCTACCTTGTGCTCCTTCGGATATATAATTGTCACCGTCTCAGCCATGTAGATGGTTGCATTGGTGTTTACTGTGTAGTTTAGCTTAGTTGCATTGATGCTCACTATCACGGGTATGGAGTACGTTAGGTTTGCTAGAAGCCTCACCTTGTGTAGTGTCGTTAGGTTGTACTCAACAGTACCGTTAACTATGTCACTTGGTTTGAAGGTCTTCAGTGCGTACTCACCAGTTGCTAGCGTTATAATCACTGTGAAGTCCTTGCTGGTGTCGATATCTACAACTGCCCAACCTGTTGAGTTTGTTGTTGCTTCAGCAACCTTCTTACCGTCCTGATAGACGGCGAGTGGCACACCTGCGACTGCCTCGGTCTTATTCACTACGTGGATGTACACCTTATCTGGTTCTGCAAGTGCAATTGGTACTGCGAGCACTAGTGCTATTGCTAGCAGTAGCAGTAGGTACCTCATACCTCTTCACCACTCCTGATAGGAGTACTAAACCTACTTTTTAATAAGTTTCTTATCAACTCCTTATCTTCTCCCTAGGTACTCCGTAACCCATCCAGATGTCCTTCATCTTCAGCTCGATAGCACCGAAGAGAGCGTACTTCTCACACCAGCTCATCAAGGTCTTCCTCACATCCTCTGGAGTTGGCTCCCTCCCAATAACCTCCCTATACAGCTGAACTACCTTAGCACACATCCCAGCTACACACGGAGTAGCCATCGAGGTACCCGACATCATGACGTAGTACTCACCTATCTTGAGGGGTAGGTTGTACTCATCGATTAACTGCTCGTAAAGTGAGTACACCGTAACTGGTAGGCAGGAGACAACCCACACACCTGCACCACAGCAATCAGGCTTAATCCTACCATCTATTGTCGGACCTGCAGAGCTGAAGCTAGCTACTTGATCTAGGTATGGATCCATTGCTCCTACGCTAATTACCTTGTGTGCACATGCAGGTATGTTTATCGTGTATGGGAAGATGTAGTTGTTACCCATCGCAACACACACCACGATACCTTTCTCAACCAACTTATCGCATGCTAGCGATATTGGGTCACTACCATCACTAGCCTTCGGTATACCCCACGAGAACGAGCACACCTTTATCTTGAACCTCTCAGCATTTCTGTAGATCCACTCAAGTGCATCAAGTATGATGTCACTAGATGAGTAACCCTCCCTACTAAATGCCTTAACCACAACAAGCTCACTAGCAGGAGCAAGACCCATGTACCTACCATTACTAGCAACACCCCTAGATGCTACAATACCAGCACAGTGCGTACCATGTCCGTTGCAGTCTATCCAAGGGTACTCGGTTAGGTTGTAGGTCTCTACTAGTTGTCTCTCGAATTCCCATGCCTCTTCAAGAGTTCCGTTAACACCCTTAATCCATGTGAGTGGTGTTCCTTCTTTAGTTCTTACAAGCATTGAGACGAGTACTTTAACTGCATCTCTCAGATCTGGATGTAGGTAATCTACACCGCTATCAACTATACACACTACTACACCTCTACCAGTTAGGTACCTCGATCTGTGGTAATCTCGCTTTATGTCACCACTGTATGCTATCGCTATGGGTAGTGTCTCCGTTAGCTCTGACCTAGTCATTATCATACCAATCCACTTACTGATAGGTTCTGGGAATGTTGGCTTCATCGAGCCGAAGACCGATATTGAGAATTGAGCTATTGACTTAACCTCATCTAGACTTCTCGCACAGTACTTCACAATTACTAAATCACCGAACCTCCAAGTCTTCACTATTCGACTTCTATCGAGTTTACTGAGGTTCTCAGCATTTAGGGATATGTAGACTGTGCATGGGTATGCTGTTGAGTTCATCAGCTCTGGATCAATGTGTGTCAGTAGGTAGCTTATAGATGCTGAGTACCAGAACGCACTTGAGAAACCTAGGAGTGTACCCACTACAGTAAGCACTGTCACTACTGCTATGTAGAGCCTTCTCCTAGCTCTTACACGTACCTTCCTGTACTCAGCACCTAGGTAGCTCATAGGTACTTCACCGCTCTAACACTCACTACCTTCCTACCGTATCTGAGCTTGAACATGTCGTAGATTGCCGTTACTACCATCATAGTACCTGCTAGTATTACACCGAACCAGAACGGTATTGTGAAGTAGTGTATGTAGAGCATTCCGTAGAGTACCATTGCCATACCTACAATACCTGAAATAGACTCAAATACGTAGTTAGCTAGTCTGTAGATGCTCTTCTCCACTGGTATAAGTGATCTACCTGTTACTGATCTAGCGACATCATCTAGAGCATCTACACTAGACAGTAGCACTAACACAGCAAGTAGTGGTGCTTCAGGACTTGTCATGGTTGCGAAGAACATCGCAACTATGAGAAGGAACACAAAGGTGAAACCATTCAGAGCAGTAACGAGTACCCTAGTTAGCAAGTTGATCACCATAAATAAAAAGGGAAGAGAGAAGGATTTAGGTGTTTACTCCTTGGTACCGAGCTTAGGTTTTGGTAGCTTTCCGAGGAAGAACAGTACTGCTAGTACTACGGCACCAGCTATGATTCCAGCTATGATGAGCGACTGCACGAATGTCATTAGGAGGAACTCTGTGTAGCTAGGTGTTGCATAGTGTAGTGCTAGTGGGAGGTAGCCCTTAACTGATGCACCCCACAGTATCAGTGCTAGACCGAGACCGAGCATGTAGTAGAACGGCTTAATCCTCTCGTACTTTGCTGGTAGGAACTCACCTATCATGAACCACACTGCAACTGCAAACACTGTCAACCCTGCTAGCAGTGGAGAGACCTTGAGCATTGTAACGACTGTCAGTATGATCACTAGTACAACCATGAAGGCAATGAAGCTTAAGTACCTCCTCACTTCCGCTCTTCCTCTCCCTGCCTGCTTCGGCACTACGTAGACTAGCTTAGCCATACTCCACACCTAAGTTAAACAGCGACTACAAACATTTAAAGGTTCCACTTCCCTTAGAGGTACCTCTCTAAGTAACCGCAGAAACGTCTTAATCTAGCTCTCTTCACCTTCTTCTCAGTACGTATCTCGTTAATTGTTGCAACTAAGTTGTTGATGATGTGACCAAGCACTGATGCGAGTCCGTAACCTCTACTCCACATGTACCACGATACTAGAGCAAGGCTTCCGAAGTGAATTAAACCAACGAGAACTACCTTAAGTACTTCCCTTCTCCTACCTCTACTGCTCGGTACTAGCTCAAGTACACTATCTACCCAACCCCCAATGTGTAGAATAGCCCACAGCACTGCAGTTAACAAGCTGAGCCAAGGGCTCACGAGTAGTGGTAGTGCAAAGAAGACAATCTCCTCCAGTATAGGTATTGTGAATCCTGACTGAAGTGTAGTTAGTACAGGTGACTCAATTGGTACGTACCACATGTAGGTGAACCAGTGCCTAACATCTGACCTCCTAGGTACGTACCCTATCCTCACGAATTTAATTGGGATTTGAGTCAGTACGTTAACTAACCAGTACACTATGAACCACTTACACAGCTCAACAGCATTGAGAGAGAACACTAGAGTCATGCTTCAAGTCCCTCACTTCTTGCGAATTCCTTTAGGTCTCGAATCTTTGTCTCGTAGTGTGGTATGAATACTACACGTAATATCAGCTGTATAAATGCTAAGATCATGAAGGCTAGGTACGTGTAAATACCTGTGTAGGTTAGAGCAACTGTACCACAGAATAGGTGAATTAGGAAGTCTACAAAGTAGAGAGGTAATGGAATTCTGATCTCAACCTCTTCACTCGGTATTCTAACTCCGTAGATTGCAAATATTATTATAAATGTGATGAGTATGTAGCAGTCGTAGAAGATCTTGATGTATGGTGTGATGGCACGTATGTATGCTGGTAATCTAACAAATACACCTCTAAGTGCCTCGAAGACAATCACTGGTGGGATACCTAGTACAGTGAATGTATGGGTTACTACGAGTAGAAAGTACGCCACAAATGAGAGATTCGCAATTCTCCTGAACCTTCTCTCAAAGGCTTCAGCTTCTATAGGTGTGAACGTTAATCTAGCTAGTTCCTCAAGCTCTCTCGAAACGTCACCTCTCTCACGTTCTTCAGCCACTAGATGCTCACCTCCTCACAGCCTGTAGGTAGTGTAACTGGATCTAGTACGAGATCTCCATTTTCATCAGCGTCGGTGACGTCTATGTACCTCCAACCGCTCGATCCCTTGAAGTAGCAAGCTACTACACACCTAGTTCTCAAACCTACCTTTCTGAGAACTCTAGCAAATTCGTGCAGTTGCTTAAGCTGGTGTAGAGGTAACCTAACTACACTTCCTCTACTCGTCTTAACCTCAACTAGGTACACCGTACCTTGCTTAAACACTATGAAGTCAGGTGTACCAAAGCGACACAGCGGTACATACGGTAGTCCCCTACTCCTCAATTTCATCTCAAATTTCTTCTCACCCTCTCTACCAATGATCCTCCTAAGTACTCTCTGCATCTAGTACCTATACCTCATACTTTAATATATGTTCTATGTGATGTACTCAATATGGGCTATCGAGCAGTTCTGAGAATTGTCTCTGCGGGAATGTCATTACTTGCAGATACTCTAGACCTAATCCCTGCTCTGTGGATTCCAGTTCTCGGTGATGTACTCGACCTAGTTACTGTAGTACTGAATCTACTAGCTATAGGCAATTGGGGATTACTCGGCTTACTTGAGCTAATCCCAGTACCACTCTTCGATGTTGCACCATTCCACACCCTAGCACACATACTTAGGTCTTTCTTCTCTTCGAAAGAACGTTAGTCCAAGGATTGTCACGGATGAAGTCAGGTAGATCGCTTAGGTCAGTGCTCTTGCTCTCCTCAGCTAGCTTACCGATATCTCTCCTAATCTCTTCACTAGATAGCTTATGTACTCTAGGCTCTACTGAGTAGAGCATTGTCTTCTCTATGAACGATAGCTTACTACGTAACTCATACAGAATCTTCTTAGCCTCAGCCACATCGTAACCCATTGACAGCAACTTATCTAACTTCATATTTATCTCATCTAACCTAGCCTTAATCTCCTCCAAATCAAAACCTAGGTAATCCCTCATAGCCTCAATAAGGACAACAGTCTTGAACTTACCCTCATCATACATCCTCCTCAACCTATACCAATCATTGAGTATTCTATGCATGAGTTCATAGAGTATATCTGTTCTAAACACTTGAGTTGCATATCTCAAGATCCTCATATTTGCTGGATTAGAAACAAAGGTGAAGTAGTATATTGGTCTTTGCCTCAATGATGCAACAGTTCTCTCAGTTGGCATACTGTGAATTAATACGCAGATTCTCTTTTTAACTAAAACGCTCCATAACAAACTAAAATGCTGTAATGCAGGTAAAGACTTTTAAGCTTGACTCTACTACGTATCTATGGGAACTACCATGTCTTTCGATGTTGTTATCTACTCGGTTGCTGGGAGTTTAGTTGCTGGTATCTGTACTGGTATGTTCTTGAGGTACCTCACAAAGTTCATTCTACTGCTAGCTGGTTTCGTATCCTTTGTCCTTGCTGTACTTGCTTCACTAGGAATTGTTGTCGTTAGATGGGAAGCACTCTCAACACTAATCGAGAAGATTATCACAGCTCTAGGAGGTTACGCACCAGCCGTACTAACTCTAGGTGTACCATTTGCAGTTGGGTGTATTCTAGGGTACTTCATCAAGCTACCACTAACTGTAGAAAAAAGAAGGAGAATTAGATACCTTTAAGGAATTGAGCACGTACCTCCTCTAATCACTTAATCAATGACTACTAGGTACGATGCCTTGAACCCTGTCTCAGTAACTACTTCAACAATGTAGCTTCCCTCTGGTAGGTGCTTACATATCTTCACTAGAGCTACTTCATTCGGTTTCACTACTACGTCAATATCCTTGATGAACTGTACTTCCTTGCCTTCTTTATACACGATGACTTGTACTAGGTGTGCACTTACCTTTCCTATGTTTCTCACGTAGATGTACAGTGTTGAGTCCTTGTAGCACACTGCCTCAATTCTCACGAATTGATTGAATACCTTTGGTATTGCTGATAGCTGTGTCTGTACGAAGCTGGAGACAAATGCGAACACCGTCAGCACTAGTATCACTGCTACTAGGCAGTACAGCACCACGCTTAGTGTGTATGAAACTCCTTTAGACCTCATACTACATTCCCTACACCTCTAGTATCTTACAGAATTTTTAAGTAGTTACACATACTGAGAAGTTATGTATGAAGATTAGGAATATCTTACTAACTGTAGTAGCTATACTAGTTGCTATAGACTACACACTAACCTACATCATAGTTAAGTCTGGTCTAGGTGTTGAGGCTAATCCCTTCACTGCTAGGTTCTTCACACGTGATGTAGACATCAGTACTGTCGTCACTCTCTACGTAATGTCTATATCTACTGCCTACACCATGTTGAAGGTACTTGAGCTAGTGTACACGTACCTCGTGAGGCTCCTCAAGGTTAAGTCGAGCAAGTTCATCGAGTACGTTAGGTTGTTCATGTACATTCAGTTCCTAGGCACAATATCAGTTCTAGAAGCCATCACAGTAGTGAACAACCTCATGGTGTACCTAGGACTAGGACAACTACACTTTTTAATACATTTGATTAGTGGTTAGTGTCGGTGAGTATGTATGAGGCATAGGGAACTACTGACTTCTCTACTTGCTGTAGGGAATGAGCTTAAGGTAGAGATACCTAGAGCTTGGTTGGAGGAGTACGTGGAGTCGTATGGACTTGGGAGAGACTTCGTAGAGAAGGTGCTTAAGTGTAGACCAAGTGAGACACCTGACTACTACGTATGTACGCTAGCTGAGAAAAAGGGAGAGAGTATTGTTCTAAACGTGGTGATGTTGAAGGTACTTGATGAGTTTCTGAGAGATCTACAGAAGATGCTTGGTTAGTGCTCAACATCTACGTCAGGTATTTTTGTATCTACAATCGCTACTCTAATACCTAGATCATCATCGAGGTAGACCTGTAACCTAATTCTCTTTCTATCTGCACGGAAGTAATCTAGTGCTCTAATCACCTTCACTAGCTGTCTAGAAAGAATGTAGAGAGGGCAGAAGTTACATTTCCGCTGTTTGCAGTACTGCAAGACATCTTCAGCTAACTCATCCTCCATGTAGTACTCTATGCCTTCCCTAGTACAGACGAACTGCCTCAAGGCTTGCTTGCTCAAGGTCTAGCGAACCTCACGTGAACTTTCCTAACCTCGATGTACGGCTTTCTCCTCTTCAACCTACTGATGAAGAACCCTAGCTTATCTAGGAACTCCCTTATCTCACCAGCTTTCAAGCTCTTCGTTATTATTAGCTCGTCGTCGTGGTATAGGAGTGGGATATCTATTTCCTCCATTCCGTAGAATCTCCTAATTACGTTCAGTAACTTGCTGTACTCCTCACTAGATAGCTCTGCAACCCATCTAGTACCTCTCGGTACTGAGACATTGATGTTAACTCCAGTTGGTGACTTCACTAACTCAATCTCTATATTACCAAGTCTTCTATCGGGAACAATGCACAGTGCTAGATCTCCTCTGACATCGCACCCAACCTCTATGCCGTACTTCGAGAATATTTCCTTAAGCTCAGACGCTACCTTAGATATCTCAACCTCAGCCATACCTACTCACCACAACTCACACTCACTCCATCTAACCTATAAGTAGTTACATATATTGGTTTTCTACGCTCAACTACCTTGGAGTAGTACATCTTTACCGCTACTAGACTTACAGCAACCACAAGTGCAATACCTATAATCGCTAGAACTAGCACGGGTAGTTCAAACTTCTTCTCCTCCGTAGCTTTGGTAACTTTCTCAGCCTTAGGATATGTAGTCAGCAAGATATCTCCTATTGCTTTCGTTCTTCCAAGTACTGATACAACAATGTTACCGTGTACGAATCTAGTGATATTACCGTAGTATGTGTAGAACTTCTCTAGTGATGGAGTGTTATCGAATACGTCTAGTCCGTAGTAGGTGTAGTTTGTAACTCTCGTGAAGTCTAGTTTAGAGAGTGGAAGTAATGTGATGTAGATACCTTCTAGTGTCTTCGGTACAAGCATTATCTCGGTACTGATAGTCACTGCATATGTTGTATTTGTTGCAAATCCATGCTCTATACTAGTTACTGCATTGACCTCAACTCCATAGTACCTATAGGCATCTACAAAGCACCTAGTAATGTTCTCGACTAAGCTACTGTAGATACTTGTGTCATTCAGCCACCTCTCAATCTTTGTACCTGTCTCCTCATCGAGACTTGCAGATACCAGTACTGAGATAACTCCATTCTGTGGATTGACTGTGATCACAGCATATCTCTCATACACTACACCTAGTGTAGGTACTGTCGAGCATAGTAGGAATAGTGCTAGGAGAATGCTAACTATACACAACCTCGACATGAATTGAGTTCACCTCCTCTATATCTATGCTAGATAGAGCTTCTAATAGGTCTAGAGTAGGTTTCCTAACAGTTAACGTCTTCTCACCGTGTGATGTAAATACGTGTACTATGAACTTCATGAATTCGAGCTTGTGATTAGTTACTATGACTGGCGTGTACGCTGTAACCACAGGTACAACACATGGTAACCACGTAGAGTTGATGACTTCTCCTCTGTACCTAAGTATCTCCCTAACGTAGAATACTGTTGCTTCTCCATTAGTAGTAATTACCTTACTTCCACTTGGTAGAGCTACATCAATTCTCGGACTTATCAGAAACCTCATCTCGACATCACCTAGCTCAATCTCAACATACTCCTCCCTAATTGCACTCGCTAGCTCTAGTCTCCTACTGAAGTTCATGAATAGAGCAACTGCTGTATCCTCTGGCAAGATATTTACATAGGCAACTACTGTGAATTTGAGCCCCTCTTCCTTTGGTAGCTTCTCTTCTAGTACTGAGACATTGCACTCTCTCACGTGTGGTGTTATGTAGATAACGCAGTTGTGGTATCTAGGTCTTGAGATTGAATCGAAATAGCACTCAGGAGCACCAGATGTCAAGAGCAACCTTGCGTAAACTGGGTACTCAGTCTCATTACTGTACAGTAGCTCTGAAGGAAGTTCACCTCTTGAGTGATATTGCTCCAATCTCGCTATCGTTCCCTCAATAGTGATCTTCCTAATGACAACATTACTGAAGTTATACTCCAGCTCGTGATATACAGCTAGGTACTCAGGCTTCATTATTGTCGAGTCAACTAGCCTATACTGAATATAACAGGTATCCGTCTTAAGCAACCAGAAGCTCATAGCGTTACCGTGCCCAAATACAAACATTGGCTTTAGCACCACTTCCCTACTGAAGTCTATAGAGGTGGATACTGGTGAAATGCGTAGTGGTATTGCCTTAATTTCGTAATCTACCTCAACATCCTCAATACCGTGCCACTCATCAGGATCCTTCAAGAACACTATCTCTACTGATAGATCCTCGTAATCTGGTACCCTCTTCCAGAACTCATACCACTCCTTGCTGTACTCATAGATTATCCTTATGACAATTCTACGAAGTGCATACTCAGGGTGTTTTGACAGTACTTCATTGATTTTACGCACTTCCTCAGATGTTGGAGGTCTGTAGTTGAGCCCTATACTCCTCAGTAATCTCAGTGCAAGTGTTATGTGATGCCACGTGAGTTTAGTACCTAGTACCTTTCTCGATAGAAAGACACCTCCGTAAGGTGCTCCCAAAACAGTTAGTTCCTTAATTGTTAAACCTGAACCAGCAGTGATTTCCCAGCTCCAGTACATCATTCCAGCTTGCCTCATGATTGCATATGCCGTAGCGACACCTGTGCCAACAGTCATTGTCGCTAGTGTACCTAGTACGCCCCCCGCTAGTCCTGATGCCATACAGAGTGCAATTAGCGACACAATCAACCTATCGTATGGTTGCATCAGCTTATGCACTAAGTAGCTGTAGAGTATAGGGGGTAGACTCTCGATCTCTATTCTCCACGATCCATAGCACGGTGCTGAACTCGCTAAGATAGCTACTGGTAGAGCATTGTCGAAGATACCTCCAGTTATGTTGATTTCCGTAACAACTCTGACCTTAACTGACGAGAATGCCCTAAGGTACCAAGGAATCATACACCTCCACTTGACGTACTTCACAAAAGCCCACAGCGGATACTGAATCTTCTTCCCACGGAATTCCGTAAGTTCCTTAATCTCGAAGATCTTGGCTGTAGCATAGCTAACGTGCTCAACTCTAGCATTCACAACATCTATCTTCTTAGTTCGTGCATGAGAAAGTAGGTCTGAGGCAGTTGCTCTATCCATACTCACCCAAATACCCTTCTCAGCACTGAGCACAGGTCTCACACCTATAGCTACGGTAAGTATTGACGATAGTACGAGCAGTATTAGGACTGTAGCCCTAATCCACATCAAGTAAGTAGATGTGTAAAAAAGGAAAAATAAGTTTCAGTCACAGCTAGAGTACAAGTACCTTGATCACAGTCTTACCGTTAATCTTCTCGACATCGTAGCAGAGAAATGTCCAAGTAATTGGTGTATGTACCTTTCCTCGTTTCTCCATCATAAGATACCTATCTCCCTGAGCTTTATCTTTGTGTACTCGTGTACGCAGTTTCTAAGTATGTCTTCATCGATTCTCAGCTTATCTACCTTCATCTTAGACTCAACAGCGAATACAACTAGGCTCTCTCCGTATATCCTACCTGTCTCCGATGGTCTTACCTTGAGCACTCTACCTTCTCTCGTCGATAGGTAGTACAGTATGTCTTCTAGCGTAATTGCGTAGATATTTCCATCATCTCCATACATCAACATGTCTGCTCTAGTGAGTTTGTTGAGTGGTCTAGCTCTCTTACAGGGTAGGCACCTAGCTTCGAGCACTACATAGCCCTCGTAGTCTGCTAGGTTTATTCTCGGTACCTTAGGTGCCTTACGCAGAAGCTCTATCAGTGGTGCGTGCTGTGGTGTAGCGAATTGATGTACATTAGCCTTCTTCAGGTAGATAGATCTAGGTTCCTCCCATGGTGTGAAGACTCTCAGGTAGTACTTACCACGTACCTTAATCTCCCTCTTAACTGACTGCAAGTCCTTACCTATCAACCTATAGAGCTGATTTGCAGGGTACGTGAACAAGTCCTCAATATCTGCACTATCGATGAGTTCTCTAATGAGCTTAATCCTCTCCTCGTAGCTACTCGACACTATCTTCACGAAGTTATCTGTGATTACCTTCGGCAACCTAAATCGCAGGAGGCTCTTGATGGGGCTTCCCTTGAGCACTACCTTCTTGCCCTGTAGTATGTATGACTTCCTGCTGTAGATGTACATTACGTTCCACACATCCTCTAGATCTGCCTCTAGTCCAAATCTCGACAGGTAGTCCGCTATGTCCTTTGCTAGCTTCTGAATATCTTCTCCGCTGTTCACTACCACGAATATGCTATCTGTATCGCTGTAAATTACCTTCCAACCTCTAGACCTCAAGTACTGAATCCATCCCATCTGTATCTTGTACGTGCCGTAGAAGATCTTGGTTGGGCAAGCTAGGTTCCCTAGTGGTGCAGGTGATGCTTGCTTACCTTGTACACCGTATGCTAGTGCATTCAGTACTGCCTTAATAGAGTGGTCAACTGGTTCGTACATTGGTGACTTCTTCTTGAGCTTCTTAGTTAGCTCACGTATCTTCTTCAGCTTGAGAACAGTTGCGTACAGTATACCTAGACCACTTCTCCTATCGAACTCAATTCTCTCAACCATATCCTCAACAACACTACCGATATCTTGCATCGTTGCTTCAGGTTCCTTTACGAGCAGTGTAGGGTCTACGAAGTTTGCTAGTACGAAGCTTGGGTACATCATCTTTATGTCGAACTGAGCTACGTTCGTGTACAGTACCTTCTCACGCTCTAGCCAAACCCTAGACGCACTTGCTCTCCACTTAACAGCTCTGTACTCAGGTACGAATCCCCTCACCTCGCACTCATGTGTGAAGAAGTACTCTGCAACCATTCCAGCAGGTAGATTCTGCAGTATCGACATCGGTATCTGTGTTAGTGCAGATAGTACTGCGATTAGCGAGAACGGAACTATCATTATCTTAGCAGTTATGACTACATCATTTATGTTGTACTTAGCTAGCTCATCTAGATTCATGGAGTTTAGTCTCTTCTTACCCTCCTTCTTGATCTTCAACTCCTCATCAGTTATACCTACCTTATCCTTCAGAACCTCAGCAACATCGTGTAGTGCCCTTGCTGAACCTATTGCAAGTGACTGACCCCACGTAGCGAGCGTCTGCGATGTATCGAATATAGCTATCTGCTCTACAGGAATTACGACACCACTTCTACGTAGTATAGGTATGTCGAAGCCAACTATGTTATGTCCCGCAAGTAACCTATACCTATTGATCTCCTTCTCAAGTTCATCAAATTGCTTAGGTAGTTCATAGCACTGAACATCATCAGGTCTAATCTCCTCAAATGGAGTCCACACGTAAGTTGACGCTAGAATAGGCTTCTCCTCTCTAGCCTCGACATCTAGGATAAGTACCTTGAGCTTTCTGAGGTTCTGTATCGTAGATACATCAAGTACGTAGTAAAGTGGCTTAGTGTCGAAGAACTGTAGACCTAGATCCCACGAGCACCTAGCTAGGTACCTCACATTGAACATAGATGCCCTAACATCTACACCAGCTCTCTGCAGTGCGAGGACATCCCTAGCGACATCTGGTACCTGAGTTGGTAGCTGACACTTGACCTTAGCTACACCGTAATCGCTCTTAACCTCGTACCTAGAACCATGAACCTTAATTATAGGCTTCATGTCAACTTCTTCAACCTCAACAACACCACTGAACTTCTCAATCTCCTTCAGTATCTTCTTGTTCTTGTATATGACGTAGAAGTACGGTCTTATTGCTCGTACTGACGTGACATCACTATCCCTTATCAGTATCAGTTGCTCTATCTCCTTCCTACCCTTCAATCTAGGTAGCTTGAGGTCGATATACACTCTCAATCACCTCAGCAACAATCTTGAAAAGTGGCTTACCTGCCTCAATACCTCTCACATAGAGATTGTACATGTAGCATACGTCACGGTACATGCACTCCTCATCACACCTCACGTACTGTCTAACCATCTCAAAGACGTCCTTAGGCACTTTAACTGCTGATAGAGATCTAACTCCAAGTTCCTTATCCTCAGCAGTGAAGTACTTCCAGTAATAGTCCCTAGGTTTTCTAAAGCCATACCTCTCAGCAAAGTCCACAATCATCTTCTCAAGATTCTGCTCATCTAGGTACACAAGTGCAGGTGCTACTACGCACGCTAGCCTACACATTGCGTATCTGTAACCCTCCTCAACCTCACCTAGAAAGCACTTCACAATGCATGGAGGTAGCACGTGCTTAGCCTTTGAGAGAAGCTCCTTGAACTCATCATATGTGAGAGTACCTACGAAACCTAGATTAACCTCATCTTCTCTAGGCTTAACATCACTAAGTGCTATTCCCTGTATCTTCTCGTACTCTTCATCACTCTCCACTCTCCTAATAGATAGTGTTGTTTTGATTTGTTTTGCAACACCTTCATCTCCTATTACCCTAGCTATATTGCAGAGAAATTCATGAATGTAGTCTACGTCCTTAACCGCAATCTCTGTTAAGTCACCCACATCCACTACGTGCTGAAACTCCTTCGATAGAACTCTATAGCACTTGACACTAACGGTATTATTGCTGAAGACTAGGTACCTAGACTGTGGAGGGTATGAACCTAAGTACCTATACCCTGACATTACCTCGATCTTGATTCCTAGCAAATTCCTGTAATCTAGTACCTTCTTTGTTGTCCAGCTCTCTCCCTTAGGTGTTCTCTGTCCTACAGCTATGCTCACTGCATCAGGTAGGTAGAAGTACTTGTGGAATCCACGTCTAGTCTCAACATCGAAGAGTCCACTTGCTCTGAGCTTACTACGAACATTCTCATCATAGCACTCAACATCTATCAACACGAAGTTCCTAAGTACGAAACCTACATTGATTAAGCAACCTAGTTTAGAGCATCTGTACTTCACATCAACTACTTCAGAATCTGTAACCGACTTCCTCTGTAGATTCCTCCACTCAATCATTGGTACCTTCGTGAATATGTACCTAGGAACAACAACAAGCTCAATAGGGTACACTACATCTCTTCTTCTTGAGAGGAGTCTCCTAGCTATGATGTAGAGAGCTTGCTCTGGTATGTCGGGAATATCCTTCTCTCTTTCTCTCAAGATTTCAAGACTCTTCTTCAGATATTCTACGTAGGAAGATACACTTTGTATCTTCTCTAACATGCTCTGGAACATAGAGTTTCCTCCCACACCTCGGGCACGTACCATCCTCATACACTGTAGTTAAGCAAAATGGACACTGAACGTCATAAAGTGTTGCACAGGTGTATCCTCCTCCAATACCTTCAGGAAATATCACGACATCTACAATCCTAGGTATCACCCTATTTCGTCTCCTATACTCTTCAAGAAGTGCATCACTCTCTCTCAGATATATGTGGAATTCAGGGTAGTCAACAACTATTTTCTCGACTCTATTCACAAACTCTCTATAACTCATGCTGTGTCTGTAGAAGAACCAGTGTGCTAGCTTCAGTGCTACGACTATGTTTTTCCTAACAGAACTCAGTGTCCTAAATACGTATGCTCTACAAATAATGGGGATTGGAGTTCTTCGACGAGGTACCCTTACTTGAACTACTCTCAGTGTGTCCTCTGTGTTACTCGACATCGCCTACCTTAATCCCTCCAGTCTCTTCTCCTGTCTTCTCCTCCTCTACCTTCTCTCTTGTTGTTGTCTCTTCCTTCTCTGCTGTCTCTCCTCTCTCTAGCTCTAGTGTTTCTAGGTCTAGTCTCGATAGTAAGAGTGTGTCGTAGATGCTTCTTAGGTCTGTCTGTAGTGCGAATAGGTCTGCTATGTTTTCTCTTCTTGGTTCGTAGTGGTTTACTCTATCGCATACGAGGAGTATCTGCCTTCCTAGGAGTGCTATCTCTCTTAGGTTGATGATCTTGTGTGTGTAGAGAACTCTCGTGAGTGTTTCGATGTTCTCAGCGTACACTAGCCACTGATCTGGTTTCGATATGATTGCTCTCTCTACTCCTGCTCTCAGTACTCTCTTGACGATTTCTCTCACTAGTGTTTTGTAGTCTTCTTTTCTGTACGTTACTGGATTGTCTAACCTATGCACTGTCTCTCTCATGTCTATGACGTTCCTTATGGGGTATCTGGTTGGTTTTCCTAGTGGTTCTACTGCTGTCTTAACTGGTCTTCCCTCTACGTCCATGCTTATTGTCTTCGTTACGTACTTCTCCCATGCTAGTGTTGTCTTCTCGATCTTGTACGTTGCCATTCCGCACCCTGTCAGTATTCTCTCCTCTCTCTCATCTGTATCGAAGCACATCGGTATTCTCTTTGTCAGTATTCTCGCCTCTATCTTTAGGTTTGCTGGGAAGAGGAGGATCATACCTCACACCTACTGTATCTCTATCTCGTATGTTTTATTAGGGGTTAGTTAATCACCTTCTGGTCTCTCTGTGCTTCGTGTCTTTGGTGTTCTTTGCGTCGTCTCCTCTACGTTGCATTGCTCAGTTGCTCTCGGCTCTGTACGTAGCTCTGCTCACCCCTTCTCTTGCTGTCGTAATTCCTGTCATTGATGGTTTGCTACCTTAAATAGGGGTTTATAAGTTTTCTCATGTGTCTCACTTCAGGTGTTTTAGGGTCGCAGAAACAGGAAATATAGGGATTAGTTAGTAGTTTTTGCGTAAGTAAGACGGAGGTTGGTTTGTTGATTGATTGAGCTTCAGTTTTATGGAGGTGACTCTACTCATGGCTTCATTTCGGTAGAGTTTGCTACCATCCCACACCTGCTCCATGTCACGTCAGCACGTAATATATAATAATTTTTACACAGTCGATTCTTGTACCCCTGATGTAGCATTCATGAGCAATTTTTATTAACCCCTATTTAAGCTCGTTTGCTGATGAATATCACATGGACAGTTCGCTCGACGGTAATGATGTGCTCTCTTTCTAACTCCTAATAAATTACGTAGGATTTAGCTACTTAGGTGATGAGGGTGTGGGTCATAGCCTTTCTGAGGGTTGAGAACTTTCCAGTTAAGACACTGGTCTACAGTGTATCGCACCTCGTATCTGTGCTCTCTAGGTGTGGTGTTAGGTGTAGTAACTACGTGTCCTTCAACGACGATGAGATCTACCTTGCGAGAAATGTAGCTTATAGAAACGGTATTTACTACGCTCAACGTGGCACTAAGTACGTGAAGTTTCCTGCAAAGTTCCTTAGAGATTACCTTGTTGATTTGCTGAACTTTGTAACTAAATTCGATAGGGTTAAGACAATTCCTGAAGCAATGTCTGATCAACTGTGTGGTCGTGGTGCTGTACCTATCTACGTTGATGTTGATTACATAACATCAAATATGTACGATGTCAAGAATAGGAAAGTTGCTGGCTTTCTCCACTTTTCAATATCTCTACCCTTTCGTGGATGTAAGGATCTGGTAATGCTATTCTCTTGGAGGTTCCTAAAATATGGTAGAGAAGTACATAAGAATAAAAACAGATGATATTCTCCTAAATGACTTGCTGGTACTCACTGCACCAAATGGCTTCGGGAAGACTTATGCTGTTGCTGGTGCTGTAGCTAAGTTATCCAGTATGAAGATCTTCGATAGAATATACTTCCTAGCTAATTCACAAGATGCTTGTGGATCTATTGTACAGAAGTTGAGACATCACAATGCTAAGTTAGTTATCTGGTATGAAGGTATTGAACGTAGCTGTATGAATAAGGAACTTCTTGAAGTGGTAGAGCATTTAACTGGAGACCCATCTCTTGCATGTCTAGTATGTCCATACAGTATACTGCAACAGAGTAAGAATAGAGAAATAACTCCAGAGACCTTGGTTCGAAGGGTGTTGAAGTTCTTTGAGGAGCGTGATGTAGCTGTTATTAGGGCTAGAGATGTGAAGATGTACTTACTACCAAATCAAGAAATCTGTGGTCACAGTGTAATTAGAGCACTTACACTAAGACCTTCTCTAGACTTTAAGATTTATCTAGAGCGACTGAATGTAACACCGATTTTTGTGGCACCTTTCCAGCTCTTTCTAACGTACAGTACAGCACAAGTCTTCATGAAGAGTGCTGAGAGATTGAGAAAAGAGCGTAGGTACCTATTCGTATTTGATGAGGCTGATAACTTACTTCTAATGGGTAAGGTCTACACGATAGAGAAGCCAGATTTTACAGACTTTGACTACGAGATCTTGAATAAGCTATCTCCGTCTACCTATCGTCTTAGTGCTTTCATAGATATCTATACTAAGTTATTTAACATAATTGCGGAGGGTAGGAAGGAGCTTTCTAGGTACGATTCTAGGATTGGTGTTAGTGATATTAAGAGGCAAGTACATGAGTTACTTAGCTCAAGGACTGTTGAGCGTGTTGTTGCTGGTGTCTGTAAGCGTCTACGTACGATACTTCTTGAGGCTTTGAAGCAGATGAAGAGGACATTTCTCTTTAGGGCTGTTGAGTCTCTAAATCCCTTCACGCTAAGATTACTTAAGAGCTATGGTGTTCAAGAGTTTGTTAAGTACATTGACTGTGATGTTGTTCGTAGGAGAAAGGGTAGTCAGGTTGAGGAGGAGGTTACTGCTATTCGTCTTCAGAACTTCTCAATAGTTTCCGACATGGTGTTCAGCAATGAGAAACCTATTCGTAAGAGTCAGAAGGTAGTTGTAACTGCTACGTGGTGTGATGACTTAATGCGTAGATTATTCAAGGTAGGTGCAGAGTGTGTGAGGGTTGTCCGTGCTGTACCTGATAACGTGTACTTTGGTAGATTTGTAATCTATGAAACTGGTAGTAGGGCTCTAGAATCTACAGTATATGGTAAGGGTCAGTTCACATATCGAGTACTTTACCTAATTAAGAAGGTAATAGATGTCTATGCTGAGAAGTTCGGTATGAAGCCTAGTGGTGTTCTCGTGTGGTTTATGTCTAAGAGGCAATTTAGAGCATTTCTATCAGTACTTCGAGAGAAGAGGGCTAAGATCTCGATTGAGAGCGATGATTTAGCGAGCATTACAGTTGCTAAGGTTAAGGTGTTACTCACATACCTTGGTTCTAGGATTACCAGAGGTGTTGACCTACCTGACTACGATATCTCCATAGTGTTAGCACCGTTTCTAAGACCTCCTAGATCCTTCGGTGCTAGATGGCTTGACTGCGACTATGCTAGAGCAATATTCGAGAGCATACAAGCAGTCATGAGAATTGTCAGATCACCATCACCTTCTAGACCAAAGGTTGTAATGCTTGAGGATTCACTATTTAAGAGCCCATACAAGGACTATGCACCAGCATGGTTCGTAGACTTCATCAAGAGTGGAAGGAAGTTTATTGAGCTAGATCTCGTAACTGCTGTATCAATCTAGACGTACTTCATTACCTCTAGCTTTGCTGATGTACTACCTATCTTCGATCCAAGCATCATCAAACCTCCAGTAATGAAGCCGAAGCTACATACCTCCGCTATATATCTTACTTCGTACATTAGTCCTATTGCTAGTATGATCAACGTGAAGCCTGTTAGTACGTACCCTAGGACGAGAATCTTCTTCATTTCCTCTCTAACTACTTTTCTCGCTCCTGTAAGTGCTGACACTATGATCCCTAGCCCGAGGCATGCTAGGAATGGTATAACTGTGTGGAGTAGTACTGCAAGACCTATACCAAGTACTAGAAATCCTATGAATATGTCTCTATCGAACTTCACGTAATCACCGTACTTAGCTAGGTGAAGGAACTATTTCTGTATTTCTACGCTGTGAGCATCCTAGCAAATAACTGTGCCCTATCAAGATCGAGGACAATCTCCCTAGCTAGGACAATACATGTGTTATGTTCTAGATCTACAACACCCTCAATGTCCCTGACCTCTCTGACAACTGTTGAGCATGCTAGCTCTCTATCTGTTAGGTAGAAGATGAACTTTGCACCTATGTGTTTTCTCTCGATGAATCTCTGTAGATAGCTCTTTATCTTGGGAGGGCTTGTGAATGCTAGACTCCTTGTCTTAACCTTAACGGAGTTCGCTCTTACGAATCTATATTCCTTGAAGATGGGTACTTCGGTGAATACTGGTGTCTTAGGTATCTTCTTCTTGCAGTACGATGTAGTAAATAGCCTAACTAACCTAGGTTTCTCATTCTCGTGCAGGAGCACTGCGTAGTACCCTTGCCACTCAAATGTTCTTGGGAGTACGACTATCATTTCTATCTCCTACATTTGCTATCGTTCTTCTAAACTATAAACTTCGCTAGATACTGTATATGGAGGTGCTTAGCAACCGATCTAAGTCCTAATAAATACTTCTGCAAGTAATCTACTTGAGGTGAGTGTGTTGAGTGCGAGGGGTATTCGTGAGAGGTTGAGGGAGAAGGCTAGGGAGATTGAGGCTGAGGAGATGGAGGAGGAGAGGAGACCAGAGCTAGATCTCTACACCTTAGTCAGCATGGTGGCACCACACGAGGCATTGATGCTGTTTGGGGGTACGAGGACAGGTAAGACTACGTTCTGTTACGTGGTCGTTAGGGAGGCAGTTGAGAAGTATGGTCTAGATGCAGTGTACATAGATACTGAGGGTAATCTACACTGGAAGCTACCTCCAAAGGCACTGTACTACCGTGTATCAGGGCTAGATGACCTAAATGCAGTGATCAATGAGGTACATAGGAAGTTGATTAGGGAGGAGATTGGGCAGAATGGTCTCGTAGTAGTAGTTGACTCTCTTGAGGCGCCTGTACTGAGGTCAGCGGGCTCTAGTAGGAGCTTCTATTACAGAGCACAGGCATTTATGACACGTACAGTGCTTGGTGATAGGTTGATCGCTATTGCTAATGAGTACTCTAAGAAGTACGATAAGCCATTTACAATACTGATAACTGAGCACGCTAGATCTGAGATCGGTCTATCTAGGTTAATTGAGCAGGCAGTGAGCAGTGCTAGGGGTGAGGAAGGTGAGGGGAGGAGGAGTAGGTTCATTCGTCCTGAGGAGGTACCTCCTGAGATCAGGTTGCTGTACACGAGACCTAAGGGAGGTTCACTGCTGTACCTAATAAAGGACATCTGGGTTACTGAGCAACTTGAGGCATATGCTGATGAGAGTGGTTACAAGAGGACGACATGTGGTGTCTATGCATGGGGTTCGAGAGCGTATGCTAGGATGGAGAGGGTTGCAACATTGAACATAGAGACTATACCTGAGCGAGGTAGGAGGAGAGTTAGGATTACCTACAAGATACATGCAACACCAATACCCTTATTTGGTGTTGAGCCAGAGATAGCTCCTGAGTAACATGCTCAGTAAGGAGCAACCAAGCCCAATACCCTACAGATTTTTCTTCCCCTTCATCCAGTCCGTACTCTATGCAAGTAAGTTGACTCTATCTGAGCTACTTCTCCTATGTAGGAGAGAGCTTAAGATTCGTGAGGTTAGGGGAACAAACCTATATGTTGTTAGGTCTAGACTACACAAGCTAGGTTTCATAAACGTCAGCGACATATCAAGCTACGTCTACTGTCCAAGACGGTTCTGGTACATGTACAGGTTGTTAGGTGATGAGGTTAAGGGAGTGATAATATGTGATAGGTATCAGCTACGTAGACTACTAGTCGGTACATATGCACACCTGTGCTTCAGAAACTTCGTGAACTACCTAACCTCAAAGCTCCGTTCACTAGGTGCAGATCCACATCTCTACACAGAAGACGAGCTTTACGACTACGAGTACGGTCTAGCAGGGCACGTAGATCTAGTCTACGTAGATCCACACGAGGACTACGCTGTCGTCTACGAGCTTAAGTCGAGCTACAGACGTAGAGTACACGATACCTACATTGCTCAAGTACTTAGCTACTGCTACCTAGTTGAGAAGGCTAAGGACGTAGTAGTTGATAGAGGTTACATAGTTAACTGCTCTGGAATGTGGAGAATACCCTATGCAGGAGATGAGAGGTCACTCATAAGAGACCTACTTAAGGAAGTACGTAGATGCATCATCAAGGATGAACCCCCTAGTGAGGAGGAATCTGCTAGAGTGGAGAACATAAATAAGTGTAGAGTCTGCGGATTCAGATGCATCTGTCTTCAAGATCTCGAAACCGAGAAGAAGCTAAGGTCTAGACTTGTCGAGGAGTTTCCTGAAATACGTAGAGTGCTGAGAAGATAGGTGATCTAGAAACTGCTTCTTAGTCACAAACAACCTACCACAGACTGGACACTTGAAGCAGTAACCATACCTAAACTCATAGACCTTAATCGTCCTCTCAGCCAACTTCCTCCTACTAGTCACGAATATACGTAGTACAGTTCTAGATTTAAGGACATCTAGCACAAGCACTCATGCAACTCAAGAGAGGTACAACTGTACTTCACTAGCAGAAATCTAAATATTTCACCTACAAATATATTTGTTGGTGATTTCGTATGAGTGGTGTAGGTACTAATGGAAAGGTATTGGAGGTTGATGTAGAGGTAGTGACGTACTTCAGGGCGAAGTTCAGGAGGAGTAGTAAGGGGTTACAGCACTATAGGTGCTTTGTTGAGTACCTTGAGAATAGACTCTTCGGTGAGCGTGGTAGGGTAGTAACCTTGAGGGCTAGGCAGTTGACGGAGTATGCTAGTCAGAGATTGAGGACGAGTGACTCCAGAGCTGGTTTCTATGCGTACCACTTCATTAAGCTGATTGGTAAGCTGTTGAAGAGAGATGTTGAGTGCAATGGAAGAGGTACCTTTATTCAAGTGAGTAGAAGTGAACTTGAGGAGCTGGTACCAGTCTTGAGAAGTCTCGTGAGGTGAAGTACATGAGTAGGAGTAGTGTAGGTACCACACCTAAACCACAAATTCCACACTTGATACAAGGTCAGGAGGGTGAGCTAGCTCTCCTCGTTATCTGGATGAGGACTATTACGCCAGTCATAGCACCAGCAATGTGTAAGTCAGCTATACAGCTCTATGCTAGGATTAGGGGGCTAGAGAAGAAGTACGGTAGAGAACTCCTAGATCACGTAGATAGGTTGTTCAAGGGATTTAAGTGCCCAATTCACGGTACAGTTGAGCCTTGTCTAGATGGTTCGACGCTGAAGTCCGTGATAAATAACTACCTGAGGTTATTCGGTAGAAAGTACATCACATACGGCATATTCTTCAGCGAGGACTCGTGCTCATGTGAAACTAGGATCATAACGACTATGAAGAAGGTTAAGAGAGGTAATAAGGAGGAGACTGTCTTAGTTAAGAACCCACTAACCTACGAATTCATCGCACCTGAGCAAGAACTTCACGGAGTCTTAGCGACAAACGACAGAGAGGTAATCAATAAACTATCGACACTTGTCAACAAGGTAGTCATCATTGGAGGAAGAGTATCGAGAGGCTTCGGTAGAGTCCTAGTTGAAAGAGTGGAAGCAGTACAAATATAAAATCACACCTCTCTTTTCCTTTTTAAGAATAGAATGAGGGGTGCTTACCTCGATGAAGTATCTGGAGTTGGTGATAACTAGCTATTAGTACATGCTTTACGCTATGTAGTCCTTAACTACTCATTTACCATTCTTCCTTGAATATTCATTCTATACAGTACCTTATGTAGCATAATTATATTAGAAGTTGTGTAGTGGGAATTACCTCAGTTGGAGGGGAGGTACTTGCTCCCTGATGATAAGTAGTATGCGGAGAATCCTTCGTATCAAGTAATGTATAGCGAATCCTTCATATTGGGTATGATGTCTTTGGTACACTGTATAGTGCTCACACTTTCAAGTACCTTGCAAAATGAAGTACATTCACCATGCATACTAACATGTTGTAATTCATAAATTAGGCATTCCTAATTCATGCTAGGTTGTCATCCGTAACACATTGCTACTGTTTACCTAGTGTCCAGTGTATGTGAGCTATATTGTGTATGTTGGTTTCTCTAGTTCTGGTGTTGTGTTTGTGATTGGTTCAATGACTGTATCTCCAAGTATTGCATTCACTATGTTTGACGCTATGACGCATAGGTGTGCAGTTGCTGTATTTAGGTACTTAGCGAGGTCTATCAACACATTTGGGTCACTATACCTTATCTCAATAGTTGATCCACGTAGGTTCACTACAGCTCTACCACTACACACCTTCGCAAATGTACTTAGTACCTCACGAATTATGTGCTGAATCTCAGGTTCAAGTCTGTGCATTTCGATAATTAACGAGTTCCTATCTACCTCAACTCTAAAACCAACCTTCCTCTTCATGGTACCCTGTGCACAAAGTCGTGTTAACTAATTTATATTCTCTTACCTCTAGCTAACGTACTAACCCCTAATAAATTCTTTAGGAAATATATGTTCGGTGATTCGATGAGCTTAGTAGAGCAGTACATTAAGGATCTTGACTGGGAAGTGCGGGAGAATGCTAACATGAGGAGAAGCTTCACACACCTAATAACGTACCTAGGTACCAAAGTTCTGAAGGACTACACACCAAAGGTCTTCGGTGAGAAAGCTTGGAAGTTACATTGTGATGGCTGGATTCACATACATAAGCTTCCGTTCAGCCTATTGATACCGTACTGCTTTGGCATAAACACTGCTAAGTTACTGCTTCTAGGTCTACCTACGGAGACAGTTGCCTCTAACCCTGCTAAGCACTTGATATCTGCTTGTGACCACATAAAATCACTGACGGTTATCATAAGCCAAGAGTTTAGTGGTGCAACTGCTCTCTCAGCAATTGACCTATACCTAGCACCGTTACTCGCAGAAGACATGAAGTTCATTGGAGATGGTAGAGTACTTGAGTGGTACGTAAAGCAAGCACTTGAGGAACTTACATGGGACATAAACTACCCGTATCGCTACGGTTATCAATCACCATTCGTGAACCTATTCATCAACTACACGTCGAGCAAGAAGATACTGGATGAACCAGCAATTGTAGGAGGTAAAGTACTTGAGAACACTAGGCTAGGTGACTACCTCGACTACGCAGAGAAGCTAATCAAGGTTTACTGCAGGTTACTTCTACACGGTGATGCATGGGGTAGACCATTCACATTCCCAATACTGTCAATCTTCCCAACGAAGGAAATAATGGAGAGCCCCATATGGGAGGACATAGCTCTGTTAACAGCTAAGCGAGGAACATTCTATTTCCTAAATCCAAATGTCGTAAATCCAGATGACATGTTCTCAATGTGTTGTAGGCTGACTATTAACCACGCTAAGGTTGCTGTTAGGTGTAGGGGTATGTGGACTATACCTGATGAGACGGGTAGCATTGGTGTAGTCACGATTAACATGGCTAGGATCGGTATGGAGGCTGTTAAGAGAGGTGATGAGAAGTACATCTATGACCTATTGCTTGAGCTATTGGGTGAGTGTAGGAAGATTCTAACCATCATGAGGAATAGGTACTATGTGACGATGAACGAGCTAGATATGATGCCTCTAGCTAAGAAGCTAGGTGTTAGGCTAGAGAACTTCTACAGCACTGTAGGTCTAGTAGCACTACCTGAGTTCGTTAGCGTTGTACTGCAGAGACCGAGGCTATGGTATATAGAGGATAGAGGTGTTGCTAAGGAAGTCGTGAAGATTTACAGAGACGTACTAACGTTTGTGAACAAGGTGCTTGATGAGTGGGAGAGAGAGGACAATGTGCTGTATAATGTCGAGCAGGTACCAGCAGAGTCTGCATCGTATAGGCTAGCTGTTCTAGACTATGAGAAGTATCCAGAGTTCAGGAGCTATATACCAGTTGAGGTACCTATGTACGGTAGTGAGAAGGTACCCTTCTACAGCAGTCAGAATACACCAAGCTACAGTACGTGGGATCTGAGGCTACAGCTAGAGATTGAGTCTGAGGTACAACCGCTCTTCACAGGAGGTGTCATGAAGCACATATTCTTAGGTAGAGAGCTAAGTGTAGATGAGGTCACGAAGTTCGTTAGGCACATCACTGAGAACACGAAGATAGTGTACTTCAGCTTAACACCAGTACAGACAACATGCAATGACTGTGGCTTCTGGACAACAGGCATGTATACTAGATGTCCAAAGTGTGGAAGTGCTAAGGTAGATATCTGGAGTAGAATAGTGGGATACTACAGACCAGTGAGAATGTGGAACATAGGTAGGAGAGCAGAATTCAGAACCAGACAACACTACATGAACATACCAATTTAACCACCCTCGACACCTATTCTTCAAACAATCAGAGGGGTACATACCTGATGAAGGACAGAGAATTCCTCTTACGCTATCATCATTTGTTCAGTTTAGTTTCATAATACTCCGTATCAGTATCCTATGGGTTATAACTCATTATCAGTACCTTGTGCATAATACTCATTTAGTAGTTGAACACCTTTGAAAACTGCAGTAATCTCCAGCATTGTCTCCTAAGCAACCTGAGGGAGTGTATTCCTGATGAGGGATGTATTTTGCACCTTACACCTTGCGAAGTATAAAGTCCAGTATTTGAGGTATCAGGTACTCACTAGATATTTTATCCTACATTACTCATGCTATAGTGTCTGAAGTTTCCGATGAGGAATGTCCACTGATCTATACGTTGTGAACTCTAGTAGTTGATTTCGTTCTGTGTAGTACAGCTGTTTGTCTGCTCTCGGTGTGAGTCCTTATAGTTTCGGTAACTTGTATTGCTGTTAGCTATGAGGTGTAGTGGTGAGAGTGCGTATGAGTTGGCTAGGAGGTTGCTGTTGAGATCTCTCCTAGTGTTGAAGCAAGGTACGAGGAGTTCAGGGTTCTGGATAACACCGCATAAGGTAGCGAAGATCAATAAGGTGAGTGGTAGAGCAATCGGTAGATTCATACACATGTTACTGAGTGAACTTGAGAAGGAAGGACTAGTTCAAGGAATGAACACTGGTAGTAGAAGGTACTCAAAGAAGTACTACGTCAAGCTAGATAACGTAGATAAGTGCATTGAGTACTTGAGAAGAACTAAGTACCTCTAATCCTCTTTTTCCTTGCTACCTACCTTACTTTACAATACTTATTTAGTTGTTTCTGTGTTGTTTAGTATTGATGTCGGTCTGCATAATTCTCGACACATCTACTCTCACTTACATGCATGAGAGTTGGTTACACGGTGTTAGGTCTGCGGTACACCATGCTAGGGAGTCTGTAACTCATCCGAGAACTCAAGAGGCTCTTGCTAGGAGGAGGGTTGCTGAGTACTTGAGTAGGGTTCTCGGTGACTACTGTCTCTACGGTGCTACTTGCTACGTGACGAAGTCTATCAAGGATGAGGTTGAGGCACTTGCTGGTGAGTACAGAGATCTCTACGAGGCAATTAAGGACTTCCTAGATAAGGCTAGGGTAGGTGAGGTGAGTGCTGTTGCTACTAGAGAATTCGAGTTCGTTAAGTCTGTTGCAGAGAGGAGAGGGTACAGAGTTGTTGAGTCTCCTGAACTTGAGTGGAGGTTGAAGAGGAGAGGTATACGTGCTCTAACGTACGGTGATATCGAGGCTATTGCAACAGCACTATCACGTGGTTGTACACTCGTAACTGGTGACAAGGATGTGTACCAGCTAGCTAGGGAAGTAGGTGCTAAGGTACTGTACCTATACGAGGACTACGTACAGGAACCAATCAAGAGAGTAGCTAAGAGAGTACTACCTCGGAGGTAGCACCTAGAAATGAGTGAAGCAAAGCAAGTCTCTAAGATACTTAGTGAGGAACAGCTAGCAGAACTGAGGTCTCTAGTTGAGAAGCTATTTGAGATTGAGGCTAGAGGTAGAGACATAGCATCTAGATCAGACGTACTCGATACAGTGAAGGAAGCGGAGGAGTACTTCGATAGAGCTAATACAGATCTAACAGATCTCTTCTACCTACTATCACTCATTAGAGCTAGGTTACCTCCTGATATCAGTGAGAAGATTAAGCTAACTATAGTGCTATCTGAGATTGCTAGAAATAGTGAGGAAGCACTAGAGGATCTTGAGAGAGCTAAAGAAACAATCGCTACTACACTGGCTGAAATTCATAGAGCTAGCTGGAATAAATTTGTTGAGGGGAAGCACGAAGCATCTAAGGTACTTGACGAGCTGTACAATAGGCTTAGGGAGATTGCAGATAAGTACATACTGAAGCACAGAGCTAGGGAAGTCACTGAAGAGAGTATTAGGAAGGGTATTGAGGAGTTGAGTAAGTTATTTAGTGAGTACTGTGAATCAAAGGAGTTCGAGAAATTAGTTGGTTCATCCACTGCTATGAGCATATGTGGTAACTTGTCAATAGCTCAGCTAGGGTTGTCGTACTCTGTTGAGAGCTTCGATATGGTGAGTAAAGGTCTCGATGTACTGGATGACCTCTGTAAGGAGGTATTCGGTAGTAGATGTACGTGGTTGCGAGGTGTGAAGACTCCATACACATTGTCGGCTCTAGTCAATGACTTCTCAGCTAGTGTACACAGATTAGCAGAGTCTCTTCGTGAGGACTTAATGAAGTTAGGTGAAGTTCGTGGAATGTGGGTAGGTAGAATCTTCGTGATGGAGAACACAGACGAGAGATTAATCGAGTTCGCTAAGGTGTTGTCTAAGGCTTGGGAGTACGGTGATAAGTCACTGATCTACGCTCCTGAAGATGCTGAAGCTCTTGGAGGTATATGCTACGACAATAAGTGTGAACTCCGTGTTGGCTCTGCTGAGGGGCATAGAACACATGTAACTCTTCGAGATTCCGAGGTTAAGGTAGAGTACTACGATACTGATGACGATGTGAATCAGGTGATGAAGAAGCTACTTGAGGAATTTGGTGCGTGTAGTTGCAGTATAGAGTTTGAAACTGGTGTATTCTGTACATGCCCAGCAGATAGGTTGAGAGATGTAGCACCTGTACTATCGCTAGCAACATCGATGGACTACAGAATCTTCGATAAAGCGAAGTGGGGAACATACCTCAACCTTGTGGAGGAGTGTAGAGAGAAGGTGAGGAACGATATCGAGTGGGAAGTCTGCATCTCAGAGAAGTACATTGAGGAGCTTAGGAAACACATCTAGCTAATTACCTTGTTTATGTTGTCTATTATCCTATGTATGCTCTTCGGTGCCTTTGGGAACTTCATGTAGAATCCCTCACGTTCTAAGTACTCTCGAAGCAACTTAGCTATCTGTTTCTTCGGGACATTGACTTCTAGGTATGGCTTCACAAATTTCTTCAACCACTCTCTAGCCTTCTCGATATCCTCCTTGGTTAACTGCTTAAAGTCTAGCTTACCACTTAGGTGTAGTGCTAGGTAGTCGATTAGTGATGGTCTGTGATAGAGCTTACCCTCGCCCCTCAATCTGTCGAGAGCTAGCTTCGTTCTGTACACAACCTCCTCCCTATATGCCTCAGCCTGAGCACCAGCTAGGCTAAATGCTATTTCTCCTACAACATCTAGGAGTGAGCAGAATATGTCTACTAGTGCCTTGGTCAGTGACTTAGCTACGGGATTGTCTTCAGGTATCTTAATCTGTTCAAGTAGCTTAGACTTCAGCTCTGCTATGCTGGGTATGGGATTGTTCACAAACACTACATCAAAGCCTTCACGAAGAAGCCACTTGTAGACTTCCTTCAAGTGCTCATACCTTCTAGAAAGTCTAGCTACATCGAGCATCACTATCTTCCTTATCTTGTTCATTCTACAGAACTCAATCATTTGCTTGAAGACAGGTCTCTCGAGAGGATTCTCAGCACCAGTTATGGTCTCAGTGAAGAAGAGTGGCATGAATCCTCTCTCCCTACACCACTTCTCCAGAACAATTCTCTGATTTTCTGGATTTTCATCTGGTTGAGATATCCTTATGTAGCACGCTACGATTTCACTCATGTAGCTCACCTCTACATGAATGAAAACTAGCGAAAGGGGGAGTAAAACGTTACCCCTCTACCACGTTTCACGAAAGGGGTTACGGAACGAAAAACAGCCACGAATCACGACACCATTCCGAAAGCCCCCCCTTTCGCAACATGTGTGGGGGTGTTTTGTGAGAATACGGTTGTACTAGGTAAGTGCTTATAAATCCTAGCAGTATAAATAACTAATCCGTAGGGGTGATCACTTAATGAGTAAGTCTGAGGAAATCGACATTAACAAAATCAGAACATTAATGCTTAAAGCGGGCTTTATCTTTGCTGGTAGGATGACAGTTATTAGAGGTTCTGGAGGTAGATACTTCGTTTACCTACCTAGAAAGCTTGAACCTATACTAGAGCTTCTAGTGGGGAGAAAAGTTGAGGTATGGATTAGACCAATCGAGAAGAGCTAGTTAACTCTCAATACTATTTCATGAAGTAGGGGGCGGAGCGAGGTGGGGGGTAGGAGGTGAGAGTAGGTGTCTATAGAAGATGATTACTACAGAGTTTATAAGGAGTTACATCATACCTGTCAAAGTAGGGCTTTCTGAAGGTATTAAAAACAAAGGTTTTTCTAATATCTAATGAAGAGTAGTATATGAGGACATGTAATTATGTGGTGTCTACATGAGTGAGGTACCTATTCCAAAGAAGAGGTTTTACTGTACTAACTGTGGTAGAGTAATTGAGGTGCCATTTGGTGCACCTAAACCACATCAATGTCCTTACTGCGGTGCTCACCACACAATGATACATAGATTAGATAGAGGAGGATTTGGAAGAGGCTGGAGAGGAGGTAGAAACATTAACTTACAAAAAACAACGTAGATTAGAAGGTTATACTCTCCTGAGCTTAATTATGTAGTCTACTCCTAGTTCTTTTCCTGATGCAATATCTTCAATAATTAAGTTTTTGAATTCTTTCTCAAGTTCCTTAAGTAGTTTATTCATATCTATATCTTTCGTAGCTACAAGTATAACTATGTCATACCTCTTGAACATTTTCTTTAATTCCGTGTAGCATGCGTCAGTATTCTCACTACAGTACACCAGATTAAACCACGATTCAGCCATTCGATCACCAAGTGCTATAGTGTGGGGATTCATTTATACGAGTTCTCTAATTATATGAGACACTACTTAACATGGAGATAATGTAACTACTTATAAACTTGTTCTTCACTTACATTAATGTAGGTGATGTGTATGGGCACTAGAGTATATGTGGAATGTATTGAAGGAGAAGAAGGAAGAGAACTAGAACTCAAGTACATACCAGTGAGGTATCTGTGTAAAGCTAGGAAGTACTATCTAAAACTACCGTTTGAAGAAGTAAAAGAGGTTTTGAAGGTAGATGAGTCGTTAGCTGTGTTAAATAAGTCATTAGGTGGATTAAGTGAGGAGCAATATGATGTGCTAAATGTGATAAAGTACAGAAGCTATGTAGAGCCTGTTTTTCTAGGGATTAGAGCTAGTAAGTTAAGTGAGAAAGAAAACTATGTTGAAGTTGAAGAGCCATTGAAGATTGTATATAAGGGTCAAGTACGTAAAGCACCTACAGGATGGTATGGTTTACTTCATGTAGCCGAAGACTTCTATGTAGTAACTACATTACCTGTTGATATAGCTTTAAAACATGCATGTATATCAATTCTAGAAGCAACAGGATTTTGGAGTAGGGAAAGAGAAGAGATGATACTTGAAGCAGTTTCACCAATACCTCTCATTCTAGAGCTTTTAGATCTAGGTATTAGTAGAATTACTATTAAAAGATATGTAGAATGGTATCCTCTCAACGTTATGTTTCTTAAGTACAAGAAAACATATAGGAGGTATGTTGTAACGAATGATTCTGACTGTAAAGTAGCTACGGAATTGAGACGGAATATAGTTGATTTCTTTGATGAGGCAGTCGTAGTAAAGAGAAGACATGACGTAGCTTCAGCTCATGTAGTTGATATGTACCTTGAACAACCTTGTACATTGTTGAGAACAGCAGACAGCGTTAAGGTAGAGATTCTTGAAGGTATTGATCTTGGAACTTCAATCCTCATTGAGGTACTACATAGAGCAGTGAGTTAAATGAGTTGAATAGTTAATGTATGAAAAACATCCTTACACATCTATCGATGCAATAGGTATGGCACTTGCAAAGGGCATTGATGTACATACTGCATCAGCTTACCTCATTGCCTTAAGAGGACTTAAATTACCTTAAACTATCCTCACAAATGTTTCAACCAATCAAATACCCAATGCTTGTGAATTTTGGTAAGTGCATATAAGGTCTTCTCTACTTTACTATGTTTGAGATGGTGAGGTGTAGATGTGTGCTCGCTATGTTACTGCTATGGAGGTTTCTAGCTTCTACACATCAGTAGGTTACTTTCTCTCTAAGTCTGCTCACGAGGTTATGGAGGTTGATGTGCCTTGTCTAGATGTCTGTGTTAGGACGATGCTCCTAACTACGTACCACGTATGTAGGTTTAGGTGTGTTAGAGGTAGGAGGAGGTTTCTACTAACTACGTTACTGGGTGCAGTTGCACCACTGTACGCATATGTGCATGGTAGTAGACGTGAAGTCCGTAGGTTAGTTCGTAGGTCTATAGCTGGTATTGTTGAGAGTGGTTGTGTAGACGAGTTCACTACATTGCTTAGAGATGTTGCACTACACACATCACAGTATTTACTTCATCGCTGGAGTGAGGTATGTGTTGAAGATCTTGATCCAGTTCACGTAGCTAAGAAGCTCGCTACGGAGCATAGGTCAAGTGATGAAGTACCTGACTACGTGCATGAACTTGAGAGACTTGATGAGAAGTGTAACTTCTTTAGAACAGCACTTGAGAAATCTAAGCTATGTAGTGACTCAGTAGTTTGCTCAGGATTTCACGACTACATTACTCACCTACACATATACCTCAAGCTACCTCACGTAATTGTGATCCCAGCATTTACCTCATCCAATGTCTGTGCAGTTATGACTGACTTCCTACGTCACTACATAGACATGCTGTACAGAACCTGTGTACTCACGAACATGGTGCTTACTCCATACGTGTGCTACCTATGTAGTGTCTTCACACCGAAGCAACATGGATTCAAGAACCCACTAGCAATTAGACGCCTAGTTACATCGTCTAAGGATGGCGGTAGAGTACACGTGTACTGCTATGTACACCTAGCTAAATGCCTCGTATTTGCTGACTACCTCACATCACTACTAATTGACGTTACTCTAGGTGATAGAGACCTATCTAGTGAAGTTCTCAGCTGTAATGAGTGTAAGCACCTCAATCCATCACCATTCATACATCCTAGAAACTTACTTAGAATCAGCAACCTACTTTACAGAAGTGAGATAGATAATGTAGTTGAGGTACTTAATAATGTAGCACAAGCTACACTATGCAGTAGACACTACAAGGTATTTAGAAACGAAGTAGTACCTAAACTCGTAGAGATCTGGAGAGGAGATGAAACAAAGCAATAAGCTTGGAGAAGTACCTAGCAAGTACGTAACTAATAATACTAAGTTTATTACTCAGTTGTTCTGAGGCTGTGAGCTATGTCTTCTGTTGCTGAAATTGTTGAGGAAGTTAGAAGATATGAGAAAGCAGAAATTCGTGCTCCTCCTGATGATAAACTGGTTAAAGCTTGTAACGAGCTTGGAGGTACTATTACTAGTAGAGGTTACTGGGATTTCAAGAGAGATGTCTATGTTATTGAAGGGAAAGAGGATTGGGTTTGTGTCGTTAAGAGAGAAGGACAGAAGCATCACGAGGTAATTGATGAGGTTGCTGATGTAATTGAAAAGTATAGACCAACAGGGAGATTCGAGTTTGATCTAGCTAGTGGTGAGATGGAGTTCAAGGTCAAGGAGGGCATCATAGATGATTTCAGAGCATGGTATAGCGATTTAGGTAATGCAAATGAGTTTATTGAAGAATATGATCCTTCTGAAGATGATTTTTGGGAGTGGCTTGAAGATGTTATTTTAGGTGTTAAATTATCTCCAGAGGAGAGAAGGAGAATTCTTGAAGAAGCTTCCTTAATTGTTTCGGGAAGAAAGTTTGAAGAGTACTTAAATGAGGAATTTATGAGAACTGAAGAGTGGGAGAACTACAGTATACTCAGCAAACTTGGGCTCAATATGAGACTTGGCTATACTGCTTATGGGGGAGTGTACCCAATTATTGAGGGTAGAGATGTCAAGATTGCCCCAGATGATTTGAGGAGGTTAAAGAAGGTATTTGAGGACTTTGAGGACGTTAAGGAGGGAGGTAATGGTAGTGGATTAATATACGATATACACCAAGCATGTAATAGAGCAGAACAAGATACTTGGATAGATGCTATTAAAGAGGCAATGAAGAGACTAGGTTACAAGATCGAGAAGTAATCTTTAACCTATAATCATCTTACATTCAAGTTCTTCTAGTCCTTTTTCTCTAATCCATTCTCTTAGGAATTTGTACCTTATTGCGTGAAGTATGAACTCTGTCCTCGTTCTGAACCTCTTGCTTTTCCTAATGTAGTTGTCCATCTCTTCAACTAGTTCCTCAGGTAGCTTAATTGATATTGGAATTTCTCTGCTTCTCATACAAGTCCTAATATATTGCGTGAGTTTTTATTCTAACGGTGAGGTGTTGGTGTGTGGGTGTTGTGAAGTGTGAGGTTTCTGACAAGTGGACTGTAGAGTCTGGTGATTACTACCTAGGTAATAAGTATCATCCTGTTGCTGTAGTTGTCCCTGCTAAGGACGATGTTGGTAGGAGGCTTATTAAGACTGCTATTGACGAGGGTGTTGCAATAGCTGGTTTCTGTCAGACAGCTAACATTGGTATTGAGAAGGTAGTTATCAATGTGCTGGCTAATCCAAACATTAGGTACGTAGTCATTGCAGGTCACGAGTCTAAGGGTCATAGAAGTGGTGAAGCACTGTACTGTCTATGGAAATACGGTGTAGATCTTGTGACTAAGAGAATACTGAGGTGTGGTGCACCAACAAGCTACCTACCAAATCTACCGATTGAGGTAATTGAGAGGTTTAGGAAGCAGGTAACTGTCATACCGCTGTTCACAGACGATAAGGGGTACGTACCTAGCTCAGTCACTAGGATCAGAGTAGGGTCTAGGGAATTCAAGGTACCTATCCACGCTGGTATGAGTAAGCAATTTGGCTTTACTGTTGTTGATGTGTGTACTAGTGAGGAGTTGCTGAGGTTCATCATACACTGCTGTATTCAGGAACTTGAGAACAAGGTAACTGTAGGTATTAGCAATAGGTACCTAGATGTCTTCGAGGTCTACGAACTCTACGATAAAGGAGCATTCGATACTAAACCACTCATATACAAGGTAGTACATGAGGAGTACGTACCTGAGGTAAGGGTTGTAGCTAATTCACCAATTGGTGTATTTGTCGAGGCACCTGACCTAAAGCACGGCTACAGAGCCGTCATGCACTTAATCGATGAGTTGGGTATTGAGGTACCTACGAGACATGGCTTAACTAAGGAGCTTCAGTACGTAACCATAGTCTACCGTAGCATACCTAGGTTCGACTTCAGTGAGGAGAATGGTAGAGTTAAGGTAACGTACATGGATGAGAGCCACATACCAGACGACTATCCACTGAAGAGCCCTCACGACATTAGGCGGTACTGTGAGGCTTTGCTCAATGGTGAGGCACAGATCGAGTTTCACTATACCTACGGTGAGAGGATGAGGCACTTCTTCAACTACGAGATCACGAGGTTTAGACCTAAGCTAGGAGATGAGCTGTGGAGTGAGCTAACTAAGAAAATCCTCATTCAGAGTATGTTCATTAGAGAGCCCCCTCACGAGGTCTTACAGAGAGCAGTTGTGAGGTTATGTGAGGTAGATCAGCTTAGAGCAGTCATAGAGAACATCGCTAAGGCACCGAACGAGAGATTCCACGTGATTGCGTACTGGAATCCAGTGACTGACCACAGAGCTGATGTGCATCACCCATGCTTCGTAATGACGCAGTTCATGATTAGGAACAGTAGGTTGGTGACGTGTCACTACATTAGGTCACACGACTTCGAGAATGCACACATACACAATACATACGGAGTATCAGCAATAGCTAACTACGTAGTGTGGAAGCTCAAGAGATTAAACCCACAGCAATTCAGTAACCTAGACGTAGGTGAGTTAGTGTACGTAGTAGGTAGCTGTCATAAATACGTGAGGTGATCTTCTTGAGTGACTTAGTTCAGAGATTAGAGAGGACTTGGGCTGAGTACGAGAAGTATATGGAGGATACTGAGAAGTTTGTTGAAGATCTATTGAGAGAACGTGGTAGGGATAAGCTAAGTCTAGCAACTCTCTTTCTCGTAGAATACCCTCAGTTTAGTATTCGTGAGCTGTATATGAAGTATGTCCTCGCACCACTAATAGCGAGCTTTGTACTGATGGTAATCTATGTACTTGGTCTCTTGCCAGTAGATATTGTGGTGCCTACAGTATTTGCACTACACTTACTTACATCGTGGGTAATGTACTTCGTACTAGCTAAGTGCTGGAATCTAGGAGTTAGATTTGGTTTCTTGTTTATGACTGTACTGAAGAAGGTGAAGCAGAGGTGATGTATATGGGTGCTGAGTGGACTTATCGTGAATTAATCTCGTACTTGAGGAAAGTAGTTCAGGAGGTTGAGTCTGATGTTGAGAATATGCTGGAGAGCAAGGAGAGAGACAAGTGTATTGAATCAATTGTTCTATCGACACTATCTATCCCGACTAGGATTGTACTTGAGCTGTACTTCAAGTACCTTTTTATACCGATTTCTCTCTTCATAGCTATACCACTTCTAAGTAATCACCTAGGCATATTGTACACGTACTTACTTGCTACATTGATATGTCTAGGACTCATAACGGGAATTCTAATTCGTGCAGTATTGGAAAAGTGCTGGAAGCTAGGTATCACTATGGGGTTTATGGTTATGTCACTCGTGAAGAAGTTGAGTGAGGAGAAGTAGCTATGGAGTTCACTCCATCTCTCCTATTTTCTGCACTGCGGAGGTTTCTCATTGATCAGCTTAGACCTTACGAGGACTACAACCACATTCACGTTACTGAAGTATGTCAGTGTCTTCGTAAAGCTTGGTTCAATAGGAAGAGAGGTGATGCCAAGACTCTGAAGCACTTGAGTGATAGTAAGTGTGTTGTGCTTTCTTACGGTCTAGCACTACACCACGTACTTGCTGAGTACCTATCCCGTGACAGTAAGTTCAGAGCTGAGGAACCTATTGAGTACAAGATATCTGATGAGTTGATTCTATGCGGTAGAGCGGATTTGATTGGTGATAGCTCTGTTGTGGAGTTTAAGACTTGTAGGAAGGTACCTGAGAGACCTTATGAGCATCACCTAATGCAGATCAATGCATACCTACACATGTACGGTAAGTCAACGGGTTACCTAGTCTACATATCTGCCTACGGTGATGTCAAGGTATTTGATGTGTGTAGGAGTGAGGAATTGTGGAGAGCAGTTGTACTTAGAGCAGAGAAGCTCAGAAAGTACTTGATAAGCGATGAATTACCTCCTCCTGAGAGGAGTAAGCTATGTGAGTACTGCGAGTGGAAGTTTCACTGTGCTCAAGAATAACGTACAAAACTTACTTATGCAACTTACGTGTACTCCTACCATAGGTGCCGTGTATGGCTAAGAAGAAATACTTGTATGCGTATAAAGACCTCATTGAGGATCTGAAGGATATGGCTAATGAGGTGCTGAAGAAGGGAGGAGTTGTTGAGAGGGAGCTTTGGGAGACACTGTTTGAAGATGTTGAGATTAGGAATTGGGAAGAGTGGAAGGAGTACTTCCACGAAGAAGTACCATCTCTCCTAAAGGATGTGCTTAGGGAAGCTGGGCTCTATTGCTCGATCTACCACAGGAAGGATGATGTCCCACTTCCAGAGTACATAGCTAACTGCGAGACAGAGGATGGTAGGGAGATCTCGTTTAGCTTCGATGTTGAGTACGATGATGTTGTAGGAAAGATAACACTTCTCTTAGCGGAAGCAAGTAGAGGGAAGACACCAGATAGCATACTAGTGTACTACCACAAAGTAGCATGAGGTGTCCGATAATGAAGAGTAGGAGCACTATTAAGGAGAAGTTAGCAGAGTTTTGTCTTAGCTTAGGTGGAAAAGTTGAGAGAATGAGGCTTCCAGATGAGTTTGGGTGTAATGTTGATCCGAGTAAGGTCATTGAGCACTTTGACGAGTTCAAGGAGCTTTATAGGGAGGCTAAGGGAAGTGGTATCGAGAGGATATACTTCGGCAAGCATGATAAGTACTTCTTTGCTTATCCAGAGCTGGGTGAGGTAGGGTTTGTTCTAACGTACGAGATCGAGCCTCCATTCCCAGAGACGGAAGAAGGTGAGAAGCAAGCAGTAAAACTTCTAGAGGAAGTTCAGTCTGAATTCTACGAATTCATGAGTAGTAGGGGTTTGGCACCAGAATTCAAGTTCATACCAAGAATTGAGTCGGAGTTTGAGTGGCTAGATATTGAGGCTAGAGTACTAGCAGACATACCTGAAGAACTTGAACGTCTACCAGACATAGTAAAGGCAATGCTAGAATTCGATAAGAAGGTACGAGAGATACTCAACACATTTGGTAGAAAGGTTGAGACACCTCCGAAATTCTTGTGAGAAGCTGAGTAGCTTAAGAGAAGGATAAGATATCGTGATAGTAGGTGAATTCTATGTCTACAGTTCTTGATGTTTTTGAGGAAGCTACAAAGAAGGTTTGTGGAGAAGGTGCTATCTGGTTAAGACCAAGTCCACAGAACTTCACTGATGCACTGTGCTTCGAGAAGATAGATGGTAGAATTGAGAGTTATGTAGTAAAGAATGGATATGTTAAGTTTTGGTTAGAAGTAGCTAAATTACTTGAGGCGAGAGGATTGACAGATTCTGATTACTACAAGATTGCTCTATCTGAGCTTAAGTTACTTAAGGAGAGACTTACTAGAGAAATTGAAGAGGAGCAAGAGTTGGTTAGGCTGATTGAGGGGTATGTGAGGTGATTTCATGAGTATTGACTATAGACATTGTGGTGATATACTACTGAGTTTCAGAGATAGGCTACACGATCTGTGGAGTTATGTACAGCAGAGTAAGAGGGAGGTTGGTGATAGGGCTTACTTACCTAAGGGTATTGTAGATGAGTACAAGAGGACTGTTCAGGAGGCACTGAAGGTAGCAAATGAGTGTATAAACGATGTGATAAATAGGCATGATGACATAATGTCTGAGTACGGGATAAATACTCATGAGGACTTCATGCATAGTGTACTGAAGGAATTAACGAGGTTGTTTGGTGCTTTTGAGTCGTGGGCAAAGCACACATTGAGGAGGATTGACAGTGGTGAGGAAACTAAGTTCATGGGTATGTGGCACTATGAGTATCCGAAGGAAGAGGCTAGGGAGCTACTTCTCACGTACATGAATGCTACGGCATTCAACATTCATCAACTAGCACTACAGTTCTCATTCATGGGTGAGAGAACAGATTTCTACGGTTGTGTAGCACCTGAGCCTCTGATTAGAGCTGGAGTTAGTAAGTTAATTGAGGCATACTGTAAGGGTGCACAGAGAGATACTTCCCCTCCTCTAGTCCTTAAGCAGGACACGATTCAGCATAGACTAGGTGTACATGCCTCAACTATTCGAGTAAAGGATAACGAAGTCGAGATTGAGTACCTTGAGAGTATTGTTGGTGGCAATGCTGGGAGGAGTTGGAGGGAGAGAATGGAGTTCGTTAAGTCGTATCTAGAGAGTGAGGTTGGGTTGAGGTGTGAAGAGAGGGATCAGGGTAAGCTGTACTGTAGGGGTAAGGTTAGTGAGGACGATATGGTGAAGATAGCTCTACTCTTCTCAAACATAAGAGATCTAGATCTACTACCTCCCCACGTATTCGAGAAGGCTGTTGAGAAGCTGAGGAAGTACCTAGAAGAGACGTTTAACGCATATAAGAGAGGAGAACAGATTTGGCTTAGAAGCCCAGTAGCGTCATCAGAGGGAGATTGGTACGATCTAGTTGAGAGCGAGTAGAGGAGGAAGCAATCCATGTGTGCTGAGTGGGAGGAACTGTATGAGCTAGAGCTTGAGGGTGAGGAGAAGGAGAAGAAACCTCCAGTTGCACATAGGGGATATGTCGAGGGTAAGGTCTTAACCATCGACCTAGATGATACGTTCTGGACTGTACTAGTCAAGGAACCTGATGGTACGTACAGTAGGACTATAGCTAGCTCGTGTGACACTAATGTGAGGAGGCTTACCGATGGAATATACGAGACGGATATGTGCTTAATAATCGTGAATAAGAAGGTTGAGAACCTAGTTAAGGAAGCTAAGAGAAGGGGCTTCAAGGTTGCGGTTGTATCTCAGAACTCACCATACGTGATGGAGTTAGCGGAAAGAGTGTTCTCTCTTGAGGGTATTGATGTAGATGCGATTGCTGTAGGTAATCTCGATAAGTCGAGTATGTTCAAGATGATTGCAGATCCGAAGAGAATTGAGAAGATGGTCTATGTAGATGACAGTGAGTCAAATCTCGAAGATGTGGGAAAGCTATTTAATGCAGTAGGTGTGTACCTCGGGAAGAAGTACCTAGGTGTAACACCGAAAGACCTAAGGCTAGCTGAGGACTGGTTACGGGAGTAATCACCTAGCGTACTTATTTAAGCTAGTTACTCCCTACTTTTTCTCGATGTCTTATGTCTCTGAGGAAGATTTTGCGTGGGTTTTTGAGTATTGTTAGGAGGCATCATGGTCGTTCTCATACTGCTGTCTACACTCCTAGACCGTACTATAGACGTGTTGAGGTTAGGAGGATTGAGGACATTGATGATCCTCTCAAGAAGGATCACTGGCTCATTGAGAGTGAGTACTTGAGGAATGTTGCTAGGGAACTCGCTGTCTATAGGGGGAATAAGCTAGATTTTGTAGCTACTATCAGGAATGTGTATGATTGGGTTCGTAGAGGTATTCTGTACGATAATGTTCATGCTGAAGCTAGTAGGAAGTGGAGGAAGAGATTCAATGTAACTTACCTAACTGCAGATGAGTGTGCTAGGTTGAGGAGAGGTATCTGTGGTGAGATGGCTCTAGTCATGCTCAAGATACTTCGTGAACTAGGTATACCTGCCGTACTTGTTAGACCTTCCGTAAGTCACCTAGCTGTACTAGTCAAGCACCCTGAGAAGGAAGAGTACTGGTTGCTAGATCCAGTTACTGGTCACTTCGGTAAGGTGCCTAAGTACGAGGCAGTTGCTAGGTACGAGTCACCTACAGGTAAGTACGCTGTAGGTATAGTGTCTCTCGATGAGTTTGCTGAGCAAACAATAAAGAAGAGGAGGAGACTAGCTGAAAAGCTTGGTCTAAGTCCTGAGGAGGCTATTGATCTAGAGTACGCAATTCAGTGCATGGAGGATCTACCCTACCAGACGGACTTCGGTACAAAGGTACTCAACTACTTGAAGGAAGTCGGTTACTGTGCAAGGACTTTCAGAAGCTACGTAACGGAGGATGTGTACTTAGCGAGTAGCTTCTTCGAAGAAGTTGCTGAGAGGTGTGGTAAGGTACCTGTTGAGAGGATAGCTAAATTTGACATACCTGAGAAGTACCTAATGTGTGTTAGGAGAGCTTGGGAGGAGGTGTATCTACAACTGTACAATGAGTTTAAGGAAGAGTTGGAGAAGTTGCTTGGGAGGTAGTTCCTATGGTTGCTAGGTTGAGGTACGTGTTAGTACCTAGGATGAGGACAGCTATAAGGAATGTCTTAGTAACGAGAGACTACGTGTATGTCGATGTTGAGCTACCTAGACCATACCTACTAACTCCAAAGACCTTGAGGAGGCTTGAGGAGAAGTTCTACCTCTACGGTGCTGTGATTAGGCATGGTAACGAGGTTAGGTCGTTTAGAGTAGCAATCCCGAAGCAAGTACTTGAGGCACATAGGGTAGATCTAGATATGGCTAAGTACTACGCATGTAAGCTAGTTGAGGAGGTACTGGTAGAGGTGATATCTAGTGAGTGAGCTACCAATGATAGGGATAGAGATCGAGTACATACTAAAGAGGAAGGAGGGATCTATAGTAAGTAGTTGGCTTGAAATTGATGATATTGCTTCTCATTTAGAGAAGGCATTTGAAGACTATGACCTTGTGTGCTTTTCGAGTGAATTAGCTTACGGATCTCTACCTCCAAGACTTGAGGTAAAGGCATGTAGACCTATTAGGCTTGATGAAGTTGATAAATTCATTGCGGAGCTGAGAGAGGTCTTGAACTACATGAGGGAGAAGCTAGGTGTTGAACCTGTGATAAAGCCGAATGAGTGGAGTGGCTCAATTCACATAACTATTGATAGAGGTGAGAACGTAGATGAGGAGCTGTACTCCGAACTAGTTAAGTCCTTAGAAGCTGTGTTAATTGCTGTGACAGGTAATCCAAAGGATTGGGCTTACGGTAGTAAGAGACCTCTAGTTTTCGATACGCTTGAACCCCTAAAAGCAACTACTGTTGGTGAGTTCGCTTCATCAACTGTAATTCAGGACTTGGGTAGTGCTAAAAAGTTAAACATGATTGCTAAGGTTAGGGAGGAAATTGAAAGACATGGTAAAGATTTTACTTCCCTAGTTAGGTATATTGCTAAGAGATGGGAGTAATGGAGATAGATATTGAGAGGCTAGCTAGTAAGTTTACATCGCTGTACTTTGCATACTTCCCAAGTATTGAATATAATGTTCGTGGTGACTATAGATTTCGTTACGACGATCTTGAGCAAACTTGGTACCCTGAAGAATATGTTTCAGTAACTGACTTAGTTAAGAAGACTGATAGGAAGTATGTAAGTAAGCTATATGGTTTGCTTGCATGTTCCATACTGTCTGGAACATATAGGACTAAAGAGAAGAGGAGAGAGTTCCTAGATGTTTGTTTCTCAAGAGCAAAGGAACTTGGAGAGTTAATAATTGAAGGACTTCACAAGCCATCCTCTATTGAATGTGCTGGTACTGTAGCTGTTGAGTACCGTGTCTTCGATAATGTCCCTGACCCATCTATGATTAAGGACTTAGTGAAGCTAGTCTACAATCTCCACATGAAGTTATGCTCGTTCATTGCTGAAAAAGGTAACGAGATTGAGCTTAAGGAGGAACTACTTGATGCAATAGATGAGATGTACGGTAGAGCATGTGTTGAGGGTTATAGAGCTAAACCAAGTGAGAAGTTCATTGAATTACTTGAGAGGATCCTAGGTATAGAGCTTAGGAGAGACTACGAGAACATGGAAGAACTAGCTAAGGACATAGTTGACAAACTGAGAATAGACATAAACAAAGAACTACTTGAACTAAATAAACAGAGACAAAAGATACTTGAACTAACCTAACCGATTTATTTCCTACTTGATTCTACTGTCTTGAGGGTTGCACTATAAGATGTATTCTTAAGTTTAAGTTCTTCGGGAAGAGATCTAGTTAATTTATTGTTAATAATGTTTTATTTCTAGTTGCTTCTCCTCATTCTACTGCGAGAGGTTTTATGGGAGAACTTTTATATTTCGCAACTTCATTAATATTATTGGGATTGTGTAGAACAACTGCTCTTCTAAATAATTCTACTTCTGCTAGTAATTGAACCTACTTCATAGATCTACTCCTACTTGTGCACCCCCAGACCCACAGGGTCTGGGGGGAAGAACCTGACCCAAATGGGGATGATGGGAAACCCCCTCCCCTTCTTTCAAGGTTAAGGGGGAGGGGGTATAGGTCGGGAAATCTCCTTTCCTCTCTTTCTTTTTCTCTACTGCCCCTGAGGGGATGCTCGGGAGATGATGAATAGATCCTGAGCACCGATGAGTTGGGGCAAATCTCTACTTATGACTTCTTCTTATTCTAATCCCAATTCTTCAAGAGACTTCGTAACACTAAATATTAACGATGTCCTAAGAAGCAACATAGTGATTAGTGCACCAACAGGAAGTGGGAAAACAACAGCAGTTATTTCATTAATTCCACAGCTTACGAGATACTTTAACAAAGTAATTGTTCTAGTACCTACAAGAGCACTGGCAAATGAGGTGTTTGAGAGAATAAGAAGAATCTTCAATGATGTTTCTATTGATACCAGTGATGCAAGGTTAGAAAAGAACTACAACTTCTTCAAGTGTTGGTCAAGCAAGGTAATTGTTACAACATATGAGAGATTTGACAGCATTCAAATGAGTTTACCATTACCAGACAAGAAGCTGATTATTATTGATGAAGTTCATAGTTACAAGGATCCAGAGCGGGCGATACCAATAATAAGCACATTGATTTCAGCGAAAGAGAAGAATGATAGAGTAATTTGCTTAAGTGCTACGATTCCACAGCTAGAGAACCTCGTTCAGTGGCTTAACGCTAGGTTGATTAGGAAAGACGATAGAGTTACTGAGCTTAAAGTAGAGACAATTTCAATTGGAACAAGACCAAGAGGAAGAGGAGCTAGCTTCAGATACTTCAGTGCTGTTCTTGAGAAAGTCAAAGAGATCATTAAGAGAATTCTAAGAGAAGATAAAAATCCACAAATTATCATCTTTAGGGCTAATAAGAAGCAGTTGTATCAGATGAAGGAAGTGCTTGAGAGGGAGTTTCCACAGTTGAGAATTGCTGTTCACCATGCTTCATTGCCTCCAGCAGAGAGGAAGAGAGTTGAAGCTGAGTTCAGAGCTAGAAGAATTAACATTATTCTAGCAACACATACACTGGCTTATGGAGTGAATCTACCAGCAAAGTACGTAATCATTGCAGGGCTCAGCAACTACCTACCTGATAGGGTTGTTGAACTCAGCGATGTTGATGTTGTTCAGATGATTGGTAGAGCTGGTAGACCAGAGTTCGATGTTGTTGGCTATGCCTACATTATTTACGCTGAGGAAGAGCGACCAATAGTTGATAGAGCATTGAATAAGGAGTACACTGTTAATGACATTACTTCAGAGCTACCAGCATTTGTACTGAGGCTCATCTACACAGGAAGAATCAGAAACCTAGATGATCTAGCTAAGTGGAGTGAGGCATTACCAAGCTTCTTCAATGTAACAGCATACACCTTTGAGAGAGCTTACAGAGAACTTGAGGAGTTAGGTCTCGTTAAGGAGTTTAAGTGTACAGAGCTTGGTGAAGTGCTTGCAAAGAACTACGTTACGACAAAGATGATGGTTGCTGTCACAATGATGTTCAAGCTTCTACCGACAACAGTTAGAGAAGATCCAGTACAGACAGTACTCACAACATACCACTTAATGAGGCTCGTTGGTACGAGGACAACACTTGTAGCTAATGGAGATAAGTTCACTACAGAAGTTCTCGAAGCAATGCACTGGTGTAGCAGAAACCTAAGAACACTATACATTGACGTAGCTTATACACCGTTTGAGAGGTACGTCAAAGCTAACGTAGATTACTACGGTATGGAGATTAATCCAGATGATGTAAGTGATGTAGTTGCTTGTCTGCTGTATCCAAGCAAATTCAATGTAGATAATGTCGCTGAGTGCCTCAGGAAGATAGCACAGATATGGGAAGAGATTGCAGTTGTCGTCATTAAGGACAAGGAGCTAGCTAAGAAGTACAGAGCACTTAAGCATGTCTTCAGAGTTGTTAGGAAGTACAGAGTTGACAAGATGTTTGAAGTACTTATCATTAAGTTAGATGACTTCACTAAAGTCCTAGAAACTACGAGGAATGAGGACATTGCACTAGCACAAGTGTACGGAGTAAAGTTAGGGCTACAGCAAGCAAGACATGTAAATGGCTTCAGGAGAAACAACAGAGGTATGAGGTACCTGAGGTGACCAAATGCCTAGAGGGAGAAGAAAAGTTACTCTTGAAGACATTATTGCTTCAGCAGACTTCAAGACTATTAATGATTTATGCGACAACGTTCTAAAATTAACTGATGAACTTTGTAATGAGCACTTTGTTGATCTGCTACCGTATATGTGGATTAATCATGCTAAAAAACTTGCAGTAGAGATCAAGGAAAAGAAAATTGTTCCTCTTGAAAGACTTATCATTACTAGTGAAGAGCTGTTTTACCTTGCTTGGTTAAGTAAGGAGGGAAAGTTAGGAGTTGTTGAGGAGCTTAGTGATAAAAAGAAAGTACATGAAAAGCTGTGGAATTTGTACCACGTATTCTTAATCCTCGTGGAGGCACTGCTTGAGAAGTACATTGAGGTAGCGATCAAGATTGGTGATCTCTGTTCAATGGATGAGGGAGAGAGATTAATCAGATTGCTTAAGGGTCTTAAGACCTAAATCTACCTTCTCTTCCTTTCTACTATGTCTTGGTATAGGTATTGCTTTACTGTAAGAGACAATCAGTGCTTCAAAGGAACTCAAGGAGATGTAGTGATTACAGGACTTGGAAAGAAATTAGTGCTTAAGTGTGATTTCAGTAAATTCAAGGAATTAATTGCTAATGTAGGGAGTTTCAAGGTCTTTCTAAGGGAGAATGACTTCTACGAGAATGACAGGGTTATCATTGCTTTTAGTTGTGTAATTAGTTTTGTTAGAGAGCAAGTGATTGAGGAGAACAATACAAGGATTCACAGCACAAGACTTGTCAGAGCTGAGCTAATGGATAGAAGGCTCAAAGTTGATGAAGTCGAGGTATTCAGAGAAGTTCTGAGAAGATAATGAAACTCAAACCTTTCTTCTACTATGTCCTCGGTAAATATTCTCGGGGAGAAAATTACCAGAACAATAATTGAAAAAGAGATTCTCATTGAGTGCTATGGACGTTCTGAAGCTGAAGAGTTTGCAAGGAAGCTAAAAGTAGCAAGAGTTTACAGCATGAATGTTCCAGTGCCTAAGAGAATTCAGAAGATGAGTATTGAACAGAGGAAGAAGCTCGGAATAAGGTTAAGATATAAGGTAATAGTGAGAGAGATTGTAGCAAGTTAAATTTTCCTTCTTCTTTTCTCTCCTACTATGTCGTCTGGATTTGATTTTAGGGTTTGGACTTCCAGAGTACAGAGAATAACCGCTGACGGAGACTTTGACGGAGTAACTGCAACATTGATTCTATTGGCTGAGGTACCAGAGCTTAGAGAAAGAGAGGTTGAGTTCCCAGCACCGTTTGACACAAAGAAGCGTGACAATGCTTTAGTAATTGAGAGACCAGAGAGAGCTGGTGTTGAAGCAGTAGCTGTTGATCACCACGATCCAAGTGCAAAAGGTTACGTAACCATCAATGGTCAGAGGATTTGGGAGACTGTAGAACCAATGAAATCAGTAGCTAGAGTTGTTGCGAGGCTTCTAGGCGTCGAGGAGAAGTACGCTGATGTCCTAGAGATCGTTGATGTTGTTGACAGTGAGCCGAAGAAGGTTGAGAAGGAGTTGTTCTACATTGGTTACAGAGCAGTAATCACAGACCAGACATGGAGGAAGAAAGTTGTTGAGATTGTTAAGGCTACGGGAGACTTCAGGGAGGCTTGGAACTGGATGATAAGTACCTTCACTGCTATTGGTAAGGTTGTTGCAGAGAGACTAGAGGCTAAGGTAAGTGAGTTAGTACAGAGAGCAGTAATTGATGGTGATGTTGCTGTGATACCAGTGTTTGTCGGTAAGGACGTAGTAACTGTCGAAGGTATTAGGGTTGATCTAGAGCAGATGGCTTCGAAGCCCGCTATGATGAGGTTAGAGCACGACAAGGATCCAGTAATTGCGATGAACATCGATGTTAGGAAGAACATTGTTGGTCTCAGCATTGCTTCCCCAAGGAAGAACATTGCCGATAAGATTGCAAAGAAGTTAGTTGAGCTAGGGCTTGCTGAGAGTGGAGGCGGTAGACCACAGATTGCTGGTGCACAGAAGGTCAAGGTAACAGAACCAACAGAGCTAATCAAGGTACTCAAGGAGAGAATTCTTCCACAGCTCCAGTAATCTAATTTCTTCTCCCACTTTCATTTTTTCCCTCTACTATGGAACTGATTAAGTTTCCTTCTCTTTTAGATGTGGATGCCTTCAACAGCAACATCATGGGGATGATAAGGAGTGTCAGAAAGCGATACAAGATTGATCTGAGGCTGAAGTTATACGTTGAACCAAAGTACGATGGTAGCAATGTCAGGATCTGGCAAGGTAAAGCACACACAAGAAGTGGATTGCCGATAACAGAGGAAGATGTAAGGACTAGGTACTTTGCTCTAGGACTCAAGAAGTCCATGACACTGAGCGAGTGGAGAGCTATCAAGGAGCTGTCTAGAAGATACATTGTTGTCATTGAGCTTGGAGGATGGGCTAACAGCCCTGCAGGATATCCAAAGCCTTGGACTGGAGAATGGGACTACGTAGTCATTGCAATCATTGACCCGACAAAGAAGAGGTTCCTACCATCGCCAGAGGTTAGAGAGCTAGCATTACAGCACGGTCTCAAGGTAGTTGACTACAGGACATATGATGCAGAGTACGTGGTAAAGAACTGGAAGGAGATACTGACTACACAGTACAAGGACTTCGAGGGCTTCGTAGCTAAGCTGTTTCTAACCGAGGAGGAGTACAGGTATGTTGCTCATGTCAAGACATGTAGAACCCTCCACGAGTACAGAATCGTGTTTGGGAAGTACAAGCATGAATATCTAGAGATTAAACCAGATGAGCTACCGCCATCAGAGATCCTCGGAGCAATCAACAAGGCACACATGGAGTACGGTGATATTATCATAAGGAACTTCGAGAGAGCCCTAGAGATAGTCACTACCTACGTAATGAGAGAAGCAATCAAGCACAACAAGAAGGCACCTGACATGAACACGATAACGAACTACCTAAAGAAGTACATTGTACAGCACGGTGGAAGACTACCATGGTGGAAGAGGTAACCGAGGTGCAACTGATGTACTTCGTACCTATTTCTGAGTTAAGGAAAGTTGAAGGAATCATTGACGTAGAGAAACTACGTGAGAGAGCTGTATTAGTGTTCAAGGACTGGGCTAAGTGTCATGAGTGTGATGAGTATGACAGACTCGAAGTGTTTGCAGTGTATGAAAACACTGATGAAGGCGAGACAAAGCTGTGTATCTACATTGTATGGTACCACACTTCTTCAGTATACGTAGTAGAGTATCCACTGAACACAGACCCTCTCGAAGCAGTGAAAGACGTACTAGATAAGTTTTATGATTAACCCTATCTTCCCCAGCTCTCGAAAGAATTAGTAAGGAATACTGTGAAGAATAAGGAGCTTAATGAGGGGTTACCTCACGAAAATCATGAGGTTGTGGAAGATCCTAACCTGAACTTAGTATTCTTCTTTCTCATCTACTACTATGAGGTCTCTAAACTCGTATCCAGTTCTTGAGATCAATGGTTACAGAGTAAAAGTAATACCGAAGTACTCTGCTGTTCAAATAATAATTGATGAAGATCATGTATATGGCTTCAAGATAGAGAACAATGATCTTGACTTCAGTGCACAGATGTATGTTCTAGTGAAGGAAGTTTTAGGGAAGTGGGAAGGAATAGTATCAGAGCTTCTTCACGTCACGAGTAAGCTTAGGGAATTAGATAGGCAGGTAGCTCAAGTGGTTAGGTTGATGGTTAGAGCTGGTCATGATGTTGAGAGGATAATTGAGGTTGCTAGGAGGGTTGCTAGTAGAAAGGGAATTCAGCTAGATGAGGAGCTAGTTAGGAGAGCAGTCGAGCTTCTGTACATAGTGAGAAGTGAAGAGTTCAAGAAGCTACATGCCGAGGTTAGGAGAGTTAAGAAAGCTCTATGGCTATACAATGTACTTAGAAGAAAGTACAAGGACTTAATCCTTGATGCTTTGAGAAATCCACAGAAGTACATAACTCCAAAGTACGATGTTTACAACGACCTAGTATCGGCAAGAACGGTAGATCTCGTAATGAGTTGAACCTCTTACCTTCTTTTCCTCTACTCAGCAATCTACTGGGGTGATGTGATGAGTATGGGTATAATTATGGAATATACCAAGTTGCATAAGTGGTTACCAAGGATTGTAAGAGGGAGTGTAGATGATGTCTTTTACTTCAGAGATAGAGTGTTGCTACCGTACATTGAAATCACAGCTAATGACAGTGAAGAAGAAATTGTTACAGCACTACGGAGAGAAAGATACGTTGTTCTTGGTCTCTATGGCTTGAGGGGACTTCTCCCTGAATGTGAGTGCAAGTACTGTAACCCGCCTGAGCACCTGTGCTACAGACACCGTACTCTGTATGAATGGGATCTAAAGTGGACAAGTGCTGTCACTAGCAGGCTTGAAATCTCGTGGAGTTCACTGTGTGACTGGTGTGTGTTTGCAAGAGTACCAAGTCACATCGGCGGTTGTTGGGAACTAGAGTTCACACCGAAGGAAGTGACGATCACAAGACCGTGCGGTGTTGCTTTCAAGTACAGAATAACTAGTAGAAGTAAGGTGAGGAGTTACTTCATTGCCCTAGTAAGGTTGTTCATGGAATTGCAATGGCTTGAAGAAATTCTCAAATCAGAAGACGATTGCTAGGTTTATGTCTTGAAGAGAACTCCCTCTTTTTCCTCTCTACTTAATGCTTAGTAACCTACTATGTCGTCTAATTCTTATTCTGGTAAGTTCATTGAGAAGCTGATCAGCGATCTAGAGAAGCTAGAGCAGATAGAGAATTACTGGTACATTAGCAAAGGCAAGAAGGGTAATGCTGTCTTCGTTTTCAGAGGTAAGCCAGTGATAATAGCTGTTAATCTACCGTATGATATTGTTAATGAGTTTCATTACTTCGCTATTGCTAGAGTAATTAAGAGAGATAGCAAGTTTACTCTAGCACACGTGATTGCCTACGATATTAGGTACGAAGGCAGTAGCATGACAGAGACAGTATACAGGGATGATCTTGTTGAGGTTACTGCTCATTACTGGGTCACTAAGGCTAGGGTGAAGATCTATGATGTAGATAAGAGAGAGTTCGAGGGCATCATCAAAAAGGAGCCAGAACCAGTAATGCCATACAAAGTGAATGTAAGTGATAGAGGTATAGCTGTTCTCAAAGATATGCTGTACAGGAGAGTTAAGGAGCTGAAGATAGGTAATGTAGCTTTTAGAATTCGTGAATGTACTTTCGACTTCGAGAAAGCTATTGTTCGCTTTGATGTAGTTCTTCCAGATGGTAGGATCTTCAGTGATTCAACTAGGTTCGAAGTCGATTACAGCAAGCTGTTGACTGATGATATTAAGGCTCTTGCTGAGGACTTAATTAGACTCTACAATGAGTATGAGGAACTATTCAAGCTAGAGCTAAAGAAGGAGAGTGAAGCGTTCGACTACATATACGAGTGGAAGATTAGGTGTAGAGGGTGCCATGCTGAGTTTACTTTTGCGGGTAAGACCTTCTGTGAGGCAGTACCGAGTAAGTGTCCTAGGTGTGGTGCTGAGAAGGTCAAGGAAACTCGTGTAGATGTTATATGGCATGATGGCTATAGATCTAGAGAGGAAAGTTTCAGCGTTGAGACGTATGAAGTGTCTTGGTATGCTGTCATAACTAGTCGCATTAAGGAGAAGGTTGTTGTTAATAGGGAATCTGCTACAGCCCTCGAAGACATAAGAGCAAGAAGGTTAGCCGTTCTGGAATACATGAAGAGGGTATGTGAGAGAGCTAGAGTAAAGCTCGAAGAACATGATGTTGGAAGCGATAGTGAGACCTTTGTACTCACTGACTTCACAGGTAGAAGTACTGTGTATTTCTGTCAAGGAGCTTGCTTCTTGGAGGGAAGCCTCCTATTCGGTTACATAGCTTCGGTACTTAAGGAGAAGTTCAACGACTTCATCTACCTGTTAGTAGAGAATGTGTTAAGATAACTCTCCTCTTTTCTAACCTCTACTATGTGTACGTATAATGACATTAGGCTAGATGACATAACAGCACTCTTCATAGACTATCTAACAGATAAAACATACCTATTCTACAAGAAAGATAGTATTACAATTGATGTAAGGGCATTACCTAGACTTGTTATTGATGTTGTTCTGAAGGATGGTGTACATGCTGTTTGCTGGATCATACCGAAGAGTAACGGTGCTTCTCTGGTGATTTCGGTTGATGATGTAGTCTATAGGTTTGATTTCTTTGATGTTTGGTCTCTCAACATGGACATCGCTAGGGTTGTTTGTCCAAGAATTGTAAAGATTGATGTTAATGGTAGAAAGCTCACTATTGCTGGAGATAACGTGATTGTCATTCCACTGAGCAAGATAGCTGGTTATCTATTTACAAA
>QMRC01000009.1 GCA_003649205.1 Thermoprotei archaeon
AGGTACCTAGCTACTCTAATGGATTCTGGACTAATCTCAACTACTCTATCGTATATGACGACGTAGTGTTTTCTAGGTATTGGGTTACTGAGTATGTATACTGCTTCATTAACTGCTGCGTGTATTTGGAAGCAGTGTGGACTACCATCGATTGTAACTACCGTTATTGACTTTGGTTGACTACTCCTTATGATTGATGCTATCTTCCCATAGAATGCTTGATTCTCATTCTCTGGACAGTGCTCTAGAACAACGTCGTGCTCCTCAAGTACTTTTCTGTAGAATGCCTCGTTGACGTGCTTTAGACAAGCCGACACTATGGCTAATCTAGCTCCTTTTAGAGCTGGTGCCTTGACCCAGATCTCCATCAACTTACTCACTACAGTCAAGGTAGGGACCCACCTCCAAGATACTTTGAGAGAATTAGGTATACACACAATTCACCACACATACTACACGGACCTGTAGCCTCTTCACCATATTGTTTACGTATTTGACTAGCTCTCTCAGGGTCGATACTTAGCTTTATTACGCGTTCCCAATCAAGCTTAGCTCTAGCTATGGACATCTCTAGATCCCACTTCCTAGCTTTCTCACCTAATTTAACAATATCACCTATATGAGCACCAATCTTAGCAGCTATCAAGCCTTCTCTAACCTGTTCAGGTGTTGGTAGTGAGAGGTGTTCTGCTGGCGTTACATAGCATATTAAGTCAGCACCCGCCGCAGCAGCTATCGCGGCTCCGACCGCAGATGCTATGTGGTCATAGCCTGCAGCTACATCAGTAGGTAATGGACCGAGGACGTAGTATGGTGCTCCGTGACATAGCGATTTCTGTAGCTTAACATCAGCCTCTATCTTATCTAGAGGTACGTGTCCTGGTCCCTCAACCATTACCTGAACACCCTTCTCCCAAGCTCTCTTAACTAACTCAGCGACATTCAGTAGCTCAGCTATCTGGAAGTAATCATGAGCATCGACTATAGCGCCGGGTCTCAGTGCATCACCTATACTTATCACAGCATCGTACTTAGCAAATAGCTCCAGTATGTAGTCCCAGTTCTTGTACAGTGGATTCTCCTCATCGTTATGTAGCATCCACGCAGCGAGTATAGCACCACCTCTACTCACTATACCAGCAATCCTACCAACTCTCTTCATCTTAAGCACGAGGTCTCTCGTTATACCTGCGTGTAGTGTCATGAAGTCAACTCCATCCTTAAGGTGCTTCTCTATGGTATTGAGCACATCATCTTCAGTCATGTGGACTCCAGCACCATGTCTCTTAGCAGCCTCTATGAATGCCTGGTAGATAGGTACTGTACCGAAGGGTACTGGTGCAACTCTCATGAGCGTTCTCCTTATGGTGTCTAAGTCACCACCTGTACTCAAGTCCATGATTGTGTCAGTACCGTACTTAACAGCTACCTTAGCCTTCTCAACCTCCATATCGAGATTGACGACTAGAGTCGATGTACCGACATTGACGTTGACCTTAGTGCTCAGACCTTCACCAACACCAACAATCTTAACCTCTCCTCTCCTCTCAACATTCCTCGGAACAATAACTACACCACGAGCAACCCTATCTCTAAGCTTCTCAGGACTAATACCCTCAATCTCAGCAACCTTCCTCACAACATCGGGAACTGAACCACTCCTAGCAATCCTCATGACAGTAGTCACGAAGTACCACCGCACGAAAAGTACCGTACTAAACTTTAAACTTTGTAGTTTGTACCAGAGCAACCTTCACTCAACCTTATAACCCCTCACACCACTAGTCATCTCGGTGATGAGTACTCCCCAGCATGATAGATGAAGAGAATTCCTTTAGCTGACCCATAAATAGTGCTAATCACAGTCTACTCCTCACCTAGTGGGAATTTGAATACGTAAAGAAGTTATAAAGCTGTGGGGGTTCTCAATGTCTCCTCCACTTTTAGTCACTACTGGAATGTACGTAGGTCTCATAGCGGGTGTAGTAGGTACTGTGCTCCTCCTAATCTTTAGGAGAAAGCTCATTGAAAAGATGAGGTTATCCTACTGGGCTTCTCTATCTATGCTTTCATTACCTCTCCTTCTCCTACTGCAGTATGAAGCTAAGCTAATGTACGTACTTGGATTACCGATATCGTACTTCTTCGGTATTTGATATATTCCTCCTAATTGTGGTGGTGTTGCATGAGTTCAGTTGATTACTGGTCATGTATACAGGTCTCTAACCGTGTTGTCCTTGATGTTGGCATTGGGAATTCAACTAGGAAGGTTCTTGATCTTGGTGCTAAGTACGTTGTTGGTCTCGATGTTGATCGTCGTAAGATTAGGGGTTCTATACGTGATGTGAGGCTTGATTTAGTTCTTGGTGATTGCTCTCGATTACCATTTAGGTGTGATGTATTTGAACTTGTTCTCTTTCACTTTACTCTACATGAGGTAGCTCCGTATCTGCATGAGGATACTATACGTGAAGCTGGTAGAGTTGGTCGTGGGGTTGCTATTGTTGAGATACTACCTGATGATCGTGGTGCGTATGGTCTCTATGCTAGGTTGTGGCATGAAGCGATGCACAGTGTTGGTAGGTATGAGGATTATAGGGATGTTGATTACTGGGTGTCTTTGGTTGAGAGATGTGGTTTGAGAGTTGAGTTAGTTCGTGTACTTCCTGGTTCTATGGTTTCTCTTAGTGAGTTGGAGAAGGTCATCGAGAATGATATTGTTGAGTGGAGGAGGTTAGGTGTGTCTGAGGTGTATGTGCAGGAACTTCGTAGAGTTCTCGAGTGTGCTAGGGTTTGTGGTTTTCGTTGGTCTAATACTGTTCTTGTTGTTGGTGTGAGGATGTAGTCAGTATCGGGGTAGTTCTTCATCCTGGTGTCCGTTGCTGAGGCGCCATCATCACTTCCAGTACCTTGTCCCAGAACCTCCGTATCTCTCTAGCTACTTCTGTGTTAAGTAGTTTATCTGGTGATCCTATTGCGTTCTCGAGCTCACTATCGTACGGTAGTGTAGCCACGTTTTCAATACCCCACTTACGTACTTCTTCCTCAACAGCTTTAATCTCATTTATGTTTCTCACCATGTTGATTACGAGACCTAGGGTAGGTACGTTTAGTTTTTTCAGTACCTCCCACAACTTCCTGACACCTGCTATCGATAGCCTTGAGGGTGTTGTAACTAGTATCGTCTTGAGCTTGTGTTTGAGTAATCTAGCTACTTCCAGTACCTCATCACTTGTTCCTGGTGGTAAGTCGATTAGTAGTAGATCGAGTTTGCTCCAACGTGTTATAGCTAGGATCTCTATCATTGCATTGACTATGTCTACTCCTCTCATCGGTACCTCTTTATCACCTACGAACATTGCTATGGACATGAACTCTACACCGTATACCTTCGGCGGTACGAGACCGTACTCTTCTCTAGGTTTAGCATCTTGAGCACCGAGAACTATGTGGCATGCCGGACAATTGAAGTCTAGATCGAGTAAACCAACTCTAAGCCCTCTTTTTGACAGTACTAGTGCACTCAAGGTAGCTAACGTGGTCTTGCCGACACCCCCCTTACCACTCGCTATAGCAACTACATTACCTACGTGTTCTACCCTATGTCGAATAATTGCTACTCTAGGATCTAGGTACTTGACTTCTCTAGGAGTATCGACTTCAGGCAAACTCCTCTACCTCTAACAATCTCGTAGTCAGGGGATCCACATCTAGGGCATTGAATGAATGTGTGTACTATATCAGGTACGAAGTGAATAGCTTCTCTAGTAGCTTCATCCAGCTTCTTACGCACATCACTTAACTTCCAAGTGAAACCACATGAACGGCATCTGAACTCAGCTTCAGTAACCTCTACTCTAAACAATACATCCTCTAAGCCCAGGGATTTCGCTAACTCTTTCAGAGCAAACTTCAGTACCTCGAGATCTATACCCTGTAACTCACCAACCTCAATAACTACCTCCTTTATCTTGTGATCACTATACTTCTTAGTCACATCGAGTAGTGAGTACAGTACTGCCTCTGCAAGAGCCCACTCATGAACCACATTACTGTAGTTCTACTTAAGGTAGTTTAAGTTTTTCCACAGAAACTCAACGACTTTACTTCTGTCCTTAGTGAGGAAGATGTAGAGTTCGAGTACTAAGAGTACGTGCTTGCACAGTGCCTTCCTAAATTTATGGTGTGGACAACCGCAGCTAAATTCTCCAGTTCGTAGGTTTATGTAAACCCTGTACTCACCAGTCTTACCCTTCACGAAAGCATCAACGTGGTCTTGACTTAGTTCAACAACCTTAAATCTCCCCTGATTTAGGTACACCATGAAGTCAACTAACTTCCTGTAAATAGCTCTACTCTGTACTGGTAAACCTAGCTCAGCTAGTATCTCAGGTACCTCAAGTCTTCTCTTCAGCTGTACATAGGCATTCAGTGTATTCAGCACCATGTTAGGTAGTGCCTAAGGGAGAACCACTTAATAAACTCTGCTTCACTTAACTTACTCAGTGATGAGGGTCGTCAGGGCTGAAGTAGTGATGTAGCTGTCGCCTCACTGATTGTCAGCAAACTTACAGAACTTGAATAGAGAGATGTCTAACACTTAAATAGTTAAGGTAGAGAGTCTTGACTTGTGTGGATTGCAGTCATAGTTGATGACACGGTTAATGTAGCTGAGTTAGGTACTGAGTTCCGTGATGTATTTACTAAGGCACTGTCAGATGGAGTGAAGGGTGTGCTGCTGTACTTAGTTGGTGGGTACTCACTGTCTAAGGTGCTACCAGCTATTAGAGATGTCTTACTGAACAATGTAGCTCTTGGAGTTGTGATGTACGTGATTGACCAGGATACGGCCCTAAATGTCGTTCGAGAAGCAATTGATAGGTCTGCTCGTGATCTTATTAAGGAGTTTATAGTCATTACATCCTCCTCTAACTCTCCTGTCTACAGAATTGCCGATTTTATTAGGTCTTCGTTACCGAATGCTAAGGTTGTTGTTAAGGTGAAAGCATGAAGTTAGACTTCGTAATTACTGTGGATAGGACCTTGATGACAAATCACCATGGTAGGGAATTTCTCGGTTTCATGACTACGAGCCCAGCTGTTGGTCTTCCAGAGTTTCTCTGGATGTGGATCTGTGCACCTAAACCTAAATGTGATAAATTTGGTAGACCCGTAGAAGCTCCATATGGTTTGAGGAAGATAGAGGCCGCACTTGTGGGGGCAGGTTTCAAAGCTGCTATTATAGATCCCGATTACCTAGACAAGTACGTGGATGACTGCCTTGCTGTACTCATTGGTCACCATGATTTCTTCGCTTTCTGTGCACCAAGTAATGTCTGGTGGGCAGTAACTAAGAGGGAACCCGTCAATAGGAAGTACTTCATGAAGTTGATGGAGAGTCCAGCAATGAGGAGATTGAAGAAGAGGGGTGGTAAGATAGTTGTTGGTGGTCCTGCTGCATGGCAGTGGCTTCACGTTGAGGATCTATGGGAGAGGTGGGGTGTTGACTGTGTTATTGATGGTGAAGCTGAGAAGGTTATTGTCGATATTGCTCAGAAGATTATTGAGGGTGAACCTCTACCTAAGTACATCTATGTTTCACCGAGGGATAGTCCATCAATTGATGAAATACCGACTATAGTTGGTGCTAGTGTCAATGGTCTTATTGAAATTATGAGGGGTTGCCCGAGAGGTTGTAAGTTTTGTAGCGTTACTCTACGACCACTTAGGTTCATTCCACTTAGCAAGATAGAGGAGGAGATCAAGGTCAACGTAGGAGCTGGTGTTAGACACATACTATATCACTCCGAGGACGTTCTGCTCTATGGTGCTGATGGTATTAAACCGCGTGAAGAACCTCTAATGAAGCTACATAAGCTAGCTATCAAGTTCGTTAAGGAAGGTAAGGCAGAGTCTATTGGTTGGTCTCATGTAGCTCTTTCAACTGTAGTGTATGCTGAACGTGAGGGTAAGCTAGTAAGTAAGATTACTCAACTTATCTATAGTGAGACAGATCAGGACTGGATTGGTGTTCAGACAGGTATAGAGACAGGATCACCTAGGTTATCTAAGATAATTATGCCAGGTAAGTCAGCACCATACCCACCGGAGAAGTGGTCTGAAATTGTTGAGGAAGCTTTCGCTATAATGGCTGAGAACAGGATAGTACCAGCAGCTACGATAATACTTAATCTACCTGAAGAAACACCTGAGGACTGTATGAAGACTCTTGAGCTAATCGATAGGTTGAGGGATTACCCAAGCCTCATCGTACCAATGTACTTTGTACCAATGGGTGTACTGAAGAGTAAGGAAGAACTCCTTAAATTCAGGATAAAGCCGGAGCATGTCGAAGTTATGTGGAAGTGTTTAGAGCACTCACTTAAATGGGCTCCAAAGCTCACAGATCTCTACCTGAAGGATCCAGCACTCTACCCAGTTAAACTAGGTATCAAGTTATTCCTGAAGTTTATTGAGTGGAAGAAGAAAGGCCTTGAGAGAAAGGTAAAGGAGTACATTATGAGGGCAGCTGAAGGCGTTTTTGAGCATAGGCCAAAGTCATAGCGTCAAATACTGAAGACCTTACCTATTCTACTTACTATAACTAATTTGATGTAATTACTTAATTCCTTGAATACTCCATAGAATGCTTTCCACAGTATTTTCATTTCGGCTTTACCACGTCTCTTAAGTATCTTGGCTATGAAGTTGAAACTACCGTAGAATGCTATGTAGGCTTTTGCTAGGGCTTTAGCTAAATCCCTAGCACTAAGGTAGAATGTCTTCATTACTGGATGTAGTGTATCGTAGTGCTCTAGATTCCAATCGACAATTAGGTTGTTTTTCCTTGCAAATTCCCATAGATAGGTTCCAGGGTACGGCGTAAGTAGTGTGAACTGTGCGTAGTCTGGATTTAGTTTCTTGGCGAACTCAATGGTCTTCCCTATGGTGTACCAGTTATCGTATGGTGCTCCTAGTATAAATGACGTTACGGTGATGAACCCTAGGTCCTTACACATCTTCAGTACCTCTGGTACCTTCTCAAGACGAATACCTTTACCATACCAATCAACTATTTCCTGGCAACCACTTTCGACTCCGAAGTAGATTGTGGCGCATCCTGCTTCTCTGAGCTTTACCAAGGTCTCGTGATCTACTGTATCGACTCTACTTGAACAAGCCCACGTTACCTCGAGTCCCCTCTCAATTATTTCCTCAGCTATCCTCTTAGCTCTCCTCCTATCTAGTGTAAATATGTCATCGATGATACCGAATTGTCTTATACCAAATCTCCTGTAGAGGTACTCCACTTCATCAACAACATTCTTTGGTGACCTAGCTCTGTACTTCTTACCAAATAATTTTGAGGACGAGCAGAATACACAGGAGTAAGGACAGCCTCTACTAGTTAATATTGGTACAGCGACTTCACCTGCAACACCGTACTTAGCTAGATCAAGTAGATCCCATGCAGGAAAAGGTAACTTGTCAAGATCCGTAATAGGTTCTCTATCAGGATTAACAAACACTTCTCCTCGAATTCTAAATGTGATACCACGTATTTCCCTAAGTGGTATTTCACCGAAGAAGTAGTGAGTACATAGCTCCTTAAACGTAATCTCTCCCTCACCACGGACGATGACATCTACCTCTGGTACCTCCTCCATAACCTCTAGGTGAGTGAAGGTAACATGAGGACCACCCATGATAGTGACTGTGTTCGGTTTAACCCTCTTAACGTACTTAATGAGCGATATTGCCCTAGGATAGGAAGGTGTTGTACAGGTAACACCAAGGATGAGGGGGTCCTCTCTTGAGATTATTTCAACAGCATCATCTATACTTAACTTCTCCACATTCATGTCCAATATTCGAACCTTAAGTCCTAGGTCTCTAGCTACTGCAGCTAGATATGCAAGTCCAAGTGGTGGTGCAGAACCTACGTACTTTTGGACAGCAGATGGGTATGGAGGATTCACCAGTATGATGTCAACCACTATGAATCCCCATGGATGGAGTATCCTACATAACTAATACGGATTTCTCATCAGGAGGATCGTGACTAAGTACACAGAAGAAATATATCGTGGAATTACTCATGTTAAACGTAGCCCCCACCCGCGATAGCTCCCGCGTCACGGGAGTAGATGAAACGGGTGGGCTTGCCCCCCGCTTCCTACTTAAATAACCTCAATTACGAATCTACCATTCTCGTACACTAGATCACCATCAGCGTACACCTTACCTCTCTTCATATCTGCTATCAAATCAACGTGTATTGCCGATGTATTCCTACCTCCTGTCTCTGGGTATGCTGATCCAAGAGCTATGTGTACTGTTCCACCTATCTTCTCATCAAATAGTATGTTCCTGGTGAACTGGGTAATGTCGTAGTTCAGTCCAAAAGCTACCTCACCTATTCTCTTAGCTCCTTCATCAACCTGTAGGAGTTTCTCAATAACTTCCCTACCTTTCTCTGCTGTGTACTCAATTACTTGACCTCTATGGAACTTAATACGTAGACCAATTATCTCATACCCACCCCACAAGACTGGGTAAGTAGCTGTGTACGTACCTTCTGCACTGTCCTCTATTGGTGCTGAGAACACCTCGCCACCTGGCATGTTCTTCTTTCCATCATCATTTATCCACGTTCTACCACTGACCTTTAGAGTTAGGTCCACGCCATCACCAATGAACCTCAACTCATTCACCTTCATTAGAAAGTTCTTGATCTTCTCTTGGTACTCAGCTTGTTTTCTCCACTCATCAACTGGATCATCTTTATCTACCTTACAGGCTCTAAATACGAACTCCTCATAGTCTGTATACGACATCCCCGCTTCTTGAGCAAGTGCTGGAGTTGGAAATGCCGTTACACACCACCTCAATTTACCTTCAGAACTCCTCTTGAGAAAGATCTCAGTTAACGGTCTACGACCCTTAGCTAGTAGCTGTAGCTTTCTCGGATCAACTGTTACGAAGGGTTTGGTGTGTTGTGGTGCATCTACCTGTATCATGACATCGACATTCTCGAGAATTAGCTTGGATATCTTAGGTGTGTAGGTGAGTACTTCATCAGGTGCGTACCTTAGGAAGACCTCTCGTGTAACTTCATCAGATAGGGATACGATAACTGGGTAACCACCTGAAGCGACGATGTACTTCACTAACTCCCTTATGAGTGGTACTGCTTGTAAACCAGCTGATACAACTACCTCATCTCCCTTCCTAACTTCTGTTGAGTACTTGACGAGTACCTCCGCCAACTTAGATACTCTGGGATCAACCACGAGGATCACCACTCTACCTCACAAAAATTCACAAATATATAGATCGTTTCAGCTAGCACAGCTAGTTAAGGGCTCAACTACATACGTCAGGGAAATAGCAAAATGGCTATTAACAACTTGGTCTCGCGATGATGTATGAACCAGAGAATTGTCTCACCAGAGGTTTTTGTTGAAGAGGCTCTCGCATACAGGTACGGTGGTAGGGTTAAGCTAGAGGACATAAGGTATAGTGACCTTGCATTACTCACGATACCTACCATCATCAAGGTACTGAGCGAGATTGTGCCCGGCATTAAGCAGGTTAGTGCTTGGTACCGAAGTACACTACCTTACTTGATTGAGGTATCAGGTAAGCGTCTACTCATTGTTGAAACTCTACCAGGTGCTCCTTCAGCAGCCGCCGTACTTGAGGAGTTAAAGGTGTGTGGTGTAAAGTAATGTCATCTATTGTGGTTATGTCGGTAGTCTATGTGATGATTTGAGGCCTGGTGATGTGGTTGTTGTTGAGGAAGCTATTGTGGATGAAGGGGTTTCGAGAATTTATAGACCAGGTGCAACGAGATCTTTTGCATCGAGGAAGTTGCTTAACATGGTGCGTGAGGTTCTTAACAAGCTCCATGCTGATTACAGGGTAGTTCGTGTGTGGACTACGGATGCTCCTTACATGGAGACAGTTGAGAGGGTTCAGTGGTTTAGGGATGTCTATGGGTGTAGTTGTGTCGATATGGAGACTTCAGCACTGTACACCGTAGGCACTTACCTAGGTCTTGAGGTATGTGCTGTTCACCTGGTTAGTGATCAAGTTACTGAACGTGGTTGGTACGTATTATTCTTCAAGGAGGAATTTAAAGAGATGAGAAGGAGGTTCTGTGAAATCCTCCGTAATCTATGTGTTGAGCTGTTGACTAGGTTTAAGTCCCTTTCTGCCCTCTAGTAACTCACTAGGTTTACCCTCAAACACCACTCTACTACTGACTAGTACGTAGATTATTAGCAAGCTCTAGTGTAACTTCACATTCTGTTCTAAGGGACCATACTATCCTGAGTAAATCACGTAGCTTCCTTATGCTACTAAGTACCTCTTTAGCTATCTTCGGTGCTGATTGTGATGCATGTTCATCTAGTAGCAGAAGCTTCGTTTTCCTCAATATAGGCATAGCCAGGGCTAATATCAAGACTAAGGTCTTGGTGATTAGCGATGCTGTATCAACTGCAGCTAGTACATTTCATGCACTATGTATTGGTGTTGTGCGTGTTGTTACTTACGAGAATACCACCTGGAGTTTCTATCCGTGGCTAATGATAATTCTTTGTGGAATAGCAAGTGACATTGGATGTACTCTAGGAACATTACTCAATATCCCGACTAGGAAGCTAGTTGTGCTACCCAAGTGTGAAATAGCGAGACTAGTCCCTTAATCCTGGTGTAACCTGGTACATACTCTTCAGTACTGTACTCATACTCGTGTTCATGTTTAGACCACAGGACCTAACACCGGAACGGGTTAGGCCACTTGCATCACTAAGTTTCAGCCCAAGCCGATTTCGTCATTGATCTGACCATCAGGTTGCTCATCACCAGAGCTAACTAATGTAGGTACCGAATATACCCTACTCTCCATTCTTCTTGAGTCTCCTCAAGTACCTTTCCTCTTCTACGTCAGTTATGCACCCTCTCTCAAGAGTTGGTACTGTCAGCCCTATTCTCGGTGGACAACCAGGTATGAATAGACCCAACTCCCTATACCTCGCAGTGCAATTACCGAAGAGAATTAACTGCTTACCAGCAACTCTGGGTATTTCACTCTCCTCTATAGGACCAGCAATAATTATGTACTTCCTAAGTAGCTCTAGCTCCCCACTCTTCTCAAATATCTTCAAAACATTCATTATAGTACCGACACAGCCACTGCACGCTCTAGGCATGTAGATCTCAACGCACTTGAGGTACTTCTCTAGATCAACTTCAGGTCTCTTGAAACTCCTCCTAACCCTCTCAATAGGTTCCCCTAAGACCTCAATCTGCTCTAACTTAGGTGCTAATCCCCTCTCAATAGCTACTCTGAGAGGAGGTACATCCTCTACCCTAAACCCCATTACCTGTGCGGCCACCACATCAACAGCCAATGGGTCATCACCAGCCATCACAATACCCATCTCTACAGGATCACCATCAACAGGTCCAAGACCTTCCATAGCAATAACCCCATCCACAACATTGAGCTTCGGCTTAACAACGGTCACTAAGTCAACAAGAGCTTCGTAGAGACCTAGTCTATGTAGTTCCCTCTTACTAGCATCACTCAGCACACCCTTGATGTTCTTCATAGCGCATGTAATTAGGCAGGTACAGTGCGTCTTCAGCTTCGGTACGTTGATGAGGGTATCAGCCTCAAGTACAGGTTTAGCAACTTCAATTCTCTTCAACATCCTACCACTAGGTACTTCAACAATAACCTGTGGACACTTCTTTAGATTAAGTACTTCAGCACCCTCTTCTTCAGCACCCTTCTTCATTCCCGTGACCTCAAACGCCTTCTCAGTATCAACACCAACAGGTGAGGACTCACCAATAATGACCCTAGACGCTCCAGCTCTCCAGCACAGCCTTATCACAGCACGTACAACATCTGGACTAGTGCAGACATGTGGTTCAGAAGTAACTCTCGTGAGATTCGGCTTAATGAGAACAGTATCTCCTTTCTTGACGAACTTAGTGATACCACCGATCAACTCAATAGCTCTCTCAACAGCTAAATCTATAGAAACATCAACACGAGTAATGGATACTCTATAGCTCACAGAAAAACCCCTGAGGTAACTCATGATGGAGATCATTGAAAAAAGTTTGTTTCTTGCTAACCTAAACAAGAGCATGGAGAACCTGAACCTTCGCTTACTACCTCAATTCTGAACTAAAGCTTCATTCCCACTAGCTCACACTAGTGAAGGCTATCATTGATACATCTAAGCTAGCCACGGTCTTCTGAAGGATTGAAGTTAGGGGCTATGAGCTAGAGCTGCTTTAGGTAGGATTTAGAGCAGTTACCATGCTAATGATAGAGCCTTGCGTTAGTGACGAAGCTTAACCTAAGCAATCACTTAGAGAAACTGATATATTCGATATCTAATTGCCGATACCGGTGGTTTCCACGTGAAGAAGCTCACACTGCTTATAGTGACAGCTGCCGTGCTGTGTTTAGTGGTAGCTTTGTACCTACTCTACTACATACCTTCACGTACTCAAGTTGTGAGATTGAAGGTCTTCTGTGCTGGTTCTCTGAAGGGAATTCTCGATGAATTTAGTGAAATCTTTGAGAAGAAGCACTCAAATGTTGTGGTTGAGATTGAGGCTAGTGGTAGTGTTGTTGCTGTGAGAAAGGTTACAGAGCTGGGTAAGTTAGCTGATGTGGTTGCTGTTGCTGACTACACACTGATTCCAGAACTAATGATGCCTAAGTACGCTAGCTGGTACGTAGTGTTTGCTACTAATGAGATAGTGCTAACCTACACCGATAAGAGTAAGTATGCTAACGAGATCTCGAGTAGTAACTGGCTTGAGATACTCTTGAGACCTGGTGTCAGATTTGGGTTCTCAAATCCAAATGATGATCCCTGTGGCTACAGGGCCGTCATGGTGCTTACATTAGCCTCGAAGTACTACAGTGCTCCTCAGATACTTGACCTCCTTCAGGAGAAGACAAACCTTAGGATCGAGTACGTGAATGGTACATACCACATATACGTACCACCGAACTTCAAAAGCCTAGATCCAGATAGGATAGTTATCAGGGGCAAGAGCATTGAGCTAGTTGCATTGCTTCAAGCAGGTGTATTGGACTATGCATTTGAGTACAGGAGCGTTGCTATTCAGAAGGGCCTTAAGTACATTGAGTTACCTCCTGAAATTAATTTAGGTTCACCTAAATTGAGAAGTAAGTACGGTAAAGTTATCGTTCACCTATTTGCTGGTAGCGAGAAGGAGAAGGTCATTATAGGTAAGCCCATAATTTACGGAATTACTGTACCTCTAAACGCACCCCACAGGGAGTTAGCTCTGAAGTTTGTTGAGTTACTGATCAGTGATGTGGGTAGGGAAGTATTTGAGAGAAATGGTCAACCACCTTTAGTACCACCTCTTGGTTTTGGTGAGGTACCTGAGGACTTGAGGAGATTGGTCGTGATTGGGGGGTAGCTATGTCTCGACTAGCTACTGTATTCTATGCTATTGGTGGGGTGCTCATATTCTTCTTACTAGCCCCACTCCTCATCTTCGTAGCTACCACAGATTTAAACTATGTACTTAAGTATGGTTTTGATGAAGAAGCCACCTCGGCTATGTACATAGGTATGTTAGCTGCAACAACTTCTACATTGATTCTCCTCATCCTTGGTACACCTCTAGCGTATGCACTTGCTAGGTATAGGTTTCCGGGCAAGGGTTTGATTGAAGCTGTGATAGATCTACCACTGGCAATACCTCATGGAGTTGTTGGCATCATGGTTCTCCTAGCGTATAGCTCTAGAGCACCTCTCGGTACTTTACTCGCTAACTTAGGTATGAGGATTGAGGATTCCTTCTGGGGTATTGTATTTGCTATGGTATTTGTCTCTGTACCTCTTGCTGTTGATACTATTAAGGAGGGCTTCGATATGGTTGATCCAGAGATTGAGTACGTAGCTAGAAGCTTAGGGGCTTCTGAGCTCATGACCTTCATGAAGATCTCTCTACCCTTAGTTACTAAGCACATAATTACAGCAGCACTACTATCTTGGGCTCGTGCTATGAGTGAAGTTGGTGCTATACTCGTAGTTGCTTACTTCCCTAAGTCAATAAATGTCTTAGTCATGGAGAGATTCTGGACTTACGGTCTTGAGGTAGCTAAGGCAACTGCTTTCCCACTACTAATCACCACACTAACTGCATTCACCGTAGTGAGAGTACTTGGGGGTAGAAAGTAATTGATTTTCCTCGAAGATGTGTGGGTTAATCTCAGGGATTTTGAGCTAAGAGGTATCACATTGAGTGTGAGTAAGGGTGAGTACTTTATCGTAATGGGTCCTTCAGGTGCTGGGAAGACAGTCTTACTTCAAACTATCTTAGGTATTTACAAGCCGTGGAGAGGTAAGATTTTCATCGATGGTGTTGACGTGACTGATTACCCACCTGAGAAGAGAGGTCTTAGCTACGTGCCTCAGAACTATGGTCTTTTCCCACATATGACTGTTGAGGAGAATATAGCTTTCGGTCTCAAGGTAAGGGGCTACAGTAGACGTGAGGTTAAGAGGAGAGTACGTGAGATAGCTGATGTACTGGGTATCAGTCACCTACTACATAGAAATCCAAAGACCTTAAGTGGTGGTGAACAGCAGAGAGTTGCTCTAGCTAGAGCCCTAGTTGTTGAACCTAAAGCTATACTCCTAGACGAACCCTTATCAGCTCTAGACTACAGAACTCGTGAAGAGGTAATTAAATTCCTTCAGAAACTTCACAGCTCACTGAAGTTTACAGCAATACACGTAACTCATGACATTGTTGAAGCACTTGAGCTAGGTACTCGGGTTGCACTAATGTTCAACGGTAAAGTAGTTTACTCTGGCCAACTAACTGAAATCCTCTGTAATCCACACTACGTAGGACTACTCAGTAGTCAAGGACTGGTAAACTTCCTCGAAGGTAAAGTAGTTGGTTTCATTAATGGAGTTCTCTTAGTTGACCTGTGTGGAGTAGTAATTAAGGTTAAGTCAACTACCAAGATAGGTGCTGGATCTCGAGTTTTATTAGCAGTAAATTCAGGTGACTTAGAAATCCATAAGGACAGTACTGGTGCTGGTAACGTGCTGAGGTGTAGAGTTGAGAAGATGAAGTACCGACTAAGTTACTATGAAGTCCTCGTCAGGTATAACGGCATCAAGCTGAAGGTATGTGCATCCACTCGTGAAGTTAAGAAACTCAATCTAAAACCTGGTGATAGTGTTTGGGTTAGGATTCCCGAAGATTGCGTCAAGGTCGTTTACTCTTAATCAACAATGTTGAGTAAGGTTCTATCTCCTTTCCATTGGGTAGGCTGTAGATTGGTAACATGTACTACACTCACTTAAGTGTAAAAACTTAAAATTATGACAGTAAATTATGACAGTCCCTTGTGCTTGCAAGAGGATGAGAAGGTGATTAGCGAGTTAGTTGGTAAAGTTGTGGTTGGATCAGCTTACTTAGGTCTAGTCATCGCTATAGCATTTAATGCTGATAGGCTTAAGACAGCAGCCACGGCAGCTATAATCGTTACAGCATTAGCGCTCGCACTTGGGTTCATGGATCCAGTAAAGGCACTACCGTACGTAGATCTCGATGTTATTGGGCTTATAGTACTTGCATCAGCGCTCTCTTGGGCTATTGAAGATAGTGGATTAGCTATGTGGATAGTAGCTAAGTCACTTAAGTTAACAGGTGGTTCAATTCGTCTAGTCGTGATAGTCATTGGTATGGTGAGCCTCCTCCTCAGTCTATGGCTAGAGAACATTACTGTCGTCATAATAATGGCGCCAATAGTCTTTGCAGTCTCGAGAGCGCTTGGAGTGAACCCCATACCACTTCTAATAGTTTCAGCACTTGGCTCAAACCTAAGTGGATCAGCACTACTATGTGGGGATCCACAGGCAGCGATCGTAGCATCAGCATATGGTTTAACCTTCACTGACTTCATAATATATAACTGGAGACCATCAATGTTCTTCATAGTGATAGCTAGCTCGATAGCAGGTCTCCTACTCATGCCAACAATCATTAAGATAGCTGATAGGGAGTTCTACACAGGTGTAGGAGGTGAGGCTAGAGCATGTGTACAGGAACCTAGATTCAGTAACTACATGATGGCTACACTACTAGCTATGGCAGTTAAGGCTACACTGCTAAGCTTAAGACGTGAACTTGGCTTCAACCTAACTACATGCGCAGCACTAGCGGTAATCCCACTACTGCTGATTTACTGGAGGAGGGTTGCTAGGAATTTGAGGGAATTCTTCGAGAAGGTTGTTGATATTAAGTTAGTTGGATTCTACATAGCGATGTTCTACCTAGTCGGTTTCCTAGATGGTGTTGGACTTACTGGTGACATAGCTAAAGCCATAGAGCACCTTAGTGGCGGCAGTAGTCTCCTAGTGCCTCTAGTCCTTATTGGGATAGGCGCAGCATCATCATCGTTCATCGATAACGTACCGCTTGTAGCAGCGTTTGTCCCTGTAGTGACGAAATTAAGTACAATGCTTGGTATAGACAAGGTGGTACTAGCTTGGGCAATGCTCCTCGGAGTAACCATTGGTGGAGGTGGGTCATTCATAGGCTGTATGGCAGCTTACGCAGCTGTTAGAATTGGTGAAAGAGAAACAGGTAGGAGAATTACCTTCGCTTACTACGCTAAGATGGCTATACCCTTCACAATAGTTGCACTACTAGCAGGAACAGCAACATACTACGCAACATACCTCAGCTACCTAACCAAGACTTGAGGTGAATACAGCTGCATGGAGTAGAGCTACTACTAGGCATAGCTCTAGGATTTGTACTTCACGAACTATTGCATTTAGTCATGGCACTAGCACTTGGTACGAAACCATGTCTCAGGTTCATTGAGCACAGGTTCGTACGAAGGAAAGTAGTATCCATAACCGTAGTACCCACAACAGAGAACAAGTTAGCCAGAGCACTAATAGCGCTTTCACCTCATACTTTAACACCAATACTAGCAGTACACTATATAGCAACAGGTAATGTACTACCGTTGATAATTATGGTCGTGAACCTTATAGCGCTCCCTCAAGACGTAGCATTTGCACTAAGACACAAGTGATCATGAGCAGAAACCAGCGGATAATGAAGTTGATAATCAGATTTTTCACACTTTAATTAATGAGCCCACCTATTCCTTTGTAGGATCTAGCATGAAACCGTGTTCACGAGGTGTTGTCATTGTCTACATGGAAGCTCCATAGGTTTATAGGTGAGAAGCTCCTGGGGTACTCAAATCCTGAAATTGACAAACTGGTAGATTGTGTTACCTTACATGACGTAACTAGATACAATATTGAAGCTCTCGTAAAGGTTGTAGAAGGTATTGTGTACCCAAGATATGGAGAAATTGGTCTGAAGTACTTCACCCTACATCACTTTCTGGATAGGATAATCGAAATTGAAGTCAAGAAGTACAAAGACTACCTCATCTTAAGCTACTACGCTTCTCACATATCAAACTTACCCTTCTCCTTCACTACCTATACTCCTCCCATCTACAGCAGGCCAGAGTACTCTGCTTGCGGGCTGGTAGAAGATATTATGCTTCGAATTGGTAGGGACCCATGCAACGTATTAACTCTCTTTGTTGCCCGCCCTGAGGAAATTAAGCACATAATCTACCTTGATTACAGAGGAAGGGTACGTAAGATGAAGCTAACTCGACTAAAGGAAGCTATTGAAAAGCTAAAGCAGCTAGGGTGTTCTCATGGAGATACGGTCGTGCTGTTAAGAAGAATTATTCGTGAGGTTTTAAGCCTAGTCTGTGGACATATCGTGGCCCTTACGTATCTGACTTTAGTTGACAAGTCGTTCAATGCGAAGATTCAGAGTAGCTTCATCAAGCACTATCAGCAATACACGCAATATCATGAGCACTTTCGTAGCTCACTACTTCAAGTGCTTTATGCTTTAGCTTCGTTGTCTGAGAGGGAGATTATGGATGAGTATTGTGGTAAGGATCAGTAGCTCAGTCTCCTGGAGTACTCTTGAGTTTCACATAAGGACAAGTGAAACTTACTGTCTGTAAATACCACGCTCTAGCCACTAAGAGGTAAACTTATCCCCCTTACACACAAGATTAGTAGTAACTTCCTTGAATTGCTTATTTCGAAGATATTTCTTGGATTAGCTATGGAGCTGAATGTGATTTCTTGGTCGTGCTCTAGTACACAGGAGATTGTCAAGTAGTCAATTGCTATAGCGCTAGTTATCTTGCTTCCTTTCTTAACTTCACCCTTAGAAATTGACGCAGTCCAAGTAGGGAGTAGTCTTCTACTGAAGTTCTTCACATACCTATGTTGGCTGGAGAATGGAACTGTGTTTTCACGACAGATTTCAAGTCCTAGGGATGACATTATCAGTACTCTCAGGATAGTAGCTTGCACATACGAAGGCCTTAGTGCTTCCATTAGCTCTTGCCTCGAATAGGGTATTCTGTTTGAGTTCTTCAGGCACTACATGCGTGTTAGGGAGGTGCTGTGGTTTGCTATGTGGAGGAGAAGTGGCTTTGGAGCCCCGGCCGGGATTTGAACCCGGGACCTCCCGCTTACGAGACCGTGTCTGTATGCATGTGCAACGTAATGCATATATGCATGTGATTCAGGTTGGAATTCCTGTTGGAGTTACTGTTGGAGTTCAGGTATGTGGGGTATTGTGGAGGTGTTGCATGTTATGGATCCTAGCTTAGTGAATATCTCCCTCATTCCTCAGGATGTTAGGAGGAGGTTGCTTGAGTACGTACTTGCTAAAGGTGTTAGACCTAGTGACCTAGGTTACGATAGGACCTACATCTACAGGGTGAGGAAGGGGTTGAGACCTGTTACCGATGAGTTGCTTAGAGCTGTACTCAAGTACTTGACAGTTGATGAGTATGTTGAGGTTGTTGGTGAGAAACCACCTGTAGAGGAGGCTACCGTCAACGACATAATCAAGGTGATCTCTAAGGCACTTAGAGATCCAGAGTTCAGGAAGATCTTGATCACGTACCTAGAGCGTTACCTAGGTGACTACATTAGGGCTTGCTCAAGTACGTACACGGTCAGTGAGGAGGATATTGAGTACTTCGTGAAGGTACTTAGGAGTGAAGGTAGGTCGGAGAAGACAATTAGGGAACACCTTAGGTACCTACGTAGAGCACTCAGCGACTTAGACTTCACACTATCTCCAGAGCCTGTTGAAGATGGCTTTAACCTCCTCGAGGGTTAGTGGTCTGTAGTTTACCTTCTCCTGCTCAGGTCTGTACATTCTGAAGCTCTCGTACAGTTGCTTACCTAGGTACGGCTCTCTAGGAGTGATGACTACCTTGATGAACTTCTTAAGCGCCTTAGTGATGTCCCTAATCACGTACGGACTCTCACCACTGTTAATGAGCCCAGCAACGTACTCCCTAATGTCTTCTGGATACACACGCCAGAGAGAGGAGTTATGTTACTCATGACCAGGCTATACAGCTACCAGGTAGTAATTACGTCGGTAACTGAGATCTTACTAGCAATATACCTACTTAGAGACCTTGGTATTAGATTGAGCGACCTATATAGGGATGATGTGAGGAACGTAAGGTGTATTGGGTGGATTGCTCTGCTAGTACTCTTCTGTGAAGGTCTCTTCTTCTTGGAATCACTGATCAGTGCTAACCTGTACTATAGTGGTGATGTAGGTAAATACTGGTCATGGTGGTATGACATGATTAAGCACGTACCTCTCTGGGCTAGGTACTTCAACGCACTTGCCATACCATTCATATCAGGTGTATGTGAGGAAGTGATTTACAGAGCATATGGAGTAACAGCATTGGAGAAACTGGTAGGATTTAAGAAGGCAGTAATAATACAGGCAATAGCGTTCGGAGTTTTCCACGTATGGCCACTCCACATATTAATAACATTCACCATAGGACTAGTCTTTGGACTAGTGTACGTTAGAAGAAGAAAACTAACAGTACTCACAGTAGCACACACCCTAGTTGACTTAATAGGCTTCTCAACCTTCATAGTACCTAGGTAAGGAGTAGGGAGCTATCTCTTTAATCCCCTCATCGAGAGAATAGGGACCCTACCAAAGAATCCCATAGCAACCTCACTACCTGGTTCTTCAGGAACGAGAATCAACCTAAGAGCTTTAGGTCTACGAAATCTAGACACTAAAACCGCATAGTCGCGAATTAACATGAAAGTAGCTTCAAACCCCTCACTCATCGATATCGGTACCATATCTAGACCAGCAACAGAGATAGAGGAGTAAAACATTAGATCATAAATATTGAGTACACCAGACCTAACGTACTCCTTAAGTACATCATCCTCAGCAAGAGGGAGCATCACCTCACAGTAACCAAGACCACCCATGTTCTCAGCAACAGACCTCAAAACCTCATTAAGGAAATGAAGCAAGTAAACACAACCAACACTACCCAACGGACAACCCCACCACTCAAAAACTCTAGCAACACTCTCACTCAACCAAGGAGAGAGCGAGTAATCAATACCGAAGTGAGGGAAACCAATAGCATTAGCTAACCTACTCAAGAACTTCAAAAACCTCTCACCTAACCCCTTAAGGAAACTCTCAAGAGATGAGTAACTAGGTTCAACAAATCGTAAATCACCTGGATAGAGAAGAGATAGAGAAACAGTATCACGAACATACTTAGTAGCTGGAAAGTACGGAGTTTCATACACATCACCAAACACAATAGCAAATCTCGTACAACCCCGCCAACCAAGCTCCTCACTAATCCTCCACACAATCTTAGCTACATGAGATAGAGCATCATGAGATAGAGCAAACTCCCACGGAACAAGAACCGAAGTAAAGAACTTCTCACTAACAGAAAGACCCTCAACAACCTCACGAACATCAGCACTAGAGAACGAACCCCAGTAAACAGCAAAGTAATCAGCACCCACATCATCACATACCTCAGCTAACCTACTAATCCAATCAACACCACCTAAACCACTAGGAAAGACAACACGATAGGAGAGACACCTAATACCAAACTCACGAACGAACTCACGAGCAACATCAATAACCTCACCCAACCTAGACAACAACCTCAAATCACAGTGGAAGCAGAGAGCCCTAATACAGACCATAGAGACCACACCCAAATACTCAAGGATCAATACCCCTACACTTCATAAACTCAAGAAACCTACCCATAACATTAATAAGTATGTCACACAACGAAGACAACTTCCCATGAATATCAGTAGGTGAGACATAGACGTAGTTATGAATCAAGATATTACGTAGCTTAACCAACTCAATACATCTACCAACAACATCAGGAGGTAAGACACCATACCTACTCAAGATCCTGAAGATGTCAGTATACGACTTAGGAACCTCACAACAGACCCTAGCAACCAAGAACTCACCAACGTCAATCAAGGCCTCAATAGCGACCTCAAGATTACGTTCACAAGCATCAACCCTATCCTCACTACTGAGAAACTCCTCAAGAGAAAGCTGGGAAAAGAACCTCAACCTACCAACAGCACGCCAAAACCTCTCAACTCTAACCCTCACACCTGGAGTAGGCATCAAGAACCTCCTCAATAACCCTATTCGAAAACCTCCTAAAAACAGGTTCAAAATCGAGAAACTGATCAATAGCATTGAGATAATCATCCCAGAAAACCCCCTCATCCCTACAGAAAACCAACTTACCACAAGAGAAGATCTCATACCTAAGCACAGTATCAGCTAGATCAACCGGAATAGCATCTACGTGAACACCAAGAACATCCTCAATAGCAAGACCAATATCCAAAACCCTACTCAAACAATCACCACCACAGTACCTCAACTTAATAGCAACATCGACATCACTGTACGGCCTAGCAACACCAAGAGCCCAAGAACCAAAGAGAACAGCATACACAACATCCTCAAACCTAGAACAAACCTCCCTAATCACAGACACAACACGCTCAAGATCAAGAACCACAGAGAACCCACCAAAAAGCAGAGAAAGACAAAAACATAAAAACTCAACCAAAGAACACACCAACAGAGAAGCCCCGGTAGCTCAGCTCGGTAGAGCGCCCGCCTCGTAAGCGGGAGGTCCCGGGTTCAAATCCCGGCCGGGGCTCCAAAGCCACTTCTCCTCCACATAGCACAGGCGTGCAGTTGCTGAACATGTATATGTTGATGAGGATTCATGCAACGTCTCTTAACCCAACCTGAGTTCCTGGACGAGTTCAAAATTGAACAGCAATAGAGACGAAGTCGGTAGTCTCGGCACTACAAACCAATAGGAGTGCTGTTCAGAGTTCACAGGGTGATTGGATGTGATTGAGGAGTTTCTTCGGGAGCTGTTGAGGAGGGGCGCCATAGTACTAGGTACTAGAACGATTGCACGGCAAGGTAAGCGGTACGTCATATACGTGCCTCAGGACCAGAGCACCATAGCTGAAGCACTTAGAGGTAGCAAGTTCTTACTGGTGCTCATACCGCTAGAAGGATAAAGAGAGGCGTGAGGGTGAGGGGCTTGGGTACCCGAGGTGTATATGGAGACGATACCTTAAAAAGCGTTTATTCGAACTAGCCGAGGTAATTCAAGAGCTTGCTGAAGCACTACTTGAAGGTGATCCTTTAGCAAATGAACTGAGGCTATGTGCTAGAGAGCTAGCAACCATCCTAAGAGGTGTGGGAAATGAAGCAAATGAAACTCAGCAATAACTACCTTAAACGAGCAAATGCTAAGGAGGTGGCTGAGCATGCCAAGAGCGAGAAACAAGAGAGACCAAGGGTTATCTGGTGCGGACAGGTGATGGCTAGAGATGGGCGAGTATTTAGGTATAGGATACAGCTAGGAACCAGTAGAAACCTAAGCGCTAACACACTATACCTGCTAATCCAAGAACTGGTGAGGAACGACGATGGTACACAATGGAGCACCATAGCACCGCCGGTGCGCCTCGACCTTGAGCTCCTACTCAAACTTCACGCCATAATTCACGAGAAGGTGAGAGCCTTGGGATTGAGTTGAGGTGAGTAGGAGAACCAAGCCCCTATCCTGTCGAGTCTCAGTTGAGGATTTCGAGAGGATATCGAGGATATGCGATGAGCTGGAAATCACTAGGAGTGATTTCGTCAAGCTGGCAATCATGAGGTACCTAGCAGATGTACAGGTAGAGAAACCAGAAGTCATGAGGGACCTACTACTAATTAAGTTAGAGCACTTGAGAAGAGAGGAAGAGAAGATATACAGAGTATTCAAGATGTTAGTGATGATGAACTTAGGTACAGGGTTGCACCATCTCTAGGACTTAGCTATAGCGATATCGCTAGACATGACGTAGTAGCTCAATCACCAAGTGGTGAGTTAGTGATTGTTGAGGTTCAGAGGAATGAACAAGTTATTGAAGCTAAAAAGAAAGTTAAGAAAGTAATCATAGTTATTCCAGATCTAGGCTCAGGGAAATACGTTGAAGTATGGGGTGAAGAAGAACTTAGAGAATACCTTAGAGGATCTACTTAATGCCTAAGCACATAGTTCATGAGTATTTAGCTGAGAAGTTCTGTAGATTACCAGCAGACATCATGAAGGACATTAATAACTTCAGAGATGTTATTGGTAAGTGTGAAGAACAATTCAAGCGCTTAATGCGCCTCTAAGGGCATTTCACAATATTAACAGGATCAGCAGCTCTTAACTTTTCAGTTCAAATCTTTATATTGCCCACACTACCTACCAGCTTAGTGAAGGTAAAACTGATCGGTGATTACATGGAGAAGGTAGATGTTGTATTACTTACTTACAATTGCGTAAGCCATTGGCCTGGTAGGAGAGTTCTTGAACTTTGCCTTCAATCCATAGTAAGTAATATACCGATTAATAAGATCATCATAGTGGATGGTGGTTCTACTGATGGAACTCTAGAAGTTATCTGTAGGTACTTAGATTCTAAATGTATTAACTACTACATAATTGAGGATAAGTATGGTACAAGAGCTAGTTCAAGAATGTTAGGTATTAAAGCAGTAGAAACTGATTACTTTATTTTCGTTGACACTGACTGTATACTATGTCCAGGATGGTATAGCAAAATAAGGAAATGTATTAGAGATAACGTAGGTGCTGTAGTGGGAAGAGATGTACCTGTAATACTTCCTAGAAGGCATTTGGAAGCTAGAATGAAGGTAAAACGTAGATTCGGTAAAGTAGCACTACCTAAAACCTCTAGAAAAAAGGCATTTACAGGGAATACCTTGATACTGAAGGAAGCTATAGAGGGTATAAAAATACCCAGTTACCTCCATGTAGGTGAGGATGAATACATAAGACGTTTCATTGAGAGTAAAGGGTACAAGTGGATTATCTGTAATGATGCTTGGTGTTTGCATATTACTAAACTACATAAGCCAAGGGATGCGTATTATCAAGGCATTTCAAGTTACTTATTTAAGACTTTAACACTGAAGAGACTAATGCTTCATGTAGTAACTTCAATACCTAAGTTTACTTTAGTAGGGTACCCTGATGTAGGAGTTACAGTATTTAAGTTAAGTTTACTAAGGCTGTTAGGTTACCTTAAGGGCATGTTATGTGTTCATGAAGAATTATGGAGTTGATTACTTCTTCACTTAGAGGTTACTTAATGGACCATTAATAATTAAAGTTCCAATATTTTTACTTTTTCAGGATCTCTCTTTCAGATCTCTCAGGGTAGTTACGTACCCTCCAAGGCTATCATTAATGGTCATTGGGATTCAAGGCACTACTATTCCTGGTGACTTATGGGAGGTAGGGCTATACAGAAACACTTACTAGAGACAAGCATGGATTCTATGCAGAAACTGCGATCCACCCTACGGTATAGTGAGTATCGAGAGACTTGTATTTAATATCCTCGAGGGACTACAGCAAGGCTTCAATAACTTAGTTAGGGTACTAGGTAGACCAATTGATGCTGAAGCATTTCTAAACGTATTATTAAAAGATTGTTGGAAACGTATAGAGCATCCTGATGAATTGAAGAAGTCACTAAGAGGTAGGGAGAATGTAATTGAGGTTTCTGGGCAGCTCGTGAGAGCTTCAACGGAACTTAAAGCATCTATGGAATTCTGCATAGATGAAGCACTCTGGCTAGAGTGTTGGAAGAGGTATGGTGATTACTGCCCTATATGCAAGACTATCATAGGTTCTAAGGAAGAGTATGTGAAAATTCCTGAAGAATACACTAGAGGGACTACAGACCTAGCTTATAGAGTACATGTTGAGTGTATGGAGCGATTTAAGGCTAGGATTAAGGAGTTTCCAAGTAGAGGATTCTCAAGGTGAGAAACTCTAAGGTGGCTCATAAGAGAAGCAGCTTTACCTCCAAGTATAGCCTATGAGCTTACACATAGATGTAGTCAAGATCCTTAGAGAGAAGTGAGATATGGTGCTGAACAACATGAGACCTCTCAAGTTAGAAGCAACTAGCATCCCATACTCACTACTACAACTACATTACTTTCAACAACCCTCATAACTACACAAGACTACATAAAGACAGGAAGACAAGCAAAAGAAAAGAACATAGTAGAAATTACAGAGGAAAGACAGTAAGGTATGTAATGCTTCTTCTACTACTTCTGTGTGTAGACATGGTTCACCTTGTAGACACCCAGAATCCTCTTTGTTCTTCTTTGTTTTTTCTCTTATTTTAAGCGTTTACATGTTTCGTGTCTACAGTTATTTTAAGAGAATTTTACTGATGTGGTTGGATGTTAGGTGTTTTGTAGTGTTGGTCTTGAATTTGTGGGTGCTGTGCATGTAGTTCATGTATCTGTTTCTGTGTTTACAGTTTTTGCGGCGGTTCTGCAGCATGGTCATTTGTCTTCTGCAAAAAGTTAGGCTTCTGCTTGGGGTGTGTATTATATCCCTGTGTACACTTGCGTAGTATATACCCTAAGTAGGGGTAGGAGCAGTATCTTGTTTTGTTTGGTGTCTATGGGTAGATCTCCACTACGCCGCCTTTCTCGTTTACGTGTGCTTGACCTATGACCTGTACAGCCTTACGTTTCTTGTTGTTTCTCTGTCTGTACTTCGTGCTGTTGCTCACTGTCCCTCACCTCCTCGGTGTTGTGTTGTTTGCTTGGGATCTTCTTGTGGTTTGTGGTTCGTGTGTTAGGTTCTGCCACATGGTTCGTGTGTCTGTCACGTAGTTCATGTGTCGGTGATTGACGACATGTGTCACTTACCTTTGCTAGTTTCCACCACATGGACGTTCAGTAACTGTAAAATTCACTAAGTTAGACACATGGATTGTCGATGAGGGTGCTAGCACGCAGTATATCGCTGTGCAGGGTGTGGTTGTGCGGGTGTTGCTCAGCGATATCGCTGTTACCTAGACACCACAGGTACGTTCACTACCGAGGTTAAGGTACCTCGTGAACACTGGAGAAACTCAAGTAGCTACACACTAGGAGCTGTGTAGAAGAGAGGAGGGAAAGTAGTTCAAAACCTACGATGTTTTGATCCTTCTGGCTATGAGGTATAGTATGCCAGCTATTACGAACATTACTATGGTGGATACTGGTGCTACTGAACATATAGGGTAGTACCCAGGTACGTAGTGTGACTCCTTATGTCCAAATGGTAGTACAGTGATTATACCCAGTACAATACAGACCACTGATAACCCTAAGAATACAGCTCTCTTCATGTGACCCCTCCCACACTGTCTATACATGTTACGATTACGTATGTTTGAGTTAAAAGTCTCTCAATGACGGTAGTAACAGTGATCAAGAACGTAGCTAGTACCACGACTACACCTAGTGCAGTATCTTTGATGCGGACTTGTTGTACCAGTTCCTGAGGTCCTGTATCCACGTTCCTTGACCGATGGTTACGTAGTGTCTCATCAGGACTTCGAATTCCTTTGGTGGTGTTCTTCCCTGCAGTATGTCAACGACTTGACCTGGTGCTCCTCTCAGGGCCATGTGTGTTGCGAAGAACTTCCTCAAGTCATACAGCTCAATCCTCCTACCTAGAGCTAGCTCACTAGCCCTGTAGATCTCCTCACGTAGTGTCCTCCTTGGGAACGGTATGAGCTTGCTCGACCACTCCTCGATGTCTGTTCCTAGCTTCTCAACCTGCTCCCTAACAATACCTATGTACCTCTCCCTATGCGATAGGTACACCTCCCTAAACCACTTAGCTGTCTCAACGTGCACAGCTCAGTAGGAGGTTCAGGTACATGCTAAGTGAGCTTCTTGAGTTAGCTGACAGCGGTAGTACTTCATACGATGCTAGAGTAGTGATACACGACTACACACCTAGTGCCTGCAACGGGTACCTTCAGGTCACGGTACCTCACGAGGTATGGTGGAAGTGGGTTCAGCGTGAGGAAGAAACCATTGGCATTGAGGAGGTGGAATACGTCCTAGGATTCGACGTCAATACTGACCGAGTGAACTGGGCCCTAGTTGACGAGACAGGTGATGTCGTTGACCTCGGTACAATCTGGTTCGAGCACTTGGTCACCGTTGGTCGAGATAGGAGAGGTGTACGAGGATTCGTCATCCAGGGACTGCACAAGCTCTTCACCGAACTCCGTACCAACCGAGGGATGGAGTTTGCTGTAGCTGTTGAGGGGCCTAAGGTACTCAAGACACTCAAGCTCGTTAGGATCAGGCGAGGGGCTGGAGCACTAACCCGAGGTACAACTACAGGGTGCCAAGGTTCCGTGCAAGGACTATCGACGACATCACCCAAGTAGCTAGGGAGCATGGTGTACCAGTGATCGAGGTAGACCCTAGGGGAACAACACACAGTGAGGAACATAGTGAGGTCACGAGGAGGTATGGAGTTGACAAGCACACAGCATCAGCAATACTAGTAGCAAGACGTGGTCTCAGAAAGATCAAGCAGGTTCTGAAATGAGGACTGTTTCCAATACCTCGTTCTCAGTATGATCTCGACTGCTCTCCAGATTTCCTGGGGAATTGTGAAAGTATTGACTAGTGTACACAGGATGTTGACTATGAATGGTATGGTGAGGAAGAGTATAGCTCTACCAATTTTACTCAATCATTCCCACCTATGGCTGTGTATAGGGTTGCGGGGGAAAGGAGGAGGATTTTATGAGTTAGACTACACCAGCTTTCTCCAGCTTCTCTAGTCTCTCCCACATTTCGTCTATAGTCTTCTTAATCCATTCAAGGAATGATCTGTACTCTGGTCTCTCAAGTAGGTGTCTAAATCTACCTTGTCTCTTCAGGTACTCCTCAACTGGCTTTGTTCTCCTTACATTGATCTTTAGCTTACCGTTCTCGACTTCATATAGTGGGAAGAATCCTGTCTCAACTGCTAATCTAGCGATCTCCACTGTTTCACTTGGATCAAATCTCCAACCTCTTGGACATGGAGCTATTGCGTGTAGTACTGCTGGTCCATCTACCTCTAGTGCTTTCCTTACCTTCTTAATGAAGTCTAGTGGGTACGCTATCGATATTGTTGCTGCGTAGGGTATACCGTGTGCAACAGCTATACCAATTAGATCCTTCTTCCTCTCTAGCTTACCTGGCCATACCTTACCGAATGGTGTTGTTGTTGTCCAAGCTCCTGGTGGTGTTGCTGATGATCTCTGAATACCTGTGTTCATGTATGCTTCGTTGTCGTAACATATGTAAACTACATCGTGGAATCTCTCTAACATTCCTGATAGTGCTTGCATTCCTATGTCGAATGTACCTCCATCACCACCTAGAACTAGTACATCTATATCCTCCTTCCTGTAACCTTTCTTCTTCAGGATCTTCCAAGCAGCCTCAATACCAGAGGCTACAGCTGCTGCGTTCTCAAATGCTACGTGTATCCAGGGTGTTCTCCAGGATGTATATGGGTAAATTGTTGTGGCTACCTCTAGACAACCTGTTGGTACAACGACTATTGTTGGTCTTCTAAGTGCTTTAAGTGCCATTCTAGCTACTATGGCGGCACCACATCCCGAACATAGCCTATGTCCAGGTGCTAGTAATTCCTCTCTAGGTAGGTCCTTAAGTGTGCGGATTTCCTTAGGGAAGGATGGCCACACAACACCTATAGATACCAAACCACTCACCCCCTTACTCTCTTAAACCTAACCAGAGAGCTTCTTCAGGTACCTCACCCTTCTTTGCGTATTCGAGAGCTATGTTGAACATTCTCTCTATGTCCATTGGAGTTAGATCCCTACCACCTAGACCATAGACTACACTCATGATTAGTGGTTTCTGTCTCCATGTGTAGAACGTTGTTGCTAACTCCATCTGCAGTGGGTGACCAGCTCCACCTAGGCTAGTTGCTCTATCCATAGCTATCACTAGTTTAGCTCCCTTCAGTAGTTCTCTAACTTCATTCTTCGGGAATGGTCTGAACATCCTTATCTTGAGCACACCTACCTTCAACCCTTTCTCCCTTAACTTCCTAGCTACGTACCTAGTTGTTCCAGCTGCTGAACCCATACACACTGCCACTACATCAGCATCCTCGACACCAAAAGCATGTACTACGTCGTAGTACCTACCACTTAACTCACCAAAGAGCTTACCAACCTCCTTCACCTTCCTGTACGCTACCTTCATCGCTTCATCTTGCTGCCTCTTGAACTCCATGTATGAATCAGGTAGTCCAACTGGTCCGAGAGTTATTGGTTTTGATGGGTCTAGTACGTTTGGTCTATCTCTCCTAGGTAGGAAGTTCCTTACCTGCTCATCCTCAAGTACCTCGACTACCTCAAGACAGTGACTCAGTATGAATCCATCGTGTACACACATCACTGGTAGCAGTACCTCTGGATCCTCTGCTATTCTAAATGCCTGTACTATGTTGTCGTATGCTTCCTGTACGTTCTCAGCGAATAGTGTTATCCAGCCCGCATCTCTCGTACCCATTACGTCACTATAGTCACAGTGTATGTTTATTGGTGCTGATAGTGCTCTGGCGGCTATGCTCATGACTATTGGTAGTCTGAGTGCTGAGGCTATGTACAGGATCTCCCACATGAGTGCTAGACCTTGTGAACAGGTTGCTGTGAATACTCTTGCACCGGTGGCTGCTGCACCGACAACTGTCGAGAGCGCACTGTGCTCGCTCTCTACTGGTACAAATGCAGCATCTAGTTCTCCATTAGCTACGTACTCACTAAGTCTCTCAACAATTACCGTCTGTGGTGTTATTGGGTAGGCAGCTATAACATCTACATCGGCTTGCTTAACAGCATAGGCTACAGCTTCATTTCCAGTTAATCCCAGTCTCTTACCCAACTACCCTCACCTCTCAGGAACCATCTGAATTGCTCCACGTGGACAAACCTTTGCGCAAATCCCACATCCCTTACAGTAGTCATAGTTTATCTCAACACTATCATCTTCCTTCCTTACGATTGCTGGTTCTGGACAGTATATCCAGCACATAAGGCACTTAACACACTTACTATGGTCGATGACTGGTTTGAAGCCTGCTCTCCAACTACCTGTCTTGTACTTTACGCTATTACCTGGTTCAGGTATTAAAGTTGCTATAGGCATTTCCTTCCAGGAACCTAAGCAGCTCATGCAGATCTCACCTCCTCAAATGCCCTACTAATAGCCTTGATATTTAGCTCAGCTATCTCAGGTTTGAACCTACGCTTAACTGCTTCATGTACGGACTCCAATTTAACTATTCCAGTTGCCTTGAGTAGTGCTCCTAGCATTGGTGTGTTGAAGAATGGTCTCTTGAAGATCTCCAATGCTATCTTCGTAGCATCTACGTAGTACAGCTTAGCACCTAACTCCTTGCACCTCTCCTTTAGCTCACTTGGTGGTTCACTGATGTTTATCACAAATACTCCTCCTCTCTTTAGGCCTGAGAGCAGAATATCCATGTTTACGAGTAGTGTTGGATCTATTACAACAACTATATCTGGTTCATATATTCCTGTATGTAGTTCTATTGGTTCATCACTTATTCTCGTGTATGCTCTAACTGGTGCTCCAGCTCTTTCAGGACCGAACTCAGGGAAGTGCTGTGCATACTTTCCCTCGAAGATAGCTGCGTTAGCTAGAAGTTCGCTAGCGGTGACAACTCCTTGACCACCACGGCCATGCCACCGTACCTCTATTAATGTCACGTATTGCACACCCCAAAGACATGTTGAGGTAATCGCTATTAAAAGTTTAATCGGAGTTCACTACGGTGCTTCGTATGGACTTGAGCGAGAGATTGAGTGAGCTTGTTAAGGTGATTAATGAGTTGAGGAATGCACTTGATCAAGAACTAGTCAAAATAGCTAACGCCGTACCAGAGCTTAGGAGTGAGATACTATCCAGGACCTGTGTCCTAGTTGATTTAGAGGATGTAGGCGATGCGTACGTGCTCAGGGTTGACTTGCCTGGATTCAGTAAGAACGAGGTTAGAGTTCGTGTTAGTGAAGAATTTGTCGAGATAGTTGCCGAGATGTCTGAGAGTAGGAGAAAAGCATTGGAGGGTAGGAAGTTCGTCATTAGAGAGAGAATATTTGAGAAGATTAGGCGTGTCGTTAAACTCCCTTCAAGAGTGAATCCCGATGCTGCAACAGCAAAGTTAATAGATGGGGTTCTAGAGGTTTATCTGCCCAAGGTAGGTGCTATAAGGCAGATAGAACTACGTCTTGAGTAGTTGACCTACATTGGTTTACCACTGAGAAAGTAGATCTAACAATAAGTTGTCTAGATTTCTCTTAAGAGCCATAAAGTATATAAGTAGGTCGACTAGATACCTAGACAAATATACCTATATGTGGCTAGGGGTTTGTCATGAAGTTAGCTCCAGAGGTTCGTAAGGTTCAGTTAACTGGTGGAGCTACGTTAATAGTGTCATTGCCGAAGGATTGGGTTAGGGTAGTGAATCTAAAGCCAGGTGAGGAAGTACTAATCATACCGCAGCCTGATCTCTCATTGCTTCTAGTGCCTAAGAAGGGTATGAAGATATTTCCATCGGAGATAGTGCTGGATGTCACCAAGGAGCAGAGTATTGAGCGTATTACGAGGATGATACTTGCTCACTTCGTAGCTGGTTACGACATAATAAAGGTTAGGTTCAGTCCAAATACTATATCATTGAGGAAAGCTGTTAAGGAGATTGTTAGGAGGAAGATGGTGGGTGCAGAGATCATTAGTGAATCAAGTGATGAGTTGACAATTCAGTGCCTTGTTAGTTACAAGGAGGTACCAATTAGTAAGCTCGTTGAGAGGATGGCTATAATTGCTGATGCTATGTACTTTGATGCCCTGAAGTCATTGATCGAAAATAAGAAGGATCTAGCTAGGGATGTCATAGAGCGTGATGATGAGGTTGATAGGTTCTACTGGTTAGCTGTGAGGCAGTTGAAGAAAGCTGTGTTAGGTAAAGAAGCTCTTACGGAGATTGGTCTAAAGGATCCAAGACAGTGTCTTGGATATAGGATCGTTGCTAAATCCATTGAGAGGATTGCTGATCACGCCTCGAAGATTGCTAGTGCTGCGTTGAAGATTGGGGAGAAGATACCTAGTGAACTAGCAAAGAGCATATTAGAGTACGCTGAATACGCGAGAAGTATCTTCAATGACGCAGTTAAGGCATTTCAGAAGGTTAGTGGTGATTTAGCTCAATCAGTTATGGATCGCGTACTCCAGATCCCTAGCAAGGAAGAGGAGCTCTTGATAAAAATCGTTGGTCTAAACCTATCGCCAATAACCGTAGCTGAGCTAAGGATAGTGCTAGATAGCATTAGGAGAGTAGCTGAGTACAGTGCCGATATAAGTGAGATAACTATTCACCTTGGTGTTGAAGAGAAGCAGGTAGCTTCGTTACCGTTACAGCAATGAGCACTGTGGCGATTCAGTGTTTACGGTGTAGTGAGCTAGTGAATCTAAGTAGTTCGTATACTCGTCAATAAATGATCTAAGTCTATGGAGTGGAACTAGTGGAATACCCTCGAAGACCAAGGTTTTACCATTCCAAATAGTTACGAGTACCGGAACAATAATCAACTCTACTTTACCTCTAATGTTGAATAATCTATAGGCATTTTTCCTCAACCACTCAACAAATAGCTCCACCTTCCTCCTAAACTCTACAACCTCTCTTCTCAATCTAGCCTCTCTACCGAACCTAGTGCTCCATCTCTTACACTCAAGCACTAGTACGTCACGACCTCTAATACCAACTACATCTAGCTCCATCAATCTACTCTGAAACTTAAACCTTAGGTTTCTACGAGTTGTGAAGTCAAACGCCTCTAAGATTCTACGACATAGCTCCTCGTACTCTCTCCAATCTAGGAGTAGTGTTAGCTCTTCAGTTGGTAGTAGTCGTTTCTCGAGTAGTGTAAGTACGAGACCAACTCTGTCAAGAACCTTGATGTAGTTGTGCATCTCATCTAGCTCTACAAGACCTAGTGCTCGAGCTTGCTTCATCACTGGAATTAGTGAAGTTGGTATGTGTTCGCCACTGATGTAGCCTGTGTTCAGTAGTTTTTTGATGAAGTTCATCTTAATGCGATCTACTGTCATAGCCTCACCGCTGTAATGCAGATGATATCCTCAAAGAATTGATAGCTTCGTTTCGTAAACCTAGTAATACGGAATCCAGATCTCCTCAAAATGCTTACTGTCTTCTCTATGTTTGAGTACGAGGATTGTGTGAGTACGAGGTAGCCGCCCGGTCTTAGGTACTTGGCTGCGTACCTCAAGACCTTATTAATGATCTCCCTACCGTCTACACCACCATACCAACTGTACTCAATCCAGGACCTTGGTCTCATGCTATCAGGTAGGTAAGGTGGATTCGACACAACAATATCTACCCTCAAATTCCTCAATGCTTCTAAGGTATCCGTACATATTACCTCAATATCGACATAATTGAGCTTAGCATTTACTAAGGTATTGAAGCATGCTACCGGATTTATGTCAGTCGCTACTACCTTTCTACAGATTTCTGTGAGGTATAGTGAGAGGATACCACAACCACAACCAATGTCAATTCCGATGTTGAATCTGTGTCCTTCTTTAGCTAGTTCCCTAATGGATTCGACTGTTAACCAAGTATCTTCACTTGGGGGGTACACATTCGGTAGCACCACTATGTGGTATTCGTTCTTTATCTCGAGTATGGGTTCATAGCTGTAATCTACTCTCTTCATGAGGTTGGTAGTGGTATTGTTGGTGCGTTTATGAGTGTGTTCACTATGTAGAGCAGTGCTGCTATTATGAAGCATCTATCTAGTTTGATGTTGGTTATCACGTATATTGCGGCTGTGAGGAAGAGGAGAGTTAGTATTTGAGTTATTGGCTGTAGCATCGCTAGGACTATCGTTGCTAAGGGTTGTGAGGTAGCTAGTTTAACTGCTGTGTACACTATTGGTTGAAGTGATATTGGTAGTAGTGTTGCTAGTGTAACTGTTAGTATTGCTGCTAAGTTTTTTCCTGTTCTGAGCTTGACATCTACTAGTCTAGAGGTTATGGTTATTATCGAGGCTATGACGCCTAGAGTCACTATGTATGTGAGCACTGTGTACCCTACGCTGTAGCTCCCTACATAGTGATTGAATAGCTTCAAGTACAGGTTATTGTACACGGCTAGTACTAGTGATGCTATGTAGGTCAGTGCTGTTAGTGGTAGGAATACTGCTACGTGATTTGCTAGAAAGGAGAATAGGTTTATGGGTATGAGGGCTCTACTTAACTTCGTACCTAGCTTAATTAGCTTCTCTGGTAATCTTATCGTTGATGTCATTAATGTCTCCAGTATTTCCTTCTCCTTCAGTATGAATCTATACGCTATCTGACCCTCCTCCGTTAGCTCAAGTGCACCATCACTGCACTGTCTCAGTATCCCTAACTTCTTTAATACATCTAGATCGTAGTAGAGGGTACCTGGACTAACCCTCATTGTCTTCCTCAGTTCACTAGCTCTCACCTTCTTTCTAAGGCCAACTATCTCTACTATCTTTCTCCTCCTTTCATGCCCTAAAACTGAGTAGATCTTGCTGAGGTTCATGTTAGGATAAGCCCATTGGAGATGTGCTTTACCGGGATATAAGAGTTTCATTTATTTGGTGTTCACTAGATAGTTTAAATCAACGAATTCCTTAACCTCTACTTGAGGTCAGGTACTTGGTGATTGTATGAGTAGTAGGATTGTACAGTACAAGAGGGAGTTGCTTGATTTTATCAAGAGTAGAGGTGGTGTTGTAACTGCTTCTATGCTTCGTGAGTGGGCGCAGAAGAGAGGTATCGGTGACATCACATTACGTGAGATAATTAGTGAGTTAGCTAGGTCTGGTCAAATTGAGTGTTCTTCAGAGAAGGAGGTTATTAGTAGGTTGGAGTACGGTGGTACAGTTATTGAGACTATTGAGATTCCTAAGGTAGTGGCTATTAGGGGTAGGTCAGGTAAGAGAGAAGGTACTTCTCATGCTTCTTCACTTCTTCAGTTTCTGTACCCTAGTGAGGAAGTGAAGAGGGGTAAGCCTAGTGAGGGTAAGGCTTCGCCTTCTCAATCAACTTCAGTACCTTCAACTCCCTCTCTTAGGGAGGAGAGAGTTCAGGTTAAGGGGGGTAGATCTGGAGTTCAGCTTAAAGTCCTCGAGGAGGGGAAGGTTGTTAGAAGGAAGGTTGTTGAGGTTAAGGAGCGTGAGATTAGTGCTGTGGGTAAGGAGTTGCTTGAGCTTGTTAGGAGTACTATTTCTCAGGATTTGATTTTGAGTGAGTTTAAGAGGGAAGGACTTAAGGATGTCGAGGTTGTGTATGAGCTGATTTTGCGTGTTGTTGAGTACTTGAGTAAGTACTGGAGTGTTGGTGAATTGAGGCTTAAGGAGGATTTGTGGAGGATATATGCTAAGTCTGAGGTTAATAAGTTGTTAAAGGTTCTTGGTGTATCGGTTGAGAATTTGAGTGAAAGTGAGCTTAGGGAGATCGTTCATGAGAAGTTGGAGAAAGTTCTCAGGATTTTGAGAAGGGTTGGTTGGATTGAGAGGAAGGAACCAGGTATCATCAACGCTACGGGAAATATGCCAAGGGGGATTTCGAGAGAACTTAAGTTTGGTGAGTTACTCTAGTACTGGTTAAGATGATGCTTTTGCTGGTATGTAGATTTCTACTCTTCTACCCTTATCGACAAGCGTTATTATTCCTTGGCTATGGAGTGTTCTCAGTATTTTCCTTGCAGTGCTTATCTTCAAGCTATACTTCGTAGCTACCTCATATGGTGTTATACACTTCCACTTGGCTATTTCACTAGCTATGGTTTTCATTAACTCATCTGATACTAGGGCTATCTTTTCCTGCCTCATCTCGGCCTGCTGTGCTCTACGTTCTCTTTCCTGTTGTCTTCTTTGAAGTACTTGTTGTCTCTTTTCCATCTGTGTAATTGTTAGCTTCTTCTTACCACCCATGCTCTCACCTCCACTTTACATTACGTATCTGGGTTTAAACCTACTCAACCATTATGTTATCAGGCGAGAAGCCTAGGTTGATTAGTATCTCACGTACTTTGTATCTATGATCACCCTGTAACTCTATTCTACCTTCCTTAGCCGTTCCACCACAAGCTAGTTTTGACTTAAGTTGTGAAGCTAACTCTTTCAAGCTAATGCTCTTTGGATCTAGACCCTCGATTATTGTTACTTCATGACCTCTACGTCTCTCCAACCTAATCCTGATAAGTTGCTGCTCTTTAACTATTGTTTGGCAGACACAGAGCTCTTTAGGTAATCCACATCTCGGACAAATTTCCTCAAATGCCATTTCTCGCTCTCAACCCCTCTTACATGTCAGCACTTGTTTCTTAACTTAAAAAGGTTACTCAATATGAGTTACCGAAGTTAAGAGAAAGGATTTTTAGGGGTATTTAAAAGGCTAATGTATGGACGCATAGGGGGTGTCTTTCTTTGCCAAAACCAACATACAGGATAGAGAACATCGTTGCTACGGTGAACCTGCACTGTGATCTGGACTTAGATGAGCTAGCTGAGAGATTACCTAATGCAGAGTACAATCCAGAACAGTTCCCTGGTCTCATCCTGAGGTTACAGAAACCTAAGGTCTCGACATTAATCTTTAGAACTGGTAAGATTGTGTGTACTGGTGCTAAGTCTGAGAATGAGTTGAAGAGAGCTGTTAAGGCTTTAGTGAAAATGTTGAAGGAGCATGGTGCTAATATACCTGGTGAACCTGAGGTAAAGATTCAGAACGTTGTTGCATCTGCTAACCTACATGCTGAGGTCGATATTGAGAAGGCTGCACTTCTTCTTGAGAACTGTATGTATGAACCAGAGCAATTCCCTGGTTTGATCTATAGAATGGATGAACCACGTGTAGTTCTCCTAATATTTAGTTCCGGTAAGATGGTGTGCACTGGTGCTAAGAAAGAGGATCAGGTGAGAGAAGCTGTTGAGAAGATATATTACATACTTAGAGACCTTGGTGTATTGTATGAAGAGGAAAGGTGACTTGAGTAGTCACTGAAGCTAAGTTCTGTTGCTAAATTATGAGACCTTTCTCCTTCAACTCTCTATACAGCTCCAAGATTACTTCGCTGTAATCTTCTTCTCCCCTCTCTATCCTATCCATTAGCTCTAGAACGTACCTTGTCCTCTCTTCACTAACTAGGTCTCTGTACTTACCTCCGTCAACAGTTACTAAGTACTCGTAAACTGCAGTACCAAGCTTCGTTGGTATTAGGAATTTTCTTCTTCCAATTGTTATTGCATACCTCCTCTCTAATATGGTTTGTACTATCTTCGCGTATGTTGATGGTCTACCAATACCTCTCTCCTTCATCAATGCAATGACCTCACCCTGTGTTAGTGGATAGACCTTAGCTGTTCTTCTGTATGTTGCTTCAACTATCTTGTAGGTACCTTGTGTAAGTGGTTTCTCTATGTTCACTAGCTGATACACCTTTATGAAGCCAGGTTCTACTACACCAACGTACCTCTCTACAGTTTGCTCTATATCTAGTAACCTCACCTTAGCTACCTGCTTGATTACCTTAGCTGATTTCATCTGACTAGCTATGAACCTTCTAAATACTAGGTCGTACACCGCGTAGTGTAGGTATGTGAGTGGTCTAGCGAGCTTTAGTAGGCCCATAGCTATTAGTCTCCTCAATCTATCGGTGTCGATTGGTCTTGTTGGTCTAATACATTCGTGAGCACCTATGTGACCACCAATTACCCACTGTCTAGGTACGAAATATTCTTCCCCAATGTTTTCACTTATGTATTGCTTAGCTAGTGCTATGCCAGCTGATGAAACTCGTGTACTATCTGTTCTGTGGTATGTTATGAGACCTAGCTCGAAGAGGTCTTGTGCAATTCTCATAGCTGTCTGTGCATCAATACCTAGTCTCTGTGAGGCATCTCTTAGTAATGAATCAGTTGTGTACGGTGGTGGAGGTGGTAATTCAATTTCCTCCTCCTTCGTCTCGAGTACTTCTACCTTCTCGAACTCAACAAGTCTCTGAGTTAACCACCTAGCTACCCTACCGTCTACTACTGGGATCTCGATGGATAGTCTACTACCATCTTCCAGAGTTATGTTGAATACATACGTTTTTGTCTCACGGAATTTCCTGTAGAAGTCTATTATCCAACCGAGTACAGGCGTCTGAACTCTACCCGCTGAGAGTGTTTTCTTACCAAAGTGTTTCTGAACTAGCGTGCTCAAGCTAAATCCAAGCCACCTATCCTCGATTCTTCTTACGAGTTGTGCCTGGACCATCCTCATGTCTATGGTTCTTGGGTTCTCAAGTGCCTGAGCTATGGCTCTCTTTGTGATTTCGTGGAACTCAATCCTCCTAACTTCATCAACGTATGGTCTTAGAGCTAGCATTACATCCCATGCTATCTTCTCTCCTTCTGCATCTGGGTCTGTACCTATGAGTACGACATCTACTTCACTAGCTAGCTCTCTCAGTACCTGAATTACAGGCCACGAATCTGCTACGTTTGTTGATTTACATCTTGGACATACATTGGTTTCGAGAGCAAAGGTATTACCACAGTTCCTACATCTCTTGAGTACTGTATAGATTGGTATGAAGCCCTTCTCTGTCTTCAGTACACCGTAGATGTTTGTCTCAGTTAATGTACCTTCTGATAGTAGGTCAAATATGTGACCCTTAGTAGCGACTATTGCTAGTGAGTACGTACCTGTACTAACTTCGTAAACTGGTACTCCATTGATAATCCTTACGTTTGGTCTACCGAAGAATCTAGCTATTGTCCTAGCCTTTGTAGGTGATTCGACTATGAGTAATGCTGCTTTCATTGGTTCTTTCAGTTCTGAAGGAGGTATCTTACCTTCAAGTAGTGCTCTAATCCTATCTCTCTCTTCGTCAATTACCTTGAGTATCTCCTCGAGGTTTACCTCATTGAAGTCCTTCCACTCAATTTCCTCAAGTATGAAGGATAGCTCTCTCTTGAGTGCATTGAATGCTTTTTCATCGTCTACAATGAGTACAGAGAGACCGTGAGATACACCACCGGCATAAAGTCTTGAGGTTCTTCCTGATGCCTGTATGTATGTTGTTACATCTGGTACTATGAACACGTACCTACCATCTACCTCACGTAGAGAGATGTAGGGTGACTTAGCTATCTTCTCCTTAACATCAGGTCTAGACATTAACTCTGATACAAACTTCATAACTGACTCAATGACATTCTGTACATAGCCAAGGAATCCCTGTAGCTTCTCACCTCTCTTAATAACCTCTAGAACCTGCTTTAGCTGATCCTCACGTAGTAATGCCACATTTCTTAGCTGAGCAATGTACTTATCACATAGGTCAGCTTCTTCCCTAGGTACTACATCTCTCAGTACGTGTAGAAGCGTCATGTACCTAACAGGATGGAATTCCTCAATATTTAGCGTGAACTTGAACTTTGGTACACCGGTGAATACAGCATACCTAACCCTCTGTGGTAGGTCGATTCCTCTAACTAGTGGTGATCTAGCTGTTGCGGTACCGATGAGTACGTCGTACTCGCCAGCAACGAACTTATCGAGTACATCTCTCTTCGGCTTAATGTACGCGTACGCCTTAATTCCTCTCTGATTTAGGTACTCACAGAGCTTAACTATGAACTCCTTACCTTGATCAGGTGGTACGAATACAAGTCCTCCACTACCTAATTTCCTAACTACTGACAGTACCTTATCGAATATGTCCTCACCTTCTCTAAGGTATGTGTATGTGTCAACTATGTTCCTCAAGTACTCCATTCTGGAACCTATATCGAATCCAAGGAATTCACGGAAGAGTAGTACACGTAGTGTCCTTCTAGCTCTAGCAAGTGCACCGGATACTACGAGGATGCCGATCTTACGGTTACTGAGCTCCTTCCTAATCTCCTCCCTTAACTTAACTACCCTTTCCTGATACTCAGTTACCTTACTCTTCTCAGAAGGTATCCGTGATACCTTCCTCAACTCCTTCAGCGTTCTAATCAGTTCCTCACCAAGCTCAATAGCTCTCTTAGGTATACCGAGGAGTAGGAGTACACGATCTATGTTCTTACTCGTTGCCTTTAGGAAGCTATCTACATCATCTACAAATATGAAGTCAAATCTGTACTTCGATAGTAATTCGAAGTTTCTCGATATAAACATCGTAGTCACTATCAGTACATCAAACCTACCCTCCTCAATAGCCTTGATAGCTTCTGCTTTCTCCTTTGCACTCAACATTGCGTGGTAGCAAACTACCTTAACTCCTAGACCTAGTTTACTAGCGTAGGCTACAGTCTTCCTATATACCTGCTCAACTAGTAGAGATGTAGGTAAAACAATGAGACATCTCTCACCGAATTTCGATGCTTTGTAGAGAGCCATTAGTATGCCAAAGGTCGTCTTACCTGAACCTGTGGGGGCTATGACAGCAAAGCTTTTGCCCTTGAAGATTCTCTTCGCCCATAACCTCTGTGCACTCCACATGCTTGTACCGAGTGCTGCCTTGAAGAACTCATTAAATGCATTTACCTGTCTATTAAGCTCAAGGTAATCTCTCAATAACTTCAATCTACCACTAGACTCGAGATACAGCAGTGCCTGGTATCTATCCTCTAGCTCGGTAGGTAGACAAGTACTGCAGGGTAATCCCTTTTCCAGCCTATCCGAGTCTATTGGTCCTCCACAGTTTGGACATAGGTTGAGGTATCTAGCTAGCGTCATTTAATAGACCTCGTGTGTAGAGCTGAGAGTTAGATTAAAAAGATTTGGGTAATGCTTAAATAAATGGTGCTTCCTACGTCGAGTACACGTAGTTTCTCGATTTTGGTGTCTTTCGCCTTTGTACCTCTCTGGAGAGTAACCAAGGTACTTACCTCACTAGGTGATGTGGATAATGTGTCGTTTGTTGTAGGCCCTATAGTTGAGGGTGAGGTCAAGCCCTTCATTAAGGTATTGAGTTCAGGTATTCTCTTCAGATACTTACCTAAGGACTTGAGATGTGTTGAGGAGGAGGTCAAGCTTGTTCGTAGAGTGGCTCCTAATGTGCCGGTGTTCCTTCACATGTTTGTCTCTTCGCCTAGTTTTGCGGAGAGGGTATTGAGGAGTCTTGGTAGTGAGGTTGATGGTTTACTTCTTGAGGTTGGTGCTGTTGTGAAGAAGCTGCAGAGTGTGTACTTGATGCGTGAGGTCCTTGAGGTCATTTCTGATGTATGTAAGGTGCCTACTGCCATCTTCATACCTTCACCTATATCTTACTCACTGAACGAGGTTGCAGATGTTGTCAGGGACGTGCCTACTGACTTTTTGGTATGTTTTTCTAGACCTTGTTGTAGTGGGTTTTTGCTTGATTCAGAGGCTTTTCTCGAGCTAAATCTATCGGTTATGTCGAGGATATTTCTTGAGAGGTTCGACTGTACGTACATTGCATGTGGTGGTGTTACTGATTCGGTTTCAATGGTGAAGTACTTCCTATCTGGGTTCAATGCTGTTATGCTCGATACGGTGTTCTTAGTGAAGAGTTTGGGTGATGTAATTGACTTAATTAGGTATGGTGCTGTGTTATGCTCGAGATTGTCATCAGTTAAGCCTAGTGAGTACAGGAGGCGTTTTCTCCTATCCTCTAGTAGAGTTACTTCTGGTGTTAGACCTTGTGTAGTGGTTGAGTACTGTAGGGGTTGTGGTATTTGTTCCGTGGTTTGTCCTGAGAGGTGTATTACCTTGGTCAACGATGTTGCTCACATAGATCACGATAGGTGTAGTGCTTGTCTTCTCTGTGTTAGTGCTTGTCCTTTCTCTGCTATTACCTTGATGAAGTCTTGTGAGGTGAGGTAGTTGATTGGTGAGAAGAGGAGGAAGGGCATTAGTTATGAGAGAAGGCTTGTTGATCTACTTTGGAAACGTGGCTTTGCTTGTATTCGTGGTGGTGCTAGTGGTGCTGGTTCTAGGAGGAGATTTGTTCCTGATGTTGTTGCTATGAAGAGCGGTGTTATCTTTGTATTTGAGGTTAAGGTTAGGAGTGATGAAGATGTGATCTACATCGATGTGGAGAGAATTGAGAAGTTAATGGATTTCGCTAAGAGAGCTGGTGGTAGAGCCTTCATAGCTGTCAAGTACGGTGGTTCTGAGTGGAGGTTTGTTCCTGTTGAGAAACTTCAGTTATCCAGTACAGGATCGAGCTATAAGATAGATCCAGAAACTGTCAAGAACTCTGGCTTGACGATTAAGGATTTAGAGCGTTTATATGTTAGTGCTACACAGCAGAGTTTGAGTGAGTGGGTGTGTAATGGACATGAGGGAAAGTGAGGTTGAGGTATTGAAGTCTAAGCTCCAGAGAATGATTAAGATGGAAGTTGACAACTTACTGAAATCCTCAATACCTAACGTGCTAAAGTTCACAAGAGTTGGTATCACTGGTTCATCACCTACCTCACTCACGGTATACGTCAAGATCTTTCACAGTGGTAAAGTACCGGTAAGTACGCTGTTTAGGGTTGTGGAGCTACTGAAGAAGTACTCTCGTGAGTTATACATCGATAGCCCTCATGCAGGTGCCATCAGGATTTCTGGCCCCATATCGAGGGACTCACTAACTAAAGTTCAATTATCCTAACATCGAGAGTCTCCAGATTTACAATTGCTACAGTTCTCCTACCCGTTAAGTAGCCACAAGCTTCTCCTGGATTAACAACAATGCAGTTACCTAGCTTCTGAACCTCAGCTCTATGTGTGTGACCTCTGAGAACTATATCGTACTCACCACACTTAGCTAAGGCACGAACTATATCTTCGTAAACTCCGTGATAAACTGCGATAGATCTACCATTGAGAACCAGGTGCAGGAACTCACCCTCAACCTCAAATTTGAGTTCCCTAGCTCTTCTCCTCAGCAACTCCCTCTCTCCATCAACATTACCAAAGACACCAACCAACTTACATCTAAGGTCCTTGAACTTAACTAAGGTGAAGGGAGCACACCAATCACCACAATGAACAACGAGTGATACCCCCCACTCATTAAATACCTTCACAGCTCTCTCAACACTACCAATATTGTCATGAGTATCAGAAATCACTCCAATTAGCATGCGCACCACCTCAACACCGTGAGAAGTACCTAAAACTGTATATCAGTTAACTACACCACAACATGGTAAAATCCCAATTCCCTAAGTATGCGAGCTATGATCGATCTAGCTCTCTCAATATCTTCTTCAGTAACCGTGTAAGCCATAGGACACTCCAGATCAACAGTAATACACCTCCTATCCAAGTCATAGACTATTGGGTACACACGACACCCTAGTGGCCTCCAGGGATAGATGATACACCTCCTCTCCTCAGGGTCATAGAATACACAATGACCATCTACATTCCTCAACCGATAGAAGCCATCAGGAGACTTAACCGCAAAGTAAGTAAGCGAGTAGCCCAATCCCTCGATCCTAGCTATGTCACTTGGAGTCAAGATCATCTCGGTTTCCTGACAACAACGACCACACCTAATACACCTAAATCCCACCTACATCACCCCTACTTCAATGACCTAAATTCCTCAACCTAATTAGTAGAAGCGAAGCTCTTACTTTCATCTCCCTAAAGGACCTACCATAGAGAGGTACACCACGATTCCTCAACTCAACTATGTACTTAGCTAACTTCTCAACACTCATCCTCAACCTATCAGCAGCATCCTTAAAGGTCTCCGAAGACGCAATAGCCTCGATAGCCTCCATATCCCTCTCACTTAACTCAGGTAACTGCTTAGTAAAGACTTCAAGCACCTCAAGGAGACTACTCTCAACAGCATCCTTAACTATCGTATACAGTTCAAGTGGGTCAACAAGTGCTAGATCAGATAACGTTACAATCTTAACACCTAGCTCATTAGCTAACTTCATAGCAGCATCATCAGCAAACCCCCTACAGACGACCATAGGCTTCATAGATAGTAGCTGCGCATTAACATATGCCTGACGAATACCAGAAACATCAACTCTACCAGCTTTAACCTCAACAGCGTACAACTCACCACTCTCCCTATCACGAGCAACAATATCGACTTCACCAACCTCAACACCCTCAATCAATACCTTCCTATACCTCTCAACAATCTCAAAACCAAGCTCCTCTAGAAACCTAGCAGCAATCTCCTCAGAAACTCTTCCCCGTCGCAGAATCCCCACCTACCCCCAAATAATGAACGATGAGTAAAAACCTTAGCACTCTAGACAACAATCCAAGACATTCAAGACAGAGTTATAAAATCACTCAAGTTCAAGAACAGTAGAGACACCATGTCTACTCAGAACCCCTTTACAAGAGCTAAAATTCCGGTAACAGATGCTAGGATTGCAGCTACACTACTAGCACTAGCAGTTAGAACTAGCTTCACGATAAAGGACGTAGTTAACTTGCTAAAGGAATTGGGGGATACTAGAAGTGAATCGACGTTACAGGCTAAGGCTAGGGAAGTAGCTAGAGCACTATCTGAAGCAGGTATACTTAGAGCTTTGGAGAGCAGAGGTAGGAGGAAGGTATTCGCTCTCCAGCTATCGAAAGAAGATTTGGAAAAGTTCATGCCACCTTGGTTACAGAGGTACTACCGTGATGTCTTATCTAAGTTGGAGAGAGGTGAAGTCAAGATTGGGATTAGGGAGGTGAAGGAAGTCACTAAGCCAAGAACATCCACTACCCTAGATTTATTCTTTGAAGGTTAAAAACTGAATTGAACTTGTTGGCGGCCCCGCCGGGATTTGAACCCGGGACCTGCGGTTCCGGAGACCGCCGCCCTTCCAGGCTAGGCCACGGGGCCTAGATGCACCTAATTTATAGGGGTCTTATCTACTTACCTCCCACTAACCCTTAAATAGTTGAGAGTCGCTCACTAAGTGAGCGATTGTGTCAGATGTGGGTCTCTATGTCGTATATTGAGAGGGTTCAGTCAAAGGAAGATAGTAGGAAGAGGTACTTAATGGAACTTATCGATGGAGAATCTGTTATGGGTGCTGCTATCATTGACTCTAGTGGTGTACCAATTCTCTGGCACTTACCACCATCATTAACAGCGAAGTCGATAAGTGCTGTTATGGCGATGATTGAGTACCTGATGAAGGTTAAGCAGACAACAACTGATTTACTTGGTCAACACCTCTATACTGTTGTCAGATTCCAGAGGTTTAAGGTAGCTTACTTTGACCTTGAAGGTAAGGGCTGGTTAATTATATTTGTGAACCCAATATGGCATGTAGAACTCCTCCTACCAAAGGTAAGGAAGGTTCTTCATCAATTAACTAAATTATTGTGATTCTGTGAAATGCTAGAGAGTACAGTAGATATAGCACATTTAGCAAGGTGCTTGATAGCTAAGCCCTTATACGTGAAGTTACTTCCAATAACTCTTTCAGGTAGTAGGTACCTAGAGGTTTTAGTTAGGAGAATTCGAAAGGTTCAGTATGCTGACGGTTCTGTACCTTTTAGATTCGAGAGTGGTGCGAGTCCTAGCATACTGTACACTGCTGAAGCAGCTATTGCTCTCTACCTATCGGGTTCTAGAGATGAGTATCGGAGGGCTCTCTCCTTTATAATCAATAAGCAGAGGAGTGATGGTTTATGGTCTGAGGTTGCTGAGCTATATGATGTATCTAAGGAGTTTGTCTGTGGTCTTGATTACATTAGTCTTAGGCCTAAGTTAAGTGCTTACGTGTGTTTTGTTTTATCACCACTTTATCGAAGCGATGAGTATGTGAGAGAGATCATTGATTTGGCTCTACGTACCTTAGCTAGGTACCTGAAATTTGAAGGGTGGTTTGGTGCAACGACCGTCCCTGATATCGAACTAACCGTACTCATGGCGTACCTATGTAGGTTATTTAGAGGGGACTTATATCCTAGGGTCTATAGGTTCCTCACCAATTTCCTCTCTAGTCAAAGCCAGGTAATGGTTTTGACTTCAGCACATGGTAGGAGGGTGTATGAGGTTGTTCTTACAGCTCTTGCTCTACTACCTCATGTAGATGAGGTACCTGGTGTCAGTAGTGTTTTGAGTAGTTTATTGAGAAGTAGTTGTGTTGATGGTTTTTGGAGTTTTTGCAGAAGGGCTAAGTACAGTAATTATGTAGAGAGTAAGCATGTTTTGTCTCTTGCTATCGTTAATGATCCTGGGTTTAGAGATGGGTTGCGGGTTGCATTAAATGAGCTTAGTGAGTTAGTTATGAGGGTTCGTGGTGTTGCTCAGAAGTTGAGTATAGATTACGTTTCTGAGCTTCGTAGTGAATTGATTTCTGCTACTGTTTCTAATGATGTTCGTGAGCTAGTGTTCGTAGCATTCTTAGAGGCATTGATTCTATCTGGTTATCTACGGGGTGAATTGCGGAATTTAGTGCGTATGTTCTCTTCGTGTGATTCTGTTCCGCTCTCGGTTAAGTTATTTAGGGATTTCATTATGAGCTGTGATGAGGGTACGGTTCGAAGTGTATTTGATTTCTGTGTACTGTTGTGTAGGTATGTGATTGATCGTGTTAGCTCGTTTATTGATGAGAAGTGTAAGTTAGCTACTCTAGCTGAATTGCATAGGTTTCTCACGTTGAGGAGCTTAGTTCCTAAGTCTGAGTTAGTTAAAATTGTTGAGAGAGCTGTCTACTGCTTTCCTGGTGTTTCTGAGTTAGCTTCTCAGCTATTTACTTTCATTTGTTCTTCTGTGCTTCGATTGTGGGGTGATGATGTAAGTGCTGATGTTAGGTGCCCTGTCTTGAGAGATCTACTCATTGTTCTCAGGAATGTTGGTCTTGCTCCCAGCTATCTACTTTCACTTAGGTCGAAGAGTAGATTTAGGGAGGAGTTTCTGTCATTGATTGGTGATGTTACTGAGAATGAATGGGAGGTAATGTCATTGCTAATCATTGTTCCTAGGTGTAAGTGGGGTCAGTGTGCTTCTACGGATGCTCGTTTCCGATGTCCTCTCTACGATTTCTGTAGTTCGAGGAGGTAGTGCTTTACTTCTGTATCACTCTGATATCTTCAAAGACTATCCATGGAGTTAGTAGATTCGCTCTCTGTCTTAGACCTCTACATATGTACATGACTTTTCTCGATAGTAGTTCATAGGTATTGCCTGCTAGCATGATTCCTCTCACGGGTAGTAGCTCTCCTCTCTTAACAATCCATGCCGGTACTGCTACGACACTGAACTCACCGGTTTCAGGGTTGCTGCTATGAGCACCCTGTAGGTTGTCTACTAGTAGTCCATAGCTTAGCTCCTCTAGTACTTCACTAGGTGATGTATCCCCTTCCTGTACTATGAGGTTACTGTACTCTATCCTCGGTGTTACTGTGTAGAAGCCTCTGTGAGCGTTTCCTGTCGATTCGGTACCTGATCTATATGCCCAGTATAGGTTGTAGATGAAGTTTCTCAAGATACCTTTCTCTATGAGTATGGTTCTCCTCCTCGGTACACCTTCGTCATCAAATTTAGATGATGAGATACCTCCTCTCATAGTTCCATCATCAACTATTGTTAGCTTCTCACTAAGTACTTTCTCACCTAATTTACCAGTGAAGGGGCTCCTACCGAGAGCAACACTATCTCCTTTCAGTGCTATGGTGAGTGTGTACTTCAGTAACTCGTATAGTGCGTATTCTGTCATCACTACTGGTGCTCTGTACCTATCGAACTTAACGGGGTGAAGTGACTTAATAGCATACTCACAAGCATCCTTCATTACAGCACCTATATCAGGTAACTCAGTTCGTGAGAGAGCTTCTCTATAGATGACAGGTGACGTATCAGTACCATCATTAGCAACTACATCAACAGCAAATATTGAATGCGTTGTGGTTTCACCTAGATTTAATCCTCTCGTGTTCACCACTACTCGAGTTACCTCACTCACCTCAAGAGTACTGCTAACGATGTGAATCCTCTTATCCTGAAGTACTTCACCTAGGTGATTCCTCATGAGTTCAACTAATTGATCCAACTCTGTACTTACTAGCTTCACACTATAGAGATCCTCAACCTCTGGGTAGTGGGAGTAGTATGGGAAGCCTTCCCATTTCTCCTCTCTCGCAGATACCTTCGCTACTGAGATAGCTCCATCAATTGCCCTCTTCACAGCTCCATCCCTTAGATCATTTGTAAATGCAAAACCAATACGCTTGTCTAGAACCACTCGAATACCAAGACCAACCTCACCACTCTCATGTGCTAGAAACAACTCATTATTCTGAACCTCAACAACCTTACTCCTAACAGCTAGTACGTAGACCTCTGCCTCATCAATACCTCTCTCAAGAACCTTCTTCAAAACCGAGTCACCAATACCTAGGTACCCATCTAGAGTACTCAAGTAGCTTCACCACCTACGACTATTCTCCTAACACGAATATGCGGACCACCATCAGATACGAGAACTGTTTGACCCTTACCACACCTACCGTAGCTTATATCGAAGTCCTTCGCCACAGCATCCACCTCCATCAAGGTATCGAGAGTGTTACCGCTAATACTGACATTCCGTACAGGATCACCAACCTCACCATTCACAATCTCGTACGCCTCCTGAATACCTACCTGAAATGTACCATCTAGATTCGCTTGACCACCTCTAACACTCACAAGGTAATACCCAAACTCAATACCCTCAAACAACTCATTAACTTCGTAATCACCAGGTAAGAGCACAGTATTCCTCATTCTGATGAGAGGCCATACCCTATAGCTCTCTGCTCTAGCGTTTCCTGTAGGTGATGTACCTAATTTAGCAGCGTACTCTCTATCCACCATCAACTCCTTAGCAATACCCTTCTCTATCAAAAATGCCTTCCTCGCCTCAACCCCCTCGTCATCGTACTTGAAGGTACCGTATGCACCAGGTATTGTTGGATCATCAACTATCGTAACTAACTCACTAGCTATCTTCTTCCCCATCTTATCCCTTATAGCACTACCACTCAACGTTAAATCCGCCTCAGCTAAGTGACCAAAAGCCTCGTGAACAAAAGTCCCAACAACTTCCGGTGCTAAGACAACAGGAAATGTACCACCTTTAGGGGTCTTAGCTCTCAATTGCTTTTTCAATCTCTCCTTAACGACAGTAGCTATTTCGTGCTGAGGCCACTTCCTCCACAGTGTATATCCATCGATAGTTCCCTTTGAATCCCTAACAGAAGCTACAACAGGCCCCTCCCTCCCAACAACCCATGTGTGAAACCACGTGTAGCAATACTCCTGTACTATAGACCTACCTTCACTACTCACATATACCTTAGCTCCAACCTCGTCACTGTACCTAGCAATTACACTCTTGACATACCCCTCACGAGCTATCTCCCTATGGTACTCAAGTAAATCTCGAACCTTCTCACTAGTACTCACACTTCGTGGATCTAGAGCTAGAGAAGCCTTAACGTAGTCCTCACAGGAAGGTAGTGTGTACACCCTGTGTTCTGCTCTTGCTCTCACAGCAAGAGCCTTAGCAGCCTTTAAGGCACTCCTAACACAATTCACTAGAGATTCTCTAGTCAGTACACTTGTTGTCGAGAACCCCCATGATCCTCTATACAACACCCTAATACATGCCCCTCTCTCAATACCTTGTTTGATGGCGGTAACAACACCATTACTTAACTCGACGTAGAAGGTGGTGCACAACTCAGCTCTAGCATCGATAAATGATGCACCCTCTCTCATACCTAGCTCAATACATCCCCTAAGTAGTTCAGCCACGTACTGTACATCGTTTTCCTTGCTCATTGGGAAGTACCCCAGACCGTAGTACTAGGTATCAAATTTAAGCGTTGACATGTATAAACCGTACGTCTCTGTGAAGTGCTTTAGCTCACTTACCCCCATCAACTATATGTCCTGAGTGAGGAAAGTATTAAAGGGTGATATACGTTCTCTAGATGGCGCTTGAAGTTTATTGATTTGGTGTGGATGAAGAAGGTTTCTGGTGCTGAGTAGTGATGATGGCTTGATTGGCGGATCAGTATTCAATTACTTTAGCTAGCTCTGTACTCGAGGTACGTACTGAAGTAATGCTATGTATCAGCTCATGAGGCAGAGCCTCTTAGAGATTCAGCACCAACTATACAATGTTTTCCTCAGGTAAATCCTTAAATGTACCGAAGTCCTCTATAATGCTAGCAGTGTTCTTGTGTGGTGCTTTATATGCCAAAGAGACCGACAACGAAAGTTCTTGAACGTAAGAAGCAAATACTTGAGATCTTGAGAAATCAAGGAGAGTTACCTACGTCTGAGATAGTTAGGATGACAGGATTATCACATTCACAGGTATTTTACACTCTTCGACTACTGCAGAAAGAAGGTCTTGTTGAGGAGGTGAAGCGTGGTAAGGTAGCTTACTGGAGAGTGAGAGAAGAAGCTCTTGAAAGTAGTACTCGTAGAGAGAAGGGTGAAGGTACTGAGGAGAAGGTAATCTAGTGTTTCACTCTTCTTCTGAGTAACCTCACGATCTTGTCTACTACAGATTCTCTCTTTTTCTCCTTCTTCCTCTCTAACTCTAAGTACGCTCTCTCAATGAAGAACTCCTCACATATGTCTCTGGGTACGTAGTACGGGCATGAGGAGTACCTCTCGTGAAATATTATAGTTTCACCTCTCCTATGGCAATACCCAACTCCTCTCCTAATCTCTTCGTAATATATGCACTTTTCGCAGTGAGAGTTCACTCTTCCCACCTCATATCTACGTAATACGTAATTAGCAAAAGGTTTAACTCTACAGATTTGCTAGCTTATACTGGTGTTAAAGTATGAAGGATAGAGTTAGGACTGGCGTTCCTGGAATGGATGAGTTACTGAATGGGGGTATTCCAAGGAGGAACATAGTGTTGCTATCTGGTGGTCCAGGTACTGGTAAGTCAATATTTGGTCAACAGTTCCTGTACTACGGTTTGACACAGGGTGAGGCAGGGGTCTTTGTTGCTCTTGAGGAGCATCCTGTAGCTGTTAGGATTAACATGGCTCACTTCGGCTGGGATGTTAGGAGGTACGAGCAAGAGGGTAAGTTCGCTATAGTTGATGCATTTACTGGTGGTATTGGTGAAGCTGCTAAGAGGGAGAAGTATGTTGTTCGTGATCCAGACGACATACCATCACTACTGGACGTACTTAAGGAAGCAATAAAGGATGTTGGTGCTGAGAGGGTTGTTGTTGATTCAGTATCTACACTCTACTTAACGAAGCCCTCAGTAGCTAGAGCTGTTGTCATGCAGTTGAAGAGAGTGGTCAGTGGTCTCGGCTGTACAGCAATCTTCGTATCACAGGTATCGGCAGGTGAACGTGGATTTGGTGGTCCTGGTGTCGAGCATGCTGTTGATGGTATAATTAGGCTAGATCTGGATGAGATTAATGGTGAGCTGTATAGGAGCTTAATTGTCTGGAAAATGAGGGGTACGAAGCACTCGATGAAGAGACATCCATTTGAGATAACGGATAAGGGCATCATAGTGTACCCGAACAAAGTATTTAAGGTGACTAGGAGAGGAGTTGAAATATCTGAGATAGGTGAAGGTGAGGAGTGATGGAGGAGTTTGATCGCTGGTTGAGGAGATGGAGGAAGTTCATGGAAGATATTGACAGGATGTTTGATGAATTGTTCAGAGAAGCGATGAAGGGTATAGAGAGAGGTGTTGGGAGACCTGGTTGCTACTACTATGGTTTCTCCATAACTATAGGGCCTGATGGTGTGCCCAAAATCAGAGAATGGGGAAACATAAGACCAGGCATTGTAAGGCCGAAGATCATGGAGGCTATAGAGCCGTTTTACGATATTGTTGATGAAGGTGATAAGCTCAAGATAATTGTTGAGATGCCTGGTGTCGAGAAAGAAGATATCAGGGTTAAAGCTAGTGAAGACAAGGTAATAGTTAGTGCGGAGAGAGAGGATAGAAAGTACTACCGTGAGATAGAGCTACCAACCAAGGTAATACCCAAGACAGCTAAGGCACAGTACAGGAATGGTGTACTCACGATAACAGTTGAGAAGAAGGAGAAACCACCAAAGCCAGAAGAGGGATTTGAGGTAAGAGTAGAGTGACCTCTAGTGAAAGACCTAATTTTCCCTTTTTCTCCAAAATACTCATGCCCTCCAACGAGAGCACCCGTACTAGACTCGTGAGGTTTCTCTACCTCGATGCTATTACAGCTATCTTGATAATGGTTTTCGCTTCCTACGCACTATCCTACATCCCCCTAATTGCTTCGAGACTTCTAGCAACTAATCAAGCACTTCAAGACATGTTCATGTACATCATGAAGAACTTGCTGCTACTAGCACTAGCATACGTACTAGTATCCAAGTTGATTAGAGTGATTTGTGATTGCTTTGAGATTTTATGTTTAAGGTACCTCGGTACTACGGTTAAGTTCATTCAGTTAGTTGATAGAGCTTCACGCTACATAGCTACAAGAGTAGGCCTTGTTGTAGCTCTCGTGTACACATACCTTAGGATTGATATAGGTATGTTATCTTACGTACTTACTGGTTTGGCTATACCTCCTGATGTCTTATCTGCATTTAAGCTAATGCTCATACCGCCAGCGATGTTATTTTCGTCACAGATAATGATTGAGGTCGTTAGGTTATGGAGAGAGATATCGTCATTGAGAGGTATGAGTTCGGTCACATAGTTGTGAATGGAATTTCCTACATAGATGATGTTGTTTTACTCCCTAGTGGTGATGTCATTCCACGTAAAAAGCACCGTGTCAAGGGTAGGATGTGGCATAGACCACTTACAGGTAGTGAGCTTAAGGAGTACCTCGAGATGTGTAGATCTGATGTTGATGTAGTTGTTGTAGGTACTGGTTTCCTAGGGCTTATGCCACTCGATGAGGATGCTGAAGCCTTACTGAATGAGTTAAGGAGTAGAGGTATCGAAGTCATTGTCGTTAATACACGTAAAGCTGTATCTCTACTACGGGATTTGGTTGCTGAAGGAAGGAGGATTTTAGCAGTTCTTCACTTAACGTGTTAGAGGTGAGTTACTTGGTTAAGTACCTAATAGTTAGGTGTCCTAAGTGCGGAAATGTATCTGCTGTAATGATTGGTAGGAAGACAAAGCAATGCCCCTACTGTGGAACTAGGTTTGAGGTTTATAGGGCACAGATCCTGGCTAGAGCTAGAGATGGTAAAGAGGCTCGTGAGTTAATAATCAAATTTAAGCAGTCCTCTTCCTTGTAGATCATTGTACCTGTGGCAAGGTGAAAAGTGTAAAAAGATATAAAGACATAGAGCATTAGCTATGCAAGGTAAGGTGAGAGCTTGAGTCAGTTATACAGTAGAGAAATGTTCTCGCACTATATAGCTAGGAATCGTAAGTTAGCTGAAGTTGTGGTCATAGCTGAGAATAAACCTGGTGTCCTAGCTGTTCTGGCTAATGTGTTATCTGAGCACGGTATAAACATTGTGTCCTGTAGTACGACTCCAACAGGACCAGTAGGCTCGATATTCTTCCTAGTTGATTACACAGAAGCAGATAAACCACTATCTGAGGTCATCAGTACGTATGGTAAGTTGGGTTTTGTTAAGGAGTATCACTACCGTGAGCAGGTACTACCCTCGATAATATTCACAAACTACGCGTTCCCACCTACATTAGCTAACAGGAGAGTGATCGTAATTGAAGTCGAGAAGTTCATTAAGCTACTATCTGAGTTCGTCGATAGGACTGATTACCTGAAGCAATTGGGTAGGTACATGGGCGAATACGACTGCTCTATGTATGTTCCTGAAGGTGTCGAGGTAAAAAAGCCAAGTGAGCTAAGTGAGTTACTTAGGGTGCTTCAAGTCAAGGGATTTGGTGTTCCTGAAGTTGTGGAGTTCAGCGTAGAGCGTAGTAAAATTGTTATTCGTGAGCTGTTTGAGAAGGAGCTTGGTGAAGCTAAGGAGAGAGATCACTGTGTATTCACTTGTGGTTACCTAGAGGGTTTCCTCTCTAAGTTGTTCGGTAGGGAGTTTAGGGTAGAGGAGGAGTACTGTGCTTCAGTCGGTAAGCCGCACTGCTGCTTTATAGCGACTTCAAGATAGGTCTCAGGTACTTCATCAGTACTCTCATTGATGTTAGTGTTGAGAAGTGTAGTGTTGGTGTTTTCATTTCCTCCTCTTTGATGAACTTAGTGACTATTGACTTATTGAGTGCTGTACACATTACTACGGGGTACTCGAGTGCTCTATTGTACATTACTATGTCTTCACTACGCAACTTAGATAGTGGTAGCACAATTCCTCTGCTATCTACCTTGAGAAGCTTCCTCATTAGCTCTAGTGAGCAAGTGAGCACAGATGCTATGAGTACGTACGAGAGCATTTCAGCTGTAAAACCAAGTACGTGCCAACTACCTAGCTTTCTCAAGGATGTAGCTACGGTAAAGCACTCAACACATGGTACCTCGCTTTCATCTCTAGTCAATACTACTTCTGGATTTTCGAATTCCGTAAGTACACTATGAGGTACGCTTACAGACTTTGGTCTGATTAGTAGGGTTCCTCTAGTTCTCAATCGTCTCTTCCTAGCTACTCTAGAAATTAGTGGTGTAAGTGAGCATATGGGTAGTATGATGTAGAGATCTCCACTACCTGGTAAACCAGCACTGACCTTCGTCTCTATGAAGCGTATGAAGCATTTTCTGCAAAAGTACCTACCTGCTGGTCTGTAGTATATCTGTGGTGGATTACCGCATTTAGAACACTTCAGCTTATGTGGGACCTCGATCACCAGTCACCTCATGTCCCGGCCTTCATCATCAACCACTACGTGAATTAACCTCTCTACTTTGTGAATTGTTGAGAGATTTATGCTTGTTGATACTCACTGCCATCTTTATGAGTATGGTGATGAGGTACCTGAAGTACTTGAGAGAGCTCGTGAAGTGGGGGTTGTGTACGTGGTTGCTGTTAGTGATGATTATGAAAGTAGTGTGAAGAGTATTGAGCTAGGTAAGAGGTATGACTCTGTTCTACCTCTCATAGGTATTCATCCTTGGTGCTGCCGCTATGTAAGTGCTTCAGAGGTAGCTAAACTGCGTGAGCTAGTAGAGAAATTTCGTGACTACGTACGTGGTATAGGTGAGGTTGGTCTAGATAAGAGATTTGGTAGAAGGTACTTCGATAGACAGTTGGAGATATTTACTGAGGTTCTTAAGCTAGCTCACGACCATGGCCTACCTCTATCGATACACTGTATCAAGTGCGAGAAATTAACTCTAGATCTACTGAGGAAATTCGATATTGATATAGCTGTGTTTCACTGGTACCAAGGTAGTTTGAAGGTACTTGAGGAAATTGTAGAGCTGGGGTACTACATCTCTGTGAACCCTTCAATTACCTATTCTCGAAGGAGTATCCTAGTAGCAAAGCATGCACCACTCAGGAACTTACTGGTTGAATCTGACTCACCATACCACTTTAGGGAGATATCATCTGAACCAGCTACCGTAGCTCTTGTTGTTGAGAAGTTGGCTAAATTACGTAATCAATCTATAGATCTTATTAAGGAAGTACTGTACTGGAACTCACTGAGGATATTTCTTCGGTAGTGTAGTGATGAATACTCGGTAATCTGACAGATGATGACTTACTCCCGTTCTGATTCAGTAACCTGGTTAACCCAAGAGCACTACGTATATAAATTTGTGTGACATCGCACAAAAATGTATGACCAGAGTAGCTGTCCCTCTTGATGAGAATAGAGGTCTAGACAGCAAGGTATCTAGTAGATTCGCTAGAGCACCTTACTTCGCAATTCTTGAGGTAGAGAACGGTAATGTCAAGCTACTAGACGTAGTCAGCAATCCTCATACAAATCTACCTCATGGTGCAGGTGCTGCTGCACTACAGTGGTTAGCAGGGTATGGTGTTCGTAAGGTAGTTACCACCATGATAGGTCCTAGAGCCTCTGAGGCAGCTAGGTTACTGGGTATTGAGGTTGTTAAGGTGCAGGTATCGTCTTTGAGAGAGGTCATTGAATTGCTGAAGAAGTGATTTTGCTATAGGTGATTTGGTGTACCGAGTAGCTGTAGTAAGTGGAAAAGGTGGTACGGGCAAGACCTTTATCGCTAGCTCTCTCACTATTCTCATCTCGCAAGGATCTAGCGTGGTGTCGATTGATGCTGATGTAGAGGCACCTGATCTCGAGATTGCTCTAGGTGGTGGAGATGTTATTGAGGTTAAGGAGCTTTATGAAGGTAGGGTAGCTGAGGTAAGTTATGAGAGATGTTTTCGATGCTTGAAGTGTGCTGAAGTCTGTAGGTTCGGTGCTGTATCCGTGCTAGAGGGTAATGTACCTGTTATCGATAAGTACCTATGTGAGGGTTGTGGTGCATGTTCCATAGTCTGTCCTAGCGGTGCTATTTCGTATGTACCCTCTAAGCTAGGTACCATGAAGGTTGTCCGCACTAAATTTGGGTACTTGGTCACAGCTAGTCTAGACCTAGGTAGAAGGGGTTCAGGGCATCTTGTTGAGCTAGAGAAGAGTAGAGGTCTAGAGCTAGCGAAGGAGTCAGATGCTAAATTCATCGTACTTGATGGTCCACCAGGTATTGGTTGTCCCTTGATAGCTACAGTGGTTGATGCCGATTATGTAGTTATCGTTACGGAGCCAACACCGCAGGCACTTCATGGCTTAGCTAGGGTTGCTGAGGTGGTGAAGTTCTTCGGTAAGAAGTTTGGTGTCGTGATTAATAAGTTCGATGTCAATGAGGAGTACTGTACTCTAGTTGAGAAGTGGTGTAAGGAGCATGGTGGCTCTATCCTAGGTTCACTACCGTACGATAGGTGTGTAGTAGAGGCTTACACCAGAGTTACTCCACCGTTGCTGTACTGTAAGGAGAGGAAATCACCGTGTTTTGAAGCTATGGTGTCGATTTATGAGAACTTACTGAGGGACTTAGGTGTTTAACCATGGTTGTTGTATGTGTGAGTGGTGGAAAGGGAGGTACTGGTAAGTCAACTATAGCGTGTTGCTTAGCTGTGCTACTATCTCGAATGAAGTTTAGCGTTTTGCTCGTTGATGCCGATATCGAAAATCCCGTAGATCACCTAGTACTTGGCATAAGTAGGGAGCTACGTAGTGAGATATCGTCATTTTTACCAGAGATAGACAGTAGCAAGTGCATTGGTTGCCTAAAGTGTGTTCTATCATGTCCTGAGCATGCACTCATAGGTTTAAAGGGCTCTGTACCCAAGTTAATGGAGGAGCTATGTAATGGATGTGGTGTCTGCAAACTTGTCTGCCCCCGGGGAGCTATTGTTGAGAAGCAGAGAATGGTTGCTAGGGTTTGGGTAGGTGAGAAGAACGGCATCAATTACATAGCATGCGAACTACTACCTGGTGTGAAGCAGGCACATGCTGTGACTGAAATATTCCTCAAATCAATTGAGGAGCAGCTTCGTAGCTACAACTTCGCGATAATCGACACGATTCCTGGTGCTGGCTCCTCTGTCTACAGCTGTATCAAGAGATCTAATGTAGTTATCGCAGTAACTGAACCAACACCACTAGGTGCTCACGACCTAGATCTACTTCTTCAACTCTGTGAAAGAATTGACAGGAAGGTCATCACCGTACTAAATAGAGCAGATCTACCAGGTTCTGGTAAGGACTACGTACTGGCTACCGTAGATAAGTTCAAGCATATAGTTATAGGGTATGTAGAGATACCATACCTCAGTGAGGTAGTCAAGTACTACTCCAAATCCGATGTACTAACACTACTAGAGAAACTACAACCCTTCAAACAGCCACTAGAGAAACTAGCTGAATTACTGATCGAGATAAGTAGAAAAGTTTAAAAATTTCTGTGCAATTGCACAAAAGGAGGTGACTAGAGTATGGCCTGGTGGTTCGGTTGGGGAGGATGGGGCTGGAGAAGAGGATGGGTTGGTCCATGGCCAGGTAGAGGACCATTCAGCTACTTACCACCATGGCTAAGACCAGGTTGGCTCTTCGGTAGAGGAGCTTGCTGGTGGCTCTTTGGCTTCCCATGGACATATTACATGTATTACACACCATACTACCTATACACTCCATGGATGATGTACTGGTGGTACCTACCATACCTATACTACCCACCCATACCATACCCAAGATGGTGGTAAGGAGGTGAACCACGTGTACTACCCATACCCATGGTATTCAGTACCCATACTCCCTCCAATACCGCCAATACCAGACTACTTCCTACTATACACACCATACTACCTACTCACAATAACACTATACTGGTGGCTATACATTGAAACCTACAGAATATTCCTCGACCTAGTAAGGAAGACCTTTGAGGCATTACCCAGGCCAAGTGCTTAAAATCCTCTAAACTCTTAGACTTCTCTGATCTTCCTTACTAGATTTTTCAAGCAGTCAAAAAGTTTTAGACTGAGTACAACTCAGAAATTACTGTAGCTAGGTGGTAGTCATGGGATATTGGTGGCGTAGATGGTTTAGATGGATGTTTTACATGCCTCCACCCCCACCGCCTCCACCATCAACACAGCAGCAAACTACTCAACAACCACAGCAGTACCAGGCAGTACAGCCATCAATCCCCTATCCACCATACTACCCATACTACACCCCAATGTACTTCCCTCCAATACCTCCACCACCAATGAGACCAGAAGAGGAGCTTCGAATGCTTGAAGAGTACAAGAGAGCACTTGAGGAGGATATTCGTGAGCTACAGGATGAATTGAAGAGTGTTGAGGAGAGAATTAGAGAGCTTAGGGAGTTAATCGAGAAGAGAGGAGGTTTCTCTCAGGTAAAGGTTACCTAAAGGTAAGCATTATCGATTTATGAGATAGATCACATCTCTTGTAAACTCCTAATTCCTCTACTTTTCTTCCTCATTCTTCACTTAACTTACTGATTGAGTACGTATTCTTTTAGCTCTCCTCGGATTAATGTTACTTTGATGAGGTCATACATACAGGACTTGGTTGAGTGCTTTAAGAGTGTATGCGAATCACTACGTAGGTATCACAGTATCATGTCTTTATTGAGTAAGGTATTGAGACATCTACCTGATGAATATGGTATGTGGGAGAGACCAGTTGCCACATCGCTAGCTCTAGGTCTAGCGCTAATTGACTCTGGATGTGTAGTTCTTGGGTGTTACCTACTTAGGTATTGTCTAGAAGCTGTAATTCAACTTCATTACTTCACGTGGTTAGCCTCTAGAAGAGGTATCCCTATTCGAGAGCTTTTAGCTAAGTACTCGAGATTTGGTAGAGCTTTCTGGTTGAAGATGATTAGAGATGTACCTGGTCTTCCTGGAGTGTACAGGAAGCAATTAGCTAGAGTGTACATTGAGTTAGCTCACTACACACATCCATCTACCGAGTCCCTAGCTCTTCTCTCACGTACAGGACCTGTACCTGCTAGGATCAGTGATGTAGCTCGTGATGTGGTCGACTTCGTTATGTACTTCCTCCTTCATCACGTTGATGAGGGTTCACTACGTGATTTAGATCCTGAGGAGTTCTCTTCTCTTGGATTGACTAGAGCGGCGAAGTACGTTGCTAAGCGCTTGAGGAAGACTTCTCACTAGTTTCCTGTGCTCCAAGTGCTCCTAATGCTGCGGATATCTTTAGTAGTATCTCTGCTGCTGTTCTTATGGCAGGGTAGGCTGAAGCTACTGCTTTCTTCACTGTTTCAAAGATCTCGAGATCGCTGAAGGTACCTGTACCTAGGTCTAGTCTAATATCCTGCTTCACAGATACCTTATGTGGCCCTATTGAAGCTTCAAATGCTACGTTGGCTATTGCTACGTACCTTATACCTCTATCAGTTACCTCAGCTTCAACTCTAACAGACTGTACCCTTATGTTCACTGGTATTTCCTTACCTTCAACAACTATTACAGGTGGGTACTTCTCAACTAATCGAACAGCCATTCCCTTCTCCCTAATCAAACTCAGTGCTGAGGTTAAAAAAGCTAATACTTGGGTTAGTAATTTGCTGCTATTACCTAGGTACTTACGGAAGTATGTTAACTCGGTAGTGAAGGTCTACTTAATCCTACTTATCGCTGATTACATTAGCGATGTACCTCGATAGGGATAGGATTGGTACACTGTACTCGATTAAGCAATTCATTCCCTTAACTCCAAGTTCAGAGATGTTGTGTAAGTGTTTTGTTGATAGGGTTAACGAGGTTAAGCTGCTGAGTGATGTCGGTAACAAGAGGGTACTATTGATAGGGGCTTCTGGCTCAGGTAGGAGGTCACTAATTAGCTACTGTGCAGCCAAGGGTATTCGTGTTGAAGCTATCATTACCACACCGGTGGACTATTTGATGGAAAGGGTAATGCGTGATGTTGGATATGTCATTGTGGTTAAACCAATGAGTAGTGAGCAGATTTGTGAACTACTTCGTGTATGGATTAAGGTCCTTAAACTTCCTGAAGTAAGTTCTCAAGTACTTGAGATGATTGGTACCTACTCACTTGGTATCCCCCTCTTAGCGATACTAGCTGTCAACTACGTACTGAGTAATTTCAGGTACTGCTTCGGTGCTCGTGATCAATGTAGGTACGTTGCTGAGTTCTTCACTCAAATAGGTATTACCAATGTGCTGATTCGATTTCTAGCTGAGTACGGTGACTCGGTAGTGAGTATTCTCAAGGCTTTGACTAGAGGTCCTCAGTCAATATCTAGTATTACTGAGCTTAGTGCTCTTTCACCACATGTGTGTAGGAGGTTACTTCGTAATCTATGGTGTTTGAATTTAGTTAGGAGAGTGGGGGTTAGGTATGAGTTAACACCAAAGGGGGTTTTCATACTTGATGTTCTCCTGAGCAGTACCTACGGTGAGTACTTGCTTGGTTCACTGGAGAAGTTCTACGTAGATGTCTGAACCTAGATCCTTTACCTTGGTCTTGTCTTGTGGTTCACCAATGACTACTTCCTGTATCTGGTGCATTGCCTTTAGGTCATCTGCTATTGGCTCTAGATCTCTCGGTATATAGACTCTTGCTCTTAGTGGTTGATTTAGCGCTATCTTCATGCTCTTCTTCAATGTCCAGATCTTGCTGTTGAACTCCATGAACTTACTGAGTAGTTCTCTATATGGTGTATCCCATTCAGGGTTCGGCTCTGGGAACTTCTCGAAGTGTATGCTCTTTTTACCGTATAGCTTCCTCCATATGTAATCTGTTATGAATGGGCATACTGGTGCTAGTAGCTTTAGTACGGTCTTTAGTACTGTGTGTAGTGTGTACCATGCTCCTCTCTGTTCTTCTTCACTGAACCTCCTATCTCTGTTGTATGCTCTAGCCTTAACTGCTTCTAAGTAGTGATCCGCGAAGATATCCCACGTGAATCTGTAGACTTCGTTTATTGGATCATAGAAGTCTAGTTCATTCATTGAACTAATGCATCTGCGTATTACGTCGTTTAGGACACTCAACACCATGTAGTCTATAGGTCTGAGCTTGTATTCGTTTGCTGGTTCAGGGAATGACGAGATGAATCTAGCTATGTTCCACAGTTTTGTTAGGAAGAGACTACCTGTCTTGAGTAGTTGCTCGCTGAATCTGTAGTCACTGCCTAGCTTTGCTGCAGCTGCTGCCCAGAACCTAAACACATCAGCACCGTACTTCTCTAGATAGGGTTCAGGGTAGATTACGTTGCCCTTGCTCTTGTGCATTGCTTCACCTCTCTCATCTAGTCCCATACCGGAGATCCTAACGTGTGTAAAGGCTGGTATGCCAAGTAGCTGATAAACTCTAAGTGTTGTGAAGTAGAGCCATGTCCTAACTATGTCATAGCCCTGTGGTCTAATCCTAATTGATCTAAGTGCTCTCTCAAAGAACTCCCTATTTCGTAGGTATCCACAGACGTAGAGTACAGATATTGAGGAGTCGAACCAAGTATCAAAGACCCTGGTCTCACCTACGAACTCAGTACAGCCACACTTCACACATCTCTCAAAAGGTGCCTTCTCTCTCCAAGGTTGGTAGTACCTGCCGGGTTCAGGTAGGTGAGGTGTACCACATCTCTTACAGTACCAGATAGGTACTTCCGTACCGTAGAACCTTGTTCTCGTTATTGGCCAATCCATGGTTATGGAGTCAATCCACTGAAGTAGTAGCTGTCTATGTTGTTCAGGGCAGAACTTCATCTCGTAAGCTAACTTCTTCAGTGCTTCCTTGAACTCAAGTTGCTTAACGAAGAACTCCCTCGTGATTATGAACTCTATAGGTGTCTTGCATCTCCAGCAGACAGGAACTGTATGCTTTAGTCTCTCCTTCTTAACAAGCAAACCACTCTTCTCGAGATCCTCAATGATCTTAGCTCTAGCTTCTTCAACCCTGAGACCCCTATAGGGACCAGCAACTTCATTCATTCTACCATCAGAGTTAATAGCTATCTTCGGCTTTAGCCCAAACTCCTTAAACAACTGCACGTCAGTCCAATCACCGAAGCTACACACCATCACTAAACCAGTACCGAACTCAGGTCTAGCTGATGGATGCTTCTTAATAGGTACCTTCTGACCGAATATAGGTACGATAGCGTGCTTACCCTCTAGGTGCTGATACCTAGTGTCCTCCGGGTTGAATATTACGAGAGCACAGGTACACAGTAGCTCAGGTCTCGTAGTAGCTATGACAATATCTTCACCAGTTTCCTCAACCTTGAACTTAATGTAGCAGAGCCACGTATCTCTCTCCTCATACTCAATCTCAGCTTCGGAAATACTTGTTTGACACCTTGGACACCAACTAACAGGTCTCTCAGCTTCGTAGATAAGCCCTCTCTTCCACAACTCGATGAAGGTAGCTTGTGTAATAGCTCTATACTCAGGACTATCGGTACCGGATCTCCAATAGGTGAAGACACATCCAGCTCTCTTCCACTGCCTAACTATCTGCTCCTCCATCTCATCGAGGAACTTCCTACACAGCTCCAGAAACCGCTCCCTAGGGACTTGCCTAGGGTTAATACCGTACTTCTTCTCAACAGCAACCTCAACAGGTAGACCATTCCTATCAGCGTAGAACGGTACTAGAACACTGTAACCACGCATCCTGAAGTACCTAGCAACCATATCTATCTGACAGTAATGAGCTAAACCACCAACATGCCAAGGACCACTGGGGTAGGGTGGAGGGGTATCGATGACGATTAGTGGTTTCGATGGATCATCTCTAAACTCATAATGTCCTTCCTGCTCCCAAAGCTTAAGAAGCTCTAGCTCCTTATCAATAGACCATCTCTTCTCCTCAAGCTTAGGCTTGAACACTAGCTCACCAATAAGCTTCACCTCAATTCAAAGGCCTGTACCTAGGATCCCTCAACTACCTATAAATCACTTTCCACATATAGCCTCCAAGGAAGGTACCTCCCATCACTGCAAAATAAGCAATGTAACTACACATGTAGCTTAGCCTCATATATCAACTACCTCACCTAAACCTCAAGCCAGTACAACCCCATCGTAAATCACAGATGACCTTCATCAGTAACTCGCACCCTCATCACTTTTCAGGTAGCCGTATCCCTCATCACTTGCTAACCTGTGCGTTGTTGAGTGAGTATAAAAAGTCTTGACGTGTTTTGAGGTGCTGGTGATGAGTACCTCGATCACTGACTACCTGATGAGGCGCTTTAGGGCTGATTACGTTTTACTTGGTGTTGTCTGCTGTGTTGTCTGTGGTATAGGTAGTATTAGTGGTAGTGTTGGTGTTGTTGCTCCCGTTGGAGATGCTACCAGTATTAGATTTGCTCTTCCTGACATGAGTGCGTCCTCGAGTGCTCTTATGTAGAGGTATGTCAGTAGTGCTCTCGTATCGTTACCTAGTGTTCTTAACAGCATCTCAATTGCTTTAACCTCAGCTGAGGTCCTTAGTAGGTATGCTTCCGCTTCTCCCTTTGCTGCCAATATCTTCTGCATTGCTGTTGCATTAGCTAGAGTCAACGTCCTTTCCCTCTCGTACTTCGCTGCTTCAGCTCTCTGTTGTGCTGCTAACTTCTCCTCAATTGCTTCTCTAACCTTTGTTGGTGGTATTATGTTTCTAACAGCTATATCGTGAATTATCAAGCTGAGGCTAATGGTCTTATCCTTCTTAAATGCTTCCTCTAGTGCTCTCCTAATCTTTTCGCTCAACTCAAATCTCTTCTCTATTACTTCAACTAAGGTGTATTGACTTATGACATCTCTAACTATTGCTCTAGTCTTGGGTATTAGTACCGGCTCTATGACTCCCTGTGGATAGTATCTAGCTACGTAGATCAATGCTTCTGGATCCGGTCTCAACTGTGCCCTGATAGTGACATCTACCAGCACCTCCGCTCCATCCTTGGTTAATGCCGGTATGCTCGTTCCCTTTGACTGTATGAAGTCTATTGCTGTTACTGCTACGGAGAATGTTCTAACGTCTTCCCAAGGCATCTTGATAGTCCAACCAGGTCCTATCAGTATCCTCACGTTTCCTGTAAATGGATCAATTATTACCTTAGCTTCTCCTAGTGATGCTGTTATTACGTTCATTGCTACTAGTGCAGCTACTACAATGAATATCACGAGGAATGTGATTGCTAGTGCAAGTTTCTTGCTTATTGCGACTCTTACTTCAGGTATTTCGTATCTCCTCCGTTCTCTATACATGTTACTCACCCACCTTAGCTACTCGACCTTAACCTCAACAAATCCCTCCTTTTTATCCTGTCCCTTATGTTCCACCTTCATTGTAGTGCGCTCTCTATACCTAGCTAGCAACTGAAGTAGGTTTGTTAGGAAGTAGACGGTTGCTCCCAACGCTACTAATGTCATTGGTACGAATACTGTGTAGAGAAGTATTGGACTTGCTCCTCTCCTGACTATGAGGAACGTTGTTGTACAGAGCATAGCGAGGATGATTACTGATATCAGGAACTTCCTTCCATAATCCGTGATTAGTCTACGTAGTTCAGTGCTGGAAGCGTTCTTCATCGACTCTGCAAGGGGATTACTCATCACCATGGTGCAACTTCACAGTGATCCTATTATTGCTTTTTCTCAAATTCGCTCTAGGTACCTACTGCTAGGTAGCTTATTGCTTGAGGGGCCAGTAATGTCTCTCACCAACACATTCAAGAACGAGTAGGGTTTCCGTCTTAACTACTCCACCTAGTGATGGTAGGTACTCTATGAGGAACTTACTCAACTCCTCTATACTCCTAGCCCAAACCTTCAACAATATGTCATATGGCCCAGTTATGACACTTGCCTCCTCAACCCATGGTAGGTCATCCCTCTCTTCTGAGTCCTTCAGTATCTTCTCAGCTAGAAGTACTTGACTTGACTTACCACCTACAGGACCTGTCCTAGCTACCGATATCAGTACGTACGCAACTACTCTATACCCCAATTTCCTTGGATCTACTTCAGCTCTATAACCACGTATGTACCCAAGCTTCTCTAGTCTCTCTATCCTACTAGCTATTGTCGTCCTAGGTTTACTCAGTATTTCAGATAGCTTTGTTACAGGTACCCTACCATCTTTTTGCAAAATCTCGAGAATCTGTTTATCAATTTCATCCAGTGCAGATGCCCCCATGTAATCACCCTTTAGATACGTATCAGGTGGAGGATACTCACATCACCAATGATCAAGAGAGGCCGAGTTCATCACTCGTGATTCTCTACTACAGTGAGAGGTACTAAACCTTACTCACGTTCTCTTCAGTAAGTCCTCAAATGCTCTAATGTACTTCCTCTCGAGTTCCTCTCTAATAACGTGTGTATACCTCTGGGTTGTTGAGACAGAGCTATGTCCAAGAAGTTCCTGTACCTCTCTCAGGGATAGCCCCTGTGATAGGAGGTATGTAGCGAAGCTGTTGTGAACTACGACCTTATCCGCAATGAGTATGTGATGAGGATCAACAACTAGGTCAATTACTCTGTGCTCACCCATGTACTGAATATGCCTTAACCTAACATAACTCACACCATCACCATTCAATACGAGTAACTTCGAATCACATCCTAGAGCAAGTACAGGTATCATCACCACGCTCCCTGTACTGGGTAGCAGAGCAGGTACTTGGTGTCTCGATGAACAAAGTAACTCTACGTTGCCACACTCAATAGCATAAAGTGAATCCCTATGTACCTCAATGTAGCTAACAACTTCAGTACTAAACCTCGTACTCCCTATCCTGACTTCAGATAGCTTAACTCCAGTCACTAGCTCTCCAACCTCTAGCTCTCTAACCTCGTAGGTACCATAGGGGGTACTGATGAGTGTGTATTCAGGTAGACAGTGTCTAAGTGTGTGAGGTGTTACCTCAGGTACTATACCTGCTCGAATAGCTGCCTCCTTGACCACTCTCTCGACAGTATCGACACTAATCGGTCTATTCCTTGCTCTTGGTGATGGGAAGAGGTAATCATCCCTCTTCAAATTATTCAACTCAATCCAGAGCTTAAGTGCTTGACCTAGTTCAGGAGGAGCATAGACAATCCTCTCCTTACTACCCTTACCCCTAACCCTAAAGCGAACAACATCGTCGGAGATATCTACATCAGCTACCTTGAGATTAACTAACTCACTAACTCTCATACCGGTAAAGAACAGGATAGCTATGATCAACCTATTACGTAGAGAACCAGCCTTAGCAATTAACTGACGAACTTCCTCAGGCTTGAGAAACCTCGGTACAGTACTTGGCTTCCTACCGTACTCAATCTTCAGATCACGAAACTTCATGAACTTAAGGAGAAAGTTCTTGAGAGCACAGTACGCCTCGTAGAGAGATGATGTACCCCACCTAAGTCTCCTCCTAGCATAACCCAGGAACTCGTACACTTCATCCTCAGTAACCTCCTCTAAGTCAACACGAGCAACATCTCTAAGGTACTGAAGGAACTTACCGACAATACAGAGGTAAGTCCTAATAGTTGATTCGCTGTAACCACGACCAAGTAACCAATCTCGGTACGACTCAAGAACCTCCTCAACACCTAACCTACGTCCTCTAGACCTCACAAAAACTAAATCACAACAAAGAGACAAAATAATTCCCCACAAGCACACACCAGTATTATCGCCCTAAGTTAAGAGATAGAGCTATCACCTACTAGAGAGCTACCGAAAAACGTATGTTGTTCATACTAAAACCACTAGACAACATAGTCATAGTCGTAGCTATAGCTCTACTAGTTCTGCCAACAACAATCTACCTACTAGCTAGTGTACGCAGGTAATGGAGTACCTCCCTATTCATGAGGTACATTTAACTACTGCACTGTTACGTAGTTAAGTGATCTAGATGTCGGTGCTCGATGAGGAGACAAAGCACTTCCTCTTTGAGCTAGCTGATAGACTTGGTTGGAGGAAGAGTAGAGTACTTGAGGCTTATGAATTAGCTAAGAAGGCTGAAATCCTAGAGATCAAGGAGGAGGATAACGAGGTAATTGGTATCCGCATTAAGCTAGAGTCCCAGAGTAGGAAAGGTGAGTTCTACTACGTGCTGGTTGGAAAGTATGGAGCTAAGTGCAACTGTGAATTCTCAACAATCAAGAAGGGTATCTGTAAGCACATTGCAGCAGCTATCATAGTCTGGTATGCAGTCTCAATGATCAAGTACGGTAAGAAGATTAATCTAGATGAACTGAGTTGGTTAAAGGAGAGCGAAGAAGGCATGTGATGAGTGCCTCTTCGTGCTGAGTAGTGAAGAAGAGCCATCCAGCTGACCTACATCTCAATAACTACAGCCTTCTGAGGACATACCTCACTACAGAGAAGGCATGAGATGCAGTGTGGTGAAGTACCTACATCCTCAACAGCTCCAATACTCATGGGACACATCCCCAAACACCTCAAACACTTAGTACACCTCCCATAATCCACCTTAAGCCTCAGGAAGAGCCTGACGGAATTACATAGACCAAGTACAGAAAATGGGCAAAGTAACCTACACCAAAATCTACCACCGAGCAAAGCTAAAATCGCAAATGTCACGAACACAACTAAGTGAATGAGAAAACTCAACCCAATACCTAGCTCACCGAGGATAACTCTCCAAGGTATTCCAGCTAGTAGGAAACCAGATATACAGATGTAGCAGAACACCAAGGTACCTAGTATAGGAGGTAGAACAACAGTGAGTACGATACTCACTACAGGAGCTACCCAGTAAGGTATCGATGAGAGAACCCTACGTACTCTCTCTGACGAGATACCTAATCTACGACCTAACCAGTGAAGAGCATCTTGAAGAGCACCTATAGGGCACATTAAACCGCAGTAAGCCCTACCAAGGAGGGTACCGTATAGTAGGAGAGCACCAACAGGAAGTAGGGGTACCCTACCCATTGTGAGAGCATACTGAATAGCGCCTATAGGACAAATACCTAGAGCTAGTGGACAGCTATGACAGTAGAGGAATGGAGCTGGTACCACGTACCTAGCTACTGAACCTACTGCGCACCAGGTCAAGAAGCTAATTAACCTAGTCAAGTACCTAAGACCACGAATCCTCACATTATTTACCTCATAGACCAGCACATGCAGAGCATATGAACTTGAGTAGAGGTATGTAGACCACGTACTCTCTAAGTAGTACGCTGAGTATCAGGAGTAGAGCAGCTACAGCGAGGAGGATATACCTAATGAGCGATCTAGGTACCATACACAATCCTCTCAAGGTCTTCAAGCTCATGGAGACCAACTAAGATTCTTTTAACTCTACAATCCTCATCAATAACAACAAGAGTCGGAATGAACCTAACACCAAAGTACTTACTCAACCTATAACCCTCATCAATAGCGAATAACCAGGTATATCCATAACGCTCAATGAACCTCCTAACCTTCTCAACACCAAGCTCAACACTAATCGAGATAACGACGATGTCAGGGTGCTCCCTAGTGAATACCCTAAACACCTCAAGCTGTCTAAGACAAGGCTTACACCAAGTAGCCCAGAAATCGAGGATAACCTTCCTACCCCTAAACTCACTCAACTTAATCACAGTACCATTGATCAGTTTAATCTCTAGATCACCAACATAGGTAGATGCAGCCTCTCTCGAACTGCTACCCTCACCCCTACTCCCTACCAGACTTAGGTAAGCAACTGCAATAGCTACAGACACGATAGCGGATATCAGTAGAGCAGCAATTACGCTATACCTCCTACGACGAACCACAGCAACCCCTCAAGCATCCTTCAGGTAAAGCACTACTTAAGGGTTAACTCCATTAGGTGGCTCGTAGGGAAAGTATTTTTGACCCTTAACGAACCCACGGCTTAGGTGATGAGCACACCCTTGCTGAGCGGTGATTGATAGACGGTCTACTGAGGCGATGAAGAGCCCGAAGTTAGCCGACAGGTGAGGAAGCCTCGTTAAGCGGAGCCTCCTCTACCTCATTGAACGAGGTTAATTTACCAGCTAGTGAAACATCTTCACGTATGATGGTTACTGGTTTTAGGTTCTACAGGACATTTGTCAAGCAATTACCGAGATCAGTAGCGTTGAATACACCATAAGTTAGTAAGTGAAGAAAGAGGAGGAAGAGAGGTTAGGGGTGGGGGTTTTTATAGATTCAACTTAATTCCTAAGTCTTTAATTGCTTCTTTTATGCTTTCAGGCACTGGTATACTGAGATCATTGTATATCTTAAGCATATTGAATATGTTCTCTGAATTAGCCCGGGATAAATAAATCCTAATTCTAAAGTAATAGCATTCATTATATTTAAATTTACAAACTGAGTATCTAACACTGTATCTCTCTAACAATTTAACCACTTCTTCGAAGAGCTTTTGTTTATTCTCTGATATATACGGTGTTTCGAGATACCTATCAAGATACTTACCCCTTTTATATCTTCTGTACTTGATATGAGTTAATACCTCTACAACATCCGTTATAATAATCCTGGGCTTCGCTGACAATATCTTCATTAACTTTCGCTTTTTAGCTGGATTTAATGTGTATTTCGATACCTTACTTACCAGTTCTTTGTTATCGTAATATGGTATCGCTATGTAGGTATAGCTTGATCCTCTTATGTTCATATGATAGAGCTTGTATGCTACGTTATATAGCTCAAGTACTTTACGTAGGATAAGTCCTTCTGCTGAATTAGCATCAATGTATATGAACATTACCTTGTAGAAACTAGGTAGATAACCATCAAAATCCAGTACACCAGCAAGAAACTGTATAGCTTCATCGAATGTGCTAAATATGTCCATGAATTTCTTAGTAGCACGTTTCCGTCTTCTCGGTGATACAATATCTAGATACAACTCTCTAAGTTCTCGATAGACTATTACCTCATTACTATCATCACAAAAACTTAATGGACACGCAATGTCAATGCTGAAAAGCACTCTTTTTTCAATCCTGCTTAAACCTATGGATCTAATTTTAAGCTCTGGATAGGTTTGAAGTAGTGCAGTTATTTTATTAGTATCACCGAGACCATACAATACACGACTCCTTGTACTATTTTGTTTATCACCATCAGCTATGAATACACCTAATCGATAGTGAAATGGTGCTTTACGATCAGTTACAATAGTCAAGTCCACTCTATCGTATATGTACCTTTCATTACTCTTCGACCTACTCAAAATCTTCTTCTCAAGTACTTCTCTTAACCATTGAGCAAAAAATAAATACTGACTTTCCGAACCAGGTCTCAAACAGAGAACACTACCCCTCATCCCGTCCCACCCCTTCACCTTCCTTCATCTTGAAATAATGTGGGGTCAAGAATTCAGGAATGGTGGGGTGGGACGGGACTCATTGGGGTCACTGTACTGCTGATAACTGCCTTCTTCGCTATAACGTTACGTATCGCTGATATTTCGTGTAGGTACTGTACTCACTAACCCCTCATTGCTCCTTCATTGCATTACGCTCAGGAGCTTAGGGTCACTACCCCCACCCCTCTCTTCTCCTACTCTCAGAGGATCATCCTCCTCACAGCATTACGCTCAGAGTCCCCCCTGAGAGTAGAACCCCCTCATCGCCTTACGCTCAGGGAAATCACCCCGTGAGGATAACCCTCACG
>QMRC01000010.1 GCA_003649205.1 Thermoprotei archaeon
CGATCGGGGGCGTGGCTTCGCGGGGTGGTCCCCGGACCCCCTTTCGGGCCCAAGTTCCCCGAGGGCTTGCCCCTCGGGGTTTCCTTGGGCCCACATCCGAATAAGTGTGGGTGTCGCCGTGTTCGGAGGACCGCCCCTCATCTCTCGGAGGATGTTTATAAACTTAACCTCCGTACCTAGGGGCGGCCACGCCGGACACGGCGCGTGTTGTATACGTGGCTCGATACTATATATCCCTTGCGTTATTGTGTTCTCTGGGTTACCTCTGTGTTGTCTGTGTTTGGTTTACTGGGTTTTTCTGTTGTTTGTTTGGTGAATTTTTACTTGGGTTACGTTGCTCTGTTATGTTTACTCGTGGTTCTGTTTGTTTGTGGGTGTTGTTTTCTCGGTCTTGTCCTCATGGGCGGTGGGGATATATTGTGTCTTTGTGTCGTGTGTTGTTGGGTGTTGGGGTGGTTGCTCTGTGGATTCGTGTGCTGATGTGTCGTCTATTGAGGGTGCTGTGTCTGCTGCTTCTGTTGCTCTTGACTGTCTGAGGAGGGTTCACGGTCTCTGTGGTGATTCTCTGGGTGTTGAGTTGATTGGTTCTCTAGATGTTCGTGATGTGGTTGCTGTTCGTGGTGTTGGTCGTGGTGTCTCGTACGTTCCTGATCTGAAGAGGGTTGTGGTTGGTGTTGGTAGGTATGCGTGGTGTGATCTCGTTGCTAGGGTTGCTCGTGGGCTCGTGTTGGCTGCTGCTCACAGGTACGTCGGTGTTATGGATCCTGACCTCTACCTCCCGTGCTCTATATCTGGTCTCGTTGCTGAGCGTCTCGTACGTGATCTCGTGTGTGGTCTCTCTACTCCGTCTGTGTCTAAGGTGTTTCGTGGTGTTGGTACGATATGTAGTGAGTACAGGAGTGGTGTGTTGAGACCTATATCGCATGTCGTTGAGCTTCTCCTCAGTAGGTACGTTGGCTACAGGGCTTGCTTCGGTGATGTTAGGGTTCGTGGGAGGTTGCTCGGTGGTGTTTGGTCTTTTGTTCTTAGGGTTGGTGGTTGTGATTGGTGTACGTTCTGTACGAGGGTTGGTGTTGTGTTTTCTCGTCGTGAACACGTTGTGTATGCTGTTTCTCAGGTTCTCGATGTTGAGGTTGGTGGTTTTGGTAGGTTCTCTCTCGGTGCTGTGTTCCCTACGGTTATTCAGGAGCATAGTCCTGAGGATCTTAGGTTCATCTTGAAGAGGTTCGGTAAGAGGATGATTGAGGTGAGGAATATATCTGAGGTCATGTCTCCTACGGTACTGAGGTCTATGAGGGATTCTAGGCACTATCTGTGAGGTCTGTGGGATGATGATTTGAGGGCGCAGGTGATTTGGTGATCGGTGTGGTGGGGTCCTGACCTCGATGTCTGTCTCTATCTGGTGGGGTTGTGGTGGTGTTCACGTTAGGTTCCGTAGCTCGTACCTCTGTATTGACGTTACCTCAATTCCTGTTCAGCGTCCTGATGCTGTCTTGATCTCTCATGCTCATAGGGATCACTACTCTCCTGGTGTTGTCTCTAGGTTGAGATGTGGTGTTGTCTGTAGTGGTGGTACTCGTGATCTCTTGTTGAGGGAGGTCTCTCTCGGTATTGGTCGTTGGGTTCGTGTTGAGGATGGTCTTCGTGTCGATCTCGGTGGTGTATGTGTTGAGGGTTTCTCTGCTGGTCACGTTCTCGGTTCTCTCCAGTTCAGGATCGAGCTCCCTGGTGCTGTGATTGGTTACACTGGTGATCTCTGTACTGAGGGTTCTCTCGTTGAGTGTGGTTGTAGGTTTCTGGGTGATGTCGATGTGTTGGTTGTGGAGTCTACGTATGGTAGGGAGGAGTTTGTCTTTCCTCCTAGGGATGAGGTCTATAGGGAGGTTGCTGGTGTTCTGGAGCGTGAGGTTGGTAGGGGTAGGGTCGTTGTATTGATTGGTCAGCTCGTTGGTAAGTGTCAGGAGTTGACTGCTCTTGCCTCTAGGGTTGCTCGTGTTCCTGTTGTTGTTTCTAGGGGTGTGTATGGGGTTAATGAGGTGTATAGGTGTTGGGGTAGGGATCTCGGTGAGTACCATGTGCTTGGTAGTGAGGTTTCTCGTGAGTTACTTAAGTCTGGTTGTGCTCTCGTTGTTTCTCTTGGTGAGTTCAGGACCTGGTTTAGGTATGGTCTCAAGAGGTTTCTGAGGTTGAGTGATGTTCCTGTTACGGTTCTGTGTAGTGGTTGGGTTGTTTCGAGTTACTGGAGCTACGTACTTAGGTCTAGGTACTTGATCGATTACTTGTTTCCTCTTAGTTCTCATGTTGATTTCAGGGAGCTTCTTGAGTACGTTGAGTGTGTTAGACCGAGGATCGTGATCACTACTAGGGGGTTCACGAGGGAGTTTGCTAGGGTTGTTGAGGAGAGGTTGGGTATTAGGGCTGTTGCTATTGAGGATCTTGGTTGTGGTGAGGTCTCTGTGGTGTAGTGTGGGTTTCTCCTGTATTCCTGTACCTGTGTTGCTTCTGTGATGTGTCTGCTAGCAATGTATTTACGTTGGTTCTCGCTTAGTTGTTGAGGAGGTTGTGTTCTGTGGGTGGTGGGAGGAGACGTAGGTTTAGGTTTGTTGAGGAGAGGGGTGGTAAGAAGTACTATCTCGGTGTTGAGCTTCCTTACTTCATAGCGTTCATAGTTTTCCTCATTATTGGTATCATTGGGTTCGTACTACCGTTCTTTCTCTCTACGCCACCTGTAGATCTCGTATCTGTGGGTGTAGGTGTTGTTGGTATTTTACTCTCTACGATTTCATACCTTACTGGTGTTAGTAGGGGTTACATGGATGAATTTAGGGAAGAGATGAGGGAGTTTAGGAGGGAGATGAGGGATTTCAGGAATGAGGTGAGAGAGTTTAGAGAGGAGGTTACTGCTTTGTTGAGGAGAGTTGTTGAGGTTCTTGAGGAAATTCGTGGTGCTGTTTCTAGGCGTTGACCGTGCTATTCACGTGCTTGAGCATATCTGTGTAGTGTCTCGAGTGCTATCTTTGCTATCTTCTCGTAGTTCTGTGCTATTAGTGGTTCTAGTTTCTTGAGTTCTTCGTATGGTCGTGACTTCGTTACGTGGTCACTAACTACGAGTAGTGCTATGCAGGGTATGTTTGCTAGGTACGTCAATGTGTACAGTACTGATACCTCGCACTCAACTGCTAGTACTCTGTACATGTTCCATCTACGTCCCCAATCTGGTTCCTCTACGAATGTTGCTGGTGTTGTGAGGACTACACCGTAGTGTGTCCTCAGTTCTGGATACATTTCCTTAAGTACATCCTGCACTATCCTCAGTAACCTGTAGTCAGGTACTGCTGGGTACTCTCTAGGTACATATTGCTGAGTCGTGTTCTCCTCTCTGATAGCTCCTGTAGGTACCACTACATCACCTACCTCAAGTTCTTCATCTAGTGCACCACAGAGACCTACACCTATCATTGCCCTTACTCCTCTCCTCCAGGCTAGTGCTACTACCCACTCTGTGTATATGGGTCCTCCAGCAATTGCTACTGTTGTTACCTTGATGCTACGGTACTTACCTATGTGGACCTTAGTTATGTGTGCTGTACCTGTGATATCTCTCGGTTCCTGAAGGAGTTTGTGTAGTGTTCTGAAGCCGCTTCCTAGACCAACTACCCAGTACCTACTCGTTAACTCTAAATTCCCTTCCTGTACGAGTATGTCTGCACACATCTCAAACCAGTAGTCACTAGCTGTGAAGATACGTGGCATAACTGACCCCACGTGGTACCTCGTCGTTGCTTCTCTACCTTACTCACATTGATCCTGAATATCGATGCTATCTCCAGTACTGTGGTGGATAGCTCTTTCGAACTATGCTTGGTGAATCATCTTCAAATCTCCACCTTCCTGAGGCTAGTCCCAGGATCACGATCCTTAGCTCCTCACCCAACTTATCCTTTATCAGTACTTCCTCCTCAATGTGGAAGATAACTGCATCACACCTTACAGGACCTACCGTACGATCACTCTCAATAACCTCTACCTCCAGTGCGTTGGGTACTAGGTACTTTCTCACAGGTCCGCCAGCTGTACCTAGCTCAATTATCGTTGCTGTTGGTGGTGGAGGCCAGAGGCCTAGCTCTCTAGCTAGAGCTATGGGTATCATGAGCTCAGGTCTCTCAGTCTCGTAGCCACTATTGACCAGAGCTACAGTATCAACAACTTTGCCACTACCTGAGCACCTAATTCTTAACCTCACCCTTACAGCCAACTACGATCCCTCTAAACCAAATATGTCCAACTCTCCTCCTGCGAACGTATATGTGTCCAACTCTACCATGAAGCTTCATAGAGGGTACCCCCAATCGCTCACCAGTACCTACGAACTCGCAGTATATTTCCTTAGCTAAATACCTCATGTCCTGGTAGTTGCTGGTGTATAAGTACAGGTACAACTAGAGGAGAGGCTCAAGTCTGCGTTACTTATGTACAGCTAGTAAGTTATCCTCTGGAGTTCGAAGACTTCGATTCCTTGATCTACAATACACGTCTCTTTAAGGTCCTCTGGTGCTGATTCACATATGACTACAGCTTTTGGTCTCAACCTCCTATGTCTCTGGAAGATGTGTCTGTAGTGCAGTATCTGTCCAAGACCTGTATACGTTAGTGAACCTCTCTCAACCTCAATTACGTACCAGGTACAGTCGCTGCTGTGAAGTACAGCATCTATTTCCCTATCACCAACCCTACACTTAGGGTACACCTCCTTATCGTCAATGGAAATGCCTTTACTTCTCAAATATGCTAGGTACTTTGTGATTGCCTGCTCTTCATATTCTGTCAATGGACCCTTTTCGGTGGTGGTGCTTCTGTTCTTGACTGACATATCTCCCATAAGGGACATCTGTAACATAGTGATGTGGTTCGATTGCGTTTGCAGTACCTCATAACTACTGGTCTCGAAAATACGTAATCGTACTTTGCTGAATCCTCCTCACTGATACTCCTATAGAGCTTAATTATCGCAGGTGCTTGTAGGAGCCCATCATAGATTTCATCCAGGAACTGTCTCAATTCGATAGGAGATGCCCCAGTAGGTTACCTCTCTTGGAGCTTTACATCAGTTTCCGTAATCCACATTGTGAGTTGCTTGGAGGTGGAGCTGAGGTACTTTTTAAGTTCTGTTACGTCATTTACTATGGGTTCTATTCATGAGTCTTGGTCCTGAGTTAACGCTGTACATAGTGTATCTCTTGGATGATCAAGCTTACTTGACTAAGATAGTTAAAGCTCTATTCCTTAGTGATTACATTTCCAAAAAGATACTCAATCATCGTATTTCCGGTATTAGGTGGATTAAGCATCTATATGGTCCTTGGTCGTATGAAGTGCATACAGCTCTTGATTTATTGAGGAATTTGGGTTATGTGAATGAGGTTGCAACATCATCTCTATTGTCTTTGGTTGGTTTACCTGTTGCTAGGAGGTTTCGTGTTAAGAAATTGGGTAGGGCAGCTGTTGAGAGGTATGTGAGGAAGTTGTTGACTCAGAGGGAGGACTCTATTGTGAGATGTGTTTGCGGACGTTTACGTAAGTTCAAATTGGAGCAAGTTCTGCGTCTGGTCTATGTACTGCCTGAAGTTAGGTATGCTCGAAGTGGTGAGGAGATTAGGATTCTACCTCATCCCGATACCTTGCTTAATGAGGTTAGAAGTTGTTTGAGAGAGATGGGGCTTGATGCTGTGGGAGGTATTGATGAGCTTGAGGAGAAAGTAAATGAGATTCCAGCACTTATTGAAAGAGGATTACTGCCTGAGCATCCTACTTGGGAGAAGTACATTGAGTTAAGGGGATTGGTTGGTATGGCTAGAGAGCTATACCGAGTGCTAGATATGCTTAGCAGTATCTTCAATTTGGCGTTTTAATAATGGAGGTGAGAGATGGAGTCCATACTGATCTTGATTCGTGATCTGCTACTGGATTTACTCGATAGATCAACTTTGACGAAATTTGTGGAGAACGTTGGGTCGTTATATGAGCGAAATACGCTCAAGGTATTCTTCAGGGGTGGTATAACGTTGATAGTCAGGCACGCTGGAGATAGTTATGCTGTGGTAATCCATGGTGTTGATTGTGAGGAGATGGTTAAGTGGGATAACGCACCACATCATAGGGACTTAAGTTCGTTTCCACACCATGTTCATGAGGGAGGACTTGTAAAGGAATCCAGCAAGAGATTTACGGTAGATACCCTTGCAGAGGATCTACTTCAGGTCCTGATGAGACTTAGGAAGTACGTACTGAAGTCAACACAGGATTCCTGAATAGAATTGAGATCACTGTAATTGTTAATGTCTAAAATTTTGAGGGAGTGGTGCCGGGGGTGGGATTTGAACCCACGCCCTCCGGATTATGAGTCCGGCGCCCTACCAGGCTAGGCTACCCCGGCTCTTGAGAGCCCTCAACTGATGTCTTTATATGGGGAAAATATTTTGTTTTCGCTCTTCTTGGCTTATTCTTGGTGATGAGTCCAGCCGAGCTGATTTTGGTGATGTTGTCCCTTCCGCCCCACTGATTCACTTCTTCGTGAGTTCGGTTACCTTATCTGGGTGTGCTACCACTACTCTCGTGACTAGTTTGTTTGGGAAGAGTCCTACCTCTACTACTCCTGTTATGGTCTTGAGTGTGGTCTCTAGCTCCTCTACTCTGTGTGGTGGTATTGGTTCTTGTGGCTGTATGTCTAGTATGAGGTTTCCGTTGTCTGTCACTACTGGTCCTACTTTCCCGGTTCCTTCTCTCAGTCTCATGTCTTTGCAGGGTATGACTTCGCTTACTCTCTTCATTACGTACTTTACTGCTTGTGGTAGTACTTCTATTGGTAGTGGGTGTCTCGTACATAGTCTATCGACTAGCTTCCTGTAGTCTACTATGATTATGACTTGTCTTGCCATGGAGTCTACGATCTTTTCTCTTGTTAGTGCTGCTCCTCCTCCCTTGAGTAGGTTTAGGTCTGGATCTACTTCATCTGCTCCGTCTACTGCTATGTCTATTTCTTGGTAGTGCTGTGGTTGTCTTACTTTGAGTCCTAGTTCTGTTGCTAGTAGCTCTATGTCGTGTGATGTCGGTACTACCTCTATGTTCCTCAGCTCTCCTGCCCTAACTTTCTCTGCTAGGTGCTTGACGAAGTACCTCATTGTTGATCCTGAACCTAGTCCAACTACTTGGTTGTCCTGTATGTACTTGAGTGCTTCTCTTGCTGCTGCTTGCTTGCACTTCTCAACTATGTCTCGTTCTGTCATCGCTTTTGTCTGGTATGTGTTTGAGGTTAAATACTTCCCTCTCTCGTGTTCTTGGTTGGTGATGATGTTGCAGCCATGCTGATTGAGTGATGTGGATTCCACGTGCTGATTTTCTGTGGTTAAGTTGATTAGGGGTTTCTGCTGTTGCTGTGTTGGTGTTGTGTATGGGTTTGCTGTTGATTAGGAATGAGGATGTTGTGAGGGTTCTCGCTGGTGTTCCTAGGGGTCATAAGCACCTTAGGTTTGTGTTGTTTTTGAGGGATGGTACCTGTATCGTTCTTCATGAGGCTACTGTTGCTGCTCTCGTGAGGGCTTACGTAGATATTGTTACTCATCCCTGTAGGAGGGGTGTTGAGCTTTGTCAGGTTAGGTTGGGTAGGGGTTTGAGGAAGGAGGGTTTTGCTGAGTTTCAGTTGGTTGAGAGTGGTCGTTGTGAGGAGGAGGTTGTTGATGAGCTCACCAGGGTTATCTTTGGTTGAGGTTGTTGATGTTCTTAGGGGGTTGGGTGTTTCTCGTGTTTTGCTTCAGTGTGCTCCTGGTCTTCGTGGTGATGTGCTTGATTCTTGGTGTGGTTTCTTGAGTGAGCGGGGGGTTGATGTTGTGGTTAGTGGTTCTTCGTGTTGGGGTCCTTGTGATGTTGCTGTTAATGAGTGTAGGTTGTTTGGTTGTGATGCTGTTCTTCATGTTGGTCATTGGTGGTTTGGTTGTGAGGGGGGTGTTCAGGTTGTTTGGTTTGGTGGTGTTCCCGTTGTCTTTGCTCCTTACTTCTACGATCTCGATGTAGGTGCTTGCTGTGGGGATGTTGTTGAGGTTGTTCGTGGCCGTGGTTTTAGGAGGGTTCTCGTGTGCTGTACTCAGCAGTACTATCCTCTTGCTAGGTACTTGGTCTCTGTTCTTAGGTCTTGTGGTGTTGATGTTGTTTGTGATCGTGTTACTTACCTTGGTTGTGAGGTAGTTAATCTTCGTCAGTTTAAGGGCTCTATTGACTGTGTTGTTGCTGTTTCTGGTGGTTACTTTCTTGGTGTTGGTTTCTTCTGTGTCTTTGATGGTGAGGTTCCTGTTATTCAGTATGATCCTCACTCTAGGAGGTTTCTTGATGTTGGTTCTGTTGCTAGGAGGTTGATTGGTATTAAGTTGAGTAGGTTGGTGGATTTGCTTTCTCGTGGTTTTGAGAGGGTTGGTGTTGTTGTTTCGAGGAAGTTTGGTCAGTGTAGGTTTGCTCTAGCGGTTAGGGTTAGGGATTTCCTTAGGTCTAGGTTGCGTGGTGTGAGGGTTGATTTGTTGGTTTTCGATGATGTTCCTCTCGAGGTTCTTGACGAGCTACCTTACGATGTGTATGTCAATACTGCTTGTCCTAGGTTGGGTCTCGATGATGTTGATAGGTTGAGGTTTAAGGTCTTGCTGAATCTAGGTGAGGTTAAGTACTTGATCTCTCGATCTATCTCTGGGTATAGGTTTAGTGATGTCTTTGGGGTTCCTACATGGTTGGTAGGTTGAGGAAGAAAGTTCTTGAGAGGTTGATTGAGGAGGTTCCTCCTCATCCCTGTCCTCGTATCGAGCTTGAGCAGTATACTACTCCGGCTTACATCGTTGCTGATGTTCTTTGGCGTGCTTGTGTTGAGTTTGGTGATGTTGAGGGTAGGAGGGTTCTCGATCTTGGTTGCGGTACTGGTAGGTTTGCCTATGGTGCTGCTCTGTTGGGTGCTGATGTGGTTGTTGGTGTTGATGTGGATAAGGTTGCTCTTGAGGTTGCTCGTGACTTCACTAGGTCCAAGGGTTTAGACGGTGTTGTTAGCTTTGTTCAGTGTGATGTTAAGTGTCTAAATTTGGTGAGGAGGGTTGATACTGTGTTTCAGAATCCTCCGTTTGGTGTTCACAGGAGGGGTGCTGATGTGGAGTTCCTGGTTAAGGCTATGGAGTTGGCTGATGTTGTGTACACGATGCACAAAGCAAGTACTCGCGACTATGTGCTTAGGGTTATAGAAAAGTATAATTTTAGAGCGGTTATCCTGCAAACAGTAGAGTACCCTATTTTCGCCATGTTTCCACATCATGAGAAGAGGAAGCATATCGTGTTAGTTGACGTCATTAGAGCTGAGAGGTGTTAGTTGATGAAGAGTGAGAAGAAGATTGCATTGCCAGGTGAGAGGATTGCTGTTATCGAGGAGTTCATGCCGTACAGTGGTTCTTATCCTTACGCGTACGAGGAGGATGGTAACATCTACTCCTCAGTTGTGGGTATTGTGAGGAAGGATCTCAGTAAGAGGTTAATTGCTGTTGAGCCTGTACCTAAGTGCACTAGGTTACCTACGTATAACGATGTTGTGTATGGTCAGGTGATGTCGGTGATAAAGGATACTGTAGCGGTTACCAAGATACTGGGTAAGGAAGGGGGTACTAGATATGAGGTCACTGTCACAGGGCTACTTCACATATCGCAGGTTTCTGAGACAGTCATTAGATCGATATACGATGCTGTTAGGATTGGTGACTACATTCGCGCTAAGGTAATCTCAAGACACGGCCCACCATACCTACTAACGATAAAGGGTAGAGACCTAGGTGTTATCCTAGCATTTTGTCCTTTCTGCCACCAGCCACTACGTAGACACGGTACACTGCTTCAGTGTCGAAACTGTAGACTCAGCTTTAAGAGGAAGATTTCCGCCATGTACTTGGTGTAGTCATGCCCATTAAGAAGCTAGTTATCAAGGTATCGAGTACTGCTGAGCAGGAAATGCTACTTGAGGAGATCACAGCTAGGGTCAAGAGCACTACTATCAGGATTCAGTCTAGATTGAACACTATTGAGATCTACATATATGGTACTAAGGATATGATACGTGCAGCTGAGAGCGAGATTAGGGAGATTGTGAAGTACGTACGTGGGATGTTAACTCGTGACTTTAGAGGTTTGTACACATATCCTATATCTCACGTACTCTCGAGAGCAGGTCTAAGAGTTGCTATACCTGTAGATCTCTTGATTCAGGTACTTGAGGTTAAGGGTTACAGAGCTAAGATTGAGGGTGGTTCAATTAGGACTGATGCTACTGTCGATGTTGTTCAGGATCTAGCAAGGAAGATCTCTGAAGTGTACTACAACCTCAGCACCTCTAACTTAGCTCCAACAGCTAAGAAGTTGGTTGCTTACTACATTCTCGCTAAGAACTACAGTGTTGAAGAGGTTGATAGAGCTGTCAAGGAGTTGAGCGAGTTAGGGTTGCTGAAGGAAGTTGAACTACCTAATGGTGAGGTAAGGGTTATATTGGGTAAGGAACTGAGTTCTGCGATAAGTACTGTGAGGGAGCTTATTCATGGGAAAGTTAGTAGTGAAGGTTCTGGAAAGGAATGAGAGGAAGCTACTACTTGAGGTAGAGGGTGAGACGCATACTCTACTAAATCTCATCACCACTGCGTTACTGGAGGATCCTGATGTTGAGATAGCTTACTATGACATTGATCACCCTCTACGTGGTGTTGCTCGTGTATATGTGAAGACTAGGAGTAAGAGACCTGAAGATGCCTTGAGAGAAGCTGTTGAGAGGGTTAGGAAGTTAATTGCTGAGTGTAGGGAGGTACTAGCTAAAGTGCTCTAGTGATCATGGTCATTGGACAATTACTTGATTCTTGTCCTAATGACATTGCCGCATAGTAGACATCTCTTGATAATGTAGCTACCACGTACCCTAACGCTACATGTCTTACCGGGGATTAACAACGTGTAGCACCTCTTGCATATGAGTACTCGATATCTCTTTGGGAGCTTGATTCTGCATCTCTGAGCTATTCTAGTTGCTAGGTATACGTACCTCCTAACTAGAGCTATGTCACCTCTACGTAGCATCTCATGGGCTAGGCTAAATAATCTCGAAATACGTTGAATAGCTAGATCCCTTATGTCTTCACTACAGGACATAGCTAAGAGCAGTAGCTCTATGGGTGTTAATCAGTTTAAGCTACATCTACTACTTGTTGAAGCTGCACTGGAGACAATACCTAGAGAGATCTGGTCGCATCCACTCGTGAGGAAACACTCTAAGACAAGATCAAAACCACCTGCATTCATACTATTCGATCTCTCATTTCACTACCAAGCTGCTAAGAAGCTACCTGATCTACATAAAAGAGGAAGACCCGATATCGTGCACTTTTGTCTTCTCGAGGCATTAGGTTCACCACTTAACAAGAGGGGTCTCCTTGAGGTCTATGTACATACGTACAGCGACTACGTGATCTGGATAAATCCTGAGACACGACTACCGAGGCACTACCTGAGGTTCTGTGGGTTGATAGAGCAGTTGTTTGAGGTTAGGAAGGTACCTCCTGAGAGTGAGAAACCTCTTCTAACGCTTGAGAAAATGACTTTGAGTGAACTACTGATGAAGCTTAGACCTGATAGGGTGTTTCTACTCGATGAACGAGGTGAACGAATTAGTGCTACTGAACTGGCTAGGAAGGTCTTGTCTTACTCCAGACCAGCTGTCATGATTGGTGCTTTTCAGGCAGGTAGCTTTAGAGAGGAGACCTATAGGTTAGCTCACGAGGTGTATTCGATATATCCGGAGGCGCTAGATGCCTGGGTTGTTGTAGCTCGTGTATTGACAGCTATTGAACTTCAGCTAGGTATACTGTGAACTGTAGTACATTTTGCCATGGTCAAGTACCTTATTTACTCCCTCGAGTAGAATCATGTCGTAGGTGAGTACATTGCAGGAAAAGAAGTGTCCAGTTCCTGGATGTAACTTCACTACATCTAGGTGGGATGTGTTGGCTGATCACATAGCATCCTGTGATGACCCAGCACACAGTAAGCTCTATGAGTTTCTCGCATATGGTTCAGTTGCTGATGGTAGGTGTATTCTCTGTGGTGAGGAGATTCCGTATAGGTCTAAGAGACATGGTATAACAACTCAGCTCAAACACTATATTGAGAAGCACCTAGATTACTTAGTGGAGGTTGTGCTGCAGGGGTTTGGTGTTAGGTATTGTGAGAACTGCGGTACGGTATTAAAACCTCTCTCAGTAGCTAATGCTAGTGGTGGGGATGAGACTGTTGTTGTGTGGATTTGTGAGAGGTGTGGTCAGAGGTATGTTGAACTATTGAGGAAGGGTGATGTACATGAGTGAGAGACGTAGCGATGTTGTGAAGAAGATGGCTGAACTCGTTAAGGCTGGTGCTACGTTACTTGCCTATTCATGTCCTGTCTGTGGTACGCCATTACTTAGGTTGAAGTCTGGTGAGGTGTACTGTGTTAGGTGTGGTAAGAGGGTCTTCATTGTTAAGAGCGATCTTGAGGAGCGTAGTGTCTTGACTTCAGCTGTCTTAGAGGAGCTTAGGGATACTATAACTAGTCTCCTGAGCGATCTAGTACGTAACTTGAGAGAGGGTAAGTTCTCTCCCGGTGAGAGAATTGAAGTTGGTAGAGAGGTATTGGTTTGGCTTGAAGCTCTTGAGAGAGTCAATAGGTTACTTCGTGAGGTGAGTAGTGGTGGGTCGTCGTAGGAAGGTTGTGTACCTTGCTGATGCTCGTGAGGTGATTTATGACGAGACTAGGTGGGAGATACTGCGTGAGAAACGTAGGCAAGCACTCGAGATCATGAAGGTACTGAGACAGCATGGTCTAGAGCCTATAGTTCATGGTTCAATTGCTAGAGGTGATGTGAGACACGATAGCGATATCGATATAGTGATTCCGTACATGGTCAATCCATCAATTGTTGAGGCTGCGTTAGAGAATGGTGGTTTTGAACCAATTAAGAAGGCTATCGTACAGGCTACTCCAACACACGTGATTAAGGCCCACATATATCTTGATGAGCTAATTTGCGTGACATTCCCTTTAACAGAGCTTAGACCGCGTGAGAGGGAATTCTACAAGTTTGGTGGTGAACTTACTTACGAGCAGTTACTCCGTGACATGAGGGTACCTGGAGTTGATAAGAGGTTGATGCTCATTGAGCCAACAGATAGAGGTCACATAGAGAGTAGCATTATCGGGAGAGAGGTTGAGGTTGCTGAAAGACTTGGTGTATCACTGGATATAATACGTGAGAGGATTTACGTATTGACTAGGAGGGATAGAGTTGGGAGAACAGGTGTCTACCTTAAGCTTGAGCTACCGGGTAGTGAACCAATTCAGCCATACATTAAATCACTTGCTTCCACTGATCCAGCTATACGTAAGAGATTACTTGGCTTCGCTATCTAAGTCCTTATCTTAAACCTTAGGAAAGCAGCAATCCCACCTAGCGAATCGAGCTTCTGACCACACTCTTCCTCAGATGGTATCACAATTACCTTAATGTGTTGTGCACCTAGCCTCTCCAGTACAGTTCTGGTATCTTCACTCCTATATGAGTTTGTGAGAAAATTACTCGTCATGATCAGCGTATCGACAGCATGGTACTCCACAGCTTCTTTCACTTCCTCAATACCGATAGCTACTTGTGCTTCATCAGTTGCTAGGTAGCGGAAGAGCTTCTCGACATACGATGAGTAGAAGTGAACATTTACCTTCTTCAGGTAGTCACAGAAATCATCTCTTCTAAGTAACTCGTATACACCGGATTCACCTCCTTCTCCAACATTGAATATTGTGAAGTTTATCGAGGATAGGTCCATTACCTTCCTCAATGCTTCTAACACCATTGACTTGAGAACAGAGGGTACGGCTATAGCTACAGCTGAGTACTCACGTAGGTGTAGTGTCAGCCTTGTAAGTAATTTACGTAGTGTAGCCTCTAGTTCATTGAGTAAGCTAGCTCTGTGAGAGAGCTTACCACTTAAGCTTAGAGAGGATGAGTACAGTATTCTTGAACCTATAGCCGTTACCTCGGCTAAGCATACGCTCCTTAGGTCTATTGATATCACGAGTACCTTAGCTCTTGACTGAATACACTGCTCAAGAATACCCCTTATTAGTGAAGTGTTGAAGTGCTCCTTAACTATCTTGACCTCAACTCCAGGCTCAACAGCTATTGTGTGGTGCCTACCCTTAGCCGGTAACCAATCAGGAACCTCAATAACCACTCCATGAATCCTCAACCTATTCGTGAATCTCTGAAAATCAAGAGATAGGACTCGCAACCCCATATACACTTTAACCCTCTCACCACGCTCCGTACCAGTAACGCCCTCACGCTTAAGCATACGGTAAGTCCATGAGTAAACGACGTCACCAGGCTCAATGAGAAGAGTCAAGAAGAAAAGATCTTCAGAGCACTCAGGAACCACTCTAATCACGTGATGCCTCTCATCTAGCTCAAGAACCTTCAAGCGACATCACCCTCAAACGAGAAAACACTAAATAACTCAAACACTACATAGGGTACTGAGAGCGGGGGTGCCCGAGCCAGGTCAAAGGGGCGGGACTCAAGATCCCGTGGCGTAGGCCTGCGTGGGTTCAAATCCCACCCCCCGCACCATAGACCCTCTTCCTCTTCACAACCTTCCTCTTAATGAGAGGTGATCCACAGTTATCACAAACGTCTCTCTTCTCGTGAAATACCTTACCACAAGCTGGACAGTAGATTAGCCACTTCCTGTACTCCCTGATACCTCTGGTTCTTAGTGGTCTATACTGGATACCTAGGTACCTCAGTACATTCATTATTGCGTAGTCGTCTGTTATGACTACTGGTTCTAGTCCCTGATCCTTGATTTGTAGCGCTAGAGCAATTACCTCAATATCTACGTCCGATAACCTAAGTATGTCACCGGTAGCTTTAGCTGCATTTGTTGCCCTTTTCAGGTACTCTTCACTAGGTTCAACTATTGCTAATCGTCTCTGTATCATGGTTACTTCGAGTATCGTCCTCGATTTATCGTCTAGTACTTCTTGAGTTACTCTAGGTGTTGTGTAGCATGGTCTATCGAATATCTGTAAGGTGTTTGTATGGAGTATTGCTGATGCATCGAGTACGTACACTACGTTACTCAGAACCATCACCTACGGGGTGTGTAACCTTCGAAATACCTTATCGTAGAAACTCTCACCTCTTCTGTGAAATCTGATGAACTTGATGTAGCTATCTACTCCACACAGCTCTAGGTGTGTCTCCGTACTTAAGCTTATTTGCTGGATACCATCTACTATAGCCAACATTCTGTGTTCACATGTTAGGTCTACACGTAGTTTCTTGTTCACTGGTAATACGTATGGTACATTAGCTACTGGTGTGTGGGGGTTAAGTAACTTAAACACTATTGCTTTTAGCTCTGGGTCTATTATGGGTCCTCCGGTTGAGAGGAGGTATGCTGTTGACCCTAACGTGCTTGAGAGGAGAACGCCATCAGCTCTGTTCCTGTACACGAGGTAGTTTGCGTGATCTACGTCAGGTATGTACGCTGTAACCCTAATCATGGGTCTTGGTATTTCGGGTTTAATCACTATGTCATTTATGAACTTAACCTTAGTACCCTCTACGTACACAGCAATTAGTGGGTATTCCTCAAGTGTGTAGTCGTGCTTCATTACTTTCGCTATTGCTTCCTCAGCTTCGTACACTGTGTACTCACTGAGGAAGTTTAGCTTACCTGTACCTAGTGGTAGTAGAAGAGTTTCCTCCAGAGCTTTCACATAGTGAATGGCTCTAAGTACCGTACCATCACCACCAATGATGAGTACTACCTCGGTTTCACTAGGTAGTGTTATTGGTTTCTCGAGATTAGTAAAAGACGTCACCTCTAAACCGTAGCTTGTTAGTAGAGTCTTCACCTTTCGTGCTAAGTTCACGTATTGTGTACTATACAGCACTGCTATGCCCATGCACTCGCTAGACCTCTTATGCTACTTCGTCATTAAAACATATAAACGTAGTGCCTGCTCTCTCTCCATGAGGTGTAGTTCGTGGCTGTGAAACCCGTATCAGCAGGTAGCTTGAAGGAAGGTTCATTCATAGTAATCGACGGAGAGCCCTGTAAGATAGTTGAGATCGAGAAGTCTAAGACGGGAAAACATGGTTCTGCAAAGTGTCGAATAGTCGCTATCGGTATCTTCGATGGTGTTAAGAGGAGTATAGTTGTTCCAGCTGATGCACAGGTTGAGGTACCTGTCGTGAATAAGAAGGTTGGGCAGGTTATAGCTGTAACTGGAGACATGGTACAGGTCATGGACTTATCGACCTACGAGACATACGAACTACCAATGCCAGAGGAGGAGGATCTTAGGAGTAGGTTAGCACCTGGCATTGAGGTAGAGATCTGGGAGATCATGGGTAGGCACAAGATAATGAGGATCAGGTAGTTCCCTGCTGTGTTGATGGTGGTGCAACGAATAGGTAGTACTTTTGACCACCCTTAAGCTCCTCAATGATGCGTTCGACTATTACTTTCTTCGCATCAATACCTGTCCTGTTTTTTATATCTTCAAAGCTCTTGAATGGTTCCTTCTTTCTCTCATTAAGTATATCCCAAAGGGTCTTCTTCCCTATACCACGAAGTAGCTCGAGAGAGTGTAGTCTAGGTGTGATAGGTCCTGCTCTATTGAAGAAATCAACGAAGTACTGCTCTTTATTGCTCACGATCTCCTCTACAATACTTGGGATTAAGTCCTTAGCTTCCTGAGATAGCTCATCGTACGTTATTCTCCTCACAATTCTCTCTATCTTATCTCTGTAGCCCTTACCTATGAAGACCTTCTCGCGTACCTTAATCTCCTTACCTACCTTAGGTGTTAGCTCGAGTAGTGTGAAGTATTGCTCACCAAGTGCGTGCACTATGTAGTCGTACCCCTGTAGCTTGTATGTCCTAATCCTCTGGAAGTCAAGTGCTGAGGTTGGTATTATGTCAAGTATGTACGCGTACTCTTCAAAGTACCTACGTCCTCTCTGAAGTAGTTGCCAGTACATCTGACTCAAGTTCATCACCTCAACTCACTTACTAGCAGCTTCATTTACTATTGACAACATTTTCTCTAGGTCTTCTTTGGTGAAGACTCTTCTCTCTGGAGCAAGTATTGTTCTAAGCTCTTCAATACTCTTGGGAACTATGTTTGCTATTTGTACTGCTGTTAACCTAGATATCAGGAACTCCGATACTAACTTCTCAACAAGTTCCTCTGCAACTTCTGGTTTTAACTTTGAGAACTTCGTGAGGTACTCATATGTTATTCTCTGTTGCTCAGTTGGTGGTGTATCGTCGTTGAGTCTCTGTTCTAGTAACTGTTTTGCTACACTATTTGGTATGTCTTTAGCCTTAATTACTCTCCTCATATCAAGTCCGCTCCTTCTATGGTCTGTCTTGTCGCTAATTTTATAAAGTCTATTACCTTACGGGATATAGCACCTAGGAAGCGTAGGTGAGACACTATGGTTAAGAGAACTCACGGCTATAGAGCTAAGTGTAGGAAGCTACTGAGTAAGCCACCGAGAGAACGTGGTAGGAGCGGTCTAAGTAGGTTAATGTACGAGTACCAAATTGGTCAGAGGGTGCACATAGACATTGACCCGACGTACATTGAGACTGCACCACATAGAAGGTATCAGGGTAAGACAGGGGTCGTGATTGGTAAGCAAGGTAGAGCTTACGTAGTTGAGGTGTACTTGGGCGATAAGAGGAAGATCATCGTTACAACACCGGAACACCTTAAACCTGCTACCTAGCTCTCTCCTCTACGTGTAGTACATCTAGTTCGAGACAGGTAATCTCCACGTTAAGCACCTCGCTGAAGCTAGGTTTTGTTCTACCGCTATCTCCTGTAGCTAACTCCTTGACATATAGGCCACCTTGACACTCAACCAGCACCTCAATTACCCTTGGTGCTACCTTTCTAGCACGAACCTCATAGAGGAGCTTCTCACGAAGTCGATCACCTCTCCTATGCAGTACTCGACTTGGAGTGTACTGCGTAATAATTACGTTCCTGAAATTCTCTCTTAGCTTCTCAAGATCTTCCTCCCTAACATCGTTTGAGAGAAGGAGAAGGAGACGATACACCTTCCTAGCTTTTTCAGAACCTAGCTTAAGCTCCTGAACGTACTTCCTATCAACAGCTCGCTCAAGTGAGAGTATAACGTGTTGTGACCTAAATCTACCTATCACTACCTTACGTTCAATAGGCTTCTTAAACTCTATGATTACTGGTCTTCCAGTACCTATGCATCTAGCATCAACATCTTCTCTACCAGCAGCATGCATTACGATGTCTTGACACAGCACCTTACCTGTAAGGAGGTTCCTGATTTCTTCTTCAACAGAGGTCGGTAGCTTCTTACCCTGGAAATTACATTCAGGACAACCTCTTCCTCTACATCTAGTACAGATCCATGGATTTAGTGAAATTCCTCTAGTCAACTTAAGGTATCGACCTAGAATTGTTATTGGTCGTGGCTCTATGTTCACTACCTTGTTGACTAAGTCAACTACTACTGTTATGTCAGGTTTCGTGAAGTCTACCTCCTTATCAAAGGCTTCCTTAATTGCCTTACCTATCCTCCTATTCAGCTCGCTCTTAATAGATTCACTGAACTCAAGACCATATAGTGAACGTAGTGAATCCTCACGTTCAATTATGTCTCCAGGAACTACTACACCGACGACAAACGTCGAGAACTCACCAGACCACTCCCTAATCTTAGATATGACCCACTCAGTAATGGAATCTACACTCCTCATTAAGTCACCACATACGTAACACGGCTCTGCGGGTGGTACCTCGATACCTAATTGCTTGAGTACTTCACATGCTTCAACCATACCTGATCTAGCTAGTGCCTTCATAACCTCTACCCACTCCTTTTCACCATGGAGATACCTGCTATGTGCTTCCATTAGGATGAGAAGCTTCAGTGCTCTACCTCTAACGTCATTCTCTACTCCTCTACCGAGAGAAGCGAAGAACCTACCTAGACAGGAATCACACAGCGGAACAGACTTAATTACTTCAAGTGCCTTCTCAAGGACTTTGAAGTTCTTCATAGGCTAAACACCTAGTCTATCGAGTTGTGTATTCACAAGTACAATGATGTGATCAAGTGGTAAAGTACGTGAATCTACACTCCACAGTACGTGGTTAGGAGGTATCCTCACTAGCTTAAGTAGGTTATGTAGAGCTTCGATTACGACAACTACATCCCTTACTACGTTACGTAAATTCACTCTAGCACCTTTATAGTCACTTACTACGATGTACGTTGCAGGTGAGGAGCTACCAATTACCTGTGGAATGCTTACCTCACCTTTCAGTGATCTAACATAGATACCTGAGTGTAGTTGTCTCGTTCTTGAGCTATATCCTGCACTTTCCCTGAGGTACCTAATTACCTTCCTTAGTAATCCACCAGCTGATTGCTCATCTGCTCTCAACTGTCTTAGTTTGGAACCTACGAACTTTACATGAAATCCCTCTCTAGGGAGCACGAGGTGAAGTGTTGTGTCTCTCCTTATGGTATGTGAGAGGAGGAGTGAAGCTACTATGCATCGAATGTAGGTGGGGTAATTCCGCTCTATTGAATCTAGAGTTGTGAGTAGAACTATGTGTCTCATAGACCGAGGTCTAGACCTGTCTCAAAATGTTTGGTAAAGTACTTAGCTAGTAATTTCTCCCTTCTTCTACCCAACTTACTCACCTTCTTGAATATCTCGTATGCTTGGAGTAATTCCTTGACGTCTCTTACTGTTGTTCCTGATCCTCTAGCTATTCTCCTCATTCTCGAGGCATTTATTATCTCGGGATTGAGTAGTTCCTCTAAGGTCATTGACTTCAATATAGCGTACCACTTCCTTAGCTTTTCCTCACCAATCTTCATCTGCTCCTCACCGAGTGGTAGTAGAGAGAAGCCGGGTATTAGCTCAAGTACTTTGCGTAGTGGTCCCATCTTCATTATCGCTTCAAGCTGCTTCATGAAGGTTAGTAGGGTCACCTTCTTCGTCTTACTGATTTCCTCCATTAACTTCATATGCTCTTCAACTGCCTTCATTCGCTCAATGAGGCCAACTATGTCACCCATGCCTAGTAATCTCGAAACAAATCTTGGTGGATCAAAGACCTCTATGTCCTCAACATCCTCTCCTAAACCAACAAACTTGATCTTAGCTCCCGTCTCTACAACTGCCATTAAGGCACCTCCACCTCTTGCTGACCCATCTAGCTTTGCTAGAAATATCGAGTCTATTGCTGCTGCTTCCTTAAATGCTCTTGCCTGAGCACCTGCTTGCTTACCTATTGAGGCGTCTAGAACTAGCATCACTTCATCCGGTTTTATCTCTCGATATATCTCACGTAGCTCAGCTATGAGGTACTCCTCCTTTCTATGTCTACCAGCAGTATCGACTATTATTATATCAACACCCTCTTCCTTGAAGTACTCAATACCTCTTCTCGCTATATCAACCGAATCCCTGGAACTCTTATCTATGAACACAGGGACACCAACCTTATCACCTAACTGCTTTAACTGATCCATAGCACCTGGCCTGTAGACGTCAGTACTGATGAGACCTACCCTAAAGCCTCTCCTCTTGTAGAATAGTGCTAGCTTAGCAGCACTCGTGGTCTTACCTGAACCTTCAAGACCAACCAACAGTATTACGTATGGTCTCTTGCTAGGTAGTACATTCGGCTTCCTCTCACCACCGAGAACCTTAATTAACTCTTCGTAAATTGCTCTGAGTAGTAGTTCTCGCTTAGAGAATCCAGGTGGTGGTTCTTCCTCCTTAACTCTCCTCTCTATTGCTCTACACAGCTTCAGCACTAACTCAGCGCTGACATCAGCTCTCAAGAGGGCTCTCTGTATGTCTCTCAGTACACTCTTAACTAATTCCTCATCTACGTAAGTAGCTGAGAGTATCTTCTTGATTACTGAGGTAAAGCCTTCAATTAACTGCTTCATACGCTCGTAGATATACCAGAGAACTTCCTAATATATTCCTCTAACCTACCCCTAATCACTATGCCAGCTCTAGGTGCTATCTCGAAAACTAATTTCTGTGGTTGTACATTCATCCACCTCATCTTGCGTATGAACATTACTCTGAGAACTCTACCGTAGATTTCCTCTAGCTTGAGCACAATAACGCCAGAGGCTAGATACTCCTCAACACCGAATCTACTCAGTAGGTTACTTCCTGTAGGTATTTCTGATGTAAAGATCGTAGTTACGTTACCAAGTCTCTCAAGTGCGAAGACTAACTCTCTAACGTACTCTCTAACCCACAGTACGTCACTGTGACCGCTCTGTATTAGTGGTGCTATTGGATCTACAACTAGTCTCTGGACATTGTACTTAGTGACGTACTCAACTATTGCATCGGCAACAGCTCTTGGATCAATGTACTGTCTCTCACCTCTAGCATATAGTCTGAAGTGAGTTCTGAGATCTACGAAGTGTAGTAATCCATCGTCAATTAGTCTATCTACATCCCACTCCAGTGTCCTTAGTCCTCTAATCACGTGTTCAGAAGGTTCGTCGATTGATACGTAGAGACCCGACTCACCCATGAGGGCTCCAGTTACTAGGAACTGTAGTGAGAATATTGTCTTTCCCGTACCTGCTTCACCAGATATTAGGTATGTCTTGCCCCTCCAGAAGCCACCCTGTAGAACCTCATCTAGACCCTGTATACCCGTTGGTGCTTTAAACTCGCTTGTCTGAACTCTAGTCATGTGAGCTTGAGATTCCGGGACTGCTTGCTGTACTGGTACTGTATGTACTTGTGGTTGGGGTGTGTACGTGGGTGTGTACTGTACCTCCGTCGTAGTTGGAGGCTGTACTTGAGGTTGAGTTACTGGGATTGTTCTGTTCTCCCTCACTACCTCTTCGCGTGATAGATGGAGACATGGTGGGTCATCGGGGTTCTCAATGATGATACCACCATAGGTTGGATGTAGGCAGAGACCTGAATCCTCATCATAGTATATGCATTTCCTACACGTGTACTTCTTCCTTCGTCTAAAGAGACCCACATTTAACTACCTCGGTATCTATCTACCTGTATTACCTGAAAAAATATACTTATATCGCTTAACCAATGTCTATCTCGGAACTACACGAATTCTAACACCGTACTTACTACTTAGCGCTTCAAGTTTCTTTCTGCAACGGGCATTTACGATATCGTAGTGTCTATCCGGTACGTAGATGTTTATTGTTGATTCATCAATTACCTCGATGTCTATGTTTTCTGGTGCTACGTACTTGCTAATTATCTTCTTAGCTCTACTTATGACCTTTCTTAGGCCTCTCTCGATCTGAAGTCTCCTAACCGGGACAACGAAGGTCTGCTCACCAAATACATAGATCTCGTACTCAGGTTCCTCAGTTAAGAAATCCTTAACGACAACAACTGGTCTAGCTAAGTCCTCTTCTCTGAGTCCTGTAGGTATCTTAACAACTAGCTCTAGTGAGTACACCTTGGTTACTTCGCCGTTCTTCATGAAGATCACGGTATCTATTATGGATGGTATCATACCTAGCTCAACTCTACCAATGAACCTTTGTATAGCATCGATAGGACTTGTGGCGTGTACCACACCAACCATACCGACTCCAGCAAGCCTTAAGTCCTTAAACAATTCGAAATCTTTCGTATCTCTCATCTCGTCAAATATCGTGTAGTCAGGTCTTGAAAGTAGTAGTACGTCATGTAGTTCCTCAGATGTCGCGAATGCTTTTGAGTATTGAGTAATCTCCGGTGGTAGTATCATATCTCTAGGTGCTTCAATTGTCTTCACTATCCTACCTTTCCTTAGGTAGAATTCAGCTAGCGCCTGTGCGAAGGTTGTCTTACCAGCACCTGGTGGACCTGCTATGAGTATTCCCTCAGCTTGCTTCTCAAGTCTCCTAATTAGCTTCTCAGGTAAGTTATAGTCTTCCAACCTCTTCTTAATTATTGGTCTAACAATGGTGACTTCATATCCATCAGCTGTTGGTGGTTTCACTATGATGATCCTATAGTTTCTGTACTGAACGATAGTTGTGTTCGGTCGCTCAACTTCAATAAATGCATCTCCCCTCTTACTCTCTCTACAGTACTCAAGTATTTCACGAACAATGTTCTCGATATCGTTCCTCGTTAGTGGTTTCTCACCTACTTGAACTAAGTACCACATTCCTGGTCTACCTTTCTTCGCTGTCGGTGGTACACCCTCTTTGAGGTGAATAGACATTGTTTCGGAGTCAAATAAGTCCTCAAAGCTTAGCTTCTCCTTAACCCTGCGCTCAACGTATATGCAACGTATTCCAGAGGCCTCACATACCTGTTTCTTAACTTCGTCACAGGTAATTACTACTGCATCCCAGTCCCGAGCTAGCTCACGTATTAAACTATCAACATCCTCAAGACTGAACACCCTATACCCACTAGGTACCTCACGAGTGAACTCAATAGCAACTTCATCTGATAGACCAAACTTAGAGATGAGATCCAGTACTTCACGAAGCTCAGTAATGCCTATGTACCCGAGAGATTTACCCTCATGAGCAAGCTTCTCGAAGTAGTCCAACAGCTTCGTATGTATTATCACTCTACCCCTGATCTCTCCACGTAGTACAAGCTCCTTAAGCCCGCCTCTAACAAGTGCTGTGGAATCAGGTAGGTAAACATCCATACCTACTTCACGTGCAGTACTCATACCCACGTCACTCACACATGCTACTTACCGTAACACAACAACACGTCTCCCTTAAATCTCTACCTAAAAGAAGAGAAGAGAAGTGAGTAGGTGACATAGCGTGACGTATACAGGATAGGTCCTGTACCTACAACACCTCGGTATCACGTAGGTAACTCACTGAACTAGTGAGCAATGAGCGAGCAATGTAGTATAATTTCGTTAAGGTATTTCAGTCCATGCGCTTAGGTAGGTGTGTAGGTGTTGATGGTTACCTGTAGTCCTCTACTAGCTATCCTACATGAGCTTCCTAAACTTAAATAAGTCCTTAGGACATTGTTTAGTTAGGCGAAGGTGTTGAGTACATGGATAGTCCTAGAGTTAAATTCAGTGTGATTGGTGTTACTCTAGCATCCGTAGGTATTGCTCTCGTGATATTGTGCTCTCTCTGCTGTATGGGTATTGCTTTGCTAGCTATGAGAGAGGCTCTCACGATGAAGAAGGTAGGTGTACCGACATTCATAGTCATGGCGTTAGATGCCAAGCTCTTAGCTGTTTTAGGTGTATTCACGTTGTTTCTCGGTATTGCAGCTCTCACTGCTATGCTAATGCACTATAGGTATCCGAGTGAGACAACGAGCCCAGGTCTAGCAATTCTACTGTGTTCCTTAGTGGCGTTAGCTCTATTCATGATACCTCTTGCATCGGGTCTCTACGTGTTCATAATTGGTGTCGTTGGGGCTATTCTCAGTGCTGCAGGTGGATTAGTTATAATGACTTCGTAGCTATCCACTGAAGTCCGTGAAGGTTAGGTATTTAGTACATGGTGAGGTCACTAGGTCTGTATAGGTGGATTTCATGAGTTACGGAAGCTATGCCCTTCCTAAGATCTTGCTATCTAGGGGAGCCTTTAGGAAGGTATGTAAGCACGTGTACTCCGTTTTTGATAAGGAGGTTATTGGTCTTTTAATTGGTGAGATAGTTTATGAGGATACTCAACCAGTGGTTGTTATTTGGGATGCTATACCGGGTGAGGCGGAAGCTTCTGAAATTCACGTTAGCTTGAGACCTGAGTTCTTGGCAAAAGTCATGAACGATATCTTAACTGGTAAGATTAGTGGTCGAATCGTTGGTTGGTACCACTCTCATCTCGGTGTTGGTGTCTTCCTTAGTGAAGTAGATGCGAGGACCCAGTCAATGCTACAGCAATTTTCTCAGAATGTAGTTGCTCTCGTTGTTGATGTTATTCAGAAGAAAGCTGGTTTCTTCATTCTAAGGAATGGTCAGCCCATTAAAATTCCTAGAGAAAACATTCAGATGATCTCCAATGAGGAGATGACTAAACTTAAGCAGCAGATAGTAACTAAGTGCTCGCAGACAATACTTGGGGGGAAGTCCATTCGAGTATCGATTGTACCTAGGAAGAGAATTATCTTCAGGAGGAAAAGGTCTAGTGCTCTATTGTTCGTAGCAACTATATGCATCGTCACTATAGTACTTCTAGCTACATTACTTGTCATGTATCGAGGTATACATTATCGAGGTGTAAGTAGGGAAGCTGCTACATTAAGGGATTTGGTACGTAGTTACAACACTACTCTCTTCAAAATAGCAGAGAGTATAGGATGTGGGGGTAGGGAAGTTGAACTATCATCTCTACTCGCTCTCATGGTTAAGTACGGTGAGATGAACATCAGTAGTACTCAAGCTAACTTACTTACCTCTACTTGGCCTCTCTCACTTTTCATACTAAATGCGACAGGTAGTGTCGAAAAAACCTGTACCACCTTACATAGGCTAGATAAGGTCATGAACATTTCCTCGCTAAGTTCTACCCAAAGATACTTACTTCTTCACACACTCTACTTACTGAGCGAGAAACTGGATGGTAATCTAAGCAAGGCTGTTGACGTACTTATCAAGCTTTACAGAGCTATCGAGGAATGTGGTGGTGATCTAGCTACTACTCACTCGTTAATTGAGTACGTTAGCTCATCTACTCTAGATGCCATATGGGAGGTACGAGATGATGAGAAGTTGGTTAGTAAGGTGTGTCTTCTACTTAAGCTTCAAGAGGTAAATCCAAAGCTACTGAGTTATGATGTTATTGAGTTGACTCTCTGGTTGAGAAATTTAGAGGGTTTAGGTATTGGGTGGATTACATTAGCTAGAATTAACATGTCGAATATTGAGGATTTAGGAGCTTTCCCTCTTAACTTAACGCTTTTTGTAAATGGTTCTTCGAGGGGAAGTGTGGTGATTTCGCTAGAGAATCTAGTGAATGTACTGGAGCTACTTCATCTGAAGTATGGTGATTTGGTGTCGATGGGAAATAGCTTAGTCATAACATCGTCGAGAGGTGTTAGGTCTATTAAGCTTCTCGTGAATGAGCCTAAGAGTGCTGTGGTAATCCTCAAGATTGGGACTCACATGATCAAGTTAGGTACTGGTAGGAGTTTTAACATATGTATTGTACTCAATCCTCCACTACCTAAGGAACTTATTGAGAAGCTCCTGTTTGGTGAAGGTCTTTTAAAGGTCACTATTAATGGTAGGGAGGTATCGCTAAGGTTTAGTAGTGAGCAGACTAGTCTTAAGGAAGGAATCCTAGTATACACAGTTCGTAGTGCTCAGTGATGTAAGTCAGGGAAAGTTAAATAAACTACCTTCGTAAGTTCCAATTGTCAGCACGTGTTACTTGGGTGTGAAAATGGTTAAAATTTGTCCAAAGTGTGGTAAGGAAAATCCGGACGAAGCATCATATTGCTTGCACTGTGGTGCACAGTTAGGTGCTGCACCATCAGCACCTGTAGCGAAGCCACCACCTACTGTTACCGTGACGAAGCCACCTGTAACTGCTAAGCCAGTACCTACAGCACCGGCAGTCACAGCACCTAGACTACCAACAGTAACATCAACTATAATAAGACCACCAGGGATGTGCTTCTACCATCCACAGATACCTGCTAAGTACATCTGTAGCAGATGTGGAAGACCAATCTGCGAAAACTGCGCAACGGAAATTGGAGGACTGATCCTATGTCCTCAGTGCGCAGCAGGTATAGCACCTATTAGAGGAAGAAGCTATTGGTGGATAGCGGTAATTGTTGGTGTTGCTATTGCCGCAGCCATAGCCTTCGTAATACTGTTCTTCCCAACAGTACCCTAAGCTTGTCGGAGAAAGTTAATCTCCCTTTTCTTCCCTACTCTCCAGTCTATGCACTAAAGAGCTCATCTCTAGCAGACTCATTGTGAACTTCTCAAGTGTGTTCAATAGCTCTTCTGCCTTTTTACATACTTCAATGACTATCCTACGTACTTCTTCATTTAGGTCGGTGGTAATGTTGAGAGAGTCTTCAATGCACGTTCTCAATTTATTGATTAGGGCTGTAGTCTCTGTTCTACACCTCTCTGCACTTAGCACCGTAATCTCTAGCGAAGTAGTTTCCTCCTTAAGTTGCTTAAGATATTTCTCAAGCTCTTCCCTCCTAGCTAGTAATGTAGCTAGCTCGTTCTGGAGCTCAGGTCTCTCTTCAATCAGTATTCTAGCACGTAACAGCTCAATCTCATCATCTAATCTCCTAATCTCCTCCTCAATGCTCTCAATCTTCGCCTTAACATTGCTAGGTATCGGTACGCTACCTACCTCACCAGGTACAAGGTCTATCTTCAACTTCGTTAAAGGAATTGACAAACCTAGCTTAGTTAATGCATCTGCTACTAAGGTATTCAACTTAGAAATATCGCTTAATATCTCTCTCTTCTTGGCTACATACTCCTCGACCTCCACATCACCTATCTCAAGCTTGGTCTCTAAGACCTCTAGGTCTTCCACCTTACCTTTCAGAAGTTCTTCGAATTGCTTAGCTACTTCCACTAGCAACATCGTAGCTAGTGAACAACATGTTGTGAGACTACTTAACTTAGCCAAGTACTCACTACTTAATCTCTTATAAGCTGTTTCGCTAACTCTACCTTCTTTCCTGAAGTTACTCAATTTCTTTAGCTTTGTGACTAGTGAATGTAGGTCGATGAAGATAGAGCTTATGTAGTTCTCAATTGTTTTGCTCAGTACGTTGAGTAGTGTTGTTTGATGTAGTTTCTTCACTAGATCAATTAGTCTTCTCTTCTTTCCTTCGTACTCATTAGTGCTAATTTCTCCCAGTAGCTGCTTTGCGGTTAACTCAGCATACTTACTGAGTACTATGTCCTCAAGTTCTCTAGACTTGGTAGTGGGTAGTCTATCTATGTCTATGAGGTCTTCTAGGTACAGATCAATTAATGCGGCTAATACATTGTAGGTGGATGCTATTCCTAGTTCCCGACTTAAAGTGCCTAGTTCTAGGTGGAGTGTGGTATTTCCTGTTTCTCGATATTTCTTGAGTAGTACATCTATGAGCTTCTGCTTTAGCTCCTTATCCTGTACATTACTTGTCATTGTTCTTTCTTCTCCGTAGGAGTTACTTAATTCTAATCAAGACCTCACGTATGTTGTCTCTGACTTCGTCACGAAATAGTACCTGTAATATCGTACCTTGGGTGTTTGGTATCTCTTTACCTAAGTCTATGGGTACTACCCCTTCACTAGTTAGCTCATGTATGTACAATCTCTCCCTATCAATTTTGGTACTCAATCTATCTTCAATCATTCGTACTAGTGTGTCTATGTCTGTGACTTTATTTGGCTCAATATCGATTACCGGTACTTTCTCTTTAACGATACCTTCGTAACCACATACAACACATCTCGTATTTCTTGCTATGTTTAGCACTGTGTAGCGATTGTTATCTAGGTCAATTAGCAGTACACCTCTAAGTGGTTTGCCTGCATCCTTAGGCCATGTACCTTTTTCCCTGTACTCTCTGTAGCCGAGAACTAGCTTAATGACCTCTTGTGCCTCTATGGCAGCTACTACGGAGGTTGTAGTCGGTAGTGATGGCATCTTCACCTCCTCTATTGGTGGTGCACATGGATTACTTAGTTGAATAGCTTCACTGTACTTCTCGGGTGCTATAGTACATGCGAGACATGGTGTTTCAAATGGTAGGACGACCTGTACTCTACCCTGGGGACCGTACATACCTCCATCAACTAGTGGTATGTCATATTTTAGTGAGATCGTTGAGAGGTATACTCTAGCTGCTACATTGTCTAGACCTGACACAACTACGTCGTGCTCAAGTAGTTTCCTCAGTGGTATCTTCTCTACGAAGTCACATATGTAGTTGAAGTTCGTCCAAGGGAATAGTTTCTTTGCTCTCTCTGCTAGGGCCTTGGCCTTTAATGCACCTAGATCTGTCTTCTTGAAGAAAATCATTCTGTTTAGGTTTGAGTACTCGACAGTGTCGAAGTCAACTATGGTTATGGAGCCAATACCTAGCTGAGCTAAGTTCTTAACTAGTTCATTCCCTAGAGCACCTGCACCTACGATGAGTACCTTTGCTCTTCTTAACTTCTTCTGATTTTCAGTACCCCACAGGATTAGTTGCCTTGCCCAGAGGTAATCAACTACTATCCTAACGCTATCTCTAATGTTCTTCTGTTCAAGTACTTCGCGCAAGGTCTTGTCCTCAGGTAGTAGCTCACCCTCGAGGAGAAGCTTCGTCAATTCAGGTTCAATACCTAAGTCTCTACATATTCTCTTCTTCAGTGTCTTGATCTTTATTCCTGGATTTACTTTGATTTGGCTTTTCGTGACGTTAGGTATCTCGACAATGATCCTCATGATCTCTATTGTTGCTGTGTCTTCTTATCCCATCTCAAGACCCTAACTCTAATACCTAGATCTTCAGGTCTCTCCATTACTTCCAGCTCTATTATGTCCTTTATCTCTTCCTCCTTAACTACCTTCCTCTTCCTTGGGAATCCATACTTGAGGCATATCTCTGCTGCTCTCCTGCATCTTGGGTGATCGAAGATGTCTAGTGGGTTAGGGTCAGCTAGTAGGTGGTACAGTGCATTTATCACGGTTGTTAATCTGAAGTATGGTCTCCAACCATCACCCAGTATTGAATGGCATACACCGCCTGGTACGTTTGGAACTATATTTGGGTGATCTATCTCTGTTAACCATGTAACTACTGGTGGTGCGAAGGGGTACTCTGGTTCCTGTGGGTACTTCTTCCTGAGGTGTGGGTACTTCTTGTATGTTTCCTTGGTTGGTAACTCTATTAGGAATTTGTGCCACTGTACGTACTGTGTGAATGGCCATACTCCTCTATTAGCTAGCTCAACTATGTCCTTGTCCTCACATCTAATCAATCCCTCATACATTGTTGGTGGGTAGTTCAGTGCTTTAACTAGTGGAAATTGTCTCCTAACTAGCTCATACTCCTCAAGTAATCTCGCTACGTCAATACCACCTATGAGGTATGTTGGCATGAGTGCTAGTCTAGCGTATTCTGGTATTGCTAATTGAGCTACAGTTAATCCTTCATTTAGTATTGTTCCTCCGTAGACGAGTACTACGGTATTTGGGTCTATACCCAGTTGCTGACAGACTACTGCTTTGATCTCACCTATTGTATGTTCTGGAAGGACATCGACTTCAACCAGACCAGAAGCTTCACCTATTGGGATCTCTATAAATAGCTTCATACCACACACCTATGGTGAAGCAGCTTCCCACTACTCTCTGTACTAAGGTCTATATAAATTCTATGCTAGCTTCGTTATCTGCTCTATTCTCACCTAATCGCCACTACGATTGCTTTAGATCCCCTTCTCACAGTAAGGTTATTGTTCCTGAGGCAACTAAGTAGTGTGCATCTGAGTTCATCTTGTGTTTAATCTCTCTTCGATATGGGAATGGGAATGAGGTATAGATGCTGTGATTGCTAGCCCCTTGTCAAAAACTCTGCTTATTTATGAGTTATTGAACGGAATAGGGGGCTGTCTTTGTGAATTTATCTGCTATTACTTGAGGTTCTAGGATGTTGTTAGAGTTCACCACTTATCTCAATACCTGAAGGAAATACCTCACCCTCTAATTCACTACTTCATGAAATCTGACTAATTCTAAACTTGATACGCCAAGCTATAGTGACATCTCTCACCTACAGAGTAAACTCATTGTAGGGGAAGAAGGATATAGCTTTAGATTAAGTTTCATGTTTAAGTTTCTTTTCTACTTCTTAACTTTGCTCCACACTTTCTACACTTCTTCATTAGTGGTGAATTTGGTGTTCCCCACTCACTATATACTACGGCACCTGGCTCACCAGCTTTCTCTCTCATTTTCTCAAGCTGCGTAGTTAATTTTCCTTTTTCCTTATCTATAGTATTCAATTAACTTCCTGTAGGTTTCCTCAGATATTTCTCCTTGTTTGAACTTCTCTTCTGCTCTTGAAATGTACCTATTGTATTGAATTCCTCAATTTTCTCACTCAGCTCATCGTACTCGGCTATAGCTCTATCTAGTTCTGGTGCTAAATCTGCATCACTTCACTCCTCAGGACCAATATACTCATCTACAGTGATCCCTATCCTCAATCTCTTACTCTGAAGATCCAACTGAGTCTCTAAGGTACTGAAACCAATACCAGAACAATTAGCAATATCGCTAGTACGATTAAGTACCTATCACGTAAGTACGTCCTCATGAGGTGTCTCTCCAAGGTACTATACATGATTTTGTTGAGTTATCTAGTGCACTAGATCTTTGCTCTTAATTTTCCCAATCTAATCAACTTCCTAATTATTTCCTTCAGTTGCTCCTCTGTTATACCGAATTCGTAAGCTGTTCTCGATATGGAGATTCTACCTCTATGCGCAACTATGTACCTGTAGATCTTCAGCTCTAAGTCACTTAACTCCTCCTCAACTTGAGGCTTAGGTATCTCACTCCCTTCAACTCTTGAAAGTAACTTACTGAGTAGCCTAATCACAATACCTTTCTCTCTACCCCCTGCGTATGTGCTCAAGAGCTTAGGTCTTAGATGAATCACTACGAAATCTCCTTCACTCACTACATCTGTACTCATCATAGCTCTCTAACTTGGTTGTAACATACGTCTTTAATAGTTGTTCTTTTGTTCAATTTCTCGATGTACCTACTAGTTACGGTGCCTGGTGTTGAGGATGTTGTTGTTAAGGAGTTGAGAGAGTGTTTTGGTTGTGATGCCGTTGCTAAGCCTTTTGGTACCTTTGGTAGGGTTTTGTTGAGTTCTTACGTTCCTCTCTATAGTCTTCGCTGTCTTCGTTCTATTGAGAGGATTGTTAGGTTACTTACCTATCACGTTTTCGACTACACTCCTAAGTTGAGCGATGTTATGCGTGTTGTAGAGTGTGTTGATTTTTCGAAGTATATTACTCCTTACGTTACTTTTGCTGTTCGTGTTTTGAGGGAGGGTTCACATGACTTTACGTCTGTTGATGTTGCGAGAGAGGTTGGTAGAGTTATTCAGGAGCAGATTCGTAGGTGTAGAGGTGTTTCTCCTGTTGTTAGTCTTGAGGGTCCTGATGTTGAGGTTGAGGTGCAGATTATCAATAGGGTTGTGTTTGTTGGGTTAGATATCACTGGTCCTAAGGCTCTGCACTCGAGACCGTATAGGGTGTACTTTCATCCAGCAGCACTCAATCCAATACTGGCCTACTCCATGATTGTGATAGCTGGTGTCGATAGGGGTAGTCGCGTTCTCGATCCCTTCTGTGGTAGTGCAACTATCCTCATTGAAGGTGCATTAGCTCGTAGATGCATGTGTATTGGTTCAGACATATCGTTAAGGCACATAAGGGGGGCTATCATGAATGTTGAGAAAGCCGGTGTGCTCGAGTTAATTGACTTCCTTCACTCAGATATTGCGTACCTGGGTGATAAGTTGAGGAGTGAGGTATTTGACTTTGTGATAACGAACCCACCGTATGGTATTCGTGAGGTACCTGAGACTAAGTTACCCGACTTATACGGTGAGTTATTTAGGCTCTGTAAGCACGTACTTAGAAGGGGTGGAGTCCTGTGTCTGATCTCTCCTAGGAGGAGACTAGTACACGTGATGGTTGAGAGGTTTAGAGCTGAGTTGGTTCATGAGCGAGAGGTTTTACAAGGTGGTATGCGCTCTAGCATCTACGTAATTAAGTTCTAAAGTGCTGTACGTAATCAATCTCAATCCTGGAGGGTGGTGATGAGATTTGCACGAACTGACGGGTGAAGAACCTCCACTGGGCTGATATCTCTACTCCTTCTCCCAGAGCTTATAGATTTCATCGCGAATGTACTCATTCACTTCCTCCACTACACCAGTAACTCGATGAACCTTGACTCCACAACCTTCTCTAGCAACACCTATTACCGTAGCACCCACACCTACTTCCTTCAATGCTGTAAGTGCTCTATCGAGGTTTTCTGGTGGTACAGCAGCTAGGAGAACACCGGAGCTAATTAGCTTTAGAGGATCTAAACCCAGTACCTGACATACCACCCTCGTTTCCTCTCGAATGGGTACTCTCTCTTCCCATACCTCGATGAGTACTCTAGATGAGTACGCCATCTCAGCTAAACCACATAGGATACCACCTTCGGTAGGATCATGCATTGAATGTACTCCTACCTTAGCTAGCGTGAGTGCCTCCTTAACGACGCTGATTTCCCTAATGAATTGCCTTGCCCTCTCAATCACTACCTTCGACACTCCTCTACTTAGCAGTGTTTCCTCGAAGTCTGTAGCTAGAATTGATGTACCTTCAAGAGCTACTGCTTTTGTCATGATTATATAGTCACCAGGCTTAACACCGCTAGTCGTTACGTACCTATCTCTAGGAGCTAACCCGATAGCGCTCATCACCACAATTGGTCTAGCGAGATGTGGTGTGTACTCACTATGACCTCCAACGACCATAGCACCCACCTCCTTAGCAGCAGCATCTATCTGCCTGGTTATCTTGTCCAGTAACTCCTCCGGCGCGTTCTCAGGTAGAAGGATCGTACTCAGTAACCAACGTGGTTTTGCACCACATACTGCAACATCGTTACAGGCTATGTGCACAGCTAACCAACCAATATTCTCCTCAGCTGCTGTTATTGGATCTACGTGAACTACCAGCACTACATTATCTCCTAGATCTATGATTGCTGAGTCCTCACCGTACGTAGGTCCTACAATAACTGCTGGATCAGCTGCTCCTATTCTCGAAAATACATACTTACGTAGGAGATTTGGTGGTATCTTTCCTGACATAACGACATCCTCTAATACCGAACCTACTTAATTGCTTTAGCAGTACGTACTCCAGCTCAAGTAGTCGTCTATACTTACTCTCATCCCGTCTTCTCAATGCATCTAGTACTTGAGTCTCTAACTCTTGAAGCTTTCTCAGGTACTCAATGACTACATCTGAGCAACTTGGTGAGATCTCTATCACTAGTACCTCGTAACCTCTCGGTGATCTAGCTACCGTACACACATAGAGGGGGTATCCTAGGAAGCTAGCTTTCGTAGCTACATCACCTAAGTCAACCGTTGATGGCGTCCACTTGCTAAGTGGATGCGTGTGAACGTAACCGATGAACCTCATGTAGGGATTACTTGTATCTACGGGAAAGACTCCACCATAGGTTGATAACACAAGTGGTTCAGTAACTACGACCTCACCACTTGAATTCAGGTAGAGAGGTGTAACTACTTCACTACCTGTTTCACTCTGTAGCTCAAGTAATTTAGGTGCTAAGGTTATAGCTATCTTCACCACCTTACTGAATAAATCCACACTGAATCACCAGTTCTGTAGCACTTCTCGTGAATCCTGATATAAGTGTCTACTTGTTTTGAATTAAGTTAAAGATAAATAGTTATGCCTTACTGTAACTGATTTCGCTGATGAGTTGTCGCTATGCTGATTAGTGCTGAGGACGCTCGAGGCTGATAGCTTGATTAGAGCTGTGATATTTGACTTAGATGGTACCCTCTGTGATAGTGTTGAAGCACACGTGAGATCCTGGATTGAGGCTGTTGCTAGTTTTGGTCATGTACTACCTAGAGACTTAATCCTGAAGTTAGTTGGTAGGACAACTAGGGAGATTGCTGAGGAGTTAGCTAGGTTAGGTCTCTGCCCTTCTGTTGATGAGCTTGTTAGGAGGAAGACAGAGATCTTTATTGGTAAGTACGTGGATTTAGTGAAGCCTAAACCTGGTGTCTATGATGTGTTGAAAGAGCTTAGGGAGTTAGGTCTTAGATTGGGTATTGCGTCTTCATCTAAGCGTGAAGCTGTCTATCGTGTGTTGTCACGTCTTGAATTGTGGAATTTCTTCAATGTTGTGGTTACTGGTGAGGAGGTTCGAAGAGGGAAGCCCGAGCCAGATATATTTCTTGAGGTATGTAGGAGATTGAGTGTTAAGCCTTTGGAGTGTGTTGGTGTTGGTGACACGGTGCACGATGTCATCGCGTGCAAAAGAGCGGGAATGATGGCTATAGCTATCGCTAGTGAGTTCTATCCTCGTGATCTACTCGCTGCTCATGGAGCTGATTACGTAGTAAGTACTTTATTCGAGGTTGCTACCATCATTAAGTCGCTTATCGGTGCTTCTCGATGATTGGAGTCTTTGAACTGCTCTTCTAAAGATACCGCAGAGGGTGTAGTACTCTCGCTTTGTTATGAATGCTCTACCTAGTGTCCTCTTGAGTATTATCTCTGCTATGTGTACTCTGTAATCAGGTAGTTCGACCAATCTCATTAACTCCCTCATGTAGTTCAGCAGTATTTCTCGTTCTTTTCTCGTTGCTAGCTTCTGTTCTCTAGTTCTCTTCTCGAGTAGGTACCTATGCTTGTAAATTTCGTAGAGTACCACAGCAGCCGCGTGAGATACATTCATTATGGGGTACTCTGGATTTGCTGGTATCGTCACTATGATGTCACATTTCTCCAGCTCTTCATTCGTTAGTCCTATTGATTCCCTTCCAAAGAGTATAGCTACCCTACCCTCCATCTTTAAGCAGTACTTCAGCTCCCATGGTGGTACAGCTATTCTGTGAACTAAGTAGTCGTGACCTGGTTTACCTGTCGTGCCGATCACTACGTCGACATCGTCTATTGCCTCATCTAGCTTATTGACTATCACTGCACTTTCAAGTACATCCACTGCATGTGAAGCAAACTTTCTTGCTATCTCACCTATCTGTACTTTAGGGTTCACTATGTATAGTTCGTAGAACTCGAAGTTCTTCATGACTCTAGCTACGTACCCGATGTTGATCTCATACTCTGGCTCTACGAGGACTATTCTGAACTCAACCACTGTCCATCCCTCGAACTCTAGTCATTATCCTTGAGTTCTGCTCTATTATCACTTACCCCTAGTTCATGACCTATCTCTCTGCTCTGGAGGAGGTAGCGATATATATGTTGAGGAACACTATCTCTCTTCAGTACAACATTCAGAGAGTACCTTAACCTCAGCATCGGTGTACTCGCTATGAGTAGTGAAGATAGATTGATTACAATGCTGAAATTGCTTTCAGACGAGAAGAGGTACAGAGTACTCAAGTTTCTAGCTGCTCATGGACCTCTCTCCCTTAGTGACTTAGCTAGGTTGCTTGGTATGGATGCTTACACCGAGATAAGTAAGCTAAGATACCACATGAGGAAGCTTGAGAGTGAAGGATTAGTAGTACACGATACAAAGGTGAACAAGTACTACCTGACAAAACTCGGTAAGGAGCTGGTTAAGTGTCTAGGGGAGCTTCAATCTAAGCTGCTTGAGGATGAAAGAGAGATTCATGGTGTCCATGTTATGGATATTGCTTCTGTAGAGTTACTTGACTGGCATTATTTGTACGAGCTTTTAAGACGTGAACTCTCTCTACCTAGGAAGATGGCTAAGGAACTCGCTAAGGCAGTAGAGCTGAAGATTCACTCACTAGGCCTTAAAGTAGTTCCGTTATCACTTGTTAGGGAGGTAGTATCAGCTACTCTTCTTGAGCAAGGTCTTACTGAGTACAGTAGTCTACTCGGTAAGTTAGGTCCACCAGCATCCATCCTTAGAAGAGTACTCAGGAAATTGAAGTCCATGGGTAGCATCAAGTTAGTGCTACAGAAGATATCTGAGTTCACTATAAAGGAGTTCCTCCTCACGAAGTTATTTCCTAGTGCTGTATCTCTTCACTACGTTAAGGGCGAGGTATTGATCGAGGCTTTAAGCAGATGGCTTCTCAATGACTTACTCTTCGTTCACAATCCCTTTATAGTGTACAATTCCACTATACGTTTTGTCACAAGTTCATGCGTAGGTACAGTACACTGTAAGGATGGTGAAAGCACCTTAAGAACAATTTCCTACCTAATTGGTCTATTCTCCGAGCTATATCCACTAGGTCAAGTACTTCCTCATTTCTCAACCTTCCTAGCAATGTTAAGAGCATCAAGAGACTCAGTGAAGAGATTTCTACAGGAAATACTCCTGAAAGACTATACTGGAGATCATGTTGTTACAATTCACCTAGATTACGGTATTCCTCCCGTACTTAGTAGGTACTTGGAGAAGTACTTTAGCTACTACGTACCTACAGCTGAGGAAATTAATGAGTATTGGAGGTTAGTTCTCAGCGAACTAAGTGAGCTATTTAGTAAGTTCACCTCTCTACATGTTGTTGTTTCTCTATCACTATGGTGTGATCTACGTGATGAGGATTTTGCTCTCTTAACTAAGACCATAGCTAATGGTGTACCCGTTGTGTTGATGAGGGGATCAGAAGAGAATGTTTGCTTTACAGGTTCACTCTTTCCTCTGAATGCTAGTGATGATGTACCTACTTACCTCGGCTCAGTAGTTAGCACATCCATTATCGTGAATACTCCTCTCGCACTACTCCTAGGTGCTGATGAGGCGAAGATATTGTGCACGCTCCGTAAGTGGATTCAAGATATTACTCCTCTCATTAAGATCAAGGAGAAGTACGGTAGATCTCTCAGCTCTATTGTGGAAATTGTTAGAGGGAGTACATGTCTCAAATACACATCTGTACCCACTAAGTATTACTTGCTATCTTTTGTTGGTCTACCAGAGATAGCTCTAACACTACTAGGTGTTAAGAAGCTAGATGATATTAATCTACATAGCTACTACGACCTAATTACACGTTTCATTGCTGGAATTCAGGAGTTTGTAAAGGAATTTAGTTCCATTGTACGGAATGAGAGGGTTAAGGTTATGTGGTGTTTACGTACGACAAGTTGTGCTAGTAAGGTACTTTCCTCAGTTAAGAAGTCTAAGATCCTACCCCAAGCAGTACCAAATACCACGTACTTGGGTCTTGTACCACTTTACCTACCTATCTCCTTACAGGAGAGATTGGAGCTTGCACATAGGTTATGTAACTTCGGAGATGTCATGTATGTTCAATTAGGTTCATCAGCTAAAGACTTCATTGCTGAATTAGTTCATGAGGTGATTTCATCCGGTAGCTGTACCGCGCTGATTCCATTGATGGATCTAACGAAGTGCATGTACTGTTGCTGTAGTTCAATAGGTCTATACGATTCATGTAGGTCCTGCCTATCGTACATGGGAGTAATTAAAGTGGGTAGGGTGATCTCTAGGTATCTATTCCTAGATGATGTACCAGCAGTTGTTAGGGAGGAGTACCTTAAGAGGGTTAGGTACCAGTACTTCTCCTCCTAGTTTGGAGTAGCAGTATTGCTTGAGCCAAGTCACCACCAGTTTCTTCAAGTGCTTTTCTAGCTTCCTCTAGACTAACACCAGCTTGTGCTGCTACTAGAGCTACATCCTCCTCTGTGAATGTAGGTTTTGGCTTTTCCTCAACTACTGGTTTCTCTGCAATGCTACGCTCTGTAACCTCCTGCTCCCTGCATAAGACTTGGTACATGACCATACCCTGAGGTAGCTTTATCTGAGAGACCTGCGGGTTGTAGAGGACAAGCTCCTTACCAGTGCTAAACTTAATGACAACACACTCAACATCCTTGACCTCACTTAACTGAATACCAAGACTCTGCATGTGCTGCATTAATCTCCTAAGTTCACGCATGCTAAGTCTTCTCACTCCTAAACACCTCCTCCAATATCTCCTTCACCTTATCCTCAACCTTACTCAAGTCTGTACTCCTACATATACCCATTCCATAGGTACCCCTTCCTCCTCCTCTTCCACCAAATTCCTTAACTACTTTCGTAACTACATCACCGCAGTCAATACCTAGCTGATGGCAGAGTTCTTTATTAGCAGCAACATACACCTCAATAATACCTCTATCCTCTAGGAGATTTAGCACTACAGCAAGAGCTCTAGTACTTTCGGTGAAGTCCTTTAATACCTCATTCACTACATCTCTATCGAGATTCTTGAAGCTACATACTGCACAGGATACACCACGTACATGTGATGTACTTGCCTTAAGTAGCTGAAGGAGTAGGTCTCTGGTAATTCTGTAGTACCTACTTAGCTTTTCTGAAGTCTCTTTTAGTCTTTCTACTAAACTCCGTGTGCTCTGCTCTATCGTTCTCACATCTGGGCTACAGTTCAAGACTCTCGCTATTTCCCGTAATTTCTCCTCAATCTCGTCAGTGTACCTAACTAAGCTAGGTCCGACAGTGAAGTATAGCCTAATAACACCTTCTTGAACTCTCTCCCACTTAACAACCTTTATAGCACCAACCTCACCCGTAGTCCTGCAGTGTGTTCCACCACAGGCTTGTGCATCAAATCCCTCGATCTCTACAACGCGTATTACTCTAGCTGGTACAACACCTCCTTGATAGAGTGTAAATCCGAACTTAGCTTCTGCTTTTTCTCGCTCAATGAAGTATGTCTTTACTGGTAAGTTTTTGAGAACGATATCGTTAGCTAGCATCTCTATCTTCTTAACCTCATCATGAGTTAGGTGCTTGTAATGTGTTATGTCGAGTCTACTGATGTAGGGGTCTTTCTGTGCACCTGCTTGCCAAACATGTTTACCTAGTACTGCTCTAGCTGCTGCAAGTACTATGTGTGTTGCTGTGTGTGCTCTCATGAGTAATCTCCTTCTTGTGTAGTCTATTACTCCCTTCACTACCTCTCCTTCCTTAGGTGCTGAGCCCTCGATCTTATGCACTATGATGTTCCCAATTAATTTCACATCAATAACCCTACACTTACCACTTTCGTGAACTAACTCACCTACATCAGCTGGTTGCCCACCACCTTCAGGGTAGAATGCCGTTCTGTCTAGAACTACATACTTACCATCGATGACCTTCAGCACCCTCGCAGTGAACTCTATGAGGTATGGATCGTCATAGTAGAGCTGCTGCGTAGGTGGTAAGTCTTTGAGAATGGTGCTTAGTCTGGTGTACTCGTCCTCAATCCTCTCCTCAACTCTAGCTCTCTGATGCTTCTCTGCTAGTATGGTGTAGAAGTTGTCAGGTATTGTAACAGATATGCCGTGTCTAGATGCTACGTCTGTAACTACCTCAGGTGGTATACCGTGTGAGTCATATAGCTCGATTAAGCTGTCTAGAGATAGCTCCTTACCGCCTCTCCTCACTACATCCTCAATTAACTTCTCAACAACCTTCCTACCTCTCCTAAGTACTTCCCTATACTTCCTCTCCTCAAGATCAACAATCTCGAGTACCTTGTCTTCAACCTCCTTAACCTCTGGTACTATCGTAGCTACATGTGGTATTTGAAGTGCTACCACCTCAGTTAGTGGGTACTCGACGTTCATGGAGTACATAGCTCTTAACATACGACGTATGAGTAGTCTAACGAGGTATCCAGCACCTGAATTCGATGGTACTACACCATCTGTTAACATGAGTACGACGCTCTTACTGTGATCAGCTAGTGTGTAGAGTAGTTCCTGTGGAGTAGTTATCTTCTCAAGTTCATCAATTTCCATACCAAGGCTCTTCGCTATAAATTCTCTAAACTTCCTCAAGCTCATTTTCTTGAGATCTAGCTTACCCGATATCCTGGTTATCTTTGCCAGTAGGTCATCACTTACCCTCTCGAAGCCTAGCCTAGTCCTTAACTTCTCTATGAAGTTGGGGAACACGGCGTCATATATTGTAGGTCTTCCTGTGAGCAACCAGTATATCCTCTCAAGCCCATACCCCGTATCTACGATCCTATTCTCCATCGGTACTACCTTCTCCTCATCAAGTACCCTGTAGTGCATGAATACTAGAGTAGCTACTTCAAGTCCTCTAATCAGTACTTCAAAATCCTCACCAGCATTACCACCACCAGACCACCAATCCTCAATAAATGATATTTCCTCAGGTGGTATCTTGAGTTCCTTAGTGAAGAAGTCAAAACATAGCTCAACAGTTTCATTATTCCAGTACACTTCCATTGGTGGTATGTTGAATGCGTGGTGAGCCATCATCTCGAACGCTGTTAGGTGTCTACCACTTCTACCCACATTATCTACATCTGTTAAGCGGATACAGGGCTGTGAAATGACTAGTGGATTCGCTGGTGGTGGAACAATACCCTCAGTTACCCATGGTTGGAAGTCGTAGATTGAAGCTCCAACTAGGTATACATCCTCTCTCCACCTAGCTACGACCGGGTACCTTTTAACTCTAGTATGTCCTCTCCTCTCAAAGAATGATAGAAACCTCTCTCTAACTTCATCCATTGAGCTAGGTCTAATAGATGGTGGAGGATTAAGTATGAAGGTGTAGTCAGTACAGGGCTGATCCCCACAAACCTCTTGATCTTCACGAAGTGTCCAGAAGTACCTACCACATATCTTACATTTCTTCCTGATAAATCCTTCACGCTTGAAGAGTTCAACGAAGTACAGCTCTTCTCTACTCATTTCCTAAACCTCTACTCAAGCACTTCCTCACCTAGGTATCTTAGGACGAGGTATTATTAGTTTACACTACCTTCATAGGTATTGAGAGGAGGGGTACTTTACTTAGGAAGAGAGAATTTAAAATAACTAGATTTTGCTAGCCGAAGAGGCTTGCTAGTCCTTCTGCTATTGATTCTTCTGTGGTTTCTTCCTTCTCCTCCTCCTTAGGCTTCTCCTCTTTCTTCTCCTCTACCTTCTCTACCGGCTTCGGTATCTGTGGCAGCTCTACCCTTATACCTAGCTCAGGTACCTTACTCGAGAGTACTGCTGCTAGTATCTGCGCTTCTGCATGTGCTTTAGCTAGTAGTAGTGGTGCTGTCTCGCTTGTCAGTATTCCTGCATTGACTGCTAGGTTGACTGCCCTAGTGTGTGCTAGCGAGATTACGTACTTCATTGCCTCTGGTACTGGTATAGCTGCATTAACTGCTAGGTTCATGGCAAATCTAACAGCGTTCTCGATATCGCTTCTGTACTGATCTATGTTGAGTATTAGCTGTTCACCTGGTATGACCATCTTGTCCGATAGTGCTGCCTTAACCTTAAGCTCTATGGGTATTGGCTTTATACCCAATCTCATCAGTATCTCAGCTAGTTCTGGACTAATTACGTCACCAGGCTTAGCAACTACTGTATCCTTAACTACCCAAATCGTTCCTTCCTGTATCCTAGCTGGGATCCTCAATCTACTGAACCTGCTCAGTATTGGACCTGGTGGTATACCTGTATTCCCTGCTGGTATCACGATCTCGGAGGGTGCTATGTCGCCGGGTCTAGCCTCTCTAAATACCTTGTTCTTCTCCAAGAACATACATAGCTCAAATGGGTTCTCGTTGCTAAATACGAAGATGTTCTGTCCGGTCAGGTAATTCTCCATCTCCTGAACAATGGGGTTATTCTCACCATACACCTTCTTCAGAGCTAATCTCATTAAGGTGTTCTTGATCAACTTCATCACACTACCTCTCTTCCTAAGCTCTGCTCTTATCTGGTGGAGTGCCGCTGCAGGTACACCCTGTAAGTTGATCACTAGCACTGTGCGGTAGCTACTTAAGAGCTTCGTAGCTTCCTCTAGCATTCTCCTCTTTCTCTCTGGGTAAGGTCTCCTCCTAACGTACTTACCCTTGACCGTACTCATCTACATCACTTCCATGGAGTCATACGCACTGCTGGTCCCATAGTCAACTTCACGTACGCGCACTCAACGTTTTGTGGTATCTTAAACTTTTGCTCAATAGCTTCAAACACAGCAACTATGTTCTCAGCTATCTTCCTACTGTCCATATCTTCAGTACCAACTCTACACATTACTAGAGGTTGATCTCTGACACGAATTCTAACAGCTCTACGTAATCTCTCTATGTAGGCTTTTAAGTCGACAGCCGGTGTTATCGGCTCTGGCATCTTACCTCGTGGACCGAGTATTGGACCCATTATCCTACCTATGAGTGGTAGTAGATCTCTCTGAGCTATGAAGAAGTCATAGGTCTGAGCTAGTTTCCTAACAGCTTTCTTATTACCAGCCATTTTCTCCACATCATCTCTCGTCAAGACAGCATCGGCACCGGCTTCGCGAGCCTTGACAGCGAGATCTCCATGAGCTATGACGCATACCTTCCTCTCTTTACCAGGTATTGAGTGTGGTAGTGGTACTACGATATTGAGTCTGTTCTCAGGTCTCTTTAGATCAACATCCCTCAACACGATTACTAAGTCAACAGATTGCTTGAATTTCCTTGGCTTAGCCAACTTCTTAGCTTCCTCAACAGCTCTAACAATTTCATCTAGGTTCAGGGTAACCATTACAGTAGACCCTCCTCCTTAAGCTTCTCCTCATACTTCTTCAAAACTTCGTCGTATAAACCTTGGTCAATCTCCTTAGACACAATCTTGGGATCCTTACCCTCAACTAAAACACCAGCACTCTTACACGAACCAAGAACTTGCTTCACAGCACCTCTAAAAGTTTTTGATCTGAGATCTCTGAACTTTATGTAAGCTATCTTCGCTACTTGCTCAATTGTTAGATTTGCTGCTTGTTCTCTACCAGGTTGGTGAGCACCTGTCTGTATACCTGCTTCCTTGAATATCAGCGCTGCAGTAGATGGTGTACCGACTTCGACTTCAAATTCCTTTGTATCCAGGTCAACAGTTACCTTAACAGGTACTGTTAGACCACTGAATTCCTTTGTCTTCTCATTGATGACCTTAACTACCTCAGCTATGTTCACTCCTAGTGGGCCTAGTGCTGGTCCTATTGGTGGTCCTGTCGTCGCGTTTCCACCCTGTACCATAAACGTGAAAGTCTTCTTGGTACCCATCTATGGTCCCTCCTAGGTCTTAGCTTTCTTCACTGGTTTAACGAAATCTGCTTTTAAGGTAAGCGGTAGTGGGTAGGAGGCATCCAGTAGCTCTATCCTAATGGTACCACTAGCCTTATCTATGTGTGTTACTCTACCTCTAACACCCCTAAAGGGTCCACTAATGACCTCTACCTCATCACCTATCGATAGCTCCTCAATAACTGGCTTAGGTATAAGTAGGTGCTCCAGCTCGGCTATATTGACCTTACCAGGTACTCTACCCCGTACATGCTTTATACCATAGATCAACCTATCTACGTAGTATGGGTATGTTGTCTCAACAAAGACCACACCTCTTATGTTCTCTATGACGACAATCGATCTAATTGGTAGCTTCTGTCCCTCAGCTCTAGCTCTCATGATGAGAGCTACATTCATTTCTTGTCCCGATACTGTTCTAACTGCGTAGATAAATGATACAGGTTTTTGAGACATTATCTTCGCCTCCTAAGGAAGATCATAAGTAGCACACCCACGAGTACGGCTAGTACCACTAGCATTATGATAACGGTAGTTGAAGTTAAACCTGCTCTCAGTGGTGAGTATGGTAGCAATATGAGGGATGCTATCAACCTTATTATGAAGGTGTAGAATCCGAGGATTAGTAAGCCGATTCCAGTAACTCGTAGCATGAGCCTGTACTCCTTGCTCGAGGGCTTCTTCGATACCTTGAGTATCCAAATTACCTTCGACATTACTTAGCACCTACCAACCATAGTAAAACTGCTTTCGTGGTGTGCAATCTATTCTCTGCCTGTTTAAAAACTAAGCTATGAACGTTGTCCTCAATGACCTCATCAGTTACCTCCTCACCCCTCATAGCAGGTAGACAGTGCATGAACACGTAGTTATTATGTCCTATAGCTCTCAGTAGTTCCCTATTCACCTGGTACTTGGGTAGGAACGCCCTTAACCTAGTACTCCTCTCATGCTCTTGACCCATGCTAACAAGTACGTCTGTGTAGATCACATCAGCATCCTTAACAGCAGTGAAGGGATCCGGTACGATCTCAATCCTAGCACCTGTCTCCTTAGCTTCTTCTCTAGCGAGTTCTAGGACGAATGAACATGGCCTATACTCCTCTGGACAAGCAACGACGTAGTCTATACCTACCTTTACGCAAGCGATCATAAGTGAGTGACAAACATTACTACCTCCATCACCTACAAACACAACCCTACCTACTCTGTTGAAGGACTTAAAGTGCTCTTCAATAGTCATGAGGTCTGCTAGTGCTTGAAGTGGATGAAAGAGATCACTCAATGCATTGACTATTGGTATCGATGAATATTTCGTGAACTCAATCAAGGTCTCATGTAGCTTAACTCTGGCAAAGAGACAGTGAATATACCTTGACAGTACTCTAGCTGTGTCTTTAATAGGTTCACCACGTACTAGCTGAAGCTCATCACCCCTCATGTACAGTGTCGATCCACCTAACTCCCTAACAGCAACCTCTATTGACACTCTTGTCCTAGTAGATGGCTTCTCGAAGAGTAGACCAACAACTTTCCCTCTCAAGTTACTCCTCAGATAACCTTCATACCTTTCCCACTTCAATACCTTAGAGAGCTTGATTAGGTGCATAATCTCAGATCTATCGAGGTCAAGTAATGTCAGGAGATGCCTCATGTGCTAACCCTTAATCAACTTCTCAACGAACTCCTCAGCATTAAACTCAACTAAGTCACTGTACTTCTGACCCGTACCCAGGTACACGATAGGTCTCCTAGAGCACCAGACAAGTGTTATCGCTGCTCCTCCCTTAGGATCTGCATCTACCTTCGTCAGTACAATTCCATCAACTCTAATGTACTTCATGTAGTTCTGTATCTGATCTAGAGCATCAGAACCCATTAGTGAATCAGCTACGAAGACCACTAGATCAGGTCTCACCACCCTGTATATCTTGCTTATCTCCTCCATCAAGTTTATATCAGTATGCTGTCTACCTGCTGTATCAATGAGGACGACATCATAGCCTCTACTCCTAGCATGCTGAACAGCGTCATAGGCTACAGCCGCTGGATCAGCACCGTACTTATGAGTTAGCATCCTCACCCCGACTCTCCTACAATGCTCCTCAAGCTGCTCAATAGCACCAGCCCTGAACGTGTCAGAACATGCTACAAGGACTCTGTAACCCTCATTCTTCAACCTATAGGCTATCTTCGCAATAGTGGTAGTCTTCCCATGTCCATTAGGACCCACGAACAGTACAACAAATGGCTGCTTCTCAGACCTCTTCTTCTCAATTAACTCTTCAAGACGTATCCTACCTACACCACTAAATAGCTCCAGCAATATCTCCTTCACAACCTTCTCAACAACTTCACTCTTACCACCAAGTAGTGGAACTCGTTCACTACGTAATCTCTCCTCAATCCTCTTAACTAATTCCTCAGCTACGTCTAAAGCCACATCAGCTTCAACGAGCTTTATAACTAAGTCATCACATATCCTCTTAAGCTCATGACCAGTTAGAGGTCTAGTCGTTACTGCTTTAACAAAGTTCCTTAGAGCTTCACGAAACTTCTCAAACATCTACACCACGCTCAAATCCTAGGTAGCTGTTGCTGTAGCTGTTTCCCTCCTACTAGCTAACTCACTACGGATTCTCTCAAGCAAGCTCTCAATCTGAGATAACCTCGTTGCTACCTGCGTCATATTAGTCTGGATACTCTCTAAATTCTTCTCAAGTTCTTTCTGTCTTCGCTCAAGTATCGATATTACGTCCTCTATCGGTACCTCAATCATGTAGTTTGCACCAATACCTATCAGTGCTCTCTCCCTATCCCTTATGGTAGCTCTAATGTAGGTCGTAGCTCCTAGAGGTACAAGTATCTCGTTGTCTGGATTCAATGTCTTGACCTGTCTAAGAACCTCTCTAGTAACCTCTATTTCCCTGATTAGAGATGAGACTATCGATGCTTGTCTCTGAAGGTTTTGAAGTATGTTTCTAAGTAGTTCAGCTTCCTGTACAATTCTAATTATGTCTTCTCGTGTCAACCTTACCTCTGTACTCTCTCCTCCACTACCTGCACTACTCAGATAAATCACCTCACAGCAATCTTAGTCATGTTGAGTAGCTGTACAATGTGTCTTCTCTGCCTCGATACCTCCTCTGGTGAAATCTCCTTAATCTCCTCAATCTTGACATGGCACCTCCTTAGACCATGCTTACTACCGAAGTGAGCATATGTCCTTTCAATGACTTCACTCTCCTTAGTAGCTAACATCTCTAGCGTGAACTTCTGCCATGTCCAGCCTGTGAATATCTTACCACTAACCCTATACAGCTTGACCTGCATGAGTTACCCCCACAACTCCTCATGAGGGTACTTACTTATGTAGTTAGCTCAAGTTAGGACACCTGAGAGTGCTTGTGTTATCCTCATGATTTCAGGACCTGTAGTCTCATCACCTACTAGAGCACCGTTACTATTAGCTATTAGACCAGCTCTAACAAATGGTCTACCTCTATTCACGGTACCAACACTTACAGGTAGCTTAAATATCTCTCTCAATTGAGCTATCTCGTCATCTGTCGCATCTGGTGTCACTAGTACCCCCCTATTCGTAGCTACGATTAAAGAACCTACTACATTTAAATTACAAATCTTCATCTGAATAACCTCAACGCCAAGAGCATCTTCCATAGCTTTAATGTCTTCAGGAGGTAGCAGTAGTGAAGCTACTGCAGCTCTATCATTTACGGCAACTAAGTTCCCTAGAGCAGTGAGTTTCGTCTTCAGTATAGCTATGTTGATGTCTCTTAGCTCTCTCTTAATGATCTCAATCTCTTCATCAGCTACAGTATGTGGGAGAACTATACCGTGTGAGTTACCTACTGTAAAGACTCCGACAAGAGTTGAGTGGCTTATGAAGGTCTTGACTATCCGCACCTTTAGTATCTCCATTAATGCTTGAACTACCTTATCAGGTACGTCAGGTGGGATGATGACGTAGGAATCCGTTGCTGTGGAGAAAGCACCTATGTTCGAGGTACCGTAGATTGAGAGTTTCTGAACAGGATAAGTAGTTAATTCACTCATGGAGACACCGAGCTAGACCATATTAAGGAACGAGGTATACCTTTACTGTACCGTCCTTCAACTTAACAGCTCTAACCCTGATCTTCCTAGGAGGTTTCTCAATACCTCGACTCCATATGTACTCATTAACTTCAGGCATTATCTTGACCTTCTCAACATCAGTCTTCATGTGTCTAGCCATGAAGTCCCTCAGAAATCTAATAGCTCTAGGTGCTCTCTTTGTCCTCGGTACAAACCTAGTGATTCTCAGTGGAACGGTGTAGACCCTCTCTAACTCAATCTCTTCACTCTCACTAGCCATGGCTACCCACCTACTACGCCTTTAGCTTAACTCTTCTCCAGTGTCTTCTATGGGGGTTATACGTGAACTTCCAGTGAGACTTAACGATAACCCAAAGTGGTACTGCTCTATTCTGCTTAAGTGCTGCTGCTAGCCTCAACTTCTTACCCAATGGCTTATTCCTAGCCATACGTACCTACCCTACGTGAACCTAATCCTGATCTCACGTCTATACCTCCTATCTATCTCAGCCAAAATTCTCTTCAAGTCTTCATCTGTTATAGGGGTCTTTATCCTCCCAGCTTGAGCTAGAGCTATTAGCTGATTCTCGAGTTGCTCAACTAGTTCAGGATTGACTAATCTCAAGTTAGCTAATCTCTGCCTAGCTTCAGGAGTTAGTATTACACGTAGTACAGCTCTCTTCCTAGCCTCTAACTCAGCTCTCTTCTGTTCCTCAATTAACCTCCTTTGATACTCCAACAACTTCCTCCTCTTAATCTCCTCAAGTTCCTCATCGTAGTAGTACTCCTCACCCATACTCAACTACCACCTAGGGAACTGCGTACTTCTTTAACTCAGGTCTCTCTCTCAATAACTCCCTAAAGACTTTTGTCGCTATTCTATCAAGTAGTGACCTACCCTCAGGAGTAAGGACCCTACCCTTACCAGGTATCTTAGTGACCAAACCAGCAGCTTCAAGCTGCTGCAGTGCCTTCCTAATGATTGAGCCACCAGCTTTTCTGAAGTGCTCTCTCCTGTACTCACTACCTATCTTACAAGCACCACCATAGGCAGTTCTCAACCTCTCAATACCAACTGGGCCATGTAAGTATAGCTTTCTGAGCAGTGAAGCACATCTGTAGTACCACCAATCTTCCTGCATTGGAACTCTCTCCTTATGCGCACCTGTCTTGACGAAGTAAGCCCAGGGTGGTGGCTTTACCTGTGGGACATTTTCCTTTAAGTACTTAGCTAGTGCTTCAATGAACTTCTGTGGGGGTACATCCTTCACAGAGACCATACTTAGTACCCCAAGCACTTGTAGTGCATGTCTATAAAAACCCTACCGACAACCCTCATCGAGACACTACACTTAAATTTTCTACCTTACGTTAGTGTTGTAAGGTGTAATAATGGCTTTTTGTCCGAGATGTGGTTCGTTGATGGTACCTCAGAAGGTAGGTGGGAAGACTATACTTAAGTGTAGGAAGTGTGGTTTCGAGAAGGAAGCTACATCAGGTATCTCAGTTCTCAGAGAGAAGAAGGTTATTGAGCATAAGCCAAGTGAGGGTATTATTGTTGAACAGAATTTACCACGTGTACTACCTACCGTTAGGGTTGAGTGTCCTAGGTGTGGTAATAAGGAAGCTTACTGGTGGACTATGCAGACGAGAGCTGCTGATGAACCACCAACTAGGTTCTATAGGTGCACTAAGTGTGGCTACACTTGGCGTGAGTACGAGTAGCTAGCTCTGGCGATATACTGTACGTGAAATAAACCATAAGCCAAATATTTCTAGGAGCTGATATTAGGTACTTGGGTGAGTAGTTGTGAGTTTTAGGTTTGTGTTTAGCGATGCACGTGAGTGGAGGTACATAATTGAGTCCATAGCTGCATTAATTGAGGAAGCTACGTTCGTTGTAACTCCTGAGGGTGTTAAGCTGAGAGCACTTGACCCATCTAGAGTAGCTATGGTCGATCTAGAGCTACCTAGCACAGCATTTGAGGAGTATAGCTGTGAAGCTGAGACTAGAGTTGGTGTGAACTTCGATGATATGAAGAAGATCTTGAAGAGATGTAAGAAGGATGATAAGGTTGAGTACGAGGTTGCTGGTGGTAAGCTCAAGATAAAGATCATCGGTAAAGCTACTAGGAGCTTCGTTCTGCCGCTCATAGATATCGGAGCTGAGACACTACCAACACCTAGAGTTGCCTTCACGGCTAGGGTCAAGCTTCTGAGCGATGCTGTTGAGGAGGCTATCAGAGATGCCGAAGTCATCGCTGATACCGTCAAGCTAGAGGCTAGTGAGGAGATGTTCGCAATAAAAGCTATGAGCGATAAGGGTGATCTAGAGGTTCAGTTCGGTAGGGAATCTGGATCACTCATTGAGTACGAGGTAACTGAGCCAGCAGTAGCTTCATATAGCTTAGAGTACATGGGTGATATAGTCAAGAAGTCGGCGAAGATAGCTGACCTAGTTACGATAGAGTTCGCGACAAATAAGCCAGTTGCATTAACATTCGAGATTCCACTAGGTGGTAGACTAGTGTACTACCTAGCTCCGAGAATGGAGTAAGTACATGATATCAACACACATAATTACAATTGAGGACCTGGTCAAGTACCCATTCCTACCTGAAGCTACTGAGCGAATTCGTAGACTAAACCTATCTCTAAGAGAAGTACTGAGTCTACGTGATGTAGTTGAGAGAGCCATTAAGAGAGCTACCTCCAGGAACTACACCATAGACCTCACAGATCCAGATACAGAACTACTCTCATTTTACCTATCACTTGTACTAGCTGCGTTAACTCGTGATAACGTAGCTATTAGGAGATTTGCCGATATAGAATCTAAGAGAGTTAGCAAATTTCTCCAGCAAGAACCTCTCGATAAGGTGGTGTACATAGCTAAGAAAGCCTTTAACATCGATGTCAAGGTAGTTAATGGTTTGATACAGGTTCACTTTGTACACTACCTCAAGTACATGCCTCAGGGTGATCTAGAGTGGAAGCTAGTGAATAGGGTACTGCATAGAGGTTTTGTGTACTTATCTCTTCGTGAACTTACTAGGTTGATTGAGGAAGCTTATGAGAAGTGGATACTTAGTAAATGTAGTGAGATTGCTAATTCCATGATTGTTTTTCCTGAAGAAATTACGTCGCTAGTAGATGAGCTTCGTAGTAAGCTGAGGACAGTTAGCTCTGAGGTTAGTGTGCGTAGACGTAGGTTGGAGGGTGTAGTTGATCCTTACCCACCATGCATTAGGAAGTTAATAGAGGAAGCTAAAGCAGGTGAGAACCTTAGTCACATAGCTAGGTTCACCTTAGCTAGCTTCCTAATTCACATAGGTTTCTCTGTTGATGAAGTTGTTAAGTACTTCGAGAATTTACCTGATTACGATGAGAAGAAGACTAGGTACCAGGTTGAGCATATTGCTGGTTTAAGAGGATCGAGGAAGAAGTACCTACCACCCTCCTGTGACTACTTGAGGAGTGTTGGTCTTTGTCCAGGTGAGTGTATTAAGGGGATTCACCACCCACTTCAGTACTATAGGTTAGCTACTAGGTCGAGAGCTAGTGAAGGAGGTGTAGGTAGTGAGCAGAGAGCTGAAGCTACTTAAGTCACTCTTCTCACGGTACTATAGGTACGCTGAGTTCACTACCGACTTTCCGAGAGATTTACCTAGACGTGAGATTGCTCTTCAACTACTTGAGAACGAGGCTATGGTTCGACACCTGAGCTTTAACAGTATTGAGGATCTTAGGAAGTACGTGGTTAAGAATGTCCCTTCTCATCTCTACTACTCAACAGCTTACTATGAGAATCCTGGTGTAGATGATATGGATCAGAAGGGGTGGTTAGGTGCTGAGTTGGTTTTTGACATAGATGTCGATCACATACCTACACCATGTAAGGAAGAGCACGATAGATGGATTTGTGAGAACTGTGGTGAAGCTGGTAGGGGTTCTAAACCTGAGAAGTGCCCTAAGTGTGGTGGTTCTAAGTTTAGGCAAATTTCCTGGATTTGTGATAAGTGTCTTGAAGTTGCTCGTGAGGAAGCTCTTAAGGTTATCGAAGTTCTCGATAGTGACTTCGGTGTATCGCCTCATGAGGTTTACATATGTTTCTCAGGTCATAGGGGTTTTCACATACATGTAGATACTGACGTAATTAGGGAACTCTCTCAAGATGCTAGGAGGGAGATAGCTGACTACATGAGGTTAATTGGTTTACGTATTGACAAGTTCTTCACTAAGAGGGGAAAGCGCACATACTCAAGGCTCATGATTACTAGCAGTGGCATTCCTGGTCGTTTAGCTAGGTCTCTATACGAGAAGGTTATTGAGGTAGGTACTCAAGTAGCTAGAGAAGTTGAGCTTGTCTTAGAGGGTAAGAAGGAGACTATATCTAGGAAGGGTATCAAGTTAATTGAGAAGCTACTTCCTGAAGTCCTCCCCAGTATTAGGTGCGAGATCGATGAGAAAGTCCTCATAGATACACATAGATTGATTAGATTTCCGAACTCTCTTCATGGGAAAACTGGTCTCAAGGTAACACCACTAACGGTAAGTGAACTAGAGAGATTCAGCATTGAGAAAGCTATAGTCTTTAGAAAGGGGTCCCTTCGTGTGAGACTACATGATGCTCCTCCTAAGCTCTTCGACATGAATTTAGGAAATTGTGTTGGTAGGGTTCTCGATTTACCTATGTATGTGGCGATATACCTAATTTGTAGGAAAGTAGCTACCTTAGAGGAGTGAACACCTCATGAGTAGTATCATAGATGAGCTCTACATGTATCTAAGGAAAGAGAGTGAGAGTGCTGAGTTACAGGAAGTGCCAAGGGATCTATTGAGGAAGGTTAGGGATGAGATTGAGAGATTGAGAAGTAGTCTAGGTGTGACTTACGTTAAAGATCAAGTTATTGAGAGGAAGATAGAGAGCATAACTCAGCTACTAACAGCACTAATCCTAACTAGATTGAGCAAATTACTGAGCGATCTCAAGTTCCTTAGTGTAGATACGTCACGACTTCTCGATGAAGAGAGAGACATAGTGAATTACCTACAGGAGAAGATACGTAGCATGTTAATTACTTACGTAGGTAAGGTACCAGAGAACTTGAGAGCAACGATCACAGCTACAGAACAACGGAGAGAATACGTCATAGTGCTCTTCACTAAAGACTACCCACCACTAATGTGTAGTGACCTACACATCTACGGACCCTTCTCAAGAGAAGATGTAGCGTACATACCTAAGGCTGATGCTGAGAAGTTGAGGGAAAAAGGTGTAGTTATTGTACTTGGTCAAGTACCTAACATGGGAGAGAGTTAATATAGTTGAGACATAGCTTAGGTGTAGAGAGCTGTAGGTGATAGCGATGAAGGTACCTAGGGTCATAAGAACATACTGTCCAAGATGTAATGCACATACTGAGCACGTAGTGACACTATATACACACGGTAAGAGAAGAACACTAGCTGAAGGACAGAGAAGGTACCTAGCAAAGTGCAAGGGATATGGTTCAAGTAGAAAGCCGAAGCAGAAGAGATTTGCTAAGGTGACTAAGAAGCAGGTACTAAAGCTGAGGTGTAAGGTCTGTGGCTACATTCAGCATAGAGAAGGTATTAGGTTGAAGAGGCTTGAAATTGTAGAGCTGAAGAGGTAGAGGTGAAGTAGGGTGGTCAAGAAGAGGAAGATACTGATACCACAACCAACGAGTAAGTTCCTAAGAGTTCGCTGTCCAGACTGTGGTAACGAGCAGATAATATTCAACAAACCTGCTATAGTGGTTAGATGCTTAGTCTGTGGACGTGTTCTAGCTAGACCAACAGGTGGTAAAGGAATTATCGAGGCTAAGATAATTAAGGAACTTGATTAGAGGGATTACTGTGTCAAGGAGGAGAAAGAATTTTCCTGAAGTTGGTGAGCTCGTCATAGGTACTGTGAAGAAGATCTTTGAGCATGGTGCGTACGTAGCGCTAGATGAGTATGGTGGATTAGAAGCTTATGCACCTATAAATGAGATAGTTACGAGCTGGTTTCACAGTATAAAGGATTACCTCAAGGAAGGTCAGAAAGCGGTCTTCAAGGTAGTTCGAGTAGATAGACGTAAAGGTCTGGTAGATGTTTCATTGAAGAGAGTTACTCCCAGTGAGAGGAAGAGTAAGTTATTCATGTGGAAGAGACTTCAGAAAGCTACGAGATTGCTAAACCTAGTAGCTCAGAGATTAGGTAGGAAGCCTGAGGAGATCTTAGATATTGTCGAGGATAAAGCTGTATCGAACTTTGGTGATTTGCTCGCAGTATTTGAGGTTGCCGCGAAGGAAGGTATAGAACCTCTAAAAGCTGCATCCCTACCTCAGGAAATCGCTGAGAAAATAGTTGAGGTAGCTAGGCAGTACATACCTGTACCGGAGGTTAAGGTAAGTGGAGTGCTTAAGGTACTGTGCATGAAGCCCGGTGGTCTCTACGAGGTCAGGGAAACACTGCTAAAGGCATATGAGGTGGCGAAGCAGTATGGTAATGTCAAGGTGAGAGTCTACACAGTAGGTGTTCCGCGGTATAGAGTTGACGTTATTGCTAGAGATTACAAGGTTGCTGAGAAGGTTCTGGAAGATATTGTGAATGTCGTGATGGAGGAAGGTAAGAGAAGACAGTGTGAAGTCTCATTTACTAGATTATAGGGGGAGTCGCGTGGGTAGACAAGGTCTCTTACGTAGATGTGAAGTCTGTGGAGCCTACACCCTCTCACAAGATAAATGCCCTAAGTGTGGTGGTCCTGTTAGGACACCTCACCCACCTAAGTTCTCACCTGATGATAGGTTCGCGAAGTATAGACTAGCTATGAAGCTTACTTCTGGAATCCTCAAGGTAAGTGATGAGGTTAGGGAAAAGATCTTGAAGTCGCTCCTCAAGACTTAGGGTACTCTATCCTAAATACCTTGACCCAACCATTTGGTGCTGATACGTACACTAGCTTGAAGTACTTAGGTTGTTCAACAACTACTCTTGGTCCCTGGTAATAAGCTCCAACAGGTGCCATTGGTTCGAAGATCCATATGAATGATGTACCTGGTGGTTTAGCACCGAAGATTAGCTTGTACAGTGTTGCGTTACGTGCTTCCGTGGTATTTGCTGGTACAAGTATCCTGAGTATTGTTTCACCGATTCTCAAGGTTGCTGTAGCTAGGTACTTCCTCCTAACTTCCTCATCTGAGAGCCCAGCTATTCTAGCCATCCAGTAGCTCTTAGCGAAATCGCCTGCATATGGATGTGGCATCTTTATGATACCAGCTGGAACAATATCGATAGCAGGTTCAAACACCACTACATACTGCGCTCCCAATTCCTTAAATATCTTCACTGCAGTTTCCTCATCACTTATGAATGCTAGTGCTATCCTCCTTATCTGAGTACCATTTATTGTTGAGTTATCCGCTAGTGAAGTTCTATTGGCAACCACCGAGATCCAGTACCCATAATCCCACCAACTAGCTATAACTGCGTTTTGAGGTAAGTTATTCCTCATCCACTCTAGAGCTGATAACCAGTCAGCATACTCCATCTTATACCTTGGACTACCTGCTAGCGATGACGATAGTATGAGTGCTGGCGCATCAGCTAACCTCATGGCATTATTTACCGAGTAGCATACAGCAGCTGTGAACACAATCACCATCAGCAATAGAACACCTATAGCGTACTCTCTCGGAAATCCATACATCTTCTTCAACTTCCTCGAGTACCTCACCTGCTCCCTAGTCTTCTGCACAAAGAGTATGAAAAATTCACGTAGTGTGTATACAGCTAGTAGAGGCCATATAGGTGTCATGAGTACTGTTAACCTAACCATGCTAGCTGCTGAGTAGAGAGATGTTATTGCGTAGAGTATCACGAGGAGAGTTACCTCATCTACTCCTCGATATATCATAAGGGGTATAGCAACTATGGCAAATGGTATTAAGTACCCTAGATCGCTGAATATGTTGTACCATGTAGATACCTTGTGCTCACCTACAGACTCAACGAGCGGACTCCTCTCCTTAGGTATCACGACAGCTAGTATTCTACCAGCTGGGAGCACGAGTATACCAACTATGAGGAGTGCAGTCAGTACTACAATCAGTAGTGGAAGAACGTACACTATCCTTTTGTACAGTTTCTCGAAGCTAACCTCTACCCTGAACTTAGTTAAGACGATGTATAGTAGGGACAGTACTGTAGCTATATTCGGTAAAGCAGCTGTTAGAGATCTGAGTGCTGTAATTCCGTATCTAGGCATGGAAACTATCATCGCTGTGAACACTGTATTGCATAGCAGGTACGTTAGAACGACCTTATCGACCTTACCTACACGTAGCAGTATAGCGACAATTACGTAGAGTGCAAGTAGGTTCCAGAGGTAGAGGTATGCACCCCAAGTCCAGGCTACAAAGCCAAAGCAGAGACCACTCAGTAGTGAAAGGAGTAGAGTCCATGACCTCCTCTCTTCTTTAAGTGCCTGTACGAAGAGGTACAGCCCCCAGACTATAAATGGCATTGCAATTGCTTCATCATCGAACCAACCAGCTACTGATCTGCTCACGTATGCTGGACAGAAGGTAACGAGTAGTGCAGTGAGTAATCCACCGAATCTACCGCAGATAGCTTGACCTAGTAGGTATGCACCTATAACTGTGAAAATCGACATTACTGCAGGGGTTATAACAGCTACTTCCTTGAGCGTAAGGCCAAGTAGTGGACCAAGTAGCCTATGTAGTACCACACCCATTAGGGAGACTCCAGGAACAAATGACTTCCTGATGTCAATACCGTAAGGGTACCAGAACTTCGTATCTAAGATCTTATCGTGCTCGAACCACCATGAGAACCACCATGAAAATCCTCTTCTCTCAATCTGTTCAGCTACGTAGTACCTCATGAAGGGGTCGAACTCATTCAAGTAGTATCCCCACTTCACTACTGGTATTAACCTTAGGTACAGAGATATAGCACATATTGCAGTGAGCGTAAGTACGGTGATTACGTGCTTAAGGTCAATGAACTCACTTAACTTGCTTAGCTTGTACAAGACACTTGGTCTCTTGACTCGACTACTCACAATAATCACCAAGAGTACTTTGGTCTGAAGTACTCACTTATTTCACTTATCTATTACTTGGAGTTGAGTAGATCTAGCTCTTTTTACTAATGACGACTACGCGATTAGGCTTAATTACTAACTTTGCTAAGCAACGTGGACACCTGGTACCGAATTTCTTAACGATCTCTTCAGGTGCTATCAACTCGGATTTCGAATATAGTACGAATCCGCAATTACTACAGACTATCTTAATGGGCATTCCTTTACTCTCACTTGTGTAAAGTACTTAAGTTTTTGTGGTAGCTACCATTTTGTGATACTAGTTGGTGATCGCTGTGAGTAGAGGTATTGAGATACGTGATCCAGTGCATGGTTACATTGAGTTGAGTGAGCTAGAGAAGAGGTTGATAGATACTGAGGTTTTTCAACGTCTCAGGTACATAAAGCAGCTCGCGCTCGCCTACCTCGTATACCCTGGTGCTGAGCATACGAGATTCGGGCACAGCATCGGCGTTATGTACCTTGCCTCCATCTACGGTAGGCACTTCATGGAAGAGGGTGTCCTCGATGGAGATGATGTAGCTCTACTGAGGGTATCTGCTCTCTTACACGATATTGGTCACGGACCTTTTTCGCATCTGTATGAGGAACTCCTCATCAAGTACCGTGGTAAGACGCATGAGGATATTGGTTCGTGGATCATTGAGGAGAGCGAGATTAGTGACGTCTTGAGCGAGCACGGTTTTGACCCAAAGGTAGTATCGAAGCTTGCTGTGGGGAAGTATCATGTATCTGACAAGGGTAAGCTCATGTCACAGATAATATCTGGTCCTGTAGATGCTGATAAGATGGACTTCTTACTTCGTGACTCGTACTTCACAGGTGTTGAGTATGGTAGGATAGATCCCCATAGGTTGATAAGTAAGTCAAAGTACATAGATGGTGTCATTGCATTTAGGCTACCGGCATCGTTGTATGCTTTGGAAGCCTTCATGATTGCTAGGTACGAGATGTTTAGGGCTGTGTACTTCCACAAGACTGTTCGTGCTGCTGAGTTGATGTTGTTGAGAGTTCTCGATGGTCTTAAGGATGAGCTTGGAATTCTCGACTTTAGATCAGTTGAGGAGTACTGTAGGTTAACTGACTACACAATACTAGCTGAATTGAGGAGATTAGTTAAGACATCGCAGCCACGGGGTGAGCAACGTAAGATTCTTGAACTCACTTCAATGCTCTATAGGAGAGATCTCTTCAAGTGTGTCTTCGATAAAATACTTCACGTATCAACCCCACAGAGCATAGACCTCAGAGTAAAGGTCAAAGATCTTGAGAGAGAGATTGCGAGTATGGTAGGTATAGATGACATCTACGTAATCGTTGATATAGTGGGCATCCCATCTCTCCCCTACACATCCTACCTACCTGAACCAATGGACATACCAGTGTACGAGTACTGCGATGATGGTATTAAGCTTGGGTACTTAACGCAGTACTCAACCATTGCTGGCGTATTGAGGAAGTTCATGAATTTCATTAGGGTCTATACACATAGGAAATTTAGAAATGAAGTGAGGAAGGCTGCTGAGAAGGTATTGAGTGAGGTTATTAGCAGTCTAGCTTTTGAGTAGGTACTACAGAATTAGCGTGTTTGGTGGGTACTTATCCTTCTCATTGAAGTACTCATCCAACCTTATTCTCCCGACATGGATTGTCGATACTCTCTTCTTTGCTGGTGTCAGGACCTTGACCTCACCTTTCCTAAAGTTTATTTCCTGTAGTATCCCTAGACCAAGGAATGAACCATCGCTTGAGTAGAGACCACAGAGGAGCCCTCTCTCGTCCCCTTCACGCACTACTACAACCTCTTCAACGTCGGGAAATACTTGCTTTGCACATTCCTTCACATAGTTCTTATCCACTGCCTTTCCTCGAGGTAGAACTACGAGCATTGTATCCTCAGCTCTCTCCACATACACCGGTTCAATACCTAGAGCATTAGCCAGCTTCCCATACTCACTACTTGACCTAGCTATTGTGAAGCCTGAACCAAGTACAGTGTTTTGGAAATTAACTTCACCTAAATCAAGTGAGAGAACTCTAGCATTTCTGAAGTGTCTCTTGTACATGTTTTCCCTAAACATCTTCCTCTCAACGGCATCTCTCTGAGGTACCCCTCTTAATGCAGGTACCCTAATTATGTCAATGAACTCATACTTCTCTATTGGCTTCAGAATGGGTTCAAGCTCTGTACCTAGCTCTAGAGCAATAACTACATCAGGTCTAACTACGTCGATTAGAGATAGCTTCTGCTCCCTAGCCTCCCAGCCTCTAATCCACCCATCGGTAACAACAACAGTGAAATCAACTCCACTACTCAGTGCTCTGTTTAGCAACTTCTGAACACCGAGAACAACTTTGTGTGTTAAGCCTGCGGGACTGACGCAACCAACGAAATAACCATCGACAAATGGTAGGAGTGAAAGCGATGGATATGGCCTACTCACAATACTCATGCTGATGACAGAGGGTAGCCCGAAGTCTGATTGACCGAGATCAGTATCAATTATGGCGCACTTCTTATCCATAGCAGTCAACGTATTTAGCAGTAGTAGTGAGAACGTAGATTTCCCAGATGCTACATTACCCAGAACAAGAATTCTACCACTACTTAACCTAGTTGTTATCCTCTCAATAGCGTACTTCCACTCAACAGGTGCTCTAACTTCAGGCTCCCTCTCTAGCGAACCACCTTCACCAACCTTAACCTCGAGAACGGACTTCTCAAGAGCTAGAATTATAGTTGCTCTGCTACGAGGTATCGAAATTGATTCACGTTCACCAAGCTGCTTACCCCAAACCTCAATCAACCCCTCAACAACCTTGATATTTGCTGGCCCAATAACCTTAATCCACTTACCCTTCTCAACCTCAATCCTCATGTACAGTACCTCACAGACACTAGGTAACTTTGGTTATTTGTTATTTCTCGAATGTAAGTAGTTCCCTCGTCACATACCTTCTACACAGCGCTATCTCGAGAGCATCGTAGATGTCTGATGGTAATTTCAAACCGAAATACTCAATAGGGAGAACCCTCCACACTTCACGTTCTGAAACCAAGATCAAGTACACGAGACAGCTACAGCACCTAAATACCTCGCTAACACATCTCCTAAACCTCTCCAATAACTCAGAAACAGGACTCGAAGGTACAGAACCAACCTTAATCTCCACAACACTACACGAACTACACAAGACCTCAGCAACATCACGGAGAATAGAGAGAACACCGTCAAGAGACCTAACAACCCACCACATAGCAGGAACACCATCAATAAGGAGAACAACACCAATTCTCTTCAACCCAAGGTCAATACCGAGAACAACACGATCAAAGAAAACCCTACCCAAAACCCTACGCACAACCTCACGAACAATGTAGAGAGCTAAGTACCTATCAGAGACACAGCACAAATCCTCACGACACACAACAACAGGAACAGAGACATCACGAAGCTCAACATCAGAGACCAAGACATCAACACCAGGTATAGGAGGTACAGAGTCAAGTACATGAACCTCAAAACAACACCTAGAGAAAACAGTGAGCAACCTCCTCAACAACCTCGGATCACGAACATACACACCAACACGAACACGGAAAACACAATCCAACACAGAACCAAAACAGCGAAAACACAAAGAAAAACTTATAGACACAACGACCAAACGAGAATACAGTAGAGAGCGGGGGTGCCCGAGCC
>QMRC01000011.1 GCA_003649205.1 Thermoprotei archaeon
GGTGAGAGTATGGACTGTGGTTCTCTTCAGCTTCTTGGAGTGCAAGGAAGCTACTACGTGAAGTATGTTGAGCAACCATGCCATACACAACCATCCCGTAGGTGGTAGTTATGTCAATTCTACGAGATATCTACACTATTCTGCTTACATTGCTGAAGAGTGAACGAGGAAACTGCATTTCAATTACTTCAAAGAAAGTCTCCCTATATGCTTGTAAGCTCCGTCTAAACACTTCGAGAAGTGTATGGATACACACTAGGATTCTTCTAGAGGATGCTGCAAAGCTCTATGGCATTAATGTTAGGATAGAACGTCGTAGATACTGCATAATCTTCTACATTGAGAAGGGGGAGCTAAGAAAGCTCCTAAATAAGCTTGAGGAGGTGTTGGGATGAAGAAGTGGTATGATGATTTAATTGCAAGTAGGAACCACACGGTAATATTTGGTACTACTGGATCTGGTAAGAGTACTACCCTACAGTTCTTGATTAATGTACTTGAAGAGCACTATGCTAGGTATGGGCTAAAGCCTATTGTTCTTGATTGGTGTGGAGAACACTACAGTAAGTACGGTATTAAGTATCCTGTAATTAGTTACGCTGCTGTGAGGGAGTACTTACCAAGTGTTCTTGCAGCATCGGTTATTGGTTCAAGTGGTATTGCTACTGCTGCAGCTGTTAGAGATCTAATTTACGAAGTAGATACTTTCAGCAGGTTAATTGAGTGCTTGCAGTTACATGCTAGTAGAGATATTGGTGCTAAGGCTGCTATTGATAGGCTTAAAGCGCTTATGTATGCTGATGTGTTAACGGATGTGGAGTTAGAGCCGGAGTACTACATTGGTGTTATCGATCTTAGTGTGATAAAGGATGTTGAAGCTCGTAGACTTACGATGGCATTACTACTTGCGGTAATCTACAACTTCATTATTGATAAGAAGCTAAGTAATGTTGCGGTGTTCATTGATGAGGCATTTACCCTATACAGGTACAATCTACAGATTGTTATTGAAGCACTTCAAGCAGTGAGGAAATATAATGTGAAGTTGTTCCTAGTTTTTCAGAATATACCAGTGGATTACGCTGATGAGTTACTATCACATAACGTAATTCTTCATAGAATTCCAGAGCCAGCATATGTTGAGCTTCGGTACAGACGAGCGTTACCAGGTAATGCCCCTAAGTTGAAACCTGGTGAAGCTTATGTCTACATAGATGAGAGAGCAAAGTGGGTACACGTGAAGATACCTCCTACTGAGTTAAGGAAGGGTTCTGTAGACATTAAATCTACTGTACCTACCATTAGGGTTAAAGCTGTTCCTAGCATAGTACCAGTACCTCAACAAGCTGCTACACAGTCAACTCCTCAGCAACCTTCTGTTAAGTTCATGACTGCAGATGAGGTGTTGAAGATGTTGAGGAAGCAAATTAAGAGAGGTGAGGAAGAGCTTGAGCAACCTATTCCAGGTGAGGATATTGAAGTTGAGGTTGAGTAGTGGTGTCGCTGGAGTTATTTCCATATCCTTCCCCGAGACAGGGACAGATAGAGATCTACGATGCTGTTACCAATCTCATATCTACTAACTACTCAACCTCTCTAGAGGATAGAACGATAATTATCGAAGCAGCGACAGGTATTGGAAAGACCAGTGCAATTATCTCAGCTTTACTTAGGGCGAAAGAACAGAGATTAATTGGAAGAGTTTGGTGGTTTGTATGGAGTCATGAGCACTACAGTGTTATTCAGCGTGAGATCGGCAGGATAAATGTAAGGTATGGGAGGAATTTCAAGGTCTTACACATCAAGGGAATGAAGCACTTATGCCCTGTGTACAATCAGATTAATGCACCAGAACCACTACGATATCAGTGGTGTAGGTACCTCTGTAACCTACCTAATTGCCAGTACAAGCTACAGTTCAAGCTAATTGACTTTGCTGATGTTATTGTGTTGCCACAGAGTTACTTGATAACGGACCTCACTAACTACATTGATGAGAGAGATGTTGTTGTCGTAGATGAGTGCCATAAACTACTTGAGACGTTCATACATGTACCGAGAAAAGAGATTGAAGCAGAGCTCAATGACTTACCAGAGCATATACTACTACGCAAGGGGTATAGCTATACGCTGTACTTGAGGGATCTACTACCTCTACTAGATGGGAGATACTGCATATCTACGGAGGATGAGTACATCTACCTAATACACTTCAGGAGAATTCTTGAGAGAATTCCCTGTAAGATAGTCTTAGTCACAGCAACCTTGCCGAGAGTAATGAGGAACATAGGTTACGTATGTGAAATCGATGACTATCCCGATGAATTGCATAAAGACATTGTGATACTGAGTTGCTGGAAGTTACCGTATAGAGTACGTCTTAGAGAAATTAGTGCTATTGCTAATTTCTTGAAGCAATTAGTTACTACCGTGAGAAGCTACGGTAAGGAAATTGTCGTATTTACACCAAGTACAGAGTACGCTACTAACTTAGCTAAAGAAGTTAGTACAACAATCATTAGTGAGTTCACTAGGTACAGTCATGCAATTGATATTGATGCAGATGTAATTTGCGTAGTATCGCTAGGATTTTCACCACCTTTCGAACCAGAGGTCAAGCTATTTGTTCGTGCGTATGGTCGTAGAACGTACTTTGAAGTTGCATTCCATAGAACGGTACAGGTTATAGGACGAATGAGGAAGAGAGGTCTTGTAATCCTAGTTGATAAGCGATATACTGAGAGACAGTACATCTACTGTCCACGATGGTTTCGTGAAGTCTATAGGAATGCTTACGTAACTTCAAAACCTGAGAAAGTTCTCGACATTGTTAGAGAGAAGCTAGGTAATGAAGTTCTCATTGAGATATAAATCCAGCATCCTTGAAACAATACTCCACCACGCTCACCCCCAACCCCTCCCCCTCTACTTCCTCCTCCTTCCCATCTGTTAACTATTGAGGTAGGTTCATGCTTTCACTGCTTGAGAAGCATCCTGTGTTCCAGCTACCACTCCTAGATCTTTGAGAACCTTACTTAGGTCTTCTCCATAGTATTTGTGTTTCTGGTAATTGAGGTGTACTGTGTGGTGTACCAATTGGTGTACTATATGGTGTGTCATGTGGTGTAGAATTTCCTTCTTCACTTGTTTTGCTTTCTGCACTGTACTCTACACCATATTCTTTACAAATATAAAGAATTCATTTGCTATATATCCATAATTCATGTGAATAGCATTACTGAAGGTGTTTACTTGTGGAAAATCTTTTATATTCCTGTTGCTAATGTGTTGTTGGGGTTTGTGTATGAGGGTTGTTCTCGATAGGAGGGATGTTTTGTATGCAATCTTTGTGCTTGCTAGAGAGACGAGAGGACGTGAAGTTACATTAACGACAAAGAGGGTACGTTCTGTACTCTCTAGATTCTACCCCCACATCATGAGGTATATCTCTTCTCAACAGATTGGATTTATCTTGTCTTACTTGGCTCATTTCGGTGTCTTGAGGATCATTAGGTGGAGGAATAATAAGCCAATATACGAGGTCAATCCTAAGATCATTGCTATTGCTAGGGCAAGTTCTACCTTTGAGGAGTTTCTTGATGCTATCAATGACTTTATTGCGAGGAGGTGTATTGCTAATGAGTAGATTTGAGTGTATTTTGCTGTATCTTGATCACAATGGTGAGTACAAGGTGCTCCACTATAGCTACATTGAGCATACTCGTAGAGCCATCTTGAAGATTGTTGATTTATGTTTGTGAGCTTAGGTAAGTATTGTGGTTAATTGGTGTACATGTGATGTTAAGGTTATGGTGAGGGATGGAGTAACAGGTTATCTAGTCATAGCTGAGGATGATGGTTGTCTCAATTTACTTCTCGATGAATTGAGTAGAGTACTGACAAACTCACTAATTGTTAACATAGCTAAGCTAGAGACTACCTATAAATTGAGTAAGGACCTACAACTACTAACTAAATCAAGCACCACAACAATCCCCTAAACCCCTATCCTCACTTCTTTTGAAATCGATAGGGAAGTGAATCAACTAGGTACCTAAAGTTGGTACCACACAAGCAACCACTAGATACCTAACCTAGGTACCTTACTTCTTCGTGAAGTAGCTCATTCTAGTACCTCACACCCAACATGAGATATCTCAATAAAATACATCAAGATGCGTTATGTTATTTGTTGAAATATTATCAATCAAGAGAACATGATACTTTTTGAATTAGTTGCTGAGATAGGTCAAGTGAGTTGATTAGGATGTTTCAGGAGAGTTATGTTGCGAGAGTACTTCACAATAGCTATCTGTGGGATTTAGTTATTGAGGAGATGGTCGTAGCTAGTAGGGAGGGTAGGTTGGAGGAATTTATTGAGCAGAGGTTAAGGGACTCGAAGTTATTACTCAAGGTGTTTGACTACGCTAAGAGGAGAGCTACCTTCTTGAGGAGGTAATCTACTTTAGCTTTCTTCCACATCTCCTACACCTCTTCTCCTGAGGTAGATTGAGGGCACCACATCTACTACACTTAACAGCTCCAAGAGCTAGTGCCTTCTCCTCTAGTCTCCTGAGTTCTCTAGTCATGCTACTTATCTCCCTGCTGTAGTACTCAACTAGCTTGCTGTACATTTCATGACTTAGCTCGCCTCCCATGTACTTCTCACGAGCTTTCTTGAGGTAGCTCTCGTACTCACGTACCTTGTTCTCAAGATTTGCAATTTCCTGAATGAGATTGCTCAGTTCACCTAGTTGTCCTAGCGGCACGGGTTTTGCTGTAGGTACTACGATCCCTGTTGGAGGTGAGGTCACAGCCTTTACCCTTTTACGTGTTTTACTCCTCACTGCTAGAGCTAGTGCTACTGTAGCGCCCGTAAGCACAACAATCAGCATTGCTATGGTTAGAGGTAAGGGAAGTATTGTAAACTTCTTGATTCCTGGTGGTAGAACTGGTTTCTGCTCTACAGTCTCAAGTTCTCTAGGTACTATCTCCCGTAGACTTACAGGTGGTGTACCTATTTCCTTCCTTAGTATCAGTGGGAAGAAACGGTCTCCCCGCTCACTTGGTGTAATATCTTCAGGATCTATATTCCTGACCGGTAACTCTATAGTCCATATGAAGTTGACTCTATTTCCTCTCGTACTTAGAGCACAGGTACCTGCTTCGTAAGGTTGTCTATCCAGTCTGATTACGCTTTTCTCAATGTAACAGTCGTAGAGGAATACCCTCACCTTAACCCCTTGAGCTTCTCTTCTAAGGGCGACGAATTTCAGTATCTTAACATCATCTCCACTATCTGGCATTCTATCCCGATTACTGTCGAATATCACAATTATGTTAACTTCGTCAACTCCCTTAGGTAACTCTACGTATCCTCTAATGATGAATTTCTTGAGGTACACCTTATTCCTCATTGCGAAGTAGGAATGGAACTCAATTCTGTAGCCAGGACCTGAGAGAATAGCTTGCTTGTACGGTACTACGGAGTAACATGATTCAGCTACTAGTATTGTAATTAAGATAAAAGCGAGCAGTACTGTGTAGATAACTGACTTCTCGACCCTAAGAGTCACAGTATGAACCTCAATCACGAGTTCTACAACACAAGGTCTTTATCGGTTAGTACATTTAGATCTCACCCTAGGGCTAATGTACATGACCTCTACCCTCTCTAATGGGCTCACTATTACAGTAGCAATCGTCCTAGCTTTCAATGACTTCAGTGTCTTCGTAGTCTCTGTACTTACTTGCTTCAGGTAGGTCGAGAGAGAGGTAAGCACTAACCTCCTTGCTACTCTCAAGGCCTCAAGTACGAACTTAATGTACATACTTCCCGAGTAGAGATCACCATGTCTTAGTTTCCTCGATATTGGTAGGTATGGTGGGTTCATGACAACTACATCAATGGACTTCGCTCTCAGTACTGATGCCACATCGCATAGAACTACATCACCAAGTACACTGTACCTATGTAAATTCCTCTTAGCTACTCTACAGGCTACCCTACTGATGTCGGTAGCTACCACGTACTGACAGTACCTACTCAGTACTAGAGCTAGAGCACCAGTACCGGTACCTACATCGAGACCTAGCTTAACTCCCTTGACTCTACCAAGTACGTACTCAATTACCTTAGCGAGAAGTGAAGTACTTACAGTACCTACAGGTGAGAACACCCCATACTCTATTTCGAGTATGTAATCTCTCCACTTAATACTCCTCCGTACTTTCCAGAGTACTCTATGGTAAATCTCGAGTAGTACATAAGTGAGGAGACTTAGAACCTTAATTAGTGAGCTACTCATCGTTAGATGTCCTTGTCGGCAGCCCTCATCACTTTTCAGTACCCGATTTCTAAGTACTCTCATGAGATACGAGATCACTAACCTACTTCCTCAGCTATTATCTAGCGTGCTTTCAGTAAAAAGTATTCTCAGGGTAAGCTACTTTGGTAAGGTCTTCACACTCAGATCCTCCAATACCTTCCTTATTTTCTCCTCGACTTCAGGTGGTTCTGGTGTTAGTGGTGGTCTCACGTATGGTTTTACTGGTGTACCGAGTACCTTGAGTGCTGTCTTCACTGCTGTTGGGTATGTCGATGCTATGTCGTAGATCTGCACCAGCTTGAGGAGTTTTACAAACATCGTATAAGCTCTCTCCAAATTACCTTCAGCCCAAGCTCTATAGAGTGCTACATGAATCTGTGGTACTACATTAGCTAAAGCTACTATACCTCCATCACCTCCCATCATTAACGTGTAAAGCAGATGATCGTCGAGACCTGTGAGTACCGAGAAGTCCTTCCTAACTGACTTGGCTTCCTGTATGAGCTTCCTCATGTAAGTCACACTATCGTACGTTACCTTAGCACCAACAACGTTACTGTACTCCTTCGCTAACTCAACGTAGAGGCTAATCGGTACGTTAATACCTGTTGTAGCTGGTATGTTGTAGATCATGAGTGGTAGATCGACCTTCTCAGCAATCTTACTGAAGTGTAGCCTCAACTTCTCGTAACTTACCTTAAAGAAGTACGGTGGTGTAGCTATAACACCATCAACACCTAGGTCCCTCATTTTCCTACCAAGTTCAATACAGTGATCAGTACAGTTAGCACTGATACCTGGTATTACCTTAACCTTACCTCTAACCTCCTCCAAAACAACTTTCACTAGCTCAATACATTCCTCAGGCTTCAGGTGTACGAACTCACCAGTTGTAGAACATGGGAATACACCGTGAACACCGTGCTCAGCTAAGTACCTAACGAGCCACCTAACCGCATCGAAGTCTATGCTTAAATCCTCATTAAATGGAGTTATCAACGGTACTATCACACCGTAGAACATAGGTTTAGACATCCGCCATCCCTCAATCCATGGGGTAGAGAATGTCGAATTTGTTAATTTAGGTGCCCTCGCTTAACCTCAATACCCTTAACCTCTCGTTCATACACAATCTCACCACCAGTAATAGTCATCAATACCTCAGTACTCTTCAACTCACGAAGATCACTCAACCTAGATACGTCACGACTTAGAACAATCATGTCAGCGAAGTACCCTACATCAATATTCCCTACAGGTACCCTGTAGACAGATTCGCCACTAATCGTGTAGAGCTTCAGTGCAGTAACTACGTCAAGAACCTCATCACTTGAAACCTCAAACAACCTCAAACCTTCATACCTTCCACGAGAAACAGCAGCGTAGATACCTAGTAGTGGGTTCTGCAACTCTACAGGGGCATCAGATGAAGCAACTAGAGGTGCACCTGTACTGAGTAAACTCCGTAGCGCATACACCCAACGAGATCTAGCAGTACCTAACCTATCAACTATCCAGAAGTCACTCAATATGAACTGTGGCTGAACACAGAGCACCGGTCTAAGTTCAGCAATTGCATTGAGTAAGTCAGGTGGGGTAAGAGAAACATGCTCAATTCTGTGCCTAAGCTCAGTTCTAGAGGCTACGACACCTACCCTACGATAGGTATCGATGACACACCCAATAGCCTTATCACCAATAGCGTGAGTAGCTATCTGCCAACCACAGGAACTAAACCTCTTAACCAACTCCTCAAACTCGCTCAAGTCCATGTACATCGTACCGTAGTCACTAGGTGAGTCACTGTACGGCTCTCTCAAGAGAGCTGTCCTAGCACCAAATGAACCATCTAGAAGAAACTTAACACCGTAAACCCTAACTCGATCAGTACCCCAGAGAGGAGGTAATTCAAGTTCAGTGAGCTTAGCAGCGGCATCAGGTTCTAAGTACACGAACACCCTAGTCGGCAACTTACTCACCACATCACTTAGGAATAGAGCAGAGAGCGTAGGTAAGTCAACAGACATGTAGGCACACGCAGTAACACCGTACCTCAGGAACTCACGTACAGCAGAGCTAAGTTCCTCAGCAATCTGATCCACACCTAGCTGCGAAGCTATGAACTTACGTACATAGTCAACAGCACATTCACGAACAGTGCCAGTACCCACATCAACGTAGCTAGGAAACTTCTCGTGAACTCTAGTAAGCTCAAGACCTCTCCTATTCAAAACAGCAACATGACCACAGACCCTAATCAAACAAACAGGGACATCAGGAAACACCTCATCAAGAACATCCCTAGTAATGAACTCACCAAGAACCTCCTGATCCCATCCAAAACCGACAACCCAACCACCATACCTACCACACCTAGACAACCTAGACAAAACCTCAGAAACAGACCTACAACCCCTAAGACAACACCACCTACCAACCCTAGCAACCTCAGCTAAGTGACAATGAGAATCAACAAAACCAGGAACAATGAGGTACCTATCATCAACACGAACAACAACAGTACCACTACCAATTAAATCACGAAAATCGCTAGGTGAAGGAGATAGAACTACGATTTTACCAAATTTACAACCAATACAACCCTCCTCAACAACAACCTCACCACCAACAAACCTAAGAAACCTACCAACAACAACAAGATCCAACATCACAAAAATTAAAGCAAAACACCATAATATCAATCAACACAAAGAAACCTCATCGAAAAGCAAGGAAGCAAATGCTAAACAAAGAACCTCATTAACAAACACTCAGAAACTACATGAAAAACACATCACTTAGACGCGATGTTGAACTATAGCTAGCATTAGCTTACAACCCTAAACCATCACATTTGGTAAATATCTTTAAATATTTTACAAACAGTAAGCAGTATATTTATAGACAGCACATTCTACCACACGAGGTAATTAATGATGCAGTAGGCAAAATGTAACAAATCAAGTAAAGTATAAAACAGAGAACATGATAGTTATAAGCACGACAATAGCGAAATACGTGTTAGGTGGATACTTTATGGTATCCAAAGTAGTAGCTTATATAGCTATAGCCGTAATAATAACAGCAATTGTCGTGGGTGTTGCCGTCTACTACCTAGTACCGAGACCAGCCCCACCAGCAGCACCGCCACCAGCTAAACCACCAGCAAAGCCAGCTCCACCAGCTAAGGAGTTAATAATCTACCACTGGTGGACAGCTGGTGGTGAGAGAGAGGCTATAGATGCAGTGTTCAAGATATTCAAGGAGAAGATACCTGGTGTTAAGATTAGTGAGAACCCAATTGCTGGTGGTGCTGGTGCAGTAATGAAGCCAGTGATCTGGCAGTTGTTAGCAGCTGGTACACCACCAGATACATTCCAGGTACACGCTGGTGGTGAGCTGAAAGAGTACGTTGATGCTGGTTATCTAGAACCTGTTGATGACGTATGGTCTGAGCTAGGTCTAGAGAAGGTAATACCAGGTACATTGCAGGCAATGTGCAAGTTCGGTGGACACTACTATGCAGTACCAATTAACGTACACAGAAGCAATGTACTATGGTATAACCCGACAGTATTCAAGAAGCTAGGTATTATAGAGAAGTTCGGTGATCCAAGGACATGGGATCTCGAAACGCTACTAAAGGTTTGCAAGTACATTAAGGAGAATGCACCGAAGGTACTAGGTAAGACAGTTTACCCAATTGCAGTAGCAACAAGACATAAGTGGCCACTAACACACCTCTTCGAGGTACTACTAGCACTTCACGGTGGTCCTGAAATCTACGTAAAGTTCTGGACAGGTAAGTTCAAGTACAAGGATCCAAAGGATCCAGTATGGAAAGCTGTTAGAGATGTACTGAGAGCAATCGGTATCATGGCTAAGGAAGGTTACTTCAACCCAGATCACCCAGAGCTAACGTGGGATCAGGCAGCAGCTAAGGTAATGAAGGGAGAGTGTGCAATGTACATACACGGTGACTGGGTTGCTGGTTACTACATGGCTGTAAAGGCTAAGTACGGTGAAGAGTGGAGTGCTGCACCATTCCCCAAGAAGATATTCGTCTGTCTATCAGACTGCTTCAACCTACCAAAGAAGGCACCACACAGAGATATAGCTATTGAGTGGTTGCGAGTTGTCGGCTCTAAGGAAGCTCAGGAGAAGTTCAACGTTATCAAGGGTTCAATACCTGCTAGAGTTGATGTAAAGCCAAAGTACCCAGATCCATATAGACCAGAGACAGCTGAGGACTGGGTTAAGTCAACACTAGTACCAAGTGCTGTACACGGTGGTCTATCAAAGGAAGCATTTGTAACTGCAATGCATGACATACTCACATACATGATATCATCGATCGAGATGGGTACTGACGTAGATAAAGCTGTTGACTATGCAGTAACGCAGATTGCTGTAGCAATTGAGAGGACAGGTCTCGTTGACTTCTGGAAGGGATATACAATTGATTACTTCATAACGAAGAGATAAAATAGAGTCAGAATAGCAAGAATGTGGTGTGAGTAGTATGAAGCTTTCGAAAATCAGGTATTTTTTGATATTCATGGGACCTATCCTCACAATTACCATCATATTTTACTTCATGATTGGTTGGTGTATCTACATATCGATGACTGATTGGAGAAGTGCTCGTGTATCTATGAAATTTGTTGGTCTAAGGAATTATTTTGATGTGGTTCAGTCAAGAGAGTTCTACGTATCGCTTATAAACAACATTCAATGGATCGCTCTCTTCATGTTACCCACAACCTTTCTAGGTCTCGTAATTGCCTACCTCATCATACTCACAGGTAAGGAAACCATATTTAGGACGATATTCCTGCTACCTACAGCTATTTCAATGGTGGTTGCTGGTACTCTATGGGTTTGGATGTACGCTACAAACGGTGGTATAAATACTCTACTGAGGATGATAGGTCTGGGTTCACTAGCTAGACCATGGCTCTCTGATCCCAGGACTGCACTCTACGCACTTATCTTCGTAACCGTTTGGCAGTACCTTGGTTTCTCCATAATTGTGTTTGAGGCAGCTATCAAGGGTATTGATAGAACGCTCATTGAAGCGGCGGTTGTTGATGGCGCATCAGGTTTTCAGGTATTTAGGTACGTGATACTACCACAGGTTAGACATGGTTTCCTCATAGCTGTACCACTACTAGGTCTCTCAGCACTGAAGGTATTTGATGTTGTGTTCGTAGCTACTAGAGGTGGTCCCGGTATCTCAACTTACGTCCTAGCTTACTACATGTGGGTTAAGGCCTTCTGGTGGAGATTCATGGCTGATGGTGCGGCCATTGCCGTTATTCTACTTCTGCTCTCACTAGTACTCGTGATACCGTATGCAACCTACGCGCTTAGGAGGTGGTTTGGATGAGGCTTAGTATTAAGATGGCGATCGCGTACTTAGTACTGGTACTCATGAGTATCTTTTGGCTACTACCATTCTACATAGCGCTAGTGACATCACTCAAGACGCATAGAGAAACCTACGTGACGAACGTCCTTCAACCACCATCGCACATATACTTAGGTGCTTGGATAGAGGCTTGGAATAGGGTGTCAAGAGCCTTCTTTAACAGCATAGTAGTGTCGATATCGTCTACACTGCTATGTGTCCTAATTGGCTCACTCGGCGGTTACTACCTAGCTAGGTTCAGGTTTAGAGGAGCTAATGCACTCTTCTTCATGATTGCCGTTGGTGCGTTCATACCGTACTACGTACTCCTAATACCAATGACCAGGTTACTAGCTTCAATAGGTCTCTTCGGAACGCTACCTGGATTAATCATAGCATACGTAATTCTCTTCAGTCCCTGGGCAGCGTTGATATCTTCAGCCTTCTTCCTAGCAATACCAAGGGACTTCGAGGAAGCCGCCTACGTAGATGGTGCATCACCACTTCAAGCGTTCTTCAGGGTTGTCCTACCTATAGCTCTACCTGGTATAGTGTCGACGACGATAATCGTATTCATGAATATTTGGAATGAGTTTCTCTTTGCTGTATCACTGATAACAGATCCAACATATAGAACTATTCAACCAGAGATAGCTAATTTAAGAGGAACAACAACAGTTGCGTGGAATACCCTCATGGCGGGTTCACTGATTGGAGTACTACCACCAACGATAATCTGTCTCTTCCTCGGTAGGTACTTCATAAGAGGGCTTCTAGCGGGTACACTAAGAGGAGCAGCTAGGTAGGTGTTCCGCGGCGTCTCGTGAACCACCCTCATCCACTCCATGAGGGAGCGTTGGGTGGCTCCACTAGTGGGCTCACCCCTAAAACATTTAATCTTAGCTTCGTTTTCCTGACGTTGCTTCCTGGATCGTTGTTTATATACCAGTTCGTTAATTCATAAGTTGGTTGATGAATCCTTTAAGTCCTGAGTGATGATGATTCACCCCTTGCTGATTCCCTAATTCATAGAGGGGTACTCAGTGGTGTAGCGTACATCACCTATCAGACCGGTCCACCTACTATCATCGTACCCTACGAGGTGATTCAGGTTGGGGATTAAAAAGTGCTCACGTATTTACTGCTTCTTGTACACTATGTATCTCCTAACCCTTTGACGGATCTCGACCTCAAATCCAGCAATTTCACCGGATTTAGCTAGGTCTCTAAGTACTTCAGGTAGGATATCCGATACCAGCTGTGATGTTACTTTAGTAGCTTTGAGGGATTTACGTAGTCTCTTAACTAATTTGTTGCAGGATAGGTACAGTACTTTACCACGACTAGTTCTCAACTCCTTAAGTACTGTAGCTAATACAGCTCTGTATATACCGCATTCAGAGCCGGTATCTACATTCTTCATGTTGTCACCAACTAGGTTACTAAGCGATGATCTTCAAATATGTTTTGATAAATGTAAATGATATACTTTCTATTGATCTTGGTTAACAGTGTGTGTACGTCATGTATTCTTTACATAGTTGAGTAGTTGCTAGGTCTTGGTAGGTATGTACGTTACGTATATGTGATTACTTATTTCACCGTGTTTACTATGTTTAATCCCTAGGTGGTTTACTGTGGGTGGGAGAGGTGGTTTTATCAGGGTTGATGCCAGAACGTATGAGCTGTTAAAGAGGTTAGCTGCTGAGGAGGGTAAATTTATGTGTGAAATCGTGAGGGATGCACTTGATCTCTACATTGAGCGTAGGAAGTTGATTAGTGAGCTCTTATGTGTTTTAGCTGAGGTTAAGAGTACTCTAGGTCATTTAGTTGAGAGAGTTGATGAGTTATCTAGGGACGTTGATGATGTGCGTGCTGTACTTAGAGACCTTGTTACGGTCTTGTGTGAACGTGATGAGAATAAGTGCATCAGGTACTTACCGCAGTTATCACCTAATGTAGAACGTAAGGTAGATTAATTGGTTTTGCTTTGGGGAACTTAGGTGTTTGATGTGAGGACTCAGTACTATGCCCTTACCATTATTGCTCTCGTAATTTCTATAATTGTGTTGATTTTCTCTATCGCTATGTGGATTCACATTGGTTATCTCTATAGGGCTCTCGGTACTGAGGTTATTGAGTTGAAGAGCAGAGTTTCTGATTTTGAACGTGCTTTACGTGAAGTGAGGAGTGAGGTTCTGGACTTGAGGAGTAATGTTACTGCGGTAAGTCATAGGCTCTCTGTACTTAGGAATGATCTAGAGTTTCTTGCTAGTAACGTATCTTCTCTAAGTACTTCAATCTCTAATGTAGAAGCTAAGTTGCTGAACGTTTCTGTAGTTGTCTCGAGAGTTAGTCGAGCAGTGAAATTGGTTGAGAAAATTGGTGAGGATATTGACAATCTACTTAGGTTACTAGATAACATAAATGATACCCTGAGTAAGATTTCTGAGACTTTGTATGGTAGGGCATATGGTGAGTACACTATCTTTAAGTATGAACCTAGTGAAGTGGTTAAGGAGTTTGTCAGCAAGGTCGTTGAGGGTCGTGATATCGAGCTTGATCTACAGATGCTCTGTACCAAGATTAGTGAGGAGATTAGCTATAGGAGAGATCCCTCAGTTAGTGGGTATATTAAGCCAAGTACCTACGTAGTAATTAATGGTCTTCGCTTCTACTTCTGGAAGTTCATTGAGAACGGTAGGGAGACATTTAGAACACCAACTGAGACCTTGAAGCTCGGTTACGGAGATTGCGACGATCACGCAAACCTCTATCTAATATGTGTTGATTATTACCTAACTAAGCGTGGTGTTGATCATAGATTTGCTAGTGTTGGATTGAAGATCATAGATACGAGGGGGAGAGTTCTCGGTCACATGATTTGTGTTGGTTGGTGTAAGTTAGGTAACGTAACTAAGTGGTTCATAGTTGATCCCACGATAGGTGTGTTCATGTCCAGTACAGACTATTGGTCTTTAGTCAATAAATTTAAGGAATTCGTCAAGAAGGAGTTAAGAGTCGATTCAGTGCCTATATTTGATCTGTACCCAGTGTACGTACTCACTACGTGTAGTAGTAAGTACATTAAGTCACAGTACGATGATGCGTGGAGGGAACTCGAGAGATTACTTACATGGGGAACTCCTCCTCCCTAGAGCTAGGATGATCCAGTACCTCCACGTACATCACTATGACTTAGTCAAAAATCAAATAAGGTACCTACCACGATTACAGGTATGGGTGATGGTGTGAAGACTCTTCTCTTAACAGCGAGAGAGGTAAGGGAGTTAATATCCATGGAGGATGTCATTAAGGTTGTTGAGGAGGCATTTAGAGAGAAGGGATTGAAGAGGGTACAGATGCCACCTAAGGTGTACCTATTCTTTAGGAAGTACGGTGGTGACTTAAGAGCTATGCCAGCTTACCTAGAGACTATGGACGCAGCTGGTGTCAAGGTAGTTAATGTACATCCCAACAATCCAGATAAGTATGGCCTACCGACAGTCATGGCTACGATAGTGCTTATTGATCCGAGAACCGGGTTTCCACTAGCTATAATGGATGGGACCTACATAACTAATCTGAGGACCGGTGCTGCAGGTGCCATAGCTAGTAAGTACCTAGCTAGAGGAGACTCGAAGGTATTGGGTATAATTGGTGCTGGTAGGCAAGGTAGAGCACTTCTCAAGGCACACTTAGTCGCTATGAAGAATTTGGAGAGAGTTCTCGTGTATGACATTAAGAGGGAAGCTATTGAGAGGTTTGTTAAGGAGTTTAGGAGTGAGTTAGGTAGTGTAGAGATTGTGGTCTGTAACTCGGCAAGGGAAGTAGTTGAGAACTCAGATATCGTATGTACTGCTACACCCTCTACAAAGCCGATAGTCATGAGGGAGTGGGTACGGAGAGGTACTCACTTCAACTGTATTGGCGCTGATGCACCTGGTAAGCAGGAGCTTGATCCTGAGATACTGAAGATGGCTAAGGTGGTTGTCGATGATATTGAGCAAGCGCTTCACAGTGGTGAACTAAATGTGCCCTATAGGCTAGGTATTGTTGGGAGAGAGGTAGTGTACGCGGAGTTGGGTGAGGTAGTTGCTGGTTTGAAACCCGGTCGAGTATCGAGATATGAAGTTACTGTATTCACGTCAACTGGCTTAGCTATTCAAGACGTTGCTGTAGCTAAGTTAGTGTATGAGAGAGCACGTGAGAGAGGACTAGGTACGGAAGTAAGCTTGGTACTTCATGACTAGGGGGAGATACCTAGAGAGAGGATCTTAGGTATCAGCAGCACAATAGTAGATGTTATAGGTATAAGCATGTTATCATCAATTGGACCAAGTTCAAATCTCTCAGCAAGAGTCGCTACTACAGCAGCTAAAACCCCTACTGAACCAGCGTAGAGAAAACCAAGGGGAATCGATACTGTAGCCATAGCAATGTTACCAATCCAATGCTTAGTCCTTCTCCTAAATACTGCGTTCCTAACAATACCTGTAACTGCATCACCAAAGGATATGAAAAGTAGAGGTAGAATTGCTGGGTAGGGGGAACCTAGTACATACCAGAGAATGAAGAGAAATAGACCCCAAGCAATGCAGAAGTTTACTTCATACATGTTGTCAGGTACTTGAAACCAGTACATTAACTTACCTGTTCTGTGCGGTATGTAGTTCAGGATAGCAAGTACGAGAGCAGAGACTAGCGGTATTAGAGGGGATGAGAAGAGGTGAGGTACGAGAATAGCAACTACACCACCTGCACACATGTGAATTACCTTCCTACAGTAGTACACAGCAACGTTATGCGGTGTTGATCTTCTCCTCATACGATCATAGAGGAGCCTAGTACCGTACACTACAGCAATTACGTAGATAAATAGTATACAACCCGTAATGACTTCATTTATGGGATCTCTAGGAAGAAGAGTATGAGTGAGAGAGAACATAGCGGAAGAACCCTCAACCTTTACAATACATTTGCGGAATATATAAGTTCAACATGAGTACGGTACATGCTCGTCAATAGACGGTGCGTAATGGAGTAAGGTAAGTGAACCCCCTCAGCAGTAACTACCTCTGAAGTGATGAGATTGGCCGCTGCAGAGAAGTGAAGAGAACCTCGTCTCCTGACATCACTCAAGTACTAGAACTCTAGCACCTCTAGAAGGTCTTGTAACTACGTACTCAGCCTCAACACCAACCTCTCTAAATCCCTCACACATAGCTTCCCCAACTACCTCTGGATTAACTTTATTCAGGTTAACTACAGCAAGCATTGTTGGTCCAGCACCACTAATAGCTACACCAGATGCACCTGCTTCAAGTGCTCGCTTCCTAACATTGTGGTAACCTGGAATCAACTTAGCTCTAGCTGGCTCAACTACAGCATCGTCCATACCCCTACCTATGAGATCTACGTTCTTGAGAGCAAAGCCAAGTGCTACGTACACTGCATGACCTACGTTATGCACTAGCTTACTTAGCTCGATGGACTTAGGTAGTACTTCCCTAGCGAACTTAGTCTTCTCCTTAGGTACAGGTATCTTCGGTATAGCGAGGACAATACCTAGGTTCGATGGTGGTTCAAGAGATATCACATCTAGAGGTCTATAACTTCGAATAACTGTGAAGCCACCGAGTATTGAGGGAGCAACGTTATCAGCATGTGGATGACCAGCAGCCACAGCCTCACCTCTAGCAGCGTACTCTACAAGCTTTACTGGAGGTAGATCTAGCTGTAGAAGTTTTGCTACTGCGACGACAGCAGCTGCAGCACTTGAACCACTACTACCCAAACCACATCTCGGTCTAACACCCTTCCATAACTTAAGCCTTAGACCAACGTCTATACCCAATTCCCGTAGTACCTCACTAACAGCGACCGCTGCAGTATTCCTACTAGCATCTGCAGGAACCTCCGATGCGTAAGGTCCATCGACTTGAACCTCAATTACACCACCTGAATCAGAAATTACCTCGAGCTCTACTCTGTCATATGCTACATCCAGCGCCAAACCAAAGACATCAAATCCAGGACCTAGATTAGCTGTTGTTGCTGGAGCTTCAACCACACATCTCCTAAACCTAGCTCGCGCACACATAAAATCACTCCTCAACAATAGCGAAAGCCCTAACTGGAGACGCAGTACCACCAACGATTTTTAGAGGTACACCAAAGAACTTACACCTCCTACCACAGAGAACCTCGAGATTCACCAAATTCTCGTACACAACAACTCCATTACTCAGCAGTATCTTATGCACTGGAAACTCTATAGATTCTGGATGATCTATACTAGGTGCATCAATACCAACAGCCTTAACACCGAGCTCAACTAAGTATTTAGCGCAATCAGCATCAGGAGCAGGATGTGAAGTCAAGTACTCTGGAGACCCAACTCTCCTAGACCAACCAGTACAGAAGAGAACAATCCAGTCTCTAAGTGATGTAATACCGTACCTCTTCAATAGCTCTTCAACATCTCTCTTAGTGATGTACTCCTTAACACCCTTATACCTCACATCGAGTACAATACAGTCACCGAAGAACTTACCCAGATCAAGCTTCTCAATTGTTGCTCCACCATGTATGAAGTGTGCTGGTGCATCAACGTGAGTACCCGTATGCTCAACCATTAGGAGTAAGTTCGATGAGAAGCCATGTAATTCCAATCTCGTCCATGAGCGAATAGTCGGTGGTACGTAGAGTGGGAAGACTTGCATCCCATCACGAATCTCGAGCGTTAAATCAACTACCTTAACCATGAATACACCCCCTAGCTAGCTATGACCAACGATAACAATTATTAAAACTCTCTCTCAATAGAGCGATTACTATCAGTAATCAGACACGTAGACCAGGGGTAGTGACTTCATGGGGTAGCTCACAGCAATAGCATGAGTACACTAACTGTTTACTGTAGTCAATAGAAAGTGTACTCAAAACTAAATCAATTAAATACTTCATTAAGCTTCATTCCAGTGAGGTGTTGAAATTGCGTGCCCGAGATAGGTTACTTCTAATGCTCTCTACCATACTATCGACATTGCTAGTCATCTCATGTGTTGTAGCATACGTACTGGGTGTAGAGGTTAGCTACTGGAGGATTGTAACTATTCTAGGTGATGAGGTATTTTACGTAGGTGTTCTACCACTGATCTACCACGGTATCGACAGGGTGTTAGGTATTGAGCTCATGGTACTCATATCGACAACTGTGTGGTTGGGGGGTACATTGAAGAATGTACTAAAGTTACCGAGACCACCAAGAGCACAGTGGTTAGTCGAAGCATCTGGATATGCCTTTCCTAGTGGTCATGCCTTAGGGTCAACTACGTTCTGGGGTTACGTAGCTTTGAGATGTAGGTCACTAGTACCTCTAGCTATAGTGCTCATATCTCTCATCTCCTACTCCAGAATCGTACTGAGAGTACACTATCTGAGAGATGTAGTTGGTGGTGTAGCTATTGGAGCTACAGTACTAATCCTCGCAACGGTACTGAAGAAGTTCATTGAGAGACAGGTAGAGATTAGGAAGCTAGTGATCACACTACTCTCAGCATTGATACTCCTAACAATATCATACATCTTGGGTACGCTAGACAACATAGCATACACAGCCACTGGTGTACTAATTGGCGGAGCTACAGGACACATACTACTCCAGAAAACAGTTAACACACGTAAACTCAGTAACGTAGAGAGAATCACTGGTTCAGTACTAGGTCTCCTAGTTGGATACATAGGTTACAAACTCTCCAACTACCTACCAGAGAACTACCTACTACTACCACACTACACAGCAGTAACCTTCACAATGATCTACGGAGTAGGGTACGTAGCCAGTAAATTGACGAAGTATCTGGAGATCAGCCGATAGACGTATCCTCATACATCGGGAAACCCCAGGATTCATCACCAAGAGAGAGAATAACAAGGTCACTTTACAACCTTAGCTGAAGAAGTCACCCAAAGAAGGGAAAAACCTAGTAGAGACTATGTAGAGAGTAGCAACAATCAATGTCTTGAGGTAATTGATGAGGTATGTAGGTAAAGGAATATTCCGCCACAACACCAACCTCACCTAGCTAGGTACAAATTCGAGTCATTCACTTCCATGTCCTGGAGAGAGACACTACACCTCAAGTCTTCAGAACGAAATTGGTGGATCCTGGTAGTGAGTACTTCTGTTGCTGCTTATCCCGGTGCCTTACTCACCTTAGCCTACACATTCTACTTCGTTGAAGAGAGTCCGAGTTACTTAGTTCTCTCACTTGGTCTAGTTCTACCTACAGCCTTCAGTGCTCTCTCAAAGTTTTGGGGGGTTCCTAGCTGATTACTACAGCATTAGAAAGAAGTTCATTCTGGTTGGTTGGTTCTCCTCAACCCTAGTACTCCTCGTACCCATACTCCACCTCGAGATCAGTACCATGCTACTAGCTACCATACTCGGCACTGCACTGTGGAGCATTGGTGCACCTGCACTAGTAGCTGAGGTCATGAGACGTAGATCACCTGGTTTCAGATTTGGTATCTGGTGGAGCTTAGCTGATGTGATGTACCTACTAGGCTCACTATCTGCTGGATTTCTCTACAAAGTGCTTGGACTAAGGATAGTCTTGCTACTGTGTCTCCTGTGGTACCTAGTCAATGGTTTCGTGATTGCAGTATCTTACAGGACTGAGGTAGAGGTTCCCAGATCTAGACCTAGCTCACTGATTACAGAACTACTTGAGGACATGAGGACCAGCTTTCTCAGGAAGGAATGTGCTTTACTCAATACCTGTACGTTAATTGCTTGGTTCTCAATATGGTCTATCGAGGGTCTAGCTAGAGCTAAGGTACTGGATGTAGTTGGAAGTGAGGTATTTTACAGCTACCTAACTGCTCTCGCTGTACTAACCGAGCTAGTGCTCGCACCTGTAATTGAGAGAATGATCGATAGGTACAGTCCATGGGTGGGGGTCACACTTGGTATCTTACTTCACATAGTTAGTGGAGTACTCATAGCACTCTCAAGAAATATCTACGTAATAGCTGTAGCTTGGGTCATACCCTTTGGTTACATACTCTCCTGCTCTCTATACGTAATGTACAGTAAGTTCATGAAGTACCTAGCAGATGCTGTAGGGACATGCAAGACATTCATGTACGTAGTAGCTGTACCAGCAACATTTGCAGCATCAATAGCAGACTACATCGGGAGAGACTACGCAGTACTTTCACTAACGTTAGTAGCAGCTCTATCCTGTGTACCTCTGTACCTCCTCAAGAGAATTGGAGAGACAAGAGAAATCACGTAATTACTTCAAGCTAAGACTTGCACACTTCCACCGAGTACACAATTTCCTTCACCCTACCATTCTCAACCACGAACCTAATCCTACCACACCTCTCAAGAACACTAATCAACTCCCTACACAACTCAACCAATCTAACACAATCCTCAACACTCCTCCTAGAACCACAACCAAACCTACTAACTTCACCCCTACTCGACAGCACTCTAGACAGGACACAAGCCAGTTCACGAATAGCTCTATCCCTCAACTCACAGTACGTAAGCTCAACCATACCCTAAAACCCTCAAAGCCTCAAACAACTTATCCTCAACACCCTCAACCCTACACCTCTCGACGAGGTACTCCCTATCAATTCTATCCCAGTAAACACCAAGCAAAATCAATACCTTATCCCTATCCCCAAGAGACCTCCAGTACTTCCAAGCACATAGGTAAGTCACAATAAGTTCTTCAGGGGGCTCAATGTAGACACGATAATCATCAACACGCAGAGCAATGGGATCTCTAGGCTTTCGATAGCTAGAACCAACCACATCAATACCCTTCCGAGCCAATGCACTTAGACGAAGAACAAACACCCTACCAGATCTCGCATGTGAAAGCAACTCCAGGAACCTCTTAACTACATCGATACCAGGACCCTCAACCACGATATCGACATCAAGAGTCCTATAGGTAGACTGAGTAAGAACCTCAACAGCAAAACCACCAACAATAACGATCCTACCCAACCCCCTACCCTCTAACTCACTTGAAAGCCAAGCAATGAAGTAGAGAAAGCGATCAGTATCACTAGGAATACGCTCAAGAACAGGAACCACTTCAGACGAGAACTTAGAGACCAAGCACCTAGCTAGCTCCACCTCACCCACAGACACAACACCAGAGAGCAAGAACCACACTCAAGTACATATACCTTGAGGTACCTACAAAAAACTACCTCTTCCAGCAGTGAAACACCCTAACAGGAGCATCAGGAAAAGACACAGTCTCCACCTCAAGACCAAGCTCCCTCAACGTCTTATAAACCCTATCAACAACACGAGGACTCCTACCACCAAACACAGACATCGTACCACCCCTCCTCAAGAGAGAAACCAACTTCTCAAGAAAATCAGGAGTGTAGAGATACCACGACTTCTCAGGATTAACACCACCATCATGAATAATGTGATCAAACCTAAAACCAGCCCTCAAGAGTACAGGAACAACATCTCTAGCATCACCTAGAACAACCTTAACCACAGGACTCCAGAGAGCACACTGAAAGTAGGGAATAGGATTATCGTAGAGAGCAATGGCAAGCACCTCAGCACACACATCAACAGTAACGTAGAGAGAAACCTCACGACAAGACAAAACACAGTAACAAGTCCTACCAACACCAGTACCAACCTCGAAAACCCTACCAAACCTCCTCACAACCTCAGGCCAAGCAACAACACAACCACAGACAACAATCCTACCAAAATCCCAATCAAGGCCACGATCCCTATCACCAACACCACCAGTAACCTCCTCAACAAACCTCAACCTCTCAAACCAACCCCACCTAGAAACAACACCACAGTAAACCTCCCAACAATACCCCCTAACCAAACGATCAACATCATCAACCAAACCACGCAACAACAACGACCTAATTCTATCCCATAAATGCACAAGAGACCCCCAGAAAAAGACAAGTGAGAAAAAGAGGTATGTACGTAACGCCACATCAGAGACCAAGTACAAACAGAGCAATTAAACCCTGAACAAGACCAATAACACCACCAAGCAAGAGACCGGAAAACTCAATAAACCTAAGCTCCTTACCAGCAACCCTTCACATCAAAGCCTCTACATCCCTAGACGACAAACACTCAACCTTCTCACGAACGAGAGAATCCAAGTCAATAGAGGAAGCAACACACCTAGCAACCTCACGAAAGTCAATACACCTCACAACCTCATCAACGACATCATCCAAAACCCTAGATAGAGCACCACGAATAGCATCAACAATAGAATCCTCAAGAGACTTAGCAAAAGCCCTAATAGGAGTATCTAGAGCAGGAAACAACGAAGCTACAGACGAAGTAAGGACATCACGAGTAGACGAGTAGATACTGTGAGCAAGAGAACCACGAAACCTCCTCTCAACAGCATCGAGAACAGCACGCTTAAGATACTCCCTACCAACACCACGAGAGAGAACACCAGCAAAAGCCTCCCTAAGCAACCTCTCAACATCCTCAACAGAAACGTAATCCCTAACAGCACCCAAAACCCTCTCAGCAACCTCCCTCCTACGAGCAGGAATAAGACCCTGAAACCTAAACCAACCAAAACCAATAGGCCTCTCAGGATAAAACAACAACTTAACAGCAACAACATTAGTAACATAACCAATAACAGCACCAACCAAAGCATAGACCAACACAAGAAACCAACCACCCAACACCACAGAAAACACCCCACAAACAAGAAACAAAATCAATAATAAGAAACACGATAGAGAACACAGGTGAGCACGTGAATAGAGCAATACGGCGAAACAGAAAACTGAGAGTAATCATCAAGGAAGTACCGAGAGTATTAAGGTGGAGAAGAATGAGGTTGAAAATACATGGGACTTAGAGTACCAGTAACCATAAGGTACAGGGAAAAGAGCGTACAAACACAAGCACTACTCAATACAGGATTCGAAACAGACGAACCAGTAATAGTCATACCACTCACAGTAGCAATAGAGCTAGGACTGAAACCAAGAGAGAAGAGAATGTACTACGGACCAGGAGCACTAATAGGAGAAGCATACCTCTCAAACAAAGTCACAATAGAAGTAGCTAGAGAAAACGAAGTAAGAACAGTACAGGCATATGCACTAATAGACCCACACGAAGTAGAGGTAGTACTATCCGACAAAACCATAGCAGAACTAGGCATAGTAATCGACCTAAGAAGAAACACATGGTGGTTCACATAGAACACAAGTACACACAACAGAAAACAAACCATACACAACCCATTTAACCAACAACCAAACCAAGAAAGAACAGGGAGAACCAGTGAGTGAAGGAATAGGGTGGAAACTAATTGAAGAACTACAACGAGACCCCAAACTAAGGAAAGCATTAGCAGAAACCCTCACATACGAAATACCTGAGATCCTACTCAAAGACAAAAGAGTTAGACTAACCATCGTGAGATCACTAATACGAGAAGTAGCAACCAAAGAAGACATAGAGAAGACTAGAGAACACGTTGAAAGAGTTAGACAAGAACTAAGACAAGAAATAGCAAGAGTAAGGCAAGAACTAGCACAGAAAATAGAAGCATTAGAAAAAGAATTCAGAAGTAAATTCGAAGACCTAAGCAATAGAGTAGCTAGACTAGAGGGACAAGTAGCACTCCTCATCAAGGTATTCATTGCATTCAACGTACCAATACTAATTGGAATCATCGGGATACTACTTAAGATGATACTAGCACCCTAAGAAGTAGACACCACACCCACTACTCACTCCATCCAGTACATAGGCTCAACACTCAACCTCTGCTTCTCCTCATCAACAAACTTCCAAACCCCCTGTCTCGGCTTGACAATCTGTATATTGAGAGCTTCAATTAGCGAATCACTAAGCAAAACCTCATACTCACCCGGCACCATAACCGCCCTCGCCCTAACCCAATCCGTCACCCTATCCCCAGCCTCCACACGAACCTGAACATAACCCAGTACGTACGTAGTGACCTCCGTACCGACCACACTATAGCGTTCACTCCTAAGACCCTCAAGCGAAAAACCCAACCTCCTAGCTAGAGCTAATGGTATGTGAATCTCAGGCTCTGAAGTCTCATAACCACTATTAAGCAACGCCGCGGTCACCACATACCTATCTCTGTACTTAATACCTACCCTCACACGAACCCCCATGAACAACCCTCCTAAACTTCCCAAATCTCTTACCAAGCCTCAATCTAACTAGGTACATAGGTACAAACTTCCCAAATCTCTTAGTAGCACTCACCACCACCCACCACACCTAGTTACGCCACAACCATGAATATACCTTACGCCAACACATAAACACTCAAGAAAAACAGAGAACATACACAACCCATTTTAATCAACACACAGCACAGACAACCAGGGAACAACAGTGAACGAAGAAATCGGATGGAAACTACTCAAAGAACTACAACAAAACCCAAAACTAAGAAGAGAATTCGCAGAAATATTCACACACGAAATACCAGCAATACTACTCCAAGACAAGAGAGTAAGAGTAGCAATACTAAGAGCAATAGTGAGAGAAGCAGCAACCAAAGAAGACATAGAAAAAGTTGGAGAAACCATAGAGAAAACTAGGGAACACGTTGAAAAAGTTAGACAAGAACTAAAACAAGAAATATTGAGAGTTAGACAAGAGCTAAGTCAAGAAATATCGAAAATCAGACAAGAACTAGTAAAAGAGATAAAAGCACTAGACGAAAAATACACACATAGAATCGAGGAGCTAAATCAAAGAGTAGCCAAATTAGAAGGACAATTCAGCCTCTTCGTAAAGCTCTTCATAGCATTCAACGTACCACTACTCACAGCAGTCATAGGAATCCTACTCAAAATGATATTCATGCCTTAGCAATCAGCAAAGGAAAACGAAAATTTATAGCTTAAATGCAAGAATTGGAAGATAGGTAGATCCACTATGAGTGAAGAGATACTGAAGATAAAGGGATGTCTAGTAAATAAAGAGAAATTTGTAGTAATCGAAGTTAATTCAGAAAATGACCTCATAAAGCTAGCAAAGAAACTAAATGTACCAATCATAGAATGCGACAAAGAAAACTACACAGCAGTAGTAGATACGAGAGGAATAATCTATATACACAAGAAAGGCAGCAAGTAGCCTAAGTTCTAAAGAAATGCCATGCAGAAGAAATAGAATTCACGAAAAAGTAATAAGGGTAACCTATGCAGAAAGAAATGTCAATGCCTATGCACTAGTGATAGTACGTTATAAACGCAAATTCCTCAGAGAGGAAGTACTGAGTATAGACATACACTACCACCTCGAAGAGTGCCCTCCCGAAATAAGAAATCAAGTATTTACCTACCTATCCACAGAAGTCAATAAGCAACTCAACAGAATGTACGGTAAACGAAAGATCAAGATAGAACCACACATCCACATACACATTCCCACAACACCCACATTAACCTAATTCCCTACACAAACAGCATCAGCAACATCACCTACCCAACACCTCATCAACCCACTCAAGGTACCTACCGAAACCAGCAACAACAGGAACAGCAATAACCTCAGGAACCTCATAACCATGAACACTCCTAATAGCTTCAATCAACTCACGAACCCTATCCAACCTAGTCTTAATAACGAGAAGAACCTCACTAGCCACCTCAACCCCACCACCCCACCAAAACAACGAACGAACACCAGAAACAACAGAGACACAAGCAGCCAGCTTACGTTCAAGGACATACCTAGCAACTCTCTCACCCTCCTCAACAGAACCACAAGTCACAAAAACAACAACCCAAACACCACGCACACAAACCACCGAAAGAAAACAAGACACAAAGCACAAAAACATAACCCACAAATAGAGAACGACCAATGATGAAGCGGTGGGCTTACGAGACCACAAGATGACAAACACTGGGAGGACTGAGGGAGCCACCACAACGCAAGACACAAGAGACTCAGTAAGTTCATACCCAGGTACCTAGTTAGGTCGAGACTAGGCAAGAGATCCGGGGAAGATCGGGAGGGTAACCCATAGGAGTACGCATAAAGACGAGTATCAAGTACAGGGATAAGTACATAACAACAGCACTCCTCAACAGCAACTGCGAAACACCTGAATCCAAAACACATACACTCGCTAGCCACCAGGCCTACCACTCGAAGAAGAACCCAAGAGCGAACGATACAGCGTCGTCAGAACAGAAATCACCACACATACCAAAGTCGAAGTCCGAAGTACTACTCAGCGAATCCCTAATCGAAGCACTTAACATACAGATCATCAGACCAAAACAAGGAATGAGTATGGAAATTCACAAACAAAGGAAAAGCACAGAACAAGCAAAAACCCAACGTACTGGTAGATAGGCGTCACTAGGCACTCTACGCACTTAGTAATGCACCTGGCTTAACAAGTACGTTAGCCATAGGGTTAGGATGCCTGATAAGTTAGTTTATGGTACCGATATCCCTCATACTATCTAGTGAAAAGAGCAATAACCATAGTAAGTTTCGGAATACTACGTACGTTAGTGTCGCGCTACTGCAAATGCTGTACCAAAACCTATCTCCTTACCTCTCTCACCCAAATTTACTAGACTTTCTACCTCAATTTCCTTACTAGACTCTGCATACACCACTGATCCAGGACACAATAGTGCATAGACAGGTTTCCTCACGTTTCTAGATAATGAGTACCCAATAGTTTGCACAGCTATCCTACCAATAACTGTTATCCTCCTTAAATCAGCACCTATCAATTTACTCAGCTCCTTTCTGATAATAGCAATTATGTTGAAGTTTGGCCTTGCACTGTACAACGCCGGTGAGAGTACATAGATAGCTACCTTCTTTCCACGAATTCTGTCACCACAAAGCTCTCTTACCCTAGCTCTAAGCTTAGTAGCAGCATCTCCCTCATAAACGTTCATTAATGTGATACGTCTATCTCCACCAAGTCCGACAGCTACACCATTACCAGTGAGCTTTCTTAACACTTCAACGAATTTACCAGTCAAATCCTCTACATCTATGCAGAATGCAAGTTCCTCAACATGAACAGGAGTTATCTCCTCACCATGTACCTTAAGCAGTGCTGCATGTTCAACATACTCGGCGGTATAAATCATGCCATATTCAACCCTTCTCTCAATGTCTACTAGTTTGATGCCCGTCATAGGGTATTTCTTAGCAATGTACAGTGTAATTTCTTTGCTCAACTCACGTAACCTTTTAACTACTGCAAAGATTGTTTCCTCAGCAAGTGCTTGCCTAAGAGCACTAATTACTTCATCAATGTATGCTAAGGAGTCATTCAGGTCACTTACCGAGTAGGGTATCAATACTGATTCTCCAACAGCCCCTTCAGCCTCTCCTCTGCTAATCTTAGCAAGCACATATGGTCCATAGAACCTCACTTTCTCCTTCTCGACACCTTCAGCAACTTTACTAATGCAATCAAAGTATTCATCGACCCAGTTGACCGTAATTGGCTTATAACTTAGTGACTTACTTTCAAGGAATGTTGTAACGATAGCCCCAATAATGGTTGTTGGAAGTGGTATAAGCATTGATTTTGCTCTAACCTGAGGACCAGTAGCCGCTGGCGAAAATGGCTGTGGACCTCTGAAGAGTAGTGGTTCAACGTAGCTAAACCCTACTCGAGCATACACAGCTGTCATATAGCTAGCTCACCTCAGCACTCATGGTAGATGTAACAGCAAGACATAGGTTAAATAAACCATCGGTCAAGCACTTTGCAGTACCAAGTACTTGTTGTGCTCTAGCACTTAACTCAACAATCACTTTTGCAGCATATGCTAACTTATTGGTTACAAGATCCCTAAATGCTTCAGGTCCTCTTACTTCGATAAGATTGCTTAGGAACTTAATTGCTAAGTCTCTATCCTGAATCATGATCTCCATAATCGGTGTAGCAGTAGTTCTCTCTACGAACCTCTCTAAGCTTTCGTACTTCTCCAATATCCTGTAGAACGTTCTTCGTGACAATGTTTGCTCAAGAAGCGTGAACTTAACCAACTCATTAGCGTACCTAGTGAGTGCTGTTATATGCTCCAACGAAGGTTCCTTCTCCGGGTTATTGGGTAGTATAGCTACTCTCAATCTACCCCTAGAGCTATAAGCTACAATCGTTACATCCTTCTCGTACATTGCTCTTGCCTCTCCTATCATGGTAGTAGCCTTTATACCATCCTTAGTTTCAAGCAGTGTTACAACATCCTCTATGGCAGCATATAATGGGTACATATAATGCGTATAGTACGCACAATAGCTTCTACCAGCCAGCCCAAGAGCTGGAGCAATCGGCACATATGGTCTTTCGCCAACAACTATACAGTGGAAGAATGGTACCTTGTCTCTCTTCTCAATGCCGACATTGAACCCATCTTCAGGTACTTCCAGCATATAGCCTCGAATTGTGAATTTTACTGAAGCACCGATGCTATAAGCAGCTCTCGTCTCGTAAATCATATCTAGCACATAATCTATCGGTATAGCAGCAAAATAATCATCACCGCCAGCATACACCACAAATCCTCTAAATGGTATACTTACTTCAACACTCCTGTACTTGACACGAGTTCCCCGATACGTTGCTATTATATCTACTAGAGATTGCACCATTAATGCCCTACTTACCGACGTATGCCATGCAGGAGCTGTGGGTATTAATCCTTCTTTAGCTAGCTTGTCAAGGTACTCCTTTACACATCTAACATGTTCTAATAGATCTTCATGTCTTGCAGGTACCTTTACGTCCTCGATCCTTTCCTTCACTTTTCCTAGCTCTTCAAGTAAAACATTTACCGCATTCTCTAAATCACCCTGTGCCAAGTAATTAACTACTTCGGCCGCTCTACCTTCACATAGAGCTGCTAAGTACCTTATTAACCATTCACACTTTAATTTCGGATGTAAAGCCTTAGATATATTGCCCTGCAATAGCTTACCCATATAATCCCCATCTGCCTTGACGAGAGCTAAGTACCTTGTTGGGAATTTCAACCTGTCAATCTTAGTAACATCAACGTAGAAATTGCGTAAGTCACGCAGATGTGGAGTCTTTGGTTCAATGAAGTCATCATTTATGCTTGAAGCTTTCCACATCCACACTAATGGCAAAGCTAATCTTTTGTCCGCTTTAACTATTTCATCAACATAATACCTTAGCCAAGTACCCCTCAATTTACCAACCCACTCATCAAGTCCTTCCACCAGCTTTGGATATCCTACACAGCTTTCGAGCCTACTTACAAGATCCTTAAGCCTCTCCCTACTCTTCATAGCTTCCCTCACCATCTTAATGTATATGGCTAGGAATTTCAGATTAGCAATGTCAGAAATCGATGGAACTTCAAAGAACTGTTCTCCAACCTCCCTACCTAGTAAGCGTCCAACTACGTGCTTTGTACCCTCACGTGTCGATAGCAATCTCTTAATTAGACAATATCCACAAAGCCTCTCACCATCGCTAAAATATGGCTCAAGATCAGTTCCTCTGATAGTAACTATTGGTGGCAACTTACCGCACACACTACAGCTCTCACGTAGCAATTCACCAACCGTACTAGCTGATGTTCCTATTGAAGTGTAAACCTTCTCATACCTATCTGTTAAGTTCGTTCCAGCTGCTGCATCAAGCTTAGTAGACCAATACATCTCCTGCAGCTTGAATATGAGTGAAAGCAGTAGATGGTATAGCTCAAAGTCTAGTAATACTAGCTCCCTGCCCCTTATGTCCAACTCCTTAAACCAAGGCAGCAGTTCCCTTAGCACCTTACTTAAGGCTTCAGGCTTTATCTCCTCCTCACCCGCATCAGGTATAATAGATCTAAATTGCCTAACAATCCAACACCTTGTGTACACAGTAAAGCCACGTTCTCTAAGTGCCTTAAGTGGGCATAACTCTCGCCTTGGACACCTTATGCATGAATCTTCGAATCTTTCAAGCTCAAAATACAGCACAGTTAACCTTAGGGGTAACGGTGGAGCTATAGTATAGCCGAGTTCATGTACCGTAGTTGTGAACATGTCTTTTAACGAACCTTCAGAGGTCTTCCCCAAAGTCTTCAACAGCGATCGCAAGCTACTTTCGAGTCCCTTCAATGCCTCTACACGTGACCTACTTAACTCGTCTAGTGCATTTGCAGCACAATCACATAGAGCACTCCATATCTTGCTATACATGCTCGGAATCATGAGTAGGTTATGTAATGCATTTTGCTCACTAGGTAGTACAAGAGTAATTGTTGTTGGTACAACAGCATACATCGGGTAGTTAGCTACTTTGAATTTTCCTGTTAGGTCAGAGTATATGTACCCATACCAAATAGCTAACTCTGGAAGCCAGGATTTGAATCCAGGTAGTTTGCTCAAGAACTCGTACACAGTTTCTCCATCTATGTTAGCTGTTAAGAATGTATGTAAGTAGAATGGATTATTTCTCGGACTAGGCATCAGCAGTACATCTGGTCCGTACAATAGTACGAAATCCTCAACTAGCTTCCATGAAAGTACCGATGATAGCCAACTCGCAATGTAGAAGTCGCGTAGCTTACGAGAAGCCTGTATGAATTTTTGAACACCAGCTAGATCTAGGAGCCCGAGGTATCCAGCTATTTTGTCCTCTTCTTTAACTAAGTTTATCATCGTAGACGTAGCATATACGTGATCAAATACAGAGTGTGTAGGTACCCTAGTATCTGCAGGACCTATTGGTAGACTGGCTCTCCACCAAGCAAACTCGTACAGTGTGTACAGCATGTAGTAGCGAGCCTTAGGATCGCCTAGTGACTTGAGTATATCGCTTAGGAACCTAACAAAGCTGTCCTTTATGACTCTTGGCTCGGGCTCGAGGGGAGGTATATACCTACCAACAACGTCCACCGAAGTCTCGCACACACGTACTGCAAAGGGATTTTTCAATTCAACTCCCTTAAATTCAAATATTCCTGGAACTACACCAAGAATGTCTAGAAGCCATCTATCAAATGAAGCTGCTAAGCCATCAGCTAATCTAACTGCCCAGCCATATGTGAAATCTTGCTCTAGACCTAAATCCTTAGCTAGTTCGTAGGCTTCTTCTTCATGTCTCTTCTTGCCATACACACTGAATCCCTTAGCTATTACCCAAGGCTTCCATGGGGGATCATGCAATATAGCAGTGATCTTTCTACGCCAGAATGTACCATCTACCTCAGGCTTCTTTAACATTACTTCACCATCAATCACGCCATATCACCTACCAATAGCTTTACCTCACTAACTTCAAATTTCCCGTAACCAACTGATGTACGTGCACCTAAACCCAACTTACCAACCAACATAAGTGCTTTAATAATCTCCTTAGCAATGTCTTGAATCGAATAATCCTTCCCTGTCACTCTCTTCACCTCTAGTTTGAGGAATGGCGTAAGCGCTATGAATCCTCTGAAAACTATACCATCGGCAAGTGATACGTATACAACAGGATTAGGCCTCACCTTGCTCTCATCCAATTCGTCCTCTGTGTAATGTGGCGTAACTACATCTGGTAGCAGCACTCTGCCATACTCATTCTTAGTATTCACGAGATAGAAATCCAGAAACAATACTGAAGTAGCTACAGATCTCTCATGACCCGGCTCTGGGCCAAATACTACCTCCTCTAATCGCTTTAGATCATCTGCAGCAATAACCCTCCAGCCATGTCTAATAGCTCCCTTAATGCTTGAACCAGGTATGTAGGGTACATTAAGTAATGGATCAAATGCAAGACCTATTTCGAATGCTGATCTGGCAAATGTAGCTCCAACACCGACTATTGCTCTACTTTTGAATTCCAATTTAACGTCAATCACGGTACAATCAAGTACCTTTAAAGCTTGAAGCACCTTGTCTAGGTAATTATTGACTATCTTGAATAGCTGCATACTGGAGTATGCTTTTAATAGTTTCTCAGCAAGTCTACGTTTTAGCACATTGTACTTCTCTTCGGCACCCTGTACCTTAAGCTTCCATAGCTCACTACTCCAATGTGCTATCCATGTCCATAGATTGTGTTCAGTGCATGTAATGCGCTCTCGCTCAATAATCCTTCCTCCACCTAATCTCCCTCCAATCCTTTCATCCTTCATATCATCACCTTAGTGCCTCTAATACAAACTCAAATGCTACCTCAAAGCACGTACGAATGAGGTCTAGTACATTAGCTGGAGGTTTCAATTCTTCGCATTTTCCTCGTCTAATCAGTCGTATAATTGATAACTCCCTCACAGGCGATAAACCACGTGTATCGCTAACCCAGACAAGCTCGCTTACTGGCCAATCCATAGAGATGGATCCCCATACAAGTACGAGTGCTCTATTAGTACGTGAATCATAGTTTAGTACACGCATGAATAGTGGACTAGGTCTACGTAAATTCATTCCAGGACTGTAGCCTGTGCCTCTTTGCTCTCTTGGTAAACCTAGAATCCAAGTATGCCATTTGCCATCTGCTACCTTAGGTGATCGACCACACAACTTCTTCCATGTAACCTTCATTGTTGCTTCGCCTATCTTCCTAAGTAAATGTGATAGCCCTGTTGTCTCCACTGAAATAACACGAATTCTCGTTATTTCTCTATCAAGTGTCAATGCGAAGTACCTAGGACATTTAGTGTAAAGTTCTCTTTTGAGCTTATCAAAGTCAATGCCTCTGCTTTTGCCAAACCGTTTAAGTGCGTTCTCTGCCTCCACTATAGCCGTCTCTATTAGCTTCCAGAGCTTATTTTCGGCTATCTCATGGTTCATCTTATCAATTGGCTCGATGACCTCTTTCACTACTTTACGAATTTCATCGTATGGTATATAGCTTCTGTCTAAAAGTAATTTTAATGAACAGAAACCTCTTCGTGTACATTGCCCATATCCGTATAGCAGTGCACTAAGTATTGCGGAGTATACCATTAGATAATCGAAGGACTTAATTGCGTCTAGTAGCACTCCAATTGATGGTAGACTTATACCCGCCTCCTTTAATGCCTCATAGTATCTTCTAGCATATTCTTCAAGAACCTCGTAGTTTAACCTTGTGATCTTTAGGTGGAGTTTACCCTGCTCTATTGACGATATCTTTTCATACATTATTTTGCGTATAGTCTCGGTAATGTTTTCGTACTTGATTTTCTCACATAGCGATGCAAGTACTAATACTAACCTTTGTACTTCCTGTACCGATATCCGTCTTATTCTTTCCAATTGCTCCTTTATCTGCTTAAGCTCACTATGGATTTCGTATGTTAGCCCAAATTCGTACCAGTAGTCAAGTAGCATGTCGACTATTCGTCGAATTCTCTGAATTGCCTGACGAAGCTTTTGTGTGTTTATACCTCCCCCAGACTTTAGCCACTCTATGTCCTTCAGGGTGCTTCTTTCACGTGTTATTAGCAAAGCTAAACGAGGTATTTCCTTAAAGCTTTCGATCTCATCCTCTTCAATGTATTTTTCCGGTATTACCCTTGCATCGATGCTATATACTGAGCTTACTAGCTTTCCAGTTACTGGTACTTTGCCTCCCAGACATAGAACAAGTAGCTCCTTTACTAGCTTCTGGACCTTTTCATTACTAATGTCAACTCCGGCATGAATGGTTGCACCTAAGAGGAGGTGCTTCAGTGTATATCTTAGGACCCCTTTCACGCTTTTGCTCACGTACTGTTCAGACCAGGGATGCTCGGGACTGCCAATCACGTGTACTTCAAGAGGAGTTGCCTTATAGCTACCGATCCTCAGGGGCGTGATTATCTCAAATGTTAACTCGCATACAGTCTTCAGACTTGTCTCCGCTAATTTACCTACCTCAGCTCTTATTGAGTCTATGTTAAGAGATACTTCCTGAACCATGGTCTACCCACCGTACTTGGCATCTGTTAGTTCTTTGAGCACATTGTACATAGGTCTAAGGAAGTACATTACCAGAGCTAGCTCTGTTGTCGATAGCTCGGATATCTTCTCGAGTAGGTTCTCAACAGTTAAAGTACCCATACGTGGTACAGGACAATGTTGTGCTAGCCATTGCACAGTTGCGTAGAGAAATGCAGCATATCCAACGGCTTCATCAAACTTTCCCTGTAACACACTTTTGACTTCTTCTATAGTTATCTTTCCATCCAGATACCCTGCTATAATGTCACATATACTGCATTCTACGCATCCTTGTCTATATTCTCTAACTTCTTTACCTAGCTTTTTGGCTATTTCTACTGGTACTCTAACTTTATCAGAGGCCTTGGCATATGCAAATGCTAAGGTAGCTACAATACCTACATCCTCCATTAATTGTGGCAGCGTTCTGCATCGCGTACGGAATTTTTCACCATAATCCCGCTTATACTTGGCTAATTCATCAAATCGGCTTATTATTTCAAGGCAATGCTTTAAAGCGTCCTGCGATAACCTACGTATGGGCATGCCTTGCTACACCCCAAGGAGCTTCACTATGCCACGACCTATCGTCTCATGACCTCCTAGGATTAGGTAGCCGCCTTCCTTCAGCTTTAGTTTCTCTGTAATGTACTCTTTGATCTCCTTCTCTCCTGGTTCTTTACCGGTTAGCTTCCTAAACTCTTCTGCCACATCTGCCTTTCTCACCATTGAGTATAGGAAAACTGTTACAAATATCGTATACTCTGGAACATTTTCCTCAAGCCAAGGACCTTCGTCAACTACCTTAATAGCCGGCTTGAGACGGACACGTGCTTGACGGATAATACTTCGCTCAATAATTTCACGACCAATTGTATCGGGAACTACTGCAAGACCAACTTCTGTCAATGTGCATTGCTTTGGTAGGTTATTTAGAAATGTATCCACTTCCTTTAGAGACCTTACCTTGAGCTTGAATTCTTCATTTAACACAATTTCATTACCTATAGCTGTCTTTTGAAGGGCATTCGAGGTAACTATTGCAGTGTCTTCACTTAACTCTTGAGTAGTCTTTTCCAGCAATGCTTTAGCTATGTCGTAGTATCTCTTTGCGTCCTCACTACCATAGATGTCAAAATATAGCTTTGTATATGTTTTGAAATATCTTAGTAGTTGTGGTGTTGTAATATATATCCACACACCTCGCAGAGACCTAGCTGGAATTGCTAGCAACTTTCCCTCAAGTATGGCGATTGCACCTGTGAACATTTCTGTAACTCCACGTACTTCAGGAGGCGGACCAAAGAGAGCTTTAATTATAGGATTTCTGTTTGCTTCATTAATTGCCTCGTCTAACTTCTTACCATCTTTAATCAGCTTAGGTACTAATTCTGACACAAACCTTGCTCTCAATGGCCCCTTTAGACTCGATGGTGGTATCACTGGGTATCCAAACGCATCCCTCTGTATGGGTAGGTCAACTACACCTATTGCCCTTCCTGTACCCACGTGCACCGGTGTAATTGCCTCTATAAATACAAGAGAGGCTTCACGATACGTACCAGCGACCAAGCTCAAGCAAAATCCCTCTCTGCCCTCAATGAGTATTGCTATTTAAGGTATTTTAGAAAAACTGTCTGGAAATGCTTGAGGAACGACGATATTGGCCTCTTGGTATCTCTGAAACGGTATGACCATTAACTGGAACACGGCTACTAGAGCCATATTAGTTGCATATCCTCCTCTCTCAGATATATCACAGGCGAGTAATATACGTACCGAAGCGTGCTATAGAGTGCTATTCCTGCCGGTCTTGGGCCAGAAGTACAGTCACCAATTACAATGTACTCGTTCGAGTACTTCTCCACAAGGTTTGAAACGAGCTTAGCTACGTGCTCAGTATCGTAGAGTGATTGTGCATCAAGTAAGAAAAGTTCAAAATTTGAAAGCTCTGTGGAGTTCCAGCTCTCGGTAGCTTCCTTACTTGTTAAGATAATTGCCTTAGCGACGTATATATCACTCTCCTTGAGCCTCCTTATTGCAACTTTAGGTTCAGGTTCACTATGCCATAGCTTCCTACCTAGCAACCCTATGTATAGGTATGGCTCCCTCAACTTAGCCATGTAGCCAAATGGTGTTAGGTACCTCAATCTGTACACGCCTTGACCAAGATACTCGATTAGCTCTAGGTCCTGAAGCTCTCGAAGATATCTCCATAAGCTGGTTCTCGGCACCTTAGCTACAGTAGAGAGTTTCGAAAATGAGGCCACTCTACCTAACCTAGCTAACGTCACCAGCACGTGAAGCAACTTCCTCCTCTTTCTCTCCTGTACTTGAGTAAAGAGGTATTGTAAAATATCTCGTAGTTTCGACATAGTTAGCAACACTATTCTCGATAATCACTGAGCTATTCTTCACAGTAACTGCTTAGTAGATATGTAGTTGCATTTTTGTTGGGTTTCTTTCTGTGATGGTCAGTGCAGTTGTGATTATCAAGTGATAGAGGTTACCTCTCAATACTGAGTGCTTTAGCATTAGTGTGTTCTCATTCAAATCCGTGAAGGATTTTGGTATATTGGTTATGTACGTAACTTAGGTACGTACCAGTGTTTAGTTTTCTCCATTAATCTAAGGTTTAAATTTATGTTAGTTTTGTATTAGCTATTGTTATCATGAAACTATTCTTAAGTATGTGCTAGCTACTATGATCTTAGTAAGACTATTACATGTTTTCTAGGGTAATTTAGTTATGGTGTTGGTATGCCTTTGAGGGTGCTGATTACTCCTTTGGGTCTTGCTCCTGGCGCTGTAACTACAGTTCTAGATGGTTTAAGGGATAAGCTTAAGATCAAGGTTGATGGGGTGTACATCGTTACTACTAGCTATGGTGATATCGTAAGTAAGGTAGTACCGTTTCTAAAGGAGGAACTATATCGATGCTATGGTATTACCGATATCATCGACAAGTACATTAGCGGTACAGACATAAGGTCTCTAAATGACTTCATTGAGTACATGAGGATTTGTGCAGGTATACTGAAGGAGCAGAGAGCAGCTGGCAATGAGGTTTATATTTCAACTGCGGGCGGTAGAGGACCTATGGGTGCTGCACTTACTGTACTTGGCTATATCTTCAGTGATATCGTGAAGTTAATAGTTCATGCGGTAGTCCCTGAAGAAATTGAGAAACAAGGCTCAATCAAAGTACTTGAGACGCTATCTGAGGAAAAGCGTAGAGAAATTCTTCACCCTAGCAACTACGAGTTAGTTACCCTACCTGTATTACCACTTAAGTGGACTCTAGACGATATCCTCACCACGCTTGAGATTAAGTCAACAACAAATATTGAGGATATTAAGCGTAGGCTACCCCATATATCCAATGTCGTCGAAGATTGCATTAGACATGGATTATTGAAGAAGCTTGATGATAGGTATGAGAGAACTACCGTAGGTGAAGCACTGTATAGAGCACTTAAAGCTCCTTAAAACTACTCTGACTAACCTTAGGTCAACACCTTAATCGCAATCTTACCATCTGACGATACATGAACTATGTACACGCGCTCTTCAGGTATTACTAAGTACTTCCTTCTCCTAATTCTCACTTCCTTTGCTTCACATGGTTTCCAGGTATCAGTTCTCACCTCTACTACCCTGTGAATAGTTACTCTACGGTAGGAAACCTCAATATCCGGACTCACGTTCATTCACTCAACCTCATAGATGTCAACAGTTTTCTCATCTCTCTTCACAATCATGAGTTGACGACCCTTAACCTCTACCTCATACACGTAACCTGTGATTAAGTTCCTAGGATCTATCTGCACAGTATCGTCCACAACCTTAATACCTTCCACGAACTTCTTCTTCAGTAAGTACTTAATCCAAGGTCTAATCGTGTAGCTCTCAGATTCACCTCTCTCACGAACAATACCTCTCGCCTTAAGTTCTTTAGGTAGCTCACTTGCTGGTACTACATCTCTAGTACCGAAGATACACAGTATCTTCTTTGCCAGCTCTGGATCTAGACAGAGCTTCAGTACAGGTAGTGTCACGACCTTTCTGAAGGTTTCATGTATGTAGTACACGAGATCAACGTCGTAGAGTGTAGCTAGTACGTAGAGAAATGATGATTCAGGCTTAAAACCACCTGTTAGGTTTAGAGCTACATTAAACCCCTCTTCCTTAGCCCTCGTAATCAACCTACTCGCTGTATCCATCAATTGCGCCAACGCTTCATCAAAGTACTCAGGACCCCAACCCCAACGACCAATCACATGCACCTCACACGGAGTACCCAACTGCTCCCTAATCACCTTACGCAAGATCTCTCCAGAAAACCTACCCAAACCCGTGGCTGTAACCAGTAGGTGAATCCTACTAGCTCTCAACGTAGGATCCTCCTCAATGAGACCAACGTAGGCATTAAGCTCAGCAGAAATCCTCAAATTACTCCTCAACCTCTCAAGCACAACATCCTGAAGCTTCCTAAGACGAGCCTCAACAAGCCTCTCCTCCTCAGACCCAGGCACAACCTTAAGCGCACTATCAACAACCTCAATAAACTCCCTCTCAACATCACTCAACACAGCACCACTAACTCTCCTCTCCTTAAGCTCCCTACAAACATTCAACACATGAGCAACACCAACAGTAAAGACATGAACCCAAGACATCGAAACCCCCAAAGTACACCACACACCCCACATACATAGATTACTCAGAAAACAACCACCATACAGACACAACACCTCACCAAAACCAACAGAACAACTTCAAGACACAGAAACCAGAGACCACAACTAAAAGAGAACCAAACTCAAAGCACAAGTAAACCAAACTCACCAAAACCCACCCCTAATACAACCACCAAGTTCAAACCAACAACCCCTCTAATACTTGTTTCAAGTGATCACATAGTTGATAAGGTTAAGAGAGGTGATAAGGTCTTTCAATGTTTGTTTCTGCTCCCTGGGCGTACATTGAGTACTTCGGCTTCGGTTACCACACTTTCAATGTTTGTTTCACCGAGCTGATGTGTCAGTGGATTAAGGAAAATCTGTGAGATTTTTCTCTTTCAATGTTTGTTTCGATGCTGCAGCTGTTCGTGGAGACGGAGATGTTCGGTACAGTGGCTTTCAATGTTTGTTTCGCACGTGTACTTCCACATCACTCAGGAGTACATACTCGACCCACACAGTCTTTCAATGTTTGTTTCTCTACGTGAACCCACCTTAATCTTCTCCTTTTTCTCACTCATTCGGGGCTTTCAATGTTTGTTTCTGTAAAGGACCTAATACACACTTTCAGCCAACACAGCAGGAGGCTTTCAATGTTTGTTTCGATAGTAGCAATGCTGAGAGAAGGCTACAGTCCAAGCACAATCTTTCAATGTTTGTTTCGGCTCGTACTAGAGTACCTCATGTATGAGGGAACAGGAACAACACTCTTTCAATGTTTGTTTCTAGGCCACCCATTTGATGACCTAGAGAAGCTAGTTAGAGAATTCCTGCTTTCAATGTTTGTTTCGGAACAAACAAAGTTCTATGATGGAATTTCCGAGGAAATCAAGCTTTCAATGTTTGTTTCGGTAGAAGGTGATGGCTTTGTCAATACGTGAATCTAAAGTCACTTTCAATGTTTGTTTCTACGTATGCCCACGTTGTTTAGCAGAGCTCCAGTACGCAGGTCTTTCAATGTTTGTTTCACTAGGAGAATTAGGTACTGGGTCTTCAGGGCCATTGGCTGGATACCTTTCAATGTTTGTTTCTTTGCTTTACGGAAAAGTATACACTGCAATAAAAGGACATATGATAATCTTTCCAGCTTTCAATGTTTGTTTCCCTGTTACAAAGACACTCAGAGAACATTTGAAGTTACCTCTTTCAATGTTTGTTTCACTACAATGGCTGTGAGCCGCAGAGGACGTACATTGAACTTTCAATGTTTGCTTTCAATGTTTGTTTCGTTGCACGCGTTAATAAACAAGTGCCTTCTTGAGTTGTGCTTTCAATGTTTGTTTCGAGAGGTCTCTCAATACTTGTTGGTCTTCACAGGGATTATCGCTTTCAATGTTTGTTTCGGATTCTAGGATTAGGTTATATAACATGGACTGTGTTATCTTTCAATGTTTGTTTCAAGCAAATCAATGAGTTGCTGAGTGAGCTTAGGGAGCTCTTTCAATGTTTGTTTCCAGAGGAGAAAAAAGAGAAGAAAAAGAAAGTAATTGACCTTCACTTTCAATGTTTGTTTCAGCTCATAAAGTTCTTGTGTGGTTGCTAACTAAGGTAACTCCCTTTCAATGTTTGTTTCACTTCATTGCCCTAGTGAGGTTGTTCATGGAATTGCAATGGCTCTTTCAATGTTTGTTTCAACATGAAGTTGCGATTTTGAGAGATGGAAAGGTTATAGATCCTTTCAATGTTTGTTTCCAAGCTAAAGAATTAGTCAAAGAAAAAGAGCTAACAGTGATCTTCACTTTCAATGTTTGTTTCATTTGGGCGACCAACTGATTTACATTGTTCCTGAGAGACCCTTTCAATGTTTGTTTCGAGAAACTCAGACTTAGTAGGCTCGTAGTGGCTCACACTTTCACCCTTTCAATGTTTGTTTCAAAAGAAAGGGATGCAAATAATAATTCACACCGAAATTGATTGCGGCTTTCAATGTTTGTTTCACAGGAAGTTATACATTGCCGAAAGAGGGCATATGTTGATTCTTTCAATGTTTGTTTCAGGAACTGGGTGCTATTCGAGTGATGTCTGCTAGGCTCAAACTACCTGTTCTTTCAATGTTTGTTTCTCAGTAAGTACGGTAGAGGTGTACAGTGTACACCATTAATCATCTTTCAATGTTTGTTTCACGCAGTTCTGAGGCTACTGAGAGACCTAATGAAGTACGTCTTTCAATGTTTGTTTCACTAGCGTTTTTAACTGACAAGATAGTAAAGCTAGAAGACAAAGTCTTTCAATGTTTGTTTCTAAACTACCTACGAAAACTTTTCTCGTGAAGAAAATAGCTTTCAATGTTTGTTTCCAGTAGTTGATAAGTTGCGTAGAGTAACAACAGAATTACTAACTTTCAATGTTTGTTTCACAGGCTTGTTGAGGAATATAGAGGTGAGGTGTACGAGTTCTTTCAATGTTTGTTTCGACTTATCTCTAACCTGTCTATCTCTGTGTCTGTTAGTCCTCTTTCCTTCTTTCAATGTTTGTTTCGGTGCTTTCATTGCTGGTGTGGGTAGGGAGTACCTATTCCTCTTTCAATGTTTGTTTCACCCAAGTGAGTTTACTGATGCAGTGAGGAAGCTAGCTGTGGTCTTTCAATGTTTGTTTCGTACAGGATCCTAAAGCGTTACGAAAGTGACCAGGAGTTTACTTTCAATGTTTGTTTCTAGGGACTTGATAGCGATTACGACACTTGCGCTACTGTTAATCCTTTCAATGTTTGTTTCGATATACTGTTAGCGACACGATGTTTGCTATGTTCCTCAAAATGTGCTTTCAATGTTTGTTTCAAGGAAGCTACGCTACAAGGCATTAAGTCACAGGTAGATACTTTCAATGTTTGTTTCGAACAGCAGGTTAAGCTACTCGAAGAACTCAGGAGAAGAGACTTTCAATGTTTGTTTCAGAAGTACCCAGAGAGAGAGGAGGAAGAAAAAGAGTCCTCATGGTACTTTCAATGTTTGTTTCAAATATCCAACAACAAGAGACGAGGAAGAACAGGAAGGGCTCTTTCAATGTTTGTTTCAACCAATGAGGGTTACAGTGGTTTACGAGTACGGGTGCAGTAACCTTTCAATGTTTGTTTCCAGAAGTACCGAGCAGACATCATAGTACCTGTACTACCACTATCAACTTTCAATGTTTGTTTCAAGTCTCATAAGAGTACGAAACGAATTGTCCTCAAAATTCGTCTTTCAATGTTTGTTTCGAGAAAATTGTAGTTCTGCTCACTTCACTACTTCTTACCTTAACTTTCAATGTTTGTTTCACGGAAGCTCTAGCTGATGTCCCTGTTGCAGTGTATCAAGACGGTACTTTCAATGTTTGTTTCTTTGCTTTACGAGAGGTGAGTAGACGTGAGGTACAGGGAATTACTTTCTTCACTCATGCTTTCAATGTTTGTTTCAAGAGATAGAGAGGGAACTAAAGAACATCGAAGACATGACCTTACCAAGCTTTCAATGTTTGTTTCAATTCATCATAGGTGTCGAAATCTACAAACGTAACTTGTACTTTCAATGTTTGTTTCCATGAGTTGCTTCACCTAGTGTTTGCAGAGAAACAGAAACGTCTTTCAATGTTTGTTTCGCGTGAACTCCTAGCTAAGTGTCTAGAAGAATTGAAAGCTAACTTTCAATGTTTGTTTCACGAGCTTTTTTCATACATCTCTAACCTCATTTCCAAGTCTCGTTCTCCTTTCAATGTTTGTTTCTTGAACCAGCCAAGGAATTTCGAATAATAGAATATACGAATTTGGTACCTTTCAATGTTTGTTTCATTCAGTTCTACGTACTCAGCACAGAGCAAGTAATCAGAATCTTTCAATGTTTGTTTCGGGTAGACAGTAATGGTGGAACAGACATTGATTACGCTATTAGGGTCTTTCAATGTTTGTTTCGTCGGTACGGTTCCTGTCGTGATTACTCACGTATATGTCCTCGATGTGGTTCTTTCAATGTTTGTTTCACTCGACAACGGTACGGAAATCAAAGAGCTGAACTATGAGGTAAAGGGTAACTTTCAATGTTTGTTTCTTTGCTTTAAGCAATACAAATAGCAACAACATACAGAGACACTTAAATACACTTTCAATGTTTGTTTCTTTGCTTTTGTTCATGACTGGTTCCTGTGTCTATGTTGTTTAACTGGTTAATTTTTGTTGCTTTTTGTTGTTTTGCTGATGTTATTCATTTGCTCTTTATCAAATGTGCTTCTGCCCAGTATGTCCTATATTTAAACCTTACCTATTGTCCCTGTGATGGTTCGGGTATATAAGGTTAACTCTATTTTGTGTGTTGCTTTCTGTGTCTTGGGTAAGTTTCTTTACTGTGTTGTGTGTTGTTTTCTTTGGTGTTTTGTGTGGTTGAGTTGTCTGCTGATTTCATTGTTGGGTTGTTTGAGAGGGATGTTAGGGCTCGTCGTAGGTTGGTTGAGCTTCTTGTTTCTGAACCTGAGATTAGGTTAGCTATTGTTAATGCTGTTCTTAGGGAGGTTGCTCTGAAGTCTGATATTGAGGGTTTGGGAGGGGAACTTCGTGAGGAGTTGGAGAAATTGAGGAGAGAGTTTAGGGAGGAGTTTAAGGGGGTTAGGAGGGAATTTCGTGAGGGGCTTGAGAAGGTGAGGCTTGAGCTTAGGGATTACGTTAATTTGAGGATTGGTGAGGTTGGGGATTACTTGGTTAAGTACATTGATGGTAGGGTTGCTGATCTTCATAGGAGAATTGATGATCTTGGTAGGTGGTTGAGGGCTACGTTAGTTGCTGTATTGCTAACCCTTATCTCTACAGTGCTCTCACCACTTGTGCTGAAGATCCTCGGTATTCTATGAGCTCTAGCACATTTCTTCACTGAAGTAATTGCTTGAGAGGTTTCTCAAGTTCACTAGCTATGTACTTCCTATACCTATGGATTAGTTTAAAGAGTCTTACAGGTCCTTGCTCAGCTGCTACCTTTAGTAGAGATCTCTTTGCTTCTTTCCTTAGGTGTTTTAGGGGTACTTGCTGACCTGCTATGGCTCTCTCTATTGCTTTACTAGCTTCCTCTGTTAGCTTCTCAATGTATTTTCTCAAGTCGCTCTTTACTACTTGTGCCTTTTTCAGTGCTTCCAATATCCTGTACTCTATTGTGTGTGGTATTGTGTGGAGTATTAGCTGTATCTTGGTTCTCTTACTTTCTCCTTGTCTTTCACGTGGGTTGTACCTAATACCTAGCTCATTTAGTAGTTTCTCGAGACCTAGCTCTCTATCAAGTACGTCCATTTCATCGATTAGGAGGTGTAGTTTTGTAGGTTTCAAATTGTGTGGTAGTTCCTTAATCATGCTGGTGTGACACCAGGTGTAGGGTCTTCCCACGTACATGCCTCTCTCTATAGCTATTACGTAGTCCTTCGCGATGGTGAGTACTCTAGTTGCTCCACCGTAAGCCTCCATGTAGATTGGATCTCTGTCTCTAGCCTCTACGAGCACTCCGTGACATAGAATTCCGTGTCGGAGCTTACCCTCACTTATGTAAGCTATTCTCACGGTGTTTTATTTGCTGTGTTTCGGATCTACTATGCTTTCTTCTAGTGTGTAGAGTGTTAGTAGGTCTTCTACTAGGACTATCTTCGTTATTTCTCCTATCCTCATGTACTCTCACCTTGTCTCATCCTTGACTAGGCAAATTGTCTTAGATCGGCTTGTACTGTGTATACTAGCTCTGTAGCTTCGTGTATAGGTACGGTATCTACAATTACCTCGCTGTTTCTTCTACATACCCTATGTACTGCACCTGGTAGGTTCTCTTGCTCAGTCACCCCCAGTAGCTTATTCAGTAGCTCTATGCTATGTGTTGTGATGATTAGCTGTCTACTTCCTCCCTTTAACCAATTTGTTAGTCTGCTCAGTATCTTGTCTTGTAGTGCTGGGTGGGTGTGGTTTTCTGGTTCTTCGAGTATTACTATGTCTTGTGCTGATGCTACTGCTATCTCCACTCCTACTAGTACCTTGTATCCATCACCGAGGAGTGAGATTGGTACGGGTTTCCTCGCCCCTCTTCTGTATGCCATTAATTTTGGTTCTCCCTTCCTCACCTCAAGCTCTATTCTCTCAATGTACTTACCTGTATCTTCCTCTAGGTACTCATTGATTATCTTCGACGTTCCCAAGCTAATACTTCTATTGTATAGTTGCTCCAATCTACTTCCTAGTGCTACGGTCTCCCAGCTTGAAATCATTAGGCTTGATGTAGCTACTTCACCTCGTGACCTAGTCAACTTCTTTATTCTAAAGCTTATTTCTTCTCCATGTTCTCTTCTCACTACTTCGTACTCACAGGTATTGGAATTGAGTTTTGTTCTTACCTTCACCTTACCTTCTTCTCTGCGTAACCTGACTTCGGTGATCTTACCTTCGCTTAGCTTCGCTACTAATCTACATGTCTGTGCTCCTACATGTATTAGGTACTCGTGTGCATCGTAGTATAGTGGTCTTCTCCTGTGTATTAGGTAGTGGAGGACGTTATCGCCTAGTGCTGATTTTAGGCTATTTGCTGTTGCTGCTAGGTATAGTGCTTCCGCTATGGATGATTTTTCCTGTACTGTTTGGTCCTACTATGATGTTTATTCCTGGTTCGAGTTTTAGTGCTAGGTCTCTTATCCCTCTGAAGTTCTCAATACTGAGTTCCTTAACGTACATTTGCTTTCACCTATGTCTCTGCTCATTACTATCCTCTGCTTTCTCCTCTATTTTGCCTTTGCTGTTTCCTCCTGTAGTCTCTTGATTAGTACGTAGAGGTTGTGTAGTGTTAGGTCTCTTGTGTTTTGTCTTAGTGTTTCTGGTGTGTGTCTTCTACATATTGGGCATTTGCAGGGTAGTTTCTCTAGTTGTGTTAGCTTGACTCTTCGGTAGGTTTGTGGTGTGTAGTATAGTCTCTTTGCTGCGCATATTATGAATGTCTTTGCGTCCATAGTATTTACTCCTGCTCTGAGTAGTACTGGTATTGTTGTTGGTCCTGTTGTTCCTAGGACGTGTATGAGCTTGTCTTCACCGTAGTTTGACCTCAGTGTTTTTGTTATTGTTGTGAGTAGTTTTCTTAGTCGTTCTCTACTATGGACTATTGGTACTAGTGATCCTATGGTGTATCCAGGTACGTCACCTACATCCATACCTGCTACCTGTCTCAGCTCTTGTCTTAGGTACTTTAGGTAGAGTTCCAGTGTTTCTCTATTGACTGCGTGTACTGGTGCTAGGATCACCATGTACTTGTCTCTCTTCCTGTGGTAGGCTTGTGCTGTGTTCCTTGCTGTTGCTCTCAATCTCTTCTCTATCTCAGCTAGGTGTGTTATTGGGTTGTCGTGTAGTTCTCTTGAGAGGGGGTAGTCTAGTGGTATTGCTAGGTCTGCTCTAATTGCTTCCTGCGTTCTCAGGATTAGTTCCTGTGGTGTCTCATCTTCTAGCTTGAGGTCTATTGGTGGGTCTGGTACTTGTCTTCTCTTTGATGCTAGTTTCCTATGGGTGTCCTGTATGAGTAAGTATCCTCCTGAATCTGCTAGTACTATGAGCTTCTCGTATCTCCAGTACCTGTGTAGTCCCCCTACTCTAGCTATTTCCTGAAGTAGGTTTGGTCTCTTGAGTATGAAGTACGTATTCACCATTACTGTCTCGATTCTTGGGTAGTCTGGGTACTTGAGGTGTATTTCCCAGTATGGTGGTGTGTTTCCTCCTGCTCCTATGTTGTGTACTGGGAAGATTGCTGGTGTCTCTAGTACTGAGTACCTCGTCCTCAATCTCAATCTCATTCACTAGTATTGTGCTCTACGTGGGATAAAACAGTCAGCTATGGTTGAGTACGTTTATAGGTTGAGATCTCATGTCTATACTTGGTGGATTTATCTTGAGTGAGGAACGTAAGAGTTGGAGGAATAGGTACGTTAGGTTTTTGGGTAAGGAGTGGAGATTACCCATACTCATAGAATTCCTCATTGGTATCTTCCTGTTCATACTTGGTATCATGATCTTCCTTCTGTTTAGTCCTGAAGTACTTGATATCGTTGGTATGCTCATATCTATGGTTGGTATTCTAATTTCCCTAAATAGTGCTACCAGAGGTGATGTTGATGAGGTACATAGGACTTTACTCAGAGTTGAGGAGAGATTGAGAGCTATTGAGGATTTATTGAAGGAGTTAATTGAGGAGGTTCATAGGTTGAGGAGATCTTAGGTACTTCACCTTGTTTTGTGGGTAAAGTAAATTACTTGGTCTTTGATACTTTGTTTGAATGGTGATTACTGTGAGTAGGTACCTCGAAGTTCTCAAGAAGGTTGCTGAGCTGTATAGGGGTGGTAAGTTCGATGTTGTTGCTGCTTATGCTGGTAGGTGGGCTATTGAGGAGCTTCTCAATGACTTTAGGACTTATCTCGAGGGTCATGCACTGAGTTCTAGTACTGTTAGGTCTTATGTCTGTCTTCTCCGTACATACCTCATTGGTAGGGATGTAGGTGCTGGTAGTGAGTCTAAGCTTCGTACTGCTCTAGCTACACTCAATGAGTTTCTCCGTAGTAAGGGTATTGAGAATCCTAGTGATTTAGTGGAGACTGTTGCTGATGCTCTAGCAGATTACTTTGCGTAGCTAGGTTACGAGTCTCTTAATCCACTTCCTCAATGTTAATTCACCTGTTTTTGTATCTCTTACCAGTACTCCTCTCTGCTCCAGCATCTCTATGTACTTATCACTTAGTTGTTCCCACTTACCTAGTTCTGGTACTAACTGTATTGGTACTGTAGGTAGCTCGATTACCTCCTTCATGAGTTCGTGTATGTAGTAGACCTTGTCTATTCCTGCTAGACAGGCATAGAGGTAGAGCACTGCTGTTTCTGGTTTGAATCCACCTGTTGCATTGAGTAGTACTCTGTAGCCTGCTCTCCTCAGTTGAGGGATGGCTGTGGTTAGTATGTCTAGTAGGTTGTGAATACCCTCCTCGAAGTCTATACCTAGTTTCTGAACTCTAGTAGCTTCGACATACGGTATGTTCCTTATCTGTCTTAGGTAGTGCTCCAGTATCTTTGCACAGAAGTAGCATGTTCCGCTATCTGTTGTGATTAGGAGTACGTACTCTACCCTACCTTTTGCTAGGTAGTTCCACATTGCATTTAGCTCTGCGCTGTACTTTCTGGGGTTTTGTGTGAGTACTTCATATGCTCTCTTGAATTCTGTTGTTCCTGGTGATGCCTTGTTACCTGCTTCTACGTCATCTGGTGAGTTGGGTAGTGATCGTGACCATCGTACATATGGTTCACCTAGTTCCTGAGCTATGTTCCTTACAATGCTCGTACCTACTGTAACTACGTGTGCTTCAGCACCTACTCTACTAGCTCTAGGAGGTATGTGGGGATATGCCAAGGTTCTTCACCCACTACTTAAGTTACTGTGTGTTTCTTGTCAGTGAACCCAATGCTGGTGCTTCATTGTCGCTTAGTTTCCTGAGATGTGAATTCTCTTCGAATGGTCTTGGATAACTTTATCCAGTTCAGGAGTTTGGTGTCTGGTGTAAGCAGTAGCATGGATGGTTCTTCATATGTTTCCTTTGGTTGAGGTAGTACGTACGTTGTTAGGTCTTTCCTCACTACTTCACCTACTTTGATCTTCGTGATTAGGTAGGTGTAGGTTAGTGCTGTTAGTAACCACGATAATGCTCTGTATGTCGTAGTGTGTGTCTTACCCAGTACTTGATCTGGTTTGGGGTACCTTATGAGTGCTACGTGTATGCCGTACGTACTTGCTACCTGTGCTAGCTTGGTATCTGCCGTTATGAGGTATGGTTCAAGTACTAGTGCATTCTTCCTAATGTACTCTCCACAGCTCCGTACTATAACTACATCGCTACTACACTCCTTATCCTCAATTGAAGGGATCTCTATGTGTGGTGTACAGCTTCTCTGTAATTGAATTTCGTAGAGTGCAAGCTGTGCTCTTCTACCTTCCAGTCCTGGTACTCCCTGAAGTATTGTCATTACCTTGGTAGGTAATCCAGATATTGTCTGTTGTATAGTGCTTAATTCCCTACCTACTCTAGATCTCGTGACTGCGTTTGCTATCTCTTCAAGTGCTTTACTGCAGATTCCTGTTAGTGTGTATCTCCAGGTATCTGTAGGTAGTTCCTGAAGGAGCTTGTGTACAGTACCTGTGTAGTACGCTGATGTATCGAAGTAGAGAATGGGTTTTCTGATGCTTTTTCCACTGTACTTCAGTACTTCATCTCTCAACGATTGTACTGCTGTATCGCTCACTATACCTGAGTACAGTAGACAGCACCTAGCTACATCTCTACTACGTTGACTTAACCAAGTTGGTTCTCCACGTAGATTCTCAATGTAGATCCTTGGAACGTCAGTACTTAGGTCAATTGTCGCTAGGTCTATCCAGTAACCTCTATCTGGTATGGAGAGTATGAGTTCGCTACAATTCCTACGTGTGTAGTATGTTAGTACTGCTACTAGGTCACTAGTCGTTACGGTTGTTTCATTGAACATGGTTAGGATAGTAGCTCAATCTTCACTCTAAGTGGTATCTTTCTGTTTGGTGCTGCTAGTCCTGATATCAGTGCTTCACCAATGTCTAGGTCAGGTAGCATCTCTACGTCTTGCCTAATGACAGACTCACAGCTTCTCTGTATCTGTTCTTGATCGTAGAAGTTCGTTACTCTGAGCGCTACTATTGTGCTGCATTGTGATAGTACAGTCATGTCTACTCTAGCTGGTCTCTGAGATATTATACAGAGTCCAAGTCCGTACTTCCTACCTTCAGTAGCTATCTTCCTCAAGATAGGTAGTGTCGTGCTCTCTCTAGCCTCTTCACCTGCTGGAGCATACCTATGAGCTTCCTCAATGATGAGAAGCAGTAGGTCACCTTGTTCAGGTCTGTGTACCTCATCGAGATCTGGAAGTTCAGTACCTAAGCTCTTACTCAGCTCCTTGATGTAGTGTGTTGGCTTTGTTACACAGACTGTGAAGATCTTGTTTAGTAGGTGCGTGATAACTGGTTCAGGGTCTTGAAGTACTCTATGGAGGTCTATGCAGGTTACTGATCTCGGCTCTAGTATCCTCAGTATGAGTGCTGTCTCTATGGTGTGTCGGTAGTAGGTTGATACGTAGGTGCTCTCTATGATTCTAAGGTCACGAGCAACAGAAGCTATTGACTGTGGGTGGTAACCTAGCTTCCTAAGTTCATTAAATACATCTCCCGACCCTAGTAGGAGCTGTGTTATCATCGATACATCATAGCAGTTCTCACCGAGGATCTGCTGCATACCAGACTCGAGATACTGCGTAGCTATGTCCTTAACTATGTCACTGAAGTAAGCTGATACACCCCTCCTAATAGCTAGTAATGTGCTAAGTGGTAGTAGTCTGGGTAGGTATAGGTTCATGAGGAGTACCCTACTACCTAGGATCTCCTTAACGAAATCTACCTCACTTGATAGTACAGCTGGGTTCTTAACATCAATCACCGCAATCTCTTCGAGAGGTACCTTAACTTGCTCGCTCAACTGCTCACTCAATGCCTTCAGCTCACTCTCTGAGGCATATGGTACTAGCACAGTTATCTTGAGATCACTACGACCTAGATCACTCCACAATTTAGATATTAGCGGTGTTGTACCACTCTCAACTAGTCCAAGACCTGTGTACTGACCCATGGGATCTAGTACCAGTACCTTACCCCTACTGTAGCTCTTGATGAAGCCATAGATCAGTCTCTTAGCTGTCTCCGTCTTACCAGCACCTGTCTGCGCTAGTATAGCTACGTGGTAGCACAATTTCTTAGGTACGAGGTAAACCTTGACATTTCTCTCATACGATAGGGTCCCCATGTAGATACCACACTTCATGTACTCATCTCCAAGTGACTCTGTGTGAATTACCTTCTCGAGAATCTCTGGACTCGGTCTAAGGACTAGAGATGTTGGTTGTGGTGGTATGTCTACACTGACTAGTTTCCACCTACAATCTTCTTCCTTCCTCAGTACACCTAGTAGCTGCAGCGTAGCTGTATAGGACTGTAGTTGCCTAGCTATCTGACTACCGGGTACCTGCTCAATTACCTTCCTAATTATCTCCGTTATGGCTTGAAGCTCTGTACGCTCCCTAGCTAACTGAACTAATTCAGATACTGAGGGTTGAACAGGAGATTGATATGGTCTTAAGTTAATTACCCTACAGAGGTAGTGCCTACTAACTGTCCTATCCTCAATGAAGAGGAGAGCACCTAGACCAACAACCTCACCAAACCCCATGTATAGCTGAGCGTAGACTGTTCTATGATCTCGTACTCTAGAGACAATACCGATACCAATACCTAACTCAGTACTCTGAGACATACCCAAAGACATACCTCCTAGCTGTGAAATATCTGTGTACTAATGTAAGTGGTATTACCCTAAGTCTGAGGTACCTCTCGAGTACGTTAATGAACTCCCTCTCACTAGGTCTAATCCAGGAGTAGTAGTCAGCCATTAGTATGGGTGCAGGATACCCATGTACATTCACCTTGGATAGTGCAAGCACGTACCTAAGCGCTCTCTCTAGTTCGTCTTTCCTCAACTCTAGGTAGGCTGGGTACTCAACCCTTATGGGTGCTCTAATGGTTAGTAGTGACAGTGCTTTTCTAAGGGTACCTGGTTGGGCATGTACTTCTCCTAGGATCTTGCTCTTGATGTAGTCTAGTGATTTAATCTCATCTAGGAATAGGTACGTGAACCTAATGTCGTATGGTCCTGCAAGTCCTCTATCCACGCTGTACACTATGTTACGTAGCTCTGTAGTGTAGTAACCGTAGTCTAGAGCTATCCTCGATAGTGAGTATGCTGTGTTTGGTAGCTTATCTACATGAAACTCAACCAACTTACTACGCTTGAATCGAGGTGCTGATGACTCAGGTATTCCGTCTATGAGCAAGCCCTCCGTCGCCATCATGGTTAGTAGCTCCGCATCGGATATCCGTAGTTTAGTTCTGTGCTCTCTCACGTACTCCATAGCTACCCTAGTAGCGACGTAGTGCTCATCCACCGTAGCTCCTCGATAGGCCTCTATTAGCTGATTAAGCGTATCAAGCACGTAGACCGCGTGCTCAGTAATAGGTTCCTCATAGTACCTAACAACAGCATCCTCAAGCATGTTGCTAGCTCTCCTCACATCTCGTTGTAGCTCACGTACTAGTGACAGAACGGAGTACCTAATGAATAACCTACTCCTCCTAATATCTTCGAGAACCCCCATTGGGAATACACAGCTATCTCTACCTAATTCGAGGAGCTCATGTAGTATTGCTACGATTATCCTGGACGATACGTACCTTCTCCTACCTCCCTCCTCACTAGGCCTCACTGCACTGTAGTCATCCCTTACCTTTCTAAGGAACTCTACCACATCATCTTCATTCCAGCCAGCAACCATGAGTATCCTACGTAGAAGATCCTCAGGTATGTCGTAGGTACTCCTATCGTACTGAACTAACTGATGTACTAGTGGTCCATGTCTCAACACGAGAATCGGTCCAGTGAAGTATTTAGCAAGTCTCTCCTCTCTAGCTACCTTGAGCATTGTCGCTACTTCGAGTAAGTACCTGGCAGCTTCGTGAAATTCCTCCTGGGAGTAGAGTAGAATTGCTACAGGACCTATCCTGTCACTCCATGGAATTCTGATCTCTTCACGAACTTCCCCACCAAGGACCTTCCTGCTGTAGATAGCTATCTTTGTTGCAGATACGTACTTCTCCTTTGAGAATACGTACCCAGCATCAATAGCGTAGACGCCAGGAACCTCTTCACCGTGAAGCACCTTGAGTAAGGTATCTAGGTTAGTGAGGAGTTTGCTGAATCTCTCTATAAGGTGTCGAGACCATGCTAGGACTGTGTACAGTACTGGGTCTAGTACTATGGGTTGTGGAAGAGAACTCACGTATGCAACCTCCAGCTCGATCTAGATACCGAGGAACTACCTAATGTAATCTACTCCCTTCCCCAGACAATCTACCTGTGATATAGTTTTACTCACACCTAACTACGTAGGATATGTGTGGTTCACTAACGGGTAGAGTGAGTACGTACTTACCGCATCCAGCAGCTGCTAACTGACCAACACCCATGTACTGACCAAGTATCAGTAACTGAAGAGCTAGCATACTAATGCTTTTTCTCCAGAAGGATTGCTGCACCTCGTACACGAAGTAACCCCTAATGAATGTTCCGAGAACCCTCCTCTCATCACTAGCAATCATGTACTTACGTAGAACAACCTTACTCCTATGTGCGTATACCAACTTCGCATTAGCCCTAACAGCATCCCTAAGCTCTCTAGCTTCAAGCACTGAGAGTACTTGACCAACCCTGTGAAATGCAGCTAATTGACTATACCTCCTAGCTAAATTCATCACAATGGCGTGTAGTGGCGGCTCAGTTACTACCTGACGATTGTGCACTACCATGGTTGGTGTCGTGAAGTTCAGGACTATGTACCTAGGCCTTAACTCCCTAAGAGCAATTGCCTTCTTCTCAACTCTCCTCAGTAAATCATCACTTAGCACGGTAGTGGGTATTGGTTCCCTGATGATACCAGCATCGTCCCTATAGACTACCTGTACTGAACCCGTAAAGGGGTCAATTCTGAGAATTCTTGAGATAAAGAACCTCCTCCTCTCACCATACCTAGCATCCATACCTAGACCCAACATACCACACTTCAGTAGTGATAGTATGATCACTGGCTCACATCTAAGCTCAATCAAGTACCTAGGTGCTAGCAAGTAGAAGCCAAATACTATCTCACGACCACGGATGATAGCTGGTTCAACTGAGTAAGGTCTCGATACACCAGCTCTTGCACCTCTCTTAGCGAAATCAACATCATAGTCACAGCTCCTACTCTCGAAGAAGTGGTAGTAGATGCACCTCCCTCTCATGCAGCAACCACTGCAGTTTCGAGAACCAGTAACACAGCACACACTACGTAGAGCAGAACCAATCATCCCTCTAGTAGCAAATCCAGTGAATCCCCTCGGTCTAGTGTAGTCTCTAGCTAGAACACCATGTACGAGGTACAGAAGCATCTAACATAGTTCACGGTGAGAAAACCTATGTAAGTTAGTGCTACGTGGAGTTCGGTGATGGTGATGGTGTGAGGCTTGGTTTACTCCCCGTTACAGTGTACGCTAGGGATCTCGTTGATTACCTCATATGCCCTCACCGCATATACTTAAGGAGGTACCTGTACCTACGTGGAGTAGTTACGGAGTACATGAGTGTTGGTGGTGAGGTACATAAGCTCCTGTACATGTACCTTCAGGGACGTGACGTTGGGAGGGAGCTGGTTAGGTACGGGATTGATGTGGGTAAGTTACGTGAGGTCTATAGTGAGCTTAGGAAGTTAGGTGATGTGGAGTGTGAGGTCGAGGTAGGGTATGGGCCGCTTGCTGGTTCCATAGATTTGCTCGCTGGTGGGGTCCCTGTAGAGGTTAAGTACAGTACGAGACCTAGGTTCGGTGATGTGGTGCAGCTTGCATTCTACGTACTCTTACTGGAGCTCTCGAAGGGAAGGAACATATCTCGAGGTTACTTACTGTACCTCCCCTCCTGTAATCTCATTGAGATCAAGGTTGAGAGTTGGTTAAAGAGACTTGTTCTCGAGTTTTGTAAGGAGGTTCAACTCATTAAGTTAGGTCTCGTAGATTCTAGTCCTCGGTCGAGAAGAGCTTGCAAGGGGTGTGAGCTAGGTATGTACTGTAAATTCCGTGGTGAGGGGGGTGCCGAAGAGAGGTCTCTGGCTTCTCGTAGGTAGGTACAGGGTAGGTGCTGAGAGTGAGCACCTCTACGTTCAGGAGCTTGATACCGGTAAGCTAGTGTATAGGAATGTTGCTCCTAGATTGTTGAGTAGTGTCTTGAGTACTGACCAAAGTCTCTTCACATCATCTGCTATCTGTCTACTAACGAGATTTGAAGTACCATTGGTAGTTCTCTCTCGTGACCTTACTCAAGTTCTCTACTACGTTTACTGTGATGTATCTCCAGGGCTCTACAGCGAGATACTACTCAATCAGTACCAAGCTCAGGTAACCGACCTCATGCTTACGCTTCAGAAAAATCTACTAACTACAGCACTCAATTCCATAGCTAAAGCACTCGCCATCTACGGTACACGCCTAACTAGGCTTCTCCCAGTAATTCGAGCGTATAGAGCGCAGGTGGAGTGTAGTGAATTAAGTGAGGTACCTGAGCTAGATCAGGAATTCCTCAGTACCTTCCTTGAGTACGTGGCTAGAGAGCTAGATCTAGAACCTAACTACGTGAGTGATCTACATCAGAAACTACGTACCATTGCCTGTGGTGAAGTACTTGCTGAAGTAGTTAAGGTAGGTCTTCAACCAGACATTGGATTAAGAACTGAACCGCTGGCCCTACTTGACGTACTTAAACCACTTACCTATATACCGACACTTAAGACAGTACTTGATGTGTATGTAGTGAGTGGTGAGGTACCTAACCTACGTAATGTAGTCAAGAAGCTCTATGAAAACATATACTGTACACGTTACAGGTGTAGTGATCAGGTAAGTAACTACGTGTGGTTCTTGAAGCAGTACCTAAGGAAATTACGTGAGTGGTTTAAAGAACTAACATCAGAGGTACCTACTCTAGAGCTGTATCCAGTGCTAGAGAAACCATAGTTTCCTCGATTCAATAGCTACATCACCTAGACCTAACTTCGCAAATGTAGTTACCCTATGCGGGTACAGGACAGTATTTGGTAGCTTAGTCCTGAGGATACAGGTACCCCAGTGAAGCTGAGCTAACCAATAGACATCTCTGGAGAGTGCTACAACATCAACATCCTCCCAAGACCAAGGCTCAACAACCTCCACAACAACAGGTCTCGGAGTAGCACCAAGGTGAGTAACCTCAGCATCGGGAATACCTAGAGTAGCAACAACAACCCTACTACTACCCAGCCTAATCCAGGTACCTCTCCAAGGTTGCTGAGTTCTACCACCCATGAGGTTCAGCAACCTAATGGGTACAGACTTCATGACAGAAACCATGACATACCTATCAATACCGAGATCACGAAGAACCTTCCTCAAACTATGAACCTCAGTAAAGTGGTATGGACCATCCCTATGAATGACAACTAAACCACCACGGTACCTATCCTGGAGTACTTCAGCAACTAGATCGCCAACTTCAGGAGCAATCCTCTCAAGCGATGACCTCCTACAGAACCACTCAGTACAACCACTAGACCTATCGTAGACGACAGTAGACACAACACCACCACCCACATCAAAACCGATGTAGAGATCACCGTAGAGACCACTGCGAACAGCCCAAGGAATACCACCACACTTAGCAAAGACACCAACAGCAACATTAGCCAATACAACACCTCTAGACCTCAGGTACTTAACCGTGCTGTGAGTAACCATTTGACTGGGAATACCATGACTAGCAATAACCTGCTTGAGGGGTATGTATGGATCGTCAGAGAACTGAACAGTGAATTCATCAGGGACGGTACACAGCACGAGATCAACATCGTGGATAGACCTAGCTAACTCAATAGCCTCACCATATGAGCTAAACTCAAGAACATCGAGAACTGTAACCTCACAACGAAACCACTTATCCAAACCACCGAAGACACCAACACCCTCAATTAAGTTCCTGAGAAACTCCCTAAACTCAGACCTCAAATCCCTATAAACCATACACAACATTGTTAAGCTAGGTAAGGACCTAAATGGACCATAACCAAGTTTGAATGCTTGCAGCGGATCTAGAGCGGTACCACTAGAGAACTCGAGTACAGGTCTAGAGAATATACCCCACCTCATCAAGTAAGTAACTACGTGAGGTATCGATATCAGTAACCACACAGGTACACACTCTGTGAGTAGACTTAGATACGAAGTACTTAGGTACCTTCTGAGTAGGGACAGAGCTACGTTAAGTGACCTACTCGGAGTATTTGGTCCACCGATAGTGGATGTTCTTGAGAAGCTGAAGAGGGAAGGGTACGTAGTAATTGAAGGTAATACCGTTAAGTTGAGGGAATTAGCTAGGGAGGTTCTCACAGCACAGATACTTAAAGGACCAAAGCTAGTTCTCATTCCAAGAAACACCGAGAGCGCCACAGGAGGACCTACACTAGGTAGCTTCGCTGTGAAATTACCATCGAGAAACTACCGTGGAGTACCAAGGATGGAGATTACGGTACTACATCTAAGCTACGTAACTACTGAGCAGTTGCTGGAGCTAGCTATCGACATCAGAAAGGTGTACAGTACCTTCCCGAACTGCGTGAGAGAACTTCAGCACCTAACTACACTCGTGAGGTACGTGAAAGCACATAGAAATGAACTTATTAGGTCAATAGCACGTGAAATCGAGGCATTTATAGCATCAGTACGGTCATACCTCAGTAGGTGGAACTCACTAAAACCAGAGACCAGGGAGGAAGCTATCAAGTACGTGAGGAGCTACGGTGAGAAGCTGAGTAAGTTGATTACAGAGCTCTCGATAGTTGGTTCTAAGAGCGGTAATTAACTAGAGGTTAACCAGTTCTTCAAGCTACGGCTCAACTTAATCCACCTACTCAAATAATCACTAGATCCAGTCTTCACAATGATACTCAATGGAGGGTCACTACAGCAATCTAAGCTCCTAGATATCGGTCCAGGAACCATCACAAACTCAAGATCTCTCGAACGAACCTTAATAGCTGATAAGAGGTACGTCAGTACAGTGAGTACAGTACCTACAGACTTGAAGCCTATATCGACCTCAGATGGTATCTGCTTTGGAGTAACGAGCTGAATAGGAAGACCGAGTAGATCACTAGCAGAAGCAACGTCTTCCCTCGATGTTATTAGGATCGGTGTCACTCCTATACCGAACTGTGCTCTAATAGCTCTAGACAGTCTAAAGTAGAGACTAAATACACCAATACCAACACCAATACCCAACGTGACCTCAGTAATGGGTAGTACCTTAGATGCATTGAGTAGATCGTGAAGTCCCAGAATAGTACGAGCTAACTCGACATCTATTAAGTACTCACTAACCCTAAGACCAAGAGACTTAATGAAGTTCACCTGCAACTCATCAGGTAGAGGATTGTGTTCGTGAAGCAGCCTCACTAGGTTCTCCTTAACATGATCAGGAATAGCAAAGTACGTAGTCTGTATCCTAGCTCTAAAGCTATGAGCTACAGAGAGCCAGTACCTAGCAAGAGAGTGACAGCAACCATACCACAGAGCTGTCTCATCAAACACTACAATAGGTAACCTCGAACCAGGTAGTGCGTATAGAGACTCGAGAAACTTAGCAAAGGAGTACTTCAAGTCAGCAAAAGCAATATCCTCACCACTAAAGTGAAGACTCCACCACACAGCAACATCAAGTGGTAGTGAGCACCAAGACCAAGTACCTCCTCGACTTCTCACTAACCTAAGTCTCTGTCCACTAAGTGAAATACGTAGTATAGACTCATCACCACATGAAATCTCAAACTCATCACTAACACTAAGCAAGTACGTAACTACAGGTAGTAAGTCACTAGACCTAATTCGTATTATCATACCTTCCTCTCGAGAATAACTATGTTTGAGTAGTACTTAGGAATATCAGTGAAAGGTAGGTTCTCAAACTCACGACTTCTAAGCGATAGATATGTCACGTACTTAGCATCGATATCGGTAGCTAACTTGTAGAGAGCTATGGACATGGGCTTAGTACCAGCAGTAACATCAACAACACGAACTAGATCTCCATACCTCTCTACAACCCTCTTACGGAGCTTACTCCAGATATCGTAGATATCAAATGGATCGACCTCAACATAATCAACTTCAGGAACTTCCCTACCAAAGTACGTAGCAACCTCACGGAGACAACGCCCAATAGAGTCAATGAACCTAATAGTGTTGGAACTAGCTCCAAGCAAGACATACTTGATACGTAACCTACGTAACTCATCATGCATGAGGTAGTGAGCATACACATTAACAACAACAATAGGTGTAGCACCAACACAAGTAATTAACACAGCATTTGAATCCGAACTCATAGGACGAACTCCCTCTCCAAAGACTCCCTTTCACCGTAATCCTCATGACAAATAACCATAGATCTACTAGAGCAAGAACTACACAGAGGGATAACCAGTACGTGAACCCTGTACATGCTAGACAAGACCTTCAACCTAAGTACTAATTCACTAAGTCTACCTGGAGGTATATCAAGCTCAAAGACACTGTACTGAACCTCACAACCACCAAAATCACGAAGAAGTTCCCTCAACCTAACTCTACACTCCTCAGAATCCGTATCGTAGCAGACAATAACCCTAACCATACAGGAGATATCTAGAGACCGAACCTTGATATATCTTTAAGTAAATCTCAGTAGCGATGGTTAGGTACTACAGGATAAGGAAGGTAGGTAAAACACTAACTATCGAGGTAGACCTAGCTACATTGAGAAAGTACTTACCGAGAGAACGAA
>QMRC01000012.1 GCA_003649205.1 Thermoprotei archaeon
ACTTACTACATTCCTCAAGATCCAGCTATAGTACTTACGAAGGAGGTGGTGAGTAAGTACATACACAAGCTACCTAGACCAGATATAGTGCTTGAGGTGGTGAAGTACCTTGGTTTAGAAGATTCTTTAGAGAAGTCACCACTAGTTCTTAGCTTAGGTCAGAGAAGATGTTTAGCTATTGCCCTTGCTCTAGGTATGGACGTTGACTTACTGCTAGTTGATGAACCTACTCTTGGTCTAGATAATGTGGTTCTAGTCAAGTTAGCTAGAGTACTTAGGACATTCATTGAGCAGGGTAGATTGTCACTTGTAATTGCTACACAGGATCTAGAGTTTGCCGAGCATCTAGGTGTACCCACTAGGGCTGTACTAGTTGATTGTGGACGTATTGTTTTAGAGGGTGATCTCCAGACCGTAGCGAGGATTTGGTACGGTATGTTGAGGGTAGTGAAGGTACCGAGGCTATGTACTGAACTTGGGTTAGATGTTGTTATGACTGTTGATAGATTTTTTGAGAGGTATCTCATGTGCTAAGTCTAGTTCTCAAGCTCCTATCGTGTATGCTACATGTTAGGTATGAGGATAGGTTATCTGTAAATACACATCCGGTCCTCAGGATTCTCTATATTGTGTCTACGATGCTCATTGCAGTTGTGTCAAATGATCTTCGTGTACTCGTGTACTTGCTCTCGGTGGTGCTTGTTCTCTCGATCATTGGTGATGTGGTGAGACAGGTGCTGTATAGCTTGGTAATATCGTCCATACCTCTTACATTCGTTACTGTAGTGATTACGGTTCTGGAGTTTGGTGATGTACCTACATTAATGCAGAGATTAGGTGCTGTGTGGTTGAGAGCTTTCGTGTTGACAACTTCAACTATTTTACTTGTGAACTTAGTTAAGCCAAGAGAGCTTGTTACACTAGGTAAGTTCCTTAGAGTACCTAAGTGGGTTACCCTATCGTACGTACTATCCCTTAGGTTAATCCCCCAGGTACTCGATATGATGTATGAACTAGTGAAGATACATAGACCGAGAAAGCTACGTGATTACGTCGACGTACTTTCACTGGCTGTTTTACTCATGGTGAGAACTGGTGAGGAGATGACAGAGCAACTAATCCTGAGATACGCTAGCTATGGTGAGTATGTGATGGTTAATAGAGGTACTACCATAGGTAATTTAACACTCATAGCAGTGACGGCACTCACAATTACGTTGTACATCACCACTAGCTTCATACCACCATTCTAAGTGCTAAACAGTGAATAACATAGCGAACATCTTTCAAAGAGACTAATGTCCCAATTACAAGTAAAAACTCTTTTAAGTGAGAATGCACCCTTAGAGCTCTCCATCGAACTACATTCTTGAATCCACTGCAATAGGTAGGCGAGAGGTACTAGCCTAATTGTCCTACTAAGTACTAATGCAGATCGCAGATTCTAGCTGAATCGAATTCTGATACCTTATAGAGGGTGAAAATGAGAGTACCGACTAGAGTATTAGTTGTCTCCTCGAGTAGAGGTACGTAACTACCATAGATATTTAAGGTCGATCCCTACGGACTTCCTTACCTCATATCTGAGAAGTAGGTGAAGTGTTGGAGTTAATAGGAACTCACCACCAATACCTAGTACTGATGGGAGAGCCCATGATGATTTCTGATAATGGTAGTAGTGTGCATGCACAGTATCCATTAACCTTTTCCGAATCCAGTCTTGATTATGATGTTTATTTTCCAGTGTTCTCATGTAGGATTTAGATCGTTAGTTGAGGTGATTGCTCTGGGTAGTGAAGTTGCTAGAGAGGTTCTGCAGAAGTTCGATGAAGTAACTTCTAGGTATGGTAGAGGGGAGAGAGCGTGTAAGGTGTTTATACGCTGGTTGGTATCGGATATTACCCGTTACCTTGAAATTTCGTCACTTAGATTTGGAGAAGGTAAGACTATACTCGATGTGATTAATGAGGTGTTTGGTGTTGATGCTCAGTTACTCCTTGTTGATTCTCTTCGTGAAAAGCTTCAGAGTGAGAAGGTGCTTGAGCAGACACTTAATCTGATATTCGATACCTACTTTAGTGACCTCAACGTATTTAAGAAGGTCATTGGCAAGGTACATAGCTTTGTCATTGGTGTTCCCTGGACATATTTACCACCTAGGTATAGCTGTGATGGTGTTTTCTGGTTTGATGCTGAACACGTTAGGACTAAGGTTCAGCTCGTGAGAGTTGGTAAGCAGCTTATCTACATGTCTCACTGGAGAGCTAGTACATCAGATCTCGTTATTACAGTTGATTTGAGGAGTTCTATGGCCATAGTGACGGGTCCAACACTTATAGTTAGAAGTTCAAGGGAGGGACTTGACATTGGTTACTTAGCTAAGGTCATGTTGCCTAGGTAGTAACTTAGTGACTAGATCTTTCCTCTTAGACCACTCACTCTCTCTCAGCTTTTCAGTTAATTGCTGAATTTCACTACACCAATTTGGTAACATACTCCTGTAGTCAGTAACGTACCATTGTTTGACATCTAAGCTCTTCAGTGCTCTTGCCGTTAAGACGACGGTTCGCCCGACATTAGCTGCATCCAGAAGAGCTCTCTCATCACTTAGCACGTCACCTGACTTCGTGTAGTAAGCTAGTGCCCAAGGAGGAATGGCTATTCCAAAGGAGTTTAATACAGACATCATGTAGGCTATTACTTGGATAGCGCCGGTATCATTCCCTACGGCTATGAATCCAGCGACCTTACCTTCTGCCCAACACTTGCCCTCAATGAATATCATGTGCTCGAGACAGGTCAATCTATCTATGAAGTTCTTGAGCACACCACTAGGACCATACCAGTAGATCGGTGTAGCTATTATGAGCGCATCAGAGGATAGTACCTTATCGAGTAGTATCCTCATGTCATCATCTATAACGCACGGATACCTGCAGCAGCGTTCATCATCGCACAGACACCCAATACATGGCTCAATCCTGTAATCGTATAGATCTACTCTCTCAACATCAGCACCCTCGTACTTAGCTGCTTTAAGAGCTATTTCAAGTAGCTTAGCAGTATTACCGTACTTCCTTGGTGAAGCATTTATACCGAGTACCTTAATACCCAAAGTACTCACCTCACTATGTACCTCTGGTCAGACCATAACGAAGTGGTGGTGACTTTAAAACTATACCCTAGACATAGTCGAGTAGTGATCTCACATCACTAACATCACTACTCTCCTTCAAGTGCTTAGATCTAGGTGGGTATCCTCTTGAGGAGGCAAATTCCTCAAGATATTTAATGACCTCGCGTTTAACCCCAATGAATATACCATCGACTTTACCTCCGACCACACATCCTCCTCTATAGTTTCTAGGTAAAATCTCACGAAGTTCTTCCGAGTATATTGACATGTGAAGTTCTCTACTTGGGACTATGACCAGTACGTAATCCCTTGTTTGCGTACTGAGTATGGCCGGTAGTACCTCTCGATAACTAATACTGAGCATCTTCTCTAGTTCTGGATACTCAACATCGATGTGTGTTACTCTAGCTAGTGAGTACCCCTTAACGTGGATGTAGAGGTCAGGCCTTATCGTTGAGATCTGTGCTCGTGACTTTATGACTACTTTATCACATCTAATGCTTACCTTCCCAGGTGCGGGACCTGTCATGTAGTTCAGCTCAGTCTAGGTGTTGCTCCTCATCAAGTCAGGCCGCAGGGAAATTCATCATGGCCTCTTCACTACCTCTCCTAGGTTTGAGGTACTTAAGGAGTTCTCTAGTAGTTATTACATCTGCTAATACACCATGCTTACGTAGTGCTCTAGCAACCTTCATCGCACAGGGGATTACTAGGTGTGCTTTCTCAACTATGTCTTCTCTACTCAGTACTTCACTTGGTACTCCATCAGCAATAACCATACCATTGCATAGGACCACCATTCTATCCACATACTCGAGAGCTAGTGGTATATCGTGTGTAATCACGATAACCGTATGTCCTCTATCTCTAAGCTCCTTAAGTAAGTCCATTATCTCTCTAGAGGTTCTACGATCTTGACCTGTTGTAGGTTCATCAACGATAATCACCTCAGGATCTAGAGCCAATGTAGCTGCTAACGCTAATCTCCTCCGTTCACCTTTACTCAAGAAGAACGGGTGTTCATTCTCTAGACCCTTCAACCCAAAAACTTCAAGAAGCTCTCTAACCCGTCTCTCAACAACATCACTGGGTAAACCAAGCTGCCTAGGACCGAACTCAATTTCTTCCCTAACACTCCTACAGAATAGTTGATGATCTGGATTCTGAAACACATAGTTAACCACCTTAACTAAATCCCTCTTCCTCCACTTCGTCACACTAACACCCTTAACCAATACATCACCTCTAGTCGGTCGAAGCAAACCACAGAGAATCTTAGCTAGAGTTGTCTTACCTGAACCATTAGGACCTACAAGAGCTACGTACTCACCCTTCCTAAATTCTAGAGAAACACCCCTAAGAGCAACAATATTAGGTGGATACACATGATGAACATCTACACACCTCAACACTACCTCATTACCTACACTGCATTGTTGAGTGATCTCCTCCGTAGCTGACTTAACTTCCTTAACTTCCAGTAAACCCTTACTAAGGTAGTCGTCAACTAACCAACACAACTCATCACTAGACCTCGGTGGAGGTACCTTAAGTGCTCTCGAGATCTCAACTACCTCAGGAACATCAACACCAATCTTCTTCAGCACATCATAGTACCTTGTAAAGACCTCCCTAGGTTCACCCTCACAAATGATCTCACCACTAGAAAGAACGATAACTCGATCAGCATACTTCAGTAGGAAATCTAGCTCATGAGTAACCAACACAATAGTCATATCTAGCTCCTTCCTGATACGTACAATAGCTGAGAGGACACCCTCCTTATCTCTAGGATCTAGATCGGATGTAGGTTCATCGAGAACTAAGATACGAGGTTGTCTAGCTAGTATAGACGCAATAGCAACCCTCTGCTTCTCACCACCACTTAAATCAAGTGGACTCCTATTGAGGAACTCCATAGGTAAACCAACAATATCGAGAGCCCACCTAATTCTCTCCCTAATCTCCTCAGGAGGTAGATTAAGCATCTCAAGACCAATAACCAGCTCATCCTCAACAGTAGTCATTATGAACTGAGTTTCAGGATCCTCAAAGACAAGACCAACGTACTTCGCTAGCTCAGTGGTATCTACATCCGTTGTACTGCGGCCAAACACCTTAACGCAACCACTAAACTCACCAGGAATCCTCTGAGGAATAATCCCCACAAAGCAAAGACAGAGAGTAGTCTTACCAGCACCGGAAGGACCGACAATACCAACAAACTCGCCCTTCTCAACATGTAGATTAACGTCCTTAAGCACATACGTATCCCTACCTGAGTACTTCCACCGAAGAGATTCAACCTCAATCACCTTACCCATTTCATCACCTCTCAAGCAACAGCACTAAACAAAACCAATTAAATGGAGGTAGAATAGCACAGGCACTAGAACAAACACCATAGACACAGCTAAGTCACGCATAGTGAAGGTCATTCTATAGTAAGTACTGACCTTACCTGGTCTTATTCTTAAACCTCTAGCCTCTAGAGCGAGTGAAACCTCATAGCTCCTCCTAATCATCAGTACAAATAACGGGATCAACATGTAGAAGTAAGTCCTTAACTTACCAGGTAGAGAAGCCTCTTCAAGAGAGAGACCACGTAGAGAAATAGCATCACGAACTACGAAGAAATCATTGATGAATAGTGAGATACCTCTAAACACAAGTGCGAGAGCTACAGCAACTACGTAAGGACACTTAATACTTCTCAAACCCCAAATGAGTTCACGCTCATTAACTATATTGAGCAGTAGCACTGCTGTGAATATCATAACTAAGAACTTAGAACCGAGAATGAAGATATACTTAAGAGATTCATCCGTGATGAGGATACGCCAAACGAAGACACCTCTCTCAGCAACCACACGAAGTAACTCAACATCAACCAGTACGTACCTACCTGGTAAGGGAGTAATCAAGGTATAGGAGAGAGCTATTAGCTGAAGAATGCCAATGAATACGAGCACGTACTTCCTAAGAGCACCTAGAGTTACGTGTGAGAGATAAAGCAAAGTACCAGAGAGCAGGAGGAGAGCAATAGCGCTAAAGACATCACCCACCATTATCACAGAGATACTCAATGACATTACAATAACTAGCTTAGTCACGACGTGGAGTCTATGAATCCAAGTGGGTTTAGCACATATCCCCAGTAATGTGTGAAATACCTGTGTACCCATAATGTCACCACGGTTACCTACATAGTGATAGGAAAAAGAGAGGGAGTACAACATGTTAACTAAACCAACCTCTCACATATATTGGAGTTCTCTTGATTAGTGGAGTCAGGGTAACGAGTAGTGCTGTTCCAATGGTTGATAGCACTATCATGTCACCAATGACCCACCCAGTGAAGACAATCGTGAATGGTGCTTTGCCGTAGAGCGGTGATAGACCAGGTATTAGGCACAGAGTTCCTGCACCCCATAGACCACTAACGAGAGAGGCCAATACAATACCTGATACTATGTACGTGACCCAAGTCTTTACATCACCTACCAAGGCACCGATAATTATGCCTACAATAGCTAGCACTATGCCGCAGTACATGAGAGCAAGAGCTATGGTTGTAAAGGGATGACCGAATACACCGAGGTAGTGGTTGATTAGTGCACCTATTATGACTAGACCAGCACCTGTAACGACGAGTGGCGCCATTACCTTGACGAACTTAGGCTTCTTAACGCTGAAGTCAGGATCTATCCTGAGCAATCTGAAGAACAGTAGCGGCATTAAACCCTCGAGGAAGTCACACCATGACCATACAAATGAGAACAGTGGACTGTAGCCTGATGGTACTAGACCTAGGAAGAAACAGCTTAAGTACCCAGCCAAGCACCCCCACATACCCATCCATATCGCTAGAGGAACGTAGACAGCAGCAGCTATGTAGAGAGCAGAAACACCAGGAGCTGGTGGTACAGGAGCAGCTATGACAGCAAAGACCGCTAGTACGTAGCACACTGCTGTAGCGAGAGCAAATGACGCAATGTGCATCCAGGTAATTCTAGTTCTCGACCTACTCATGGTTTACGTACTTGATTCAATGTAATATAAAGCTTACCCTCAATAGAGTCCATACGTAATTTAATCGAATAAGTAAATGATTTGAGGTTAGAGATTTTAGACAGTAACTTAACACCTAGTCTAGCACCCCCAGGTAAGGGCTTGAGATGTAGTCTATGACTCAGCTAGCTATACTACTTCAACCACTTGTGTCTAGAGATGATGATCTCCTTCTCTACCTAGCTAATGGTATTGAGCAAGTACTTGGTGTTAAGTGCTTTGTTGCTAGTGAAGTTCTTGAGATTCCTAGGGAATTCTATGATGTCGTTAGGGGTCAGTACATTAGCGATTTAGTGCTTCAGTACCTCAAGTACGTATTCGGTAGTAGTAACTTCTTGAGGGTGCTTGGTGTTGCTGATGTGGATGCGTACTCTAATGGCTTGAACTTCGTATTTGGTCAAGCTGAGTTAGGTGGTAAGGTCGCTGTCATATATTTACCGAGGTTGAGATGTGAGTTTTACGGTATGGAACCTAATCGTGAGCTGTTCTTGGTTCGTGCACTTAAGGAGGCAATTCATGAACTTGGACATACCTTTGGTCTTGAGCACTGTAGTGATAGGCTTTGTGTCATGTCTTTTTCGAACTCCATACTCGATACAGATAGGAAGAGCTATAACTTCTGCTCCAAATGTAGATCATTAATTGAGAGTAGACTTAAAAGATACTTAGTGAAGTAGTGTTCAACCACCAGCTTCGTGGTGATTTCGTGAATTTAGTGCTACCACTGTACAAAATCTGTACACTTCCTTCAAGTCTCTCTACGAGGAGACGTAGGATTGAGAGGTTTGCTAGAAGGATGCTGAGGAAGTTAACTGGTAGAGCAATTGATGTTAGGGTATACCTACTTCAAGCCAACTTAATTCACGGACTATCAATTCGTGAGAAGAGGGGTAAGTACAAAGTCGTTGTTGCTGGACCCCTCAAATACCCAATAGAGGCATTGGTTGTTCATGAAGTAATTCACGTAGTTCACGACTTTAAGGGTCTATACCCAAAGAGGTACCACCTAAAGGCTTGCCGATGCACAGCAGTTTGGAGGCTCTGCCTAGAGCTAGTGAAGGACCTCTACGTAGAGAACGAACTACTCGAGATCACTGGTGGTATTCACCACGACCTACTGTACAGTGCCTACATTGACAGTATTAAGTGGTGTACAGAGCTAACACATAACTACTTTGAGAGGATGTGGAACATAGCAACAATGCTACAGTACTACGTACTTTCACATATCTACATACCATCACTATACACGTACTTCAGAAAATTCTGGAATGAGTTTCTCGAGAATATGAGTAGGGAAGAGACCGAAAGAGTAGTTGAAGCTGCTGAGAAGCTACTTGACCTAGCAGAGAGCTGTGGAAAACCAAGTTCTGAGAAGATACTTCGTGAAACAACAGCTATAGCAGAGGTATTGACGGGAACAGATCTCTACATAGTTTATGAGGGTGCATCACCTTACATATGCTGTATCCACTAGTCGATCCCTACTTCCTATACGTAATGTTCACAGGTTTACCTTGCTGTAGAATAATTTCAGGTACCTTATCCCTATATCTCATTAGGAACTCATAGTCCTCATCGAGAGATCTTAAGTCATCAGGAAGCATTTCAGGAATTTCCTCACGAATAGGGTACCACCTCAAACAATTTGGACAGTAGAGAATACCTTCAACTACTTCCCTCTTAATGCATTCTTCACAGGGTAGTTCACTTGGATTAGGATGAAACATCTCACTCTCCTTACCTTCCCTAATTATTTTCTCAACAATTTGTGCAATTTCCTCACTAAGGTAGTAACCAGTTTCTTCAGTAACTCTCTTCGCAACCTCAGAATACGATAAACCTTGATCTCTCAACTCAATAACTCTCCTTCTAACATTCTCTGGAACGATGTACTTCCTATAGAGACCACAGTACACTTCACAATGAGGCTTACTTAATTCACTAGGGTACTTAACCTCAGGATTGACCCTCTCAGAAAACACAACGTACTCTAGCGGAAAGTACTTACACATTGGGCAAGCTAATATATCCAGTAACCTGTATCTCATCTACAACACCACGAAAAGACCTAGAGCCTAACCTCCTTAAAAGAAATACCTACATAATGTTCAGCTAGGGGGCTTCCTCACTGCTCAGAGCTGCAATGGATCATCACTAACACGATTAACTTAGAAACTCACCAAAATAACTTTAACTACAGTCACAAGATATTGAGTACGAAGAGATGATGAACCACGCAGGGACGGAATAGTGAAGAAGATTCTGAGTACTGACTTGCCCTACTTCCCTCCTCTACTTGCTACATCTACATTCAGGTTTAAACCTAGTTCTTAGAAACTATATGTTAAACTGGATAGGCTCCACATACTCGACAGTAGGTAAAGCCCTTGGGGATTCTAGCTCTGCACTGAGGACATTCCTTACCTACTCCCCCTATGTCCTTAGGAGGACCAAATATACTTCGAAATACTCGGTAGTAGTAAAGCTGCTCTTTATCTCTAATGACTACCGAGTCCTTCTCCATTATCTTGCATATTGATTCCTGAAATTCCTGATCATCAATCACCTCATCAAAGTACTTGGTTAGTACATTTGTTCCAGCTCCTTCCTCTATAGGGCTTTTAATTCTCCATACGATCTCCTGAGGTAGTACATCTTCGAAAGCTTTCCTCAATATCCATTTACCCCATGTAACTCCTCTCTCCTCTCTAACCCTATGCTCAGGTTTAATTAGCATAGCGAAGTACCTAATCCTCTTGTCTAGGTATGGAGTCTTCACCTCAATACCTATATGATTACCTAGGGTGATAGAAGAGAAGTTCATAGCTGCCCACAGTACTCTAAGCTCTAGTTCCCTCCTCTCTTCATCCATTCCACATAGGTAGCTGTACCCAGCAAATAATTCATCTGCACCATCACCAGTCATTATGCTACTGAAACCTAAGCTCTTAGCTCTTGTCAAACCCAAATATATGACAACGTCGTTCCGTACCTGCATAGGATCAAACGTCCTCATAATCTCTATTACGCGAGGTATGTGTCTCAATACCTCATCGATGCTGACCTCGATGATATGGTGTTCCATGTTAAGGAACTTAGCCATTAAAGAGGCGTACTCACGATCTTTTGCACAGTTACTTTTCACAAGTACTGTTATAGCCTCTACTTTCGTTAGTTTAGATGCTAGGTAAGCCACTACACTTGAATCAAGACCTCCCGAAAGTAGTACGGCCTCACCTAGATTCCTCCTAACAGCTTCTGCTAGCAATTTGCGAAGTTCTTCGCAAATCCAGGAAAAAGATGCTCTCTGTATTTGTTCTCTTTCAGAGAGGAACTTCTCACATACGCTAATATCCTCTGGTCTATTGACATTCATAGCTAGACCTTCATGAGCTATGACTAGGTACTCTTCATCTAACTCTTCTTCTCTCAGCTTGCTACCATCGATCAGATTTATACCTGAAGGAACTACACTCCTCTCACCAACTTTAAATACATAGCTCGGTTTTAAGCCTAGAAGTTCGTACACATAGGTAGGGATCATCACAGCTAAGGAACTCCTTCCACACTTCTCATATCTCTCAACTATGAAGTCTATCAATGAAGGAGTTATCAAGGGGAGATCAGCTGATACAACTAAGTACACTTCAGGTCCTAGATTTCGAATAGCATACCTAATATCCTCAACGAAGCCAGCACCTGGACTCTCCATGACCTTTACTCTCGGTAACTTCATTTCCTTAACTACCCTAGTTGTCTTGGGGGTGTATCTGCTTGTAAGGACTATCACCTCCTCAACGCTTCTAGCCTTAATAAGAGCATTCAGCACTAGCTTAATCATTGGCTCTCCTCTAATCTTTACAAGTGGTTTCTCATCTATACCCATTCTAGTCCCCTTACCTCCTGCCATGACTAAAGCCTTAACCTTCACCCAAGAACACCCTCCATTACAAGAAGTGCTGTCATTCTAGAAATCTCATTTATTGCACCAAGCACATCCCCTGTAACATAGCCGAGGACCTTATGCGCAATACACACTATGAGGAGAGCTGTAAACCATGCGGTTGATATCAGGTATATCGAGTTCAGGATGCCTACTAGGGGAAATGTCAATACGATACTCAGTACTAGTGAGGTCAGGAGCTTAATCATGCCTCGACTTCTCATGTATTCTATAAAGAGGTGGCCAGTACCTTCGGATAGAGATTTCCCGTGATAAGCACCTATGATTATGGAGAACTTAGCCATTACCTCAGATGCCGCTAAGAAGTGTGTTAGACCTTTAGACATGAGATCAGCCATGACAATACCTGTTACAGTGAATACGAGTACCACCAAGGCAAGACCACCAACTCCTACTCGTTCGTCTCTCATAGCCTTCAGCTTCTTCTCAGCAGGACCTACACAGAGAAGAGCGTCTCCAAAGTCAGCAAGCCCATCTACATGGTAAAGGCCTGTTATCACGTAGATGAAGCCTAGCGTGAGAAAGCCCACTATTGTAGGGTTAAAGAACTTCAAGAGGCAGTACGCTATAATTGTAGCTGATGCACCTATGAGGAATCCTATCAGAGGTGATAAGTATGCGAACTTAGCTGCGTAGACTATGGTATCCTCATCCATGCCTAGGGGTATTGCGGTGAAGAATGATATGAGGCTCTTCAAGCCCTTTACCAGTTCACGTACTGACGCGAGTTTCCTAGATTTGTCCTCTTTTAAGGAGAAGTTCATAGTTTTTCTCCACCTCTCTCACAACATCATCAACTGTTATCCCTCCTCTGGTCTTGGCTATAGCAGATATAACAGCACCACCAGCTCCAACCCCTTCCTTGACAGCTCCTCTTTCATAGGCTCTAAGACCATCAAATCTAGATTTACTAAAGTCTATGTTAGCAGCTAGTATCGGTACATCAGCTATCTGCTCCACAAGACCCTTTATGTCCGATGTTTTATCATGGACTATCCACCTCGTAGTCCCTATAGCTATATTCTCAACGACACTTTCATCAAGTTCCTTAACGATCTTCAGTATTGCACACATTTGAGTACCTCCAGCCATTAGTACAGGTATTCTCTTAGCAGCTCCTACTACTATTCCAGCAAAGGCAGGCATCACGGGGTCACCAACGAGAGAGATCGCCTTTAGGGGGTTGTTCCCTAGCTGACCAAAGGATACCCCAGCTGCTTTGAGAGCTTGCTCAACAACCCTAATCTTTAGATCGTGAGGATTGTGAGGCATACTACTACTCACCTTTCCTCTTGCATTAACTCCAAGCGCTAAAAGTACTGCTAGAGCTGTAGTGGTACCTCCTGGAATGCTCTCTCCCACAACTAGGTAGTCGGCTATCATGGAGAGCTGTTCTCCAAGGACCTTCGCTTTAAGAAATACTTCCTCAACATTTACCACAGCGCTTCCACTTCTTATGTCCTTACCGGGAAAACCGCCTAGACTTATGAAGGGGACTTGAGGCTTTATCCTAGCTCCAGCATCAACCACGAGAACTGGTATGTGTGCAAGTCTTAGCGCAGATAGAGTTATTATAGCTGGAGTTGGTATACCCTCAGGGGTTACTGGAACTGTATCTATGCACTTACATCTTCCCAAAATGAGAAGCTCTACATCAGCAGCGGGGGTGTACTCCGTTAATTCAGGTGTCTTACCTGCAGCAGAAATACCTGGAATCTTAGCTGTATCAGTCGTTCCTATGACACATACAAATACTGGCTTCTTACCTGTGATCTTCTCCAGAAACTCCCTACCTCTCTCCTCCTCATGAAATAGCATGATACCAGTAAGCTCCTTAGGATGCATAGTCAACTACCTCTGAGAAAGTGAGTAATTTCTCAAGCTTATGTACATTCATGACTTTAGCCTCTACTCTAAGAACAATTACATCAGAAAGAACATTACCAACTTCATACTTCATTAAGAGGCTACAACTACGCTCTCAGATAAAGTAGCTTATTGTAAGGGATGTACTCTAGGTTTAGCTTGTGATGTATTACAGTGATCATGAGATACCTCCTACAGCGTGACCTCGCGATTGAGAGCACATACCAGTCATCACTATGAGGATATTTAATAGGTGATAAAGCACTGATTTTACCCTCCACTAAGGTAGATATCAAAACACTAGTACGGTTTCCATAGACCTTTTTGTCTGGCTTCTCTAAGGGCCCTAGTGTACATGTTAGAGGAGGCACCAGCAATGAGTCCTCCTATAGCATCATTGGTGAAGGGACCTAGCTCCTTGAGTATACCTGGCTTTCTCTGGTCGAAACGTATGAACTCAAATACTCCTTTAGTTCCTGCAATATAGCTTGCTAAAGCCATACCTAAGAGCTCATCTACTACTAAACCGGGACCTCTTTCATACCTCTCTCTGCTTAGTCCAGGTATTCTACCCTCTCTCGCATCTTCCTCGAGGCGAAAACATGCTACCACTAGGCATGCAACATTTACATCCCATAGAATTTCTTCAAGTTCTTCTCTGAGTAGCTTCTCAGCTTTCTCTCTTGTTTCCACACCTGGATGTGGAACAAATAGCTCAAGAGCTGTATTGATGAGATCCTCTAACCTTATACCTCTCTCCTCAAGCCATTTAAGTAGAGGGGGCTTCTCAGACAAGTACAACACCCACTAGGCTTATGAGGACTATAATTATAACGCTTCCGTTGGTAATACAGTAATCGTGAGCACAGTAGATGCTTCAATACCTTGCTTGAGGTAGTCCTAAGACCCATGTAACTGATCGGTTAGCACTCTACGCTCTTCATCTATAGTTACATTATTTTGTTTCTAACTTTGAGCAAATATTGAAGCTTGCTTTTCTGGAACTCCGTTCTCTTAAGTAACTCACAATTATAATTCTTCATCGCTGTTGATGGATAAAATTCTTAAGGTGCGGGATATCTCACTCATCCTAATAACTTATAGTAGCATTAGGAGGTATCTAAGGTACTATCTTTGGAGTGATGAAGCAGTCGGACGGTGATTGATGATCGATACGACTCGTTCTGATTAGCTCTTCAATTCAGGAGAAGTCTTTTTAGAGCTAGTTTAGTGCTCTCCAAGAAATTTGGGGTCAAAACTGGAGAGGAAAAGGTATTGTACTAACTACCTGTGAAGTAAGCTATTCACAGGTCTTCCAAGGTATTGCTTTATAGATTTCCTACCAATGTCATCATCAATTTACTCATTATATTCACCACACACTCTTTCTCCAGCTACTATACCACACTAGGAATCTTGATGACGTATCAGTTATGACCTTCACGTCTAAGAGACTACATTACGTTGTCCAGTTAACAAGAAGAGAAAGTTAACAGAGGAGGGATACCTGAAGCTCAAGAGATGCTACGTAATAACTAGTGACTTGTTGAAACATGGTAAATTAAAATGATCGTACTACCCCCATTACTGAGAACTAAAAACAGATGAATTGTTGAGAAGAATCGATAGTACTCACGTGTAAAATACTTTGAAGAGGTTAGGTACAGTCTCTACGCTAAATCGATACTACTAGCTCTCGTTAGGAGCAGTAGAATAAGGGTATAGGGATCAAGTACTCTCAATTACCTTAACAACATCGTCTACGTACTTCTTAGCTTTCTCCAATTCATCCTCAACATCCTCAATATCGATAATACCCTCATAGAAGACCAATTCATGAAGATTCCTCTCTCTAGCACAGTACCTATCCCTAAAACCATACTCAGCAATCTTCACATTACGTCTCTCTAATTCTCTAAGCAATCTCCTCCTCTCCCAATGGCTAGATGGAACCTTACCCATGAACTTCAGTACAAGCGCATTTGATGCCTGAACAACAGCATTCCAAGCCTTCTCAGCGGCATCCCTAATAGCCATGACATTACCTTCCCTAGTACCTTTTTGAAACTCCTCAATAGCCTCCTCAATGAACTTCCTTGCATCAGATATGTACACTCTAATCCTGGTATTTACATCAACTGAAGTACACACAGGCAACACCACATAGGTATAGGATCTCGTATGAAATAACCTTGTTACTAACTCCTTAATAGTGATTTGTCCGAGTGAGCACCATGAACATGGATCTACTGGAGGTAGATGAGTACCGATACAAGTAACAAAACATATAAACTGAGTGGAGTAAAGCGTGAAACGAGGTTACTAACCATGGTTAGAATTATTGAGAAGAGAATTAGCGAGATGCTTGACATTGTGAAGAACCCGAAGCAGGTACGAAACGTAGGTACGCTAGCTCACGTCGATCATGGTAAGACAACGACAATGGATAGTCTACTCATGGGTGCTGGTCTGCTTTCACCTAAGGTTGCTGGTAAGGCCCTTGCACTAGACTACGTAGAGATTGAGCAGCTGAGGCAAATGACCATTAAGGCAGCTAACGTAAGCCTGTACTACGAGTACGAGGGTAAGCCATACGTCATAAACTTCGTCGACACACCGGGGCACATAGACTTCACAGGTCACGTAACTAGGTCACTACGTGTAATGGATGGTGCTATCGTAGTTGTCGATGCTGTTGAAGGTGTCATGACCCAGACAGAGACTGTCGTTAGGCAAGCTCTCGAGGAGAGAGTTAGACCGCTACTGTACATCAATAAGGTTGATAGGTTGATTAAGGAACTCAAGCTATCTCCAAGTGAGATTCAGCAGAGATTCATTCAGATAATTAAGGAGTTTAATCAGTTAATTGAGCTATATGGTGAACCGGATATCAAGGATAAGTGGAAGGTTGATCCAGCTAAGGGGCAAGTAGCTTTTGGTAGTGCTCTTCACAAGTGGGGGTTAACGATACCCCAAGCTCAGAGACTTGGTTTTAAGTTCTCTAACATAGTTGATGCTTATGAGAAGGGTTATGTAGATGAGCTAGCTCAGGAGATACCTCTGTACAAGGCTATTCTAGAGATGATTATTCAGCATGTACCTGACCCAGCAACGGCACAAAAGTACAGGATACCGAAGCTATGGAAGGGTAAGCTAGATAGTGAGATTGGTAAGGCGCTTCTCGAGTGTGATGCTAATGGACCAACGGTAATCTGTATTAGCAAGGTGACAGTGGATCCACATGCTGGCTTAGTTGCTACAGGTAGAATATTCTCAGGTACCGTTAGGCCAGGTGATGAGGTTTACCTAGTATCCGCAAAGACTACAAGGAGAGTGCTACAGGTATCGCTCTACATGGGTCCAACGAGACAGGTCGTAGACTACATGCCTGCAGGTAACATAGTTGCTCTCCTAGGTGTCGATGAGGCAAGAGCTGGTGAAACAATTGTTGACGCTAAGTTCAAGGATCAAGCAGCACCGTTCGAGAGACTTAGGTACGTGACTGATGCTGTAGTCACAATAGCTATTGAGCCAAAGCATAGCTCAGATCTACCTAAGCTCGTTGAAGCACTAAAGGAATTAGCTATTGAAGATCCAACACTACAGGTTAGGATAAACCCAGAGACCGGTGAATACTTGCTAAGTGGTGTTGGATTCCTACACCTAGAAATCGCCCTATGGCTACTCAAGGAGAGGACTAAGCTAGAGTTCGTCACTTCACCACCACAGGTAAGGTATAGAGAGACCATTAGGGATGTAGGTAAGGTATTTGAAGGTAAGTCACCTAACAAGCACAATAAGCTATACATCAGTGTTGAGCCACTAGATGAGACAACTATCAAGCTCATTCAGGAAGGCAAAGTATATGACGATCAAGATACACACGAGAGAGCTAAGATACTGAGAGAGGTAGCTGGTTGGGATGCTGATGAAGCTAGAAATGTCTGGGCCGTAGATGACTTGAATTGTAACATCATAGTTAACAAAACCGTTGGTGTACAGCACTTAAGAGAAGTCAAGGACACGATCATACAGGGCTTTAGGTGGGCTATGTCAGCAGGACCACTCTGTCAGGAACCTGTTAGAGGGGTCAAGGTAATACTACACGACGCTATAATCCATGAAGATCCAGCGCACAGAGGCCCAGCACAGATAATGCCAGCAACTAAGAACGCTATCTTCGCAAGTATGTTAACGGCAAGACCAACACTACTAGAGCCAATCCTCAAGATCGAGGTCAAGGTACCACCAGAACAGCTAGGTGGAGTACTGAACGTAATCACAAGACACAGAGGAAAGATCTTCAGCGTCGAGCAGAGCGGCTACCTAATGTTTGTTAGAGGTGAGATACCAGTTGTCGAAACATACACACTAGCAGACGAGATGAGAAGCGCAACAGCAGGTAAGGCATTCTGGTCAACACAGTTCTCGAGATGGGCCCCCGTACCAGAGAACATGTTGGTTGACCTAATAATGAAGATCAGAGAGAGGAAAGGCCTCAAGAAGGAGTTACCAAAGCCAGAAGATTTCGTACCTCCATTCTAAACCCAAATTCTTCACTTGCATTACCAATTGAGGTTCTTCACAAGTCTTTTTAACTACCACAACCAAGTTATTCACGGCATTAACACATCATGGGGGCTTCAGTGTGGGTAGTGGAGGTGCTCCTAGATTAACAGAAACGGAAAAAGCTATTGTGAGACTACATCAGCAAGGTCTTAAACCTAAGGAGATTGCTGAGAAGTTAGGTTGTTCAGTTAAGACGGTTTACAAAGCTCTATCCAAATACAGAAAGCTAGTTAGTATGGGTATAAGCATTGATCTAGGTACACAGCAGGTAGTCTCACAGCAACAACAGATACAGACCACGGTACAAACTCCACTGCAGGTACAAATACCACGAATAGCTACTCAGGACCAGGTATTGACTGCTGTAAGGGAGGTCATGGAGGGTATGATACGTGTCTACACGACATCACTAACTAATCTACTATCGTCACTACTTAGAGATTACGAGAGAACACTTATCGATGCAATTAATGAATTGAGGAGAAGTGTAGATAGGTTGTGCAGTGAGATCACATCACTTCACTCTACAATACAGAGTCTTAGCTCTATCCTAAGTACGGTCTCTAGCTTGAAAGCACCTGCTGTGACATCGCCTCCAGCACCAGCTGTAGCTCAGATTCCTGTGAAAGAGGTTGAAATACCTGAGTTCGTAAGAGATAATCCATGGGTTGAGATCTTGAGGACAAGAGCTAAGTATCCACAGGTATAGCTATGACGGAGATTAGAGTAGGTACCTGTGGATGGTCTGTAAGAGGTGGTAGGAGAGCTTACTTCACCAAGTTCAATGCCATAGAGCTACAGGATACATTCTACAACCTACCAACACTAGATACAGCAAGGAGATTAAGAGAAGAAGCACCAAATAATTTCCACTACTGCATGAAGGCATGGCAGGTAATAACTCATCCACATACATCACCAACCTGGAGGAAGTTGAGGGTGAAGATACCTAGTGATAAGGCAAAGAATTACGGATTATTGAGACCAACTCGAGAGAATTTTGAGGCTTGGGAGAGCGTTCTTGAGTTTGCTCGTGAGTTAGGTGCTAAGTTCATAGTACTTCAAACGCCACCGAGCTTTGGCTATAGTGAAGAGGCAGTGAAGTGGGTTAAGGAGTTCTTTGCATCTGCCGTACCAGCTTCAGGTCCTGTAATTGGCTGGGAACCTAGAGGAACATGGAATCAGCACTTGGAGAAGGTCAGGGAGATATGTGATAGCTATGGTGTGGTTCACGTAGTTGACCCATTTAGACGTGACCCAGTTTCAAAACACAAGGTCACTTACCTTAGACTTCATGGAATAGGACCTGGCGAGGTAAATTACAGGTACAAGTACACAGATGAGGATCTAGTTAAGTTGAGGAACAAGATAGAGCACTACAGTAAGGTGCTCAGCAAGGACATCATCTACGTATTCTTCAACAATGTGCACATGGCTAATGATGCAGAGAGGTTCCTGAAGCTAGTTAGAGGAACTCAATAACCCAACTTCATCTTCGAGCCACTATCTTTACAACTGCTCTATTCTCTAGAGGTGTATCTGCTCCAAGCCTCTGCTTAGTCCTAACATCGATAGCACATATGAAGTTCTCGCCAAGTTCCGTATGTATTCTATACGCTAGTTCTCTAGCTGTTGTTCCCTTAGGTACTAGGAGGACATCGGGAAGAACATTACCGTCCTTATCACATAGCTTGTTCTCGTCCTCAACTGGGAAAACGGCTACCATACCTAGCGCACCGAAGATAGCTTCATTTATTACCTGTTGAACACCAGTACTCCCCCACTTCTTCAGTATCCTCTCTCTAATGTACTCAAGAGCTTTTGCTTGTTGTGATGTTAACCTCTTCTCATCAATTACCTCGAAGTCTGGATCGCCAGGGAGGTACTTTATCAATCCACTCTTCGCAGCTTTCCTTAGAGCTAACTCAGCTACTGCTGATGTAGGTACTATCTTGAGGTGAGGGAATTCACGTACCATTCTCTTGATATTATCCTCGGCTTCAGGTATGTCTGCTTTGTTAGCTGCTATAACTATTGGCTTTGCTCTCACTCTCACCTCATGAACGAAGTTCAGTAAATCATTATCACTCCACCTAGATGGTTTCTTCCTAGCTAGATCAAGCTCGTTTAAGACACACTCGATAACACCCCTTGAAACACCATAACCACTAAACCTCTCATAGAGTACATCGAGTATGTCCTTACCAGCCATCTCAACCAATCTAACAACTCTATCCCATTCACGCTTCAAATTCTGGAAAATCCACATGTCAACTTCCTTCTCTAGAAACCTAATGTCTTCACACGGATCTCTAGTACCTGGTTTCGTTGGTCTACCTTCCTCATCTGTTGCTCCTGCAGCATCAACTACATGAATGAGGACAGGTGCTCTCCTAAGCTCGTCAAGAAACCTATTACCTAGTCCCCTACCCTCCCATGCACCCGGTACAAGACCAGCAACATCAATCAACTCAATGGGTATGAACCTCCAACCATCAATGCAGATAGAGTTCCTTGGATTATCCCTAACACCGAACTCACGACAAACACACTCAATCCTTACATACCCAATACCTCTATTCGGCTCAATTGTCGTGAATGGATATGGTGCTATCTTCGCATCGATTAATGTCGCTGCTGCAAAGAATGTTGTTTTCCCTACATTTGGCTTCCCTACAACACCAACCTGTACAGGTACGTACTGTATCGGCATGCAGTTACCTCCCTAAATTGATCAGCCTACCGACCGTACTATCATCAGGTTTACCTCAATCCGTCGTGAGTTCATCACCTACAGGCTAAAGTCGGTAACTCACCTATAACTCTTAACGATATCGCTAACTCACTCGCCAACCTTAGCACTCATTCTAACCCTTCCTGGAGGATCACTTACGTGTCTCCACAAACCCTTAAAGAAGCTCTCAACTCTAATACCAAGAGCATCAATTGTAGCATCTGTAATTAGTGGTTCCTCAAGTCCTGGGTGAATCACTAAATCAGCATCAACCCTCGAAAGTATCTCATCACCATCCCCGAGTAGCTCCAGTGTAAGAGCATTCTCAACAACGTACACAATACGTCTAGCATCCGCTACCGCTGCTTCCCAAGCATCACCACTAACATACCCTAACTCCCTAGCAGTACTCTCATCAACAACAAGAACCGGTCTAGGGCTATGAGAACCACCATTAACCAACACCACAAGCTCCTTAACCTTACCAACCTTGGATCTCATTCTTAACTTAACATACACGACCATGCGCACAACCACACCTACCTACAAGCACCCACCTACTAATCCTCAATCTACGACCCTTAACCTCCACCTTACGAAGCAAGATCCACCTACCGTACCTAATAACTAACCTACTCATCCACCGCCACCAAGGAGAGATTCACAGTACTTAACTTCATCCCTACAGTGTAAATTGTAAATTATGTACTTACCCTTATTTCACAGATAATCACAACACAAACAAACTATCAGTAATGGGACTTCTCTTCACCTATCTGCTAGTAGGGAGTTCATCACAGTTCATCAACATACCTGATCAAGTCATCTAGAGGGACCTCAGCACCACAGTAAGGACACCTAAAATTCACTAACTTAAATGTAGTACCTCGTTTACCAAATCTAGCACTAACCAGTGTGAATTCTCTACCACACGACCTACATACGTAGGTTACTCTCGTCTTATGTACTCGAAAGATACCTTCCTCGTCAACCATGGTGTTTCCTCCTGAAGATCACCATACAGAGCAATAATCAACTTACCATCGTATTTCTTGACTAATACCCTAATAAATATCTGTGATCTATGTCTATAGCATAAGATCCTGTAAACCACACCTGAAACTACCTTAGCTAACTCAACTCCAGAATCTAGTACAGTACCCTTGCTGATGATCAACTCCTCAACTTCTCCTCTAGGACCTATATGATCTACGATTGTGGATTTAATACCTGTACATAACCTACCTAGGTCACTCATATACGTGGCTTCACTACTGGGTAAGATGCCCCAGAGAAAGTCCTCTTCCTCGATGTACTCACTTAAGTACTCCTTAATCCTACTCATTACCTCAAGTAGCAAGGTACACCTTCTAGCACCCATGGCTCTACCTCTCAGGCTATAGAGTGTCTATTAGTGGTTTCCTCCCTAAGTACTCAGCAGCTGTAAGAACTTCAACACCACACTTCTCTGCTTCCTCAAATACTTCCGCAACTCTACTCCTCCATCTCTTCTCTCGAAGTAGGTGGTGATCGTATATCAGGAGTTTAGGTCTTGAAGATACTATGGTTACAGCATTGTCTACCGCCCTCTTGAGATTAACTCTGTTGAGCATGTAGGGAAAGAGGTATGTTGGAGGGCCATCCAGTATAACTACATCAGGTCTTAATCTAGCTATGTACTCTGCATAGTCCTCAATCATTGGACCCATAAGATCACTAGAGTAGAAGACCACGTAGTTTCTTCGCTTGATAACTATTGGTGTTACCCAACCAGTTCTATCGTATTCAATACCGTGAAACCAGGGGTTCAAAATCTCGAGAACAGTATCGCCAACCTCAAGACACTTACCGTCACCCCACATTATCTTGACTCCATTAGACAGAGTAATCTCCTCAATCCAAGACCTACGAGACCACAATTTCTCAACTAAATTACGAAACCAGGTACGTCCCTTAGCTAGTAGCTCCTCCCTCCTCCTCTGATAATCACCAAAGTTCTTCGACAAAGCAATACTCAAAGATTCAACAGGATCAGGAAACTCCCTAACCTTTGGTTCACACATGTACTTCGTCAAATCCTCACCAACTAACCTAAGTAGTTCGGATAGAAATAACCTAGCTCTCTCCCACTGACTTTCATTAATGTACATGTTGGGATTCTTCAACACGAGTAACTCAGCACCAAACCACATAGACTTCGGATCCCTAATAGCGTGATCACTTGGAAGCACATGATGATCGTAGTGATAGTGCGTAATCACTATGACCTTAGCTACCCTACACCAATCCTCAATAACCTCAATAGCTCTTCTCCTCAAAGCAATCTTCTCCTCACTAGGAAGAGGGTAACTAGGCTGCATCTCAGCTGCACCTGGATCAATTACAATAGGACCAGCACTAGACTCAACAACAATAGATGCACACTTAGCACCTAAACTATCGAACCACAGCAACCTAATACCAATCTCCTCAAGTAACCCCATCTACACACCACCACAAAGCTAGAAGACGTAACTTAAAGTACCTAACTCTACACATGAAAGCAGTGATACACATTAGTGAGTTTGTGTAAAGTACATAGGGGGTCACATGTCCACTAAGTGTAGTATTACGTACAGAGGAGTAACTATTGATGTAGTCCTAGGAGATATAACCAAGCTCGAGGTAGATGCTGTAGTTAATCCAGCTAACACCCTCATGATAATGGGTGGAGGAGTTGCAGGTGCAATAAAGCGTGTTGGTGGTGAAGAGATTGAGAAGGAAGCGATGAAACAAGCACCAGTACCCATTGGAAGAGCTATCGCTACAACAGCTGGTAAATTACCAGCAAAGTACGTAATACACACACCAACTGTTGAGAGACCTGGCATGAGAGCAAGCATCGAGAATGTTGTCAAAGCTGTGAGAGCTGCTCTAGAGAAAGCTGATGAGCTGAACGTGAAGTCCATTGCGTTTCCCGGTATGGGTACTGGCGTCGGTGGTGTACCGTATAATCAAGCTGCTGAAGCCATGATATCAACGATAAGAAAGTACATTGATCAAGGTACAAAGATAGAGAAAATAGTGCTAGTTGCAATAGACGAGAAACTCTGCGAAGAATTCTGTAGAGCCATAGATAGACTACTCAAAGGATAATGCCGTGAACTCTCAAATCTTATAGCTAAGGTATCTCTACCAACCAAAAACATTGAATTTATTCATTACGACTACCTCCTCATCAAGGTCTTTACCACAGCATCACGTAGAATAGATGTGATAACGATGCTGATCTGAACTTCCTAATTTCCGCAGGTACACTAGCTATCAGAGCATAGTTACACTTATCGAAGCACCTTCTCGAACTACATTAGTTACTACTCCATCAATGAACCAACCTGTAGAGTTACTGAAGACCAACAGAACTAGATAGTCTAGTACTCAATCATGAAAATCTCAGTACACCAAGTACACATACCATCAGTTGAGGACAATACTAGATCTCCTGAGCTCTTATTGTGGAGTAGGATGGGGTGAGTGCACTATGGATTTAGGATCTGAGAATTAGGCGAGAAAGAGGTTATAGGAATGGAGCCGGGGCCGGGATTCGAACCCGGGATTTACCGGGTCTGCAGCCCGGCGCCTTTGACCGCTCGGCCACCCCGGCTCTCTAGGTTAAAGAGTCAACTATGGGTTCATATGTTTTTCGTTGATTCCTCTACGTGATCTCAATTCTTGCTGTTGCTCTACTCTCTTGCCCAGTACGGTTTCTCTAGGTATATGTAAGCACTTCTCGCAGCTATGAATCCCTGTGCTATCGCTGTGTGTATGGTCATTAAGCCACCTAGTCCACCTGTTACATCACCAGCAGCGAAAACACCAGGAATGTTCGTTCTACATTGAGAATCAACCTTTATGAACCCTCTATCATCTACATCTAGCCCTCTCTCCTTAAGTACCTCAGTTTCAGGTCTAACACCTACAGCAAATATCACGAAGTTACATTCAAGCTGCTTTTCCTCACCTGTAATTACAGATTTCAACTTAATACCCTCTACGTGTTCCCTACCGAAGATTTCAGTAGGTACGTAACCAAGTACAAAGTGTATAGGTAGTTTCTTCGCTCTCTCTACCAATACCTCATCTGCTCTAAACTCTGTCCTCCTATGAACTAGGTACACCTCAGAACATACTTCAGATAGTGCAATTGCAGCTTCCAATGCGGCATTACCACCACCAATAACAACGACACGTCGATTTCTAAACCTCGATAGACTCTTAGGGAAACCAGTTAAGACCCCGGGTAAATCACATCCAGGTACCAGCAACTTAATTGGTGATGCTCCGATGCAAACTATTATTGCTCTCGCCTCAAGTTCTAAACCCCGTAAGCTTCTAACAAACTTAACATCACCACGTAGCTCGTAGTCAATAATTCTATGCCCCAGGTAGATATCTACGTTCCCTAACTTCCTCAAATGCTCCTCAAAATGCTGAGCAAGCTCAATAGCTTTAATAGCAGGGAAGCCGAGGTAATCCTCAACGATCTTACTCGGATAGAGGTACCTAAGAGAACCACCAAGAGAATCTCTTGCTTCAACAATCGCTACCTGTAACCCCCTTCTACTGCAGTACAGTGTAGCCGCTAAACCTGCAGGACCACCGCCAATAATTACTACATCGTAAGGAGACTGCATTACAGGCACCTAGAGAAAGGAAGTAGCTCAGAGCTTTTAATCTTCTTCATGCACTCCGCAGGACCCGTTTCATCACAGCGCAGTCAAATAAATGTAAGTGATGTAGCGCACGGCTCACGGCACAGGCTCATTGAGGGTCTCAAGACCCTCTCACCTGTGCGCAAATTATCACCTACCGCCTTAGGTAATAAACTCTACCTCAATCTCAATCATGGTGACACTCCATAACTCTCCTATCGAACATGGAGAGACCTCAGAGCTATCTCAACTGGTTAGCCTACACCGTGCTAGAGATCGTTATCTGTATCATATATGTGATACTTACAGCTATATCACAACCACTTCATTCAGGAGCTTAAATTCCCTTTTGTTGAGTATGTTTAGGGATCTATATGAGATGCGACGTCTGTGGTAATGAGATGGAGTTAATTAAAAAGGATAGAGTTGGTAATAGTGTCGTCAGGTTCTGGATCTGTAAAAAATGTGGTAAAAAGTACATTGAAGAGCTCACTTCAACGCTAACTCTCTTCTAACGAGCTACTTCTATTTCCTCAACTTACTCAGTACTTCCTTTATCCCCTCAGCTATTACAGGTGCAACAGTTACCTTACTGTATGGTGTTGGTATCGTATCTGTAGCTATTATGTGATCTACTCCAGCAGACTTCATTTTCTCAATAGCTTCACCAACGAATATTCCGTGAGCGCAAGCAGCTACTACTGATGTAGCTCCTTGCCTCTTAACCTCCCTAGCTGCTAGAGCTATCGTGCCACCAGTAGCTATTATGTCATCAATAATTATGACATCTCTTCCCTGTACGGAGAGAGATTTTGGTTTTGCTGTAACCTCACCAGTTATTCTATCCCTACTCTTCTCAATGTAATCGTAATCAACACCAAGTACCTCAGCAACTAACTTAGCTCTCCATAGAGCACCCATATCAGGTGCTAGTACGAGGGGTTTCCTAAGCCTTAACTCTCTCTGTATGTACTCTGCGAGTAACTTCATTGAGGTAACATCTAGTGTAGGTATGTTCACTACCTGTAAGCTCTCTCGTTTATGGACGTCAACAGTGATTATTGCATCAGCACCACAGCTCTCAATACATTTGAGTACTGTCTTTACACTAATTGCCTCACCTTCTCTGAACCTCTTATCCTGTCTAGCATATGCTAGGTACGGAATGACTGCAATAACAGATCTAGCACCTAGGTCCTTAGCTGTATCGATCATCAGCAGTAACTCTACTAGATGTTTGTCCTGTGGGTAGTAGAGTGATTGAACAATAACGATATCCTCCCCCTTGATATCTCTTGGATACCTGATGTACGATTCACCGTCAGGAAATACCTTGTGCTCTACATCCATGTACGTAGTCTGTAGGTGTGAAGCTACTTTGATTGCGAGTTCTCTTGATGCTGGACCACCAACCACAATCATAGTAAGTCCCCAGCAAAGCTCTAGTGGTGACTTACGATATTTGTACTTTAGTCGTTGATGCCCTCATAGCTCGAGAGGTGTTGCTTGTTGTAGAACGGACTCAATAATCTCCTTCACGAAATTGAACCTCGTAATTAGCTCAGTTAGCAACGTATCTATCTTCATCTCTACAAGATCGACTACCTGATAACGTGAGAAGCTAATGGATCCTCTTTGGTAAAAGGTCTTAACTACAACAACCGGGAAGTAGATCAACTCCTTACCCAGTACAATGTAGTGCTGCGTCTCAGGTCGAATACCCAATTGATCAAGTATCATCTTAATTAGCCACAGCTTACTCCTCTTCTCAAGACCTTCACCTGCTACACCATGTAGTAGTGCTAGTGGTGGTAGGAATACTGAAGCTAGTAGTGACGAGATGGTGCTGAATTTACTACCTTCTTCTGAGGACTTAGACTCTAGTTCAGAGAGCTTAACCTCGATACTTCTTCTAAGGTCTAGGAAACCATAGAGAATGTACTCAGCATCTAAGTACTGTGGCTCAGCAATAGCTTCAAAGCTATGTCCACCAATTATACCGTAACTTCGCTTATGCTTCAAGATCTTTGAATTCAATACGTAAATACGCTCAAGGTCAAGTCTACGAAAAATCTCATTAGCTATCAAAGCATTGACAGCAATCTTCCTCTCAACTCTAAATGAAATCCCCTCAGCAACGTAATCAATTAGGTAGTACGGTATCCACAGCAACCAAGCACAAGCCCTCAACCTTAGTAAGAGAGCATCCCTAGCAATCCTCGCAGCCTTAAGAACCCCCTTCTCATCAATCTTCTTCAACTTAGGGACGACATACGAGACAGCTTTCGTACTCAAACTACCACCTAACACTAGTACGCTACAATGGGTAATAAATTGTAAGCTTAGGAACTACGGAAGTAACCTAACGATGAACCTACCTAAGTCAGTCAACATGATAGCTCTGGTCTTACCCGTGAAGATCTTCCTAACTAAACCTTTTCTTTCAAGTGAATCTATGCATCGACTAAAGGCACTCCTAACACTTGAATCCTCAGAACTAAACCCAACAAGCTCTATAACATCTCTAATAGCTCTAACAACCCCACCCACCTCATCTACCTTCTTCAAAATCTTCCTCTCTAAATCCGTTAAGTCACCTAGCTTAAACGATGGTATTGTGAAGAGGATAATACTTGGTCTATCTGAAGACCTCACAACACTTCGTTCCTTAAGTAAGGTCACAATATCGCGAGATGATACAATGGAATTACTGAATCTATTGACTAGAAATGAGATCTCATCACCTCCTTCAGCTCTTGAGTAGAGCACAGTAACAGATCTCCTAAGCGCGGCGAAGATACAACTAGCAATTATCGACTCCTTAGTTGCTGAGGAGATGTCTATCACTAGCTCAGTACCGTACCTACCAACTTCTTCCCTATTGTAGATAAAGGTTAGGTACTTCAGGACAGAATGTATAGACCTAGTATTTACCTTAGCTACAACTGGATTCAGTAACTTAACCCTCCTAGCGACCTCTCTAGCATTTTCACGAGAGATCCTACCAAATCTATCACTTGTTCTATCACATACTACGTATATTCTCCGAATAGGTACCTCCTTGAGTAAGTACTCGATAACTTCAGTAACTCTCCTAACCTCAGTCGTAACGAAACAGCACAACAGTATTGATCTTGAAGCGCTAACACCCATCATTGAATTCGCTATGTGAAAAAGCAACTAATATCTCAATAACTATTGCTTGCTTACTCTCGAAAGTACATTGACTTCACTTCGTCGGTGAACCCCGTAAGTAGAGGGTTGAGTGAAAGTACGTACCGTAACAAGTAGTGGAGTACTTAGATATGCATCAGTTACATACCGTGTGTACTTTCCTAAGCAATAAGTTCCTCTACACAACCTAGTTTTGGGGTACCTAACCTGTGTTTCCAAAAGATGACATTGAGAGGGTGCTGGAGAAACTTAGGAAGATGTATCTTGGTTCAGGGTCCAGTACTAGGTCGGTGTATCCAGTACTGAGGATTGGTTATGGTTTTGTTATTAGGGGGTTACCTATTGAGTTAAGTAATTTTAAGGTCTTTAAGCCACGAAGTCATCCCTACTACTTAATTACAGTAGATGCTTCGCTCAAGACATTATTTGATTGTGGTGCGTATAGAGTTATCGAAGCTAAGTTATCATTTGGTATTTGGCGTGGTAGAGAACGTATTTGTAGTCCTAAGGTACTTCTCAAGAGGATTAGCGTTGTACCTTCGAGAGATGCTGCTTTTGAGTGGTTGCTCAGGATTGAGCTAGAGACATTGCTCAAGACAATTGATGAGCTTTCACCTAGTAAACTGGATATATGTCTACTCGATAGAGCACTTGTCTGTCCACCTACCTACAGCGATAAGACTCGCTCTCTCTTCACTGAGTTCATATCTAATCTCGTCAAGAGGGGTATTACTGTTGTTGGTCTCTCTAAATCAACTCAGTTAAGGGTATCTACTGGTGAATCACTCATAGGGTATCTACTGCACCTCAGTTCTAGGAGTGAAGAGCTTAGGTATTCACGATGGGTGTACTACCCTGTCTTTAGTAGTAGATTACTACCTCCTTGGTACTACGGTGATATAGCTATTGTCAAGCTTGATCCCGATTCCGAACATGCTTTTAGAATGGATTTCGTACTCTCTTCAGGACCTACTTTAGATGATATTGTTGAGGAATTAGCTTACTTAGTTGACCCTGTTACTCCAGGTTATCCTTACCCTCTACGTTGTGTTCACGAAGAATCTAGGTTCTCCAGGAGTGAGGTTGAGATTGATCGCCTTAAATTTCTCGAGAAGCTTAGAGAGTATAATTTACTTGAGTACTTTCTCTCTGATGTCAGGTCAACTTCCTTTAGGAGTACATACCTGCTTAAGAGGGAGCTTGAGTGAGGAAGCTAGGTGTCGTCATTGATGTTAATGGGTTGAAGATTAAGTTTCGCATTAGTGAAGGTGCTGTGGTTGAGCGTGGTCAATTGTGTAAGGTAGTCTCTAATGGCGTTAAGTACGTACTCAAGGTTGTTGACTTTAGACCTGAGACACTACTCTCAACAGCTGAAATCGCTAGACTGAGCAAGAGAGTAGACTACGAGGAAGCTGAGTTAGATCTAGTGTATGACGGTGTTAGGATCTTCAATACCGCAATAGCAACCCTCGTATGTGAGATCTCTGACGACGGTACTGTACACAAGCCACTATCTTCACCACCACTATTTTCAGAGGTGTACGAAGTTGATGAGAATGACCTTAAGCAACTTAACCTCAGTAGTGGTGACCTAGCTATAGGTACTGTTAGATTGGGGAGAAGAGCAACAAGCATACCGGTCACCCTCAACGGAAGTAAGGCCTTTCCACACCATGTGCTTATATGTGCAGCAACTGGTGGGGGTAAGACTAATTTAGCTAAGGTACTATCACTAGCCGTCATGAATGCTAACGAGAATTCAGGAGAGCGGAAGTACTCACTCATTGTATTCGATTGTGAAGCTGAGTACTTCGACGGTGGTGATCCCAGTCACCTAGGTCTAGTGCACTCACCTCTATCAGAGAAATGGCTATACCTCATCAGCAACAGAGTTTCTAGACCATGCAAGCTCAAGTATGTATTCAGGTACGGTAGAGTTGAGGTCGAGAGATACATCGAAGCACACCCACTAGCAATACCGTATAGCGAACTGAGACCAGAAGACATGGTACTTACAGGTGACTTCACACCAGCACAAGAGGAACTTATGTGGCTTGCGTGGAAGGTAAAGGAAAGTGATTGGTTAAGTTTCTTACTAAATTCAGCACCAGACACAATATTTTGTGTACTAAGGAAGGAAGTACATAAGAACACGATACTTACACTGAAGAGAAAGCTCAAGTACTTCCTGGGACATGGAGAAGTCTTTAGACAGGAAACAGAACACAACCTCATCCCCACTCTACTAGAGAAGATAGCTGAGGGAAAGGTAGTACTAATCGAGGTAACACATCTATCAGAAGGTGAGGAGAAGCTACTCGCCACAGTAATTGCTAGTAGGATATTCAAGTTTTACGAGGGTACTAGAAAGAGGAAACCAGATACCTGGATTCGGCTACCTACGGTAGGTATCTTAGTTGAGGAAGCACACAGGTACCTCTCGAAAGAACTAGCAGAAAGGTATCGCGAAAACATATTTTCAGTAATTGCGAAGAGAGGTAGAAAGTACAGGGTAGGATTAATACTCATTACACAGATGCCTGGTGAACTACATGAAACAGTAATAAGGCAAAGCCTCACTAAGATCATACTACCACTACCAACGAAACCAGATTACAGCAAGGTAATACACTACAGTCCATACCTCGATGAGTCTGAGAACGAGATAAAGACTCTAGAGAGAGGAGAGGCTCTAGTTGTTAGCACACCTTCAGGATATAGATTTGCTGTACCAGTTAAGGTGTATAGGTTTGAGGACTTAGTACTAGATCAGTTAAATGCTGAGATTAAGCTGAGAGAGTTAATGAAGGCACCACTCTACTCGCAATCTAGTTAATTCTTGAACACCCTAAATTGAGAAAGTAACTAGGTACTACGGAGTTAACATGTTGAACAGAGAAGAATCTACAGTGAAGATACTTGATGAATGTCTTGAAAGAGCTAAACATGAAGTTAAGAGAATGAGGTATGTTAGGGTACTCGTACCTAGGTACGAGATAATTGAGGTATTACCTGAGGAGCTTGATTTAGGTAATGAGCTTGTTATTGAAGCTATCTTCAAGCCCCTGGTCAAGAGGAGAAGTGAGAGATACAGGTTGAAGAGGGAATTGGATGAGTTATGGAGGAGAGATGTCGTCAAGTACCTTTCTCACGACAATGTCGTTGTAGTTGGTAAAGGTATGAAAGTTGTGAAGTGTTTAGATCAAGACTGTAGGTCATGTAGGTACTATGAGCTGTGTAGAGGTGCTTTAAAGGATTTCACTCAGGAAGTTAAGTATGCTAAATGCAATGTGAATACCTAGGAATCTATAGAGTACATACCCGATAGTTATGTAGACTATCATCGGGACACCATACATAACGAGTACTTCGTCATCTCTCCCAAGTAGTCCCCTCTCAAGTGCTTGCTTCACTTCCTCTGCTAACTTATCCTGATCTTCAATCCTAATACTCAGTAGGTACCTCTTCTTTTCTTCGGCTGGTAGCTCAACGAGAAAGTACTTGAAGTGTTCAGATAGGTACTTACTCACTGGTACGTAGTATGATGTGAGAAAGAGCATAGCCTTGGTAAAGACATCTGCATTCGGTGCGAAGGTTCGGCGTCTCTTGAAGATCCAGACTACATTTCGAAGTACTACATATGGTATTAACGTTATGGCGGTTACGAGAACAGCATTTATCAATACAACTACAGGTGTTGCTTCGAGACATGTTAGGAGAATGTAGCTGATTTCCATAGTCTTAGGTATGTTCTCTGGTAGTACTAGAGCTAGTATAGCTAGCGCCTTAGCGTCTGCTCCCCCCATGATTTGTGCGAGGTATATCGCTAACGATAGTAGTAGTCCAAATACTGTGGCAATTACCTTCGTTAAGTAGGGACTAGAGATTAAGTCAAGTACTAAGACAGGTACCGTTACGATAGCTGCGATCATCCATATTCTATCATCTATCTCCCGCGTCTTGATATCCTGTATAGACGCTACAATCAGTAAAATGAGGATTACCAGGTCCCTAATTTGATGGAGTAGTACGAACATGTGACTTACGCCCTCCCAAAAGGTATTTAATGGTGTTTTTCGAAGTTATTCCCTGGTGATGATTCGCTGTCCCCACCCTGAGCGGTGAAGGGCCTCCCCCTTTACTGATCTACTCTTCCTGTTGCTCAATTATTACAGGTGAGATCTCTCTAGTTAACGTACTTAAGGAGTAAGCTACTCTACACAACTTCCCAAGTAACTCAAGCAACTTTGCCGAGACTTCAGGATAGCTCCTATGAACACCGATGTTCTCTATCATGGAGGCTATGGCCTCTAGACAAGTAGCAACCTCCTTTAGACTACTTGTATATGTCTTAATGACGTACTCACTCTCTTCCTTTGACAGCGCTGAGTAGACGAGTGGTATAACTGACTTAACTCTAGACAACCAATAAGCAACATCATCAACTACCAAACCCATTACGTGGTACTTGGTATCTCTGGAGATGAGCGCTATTGAGAGTAGTACTGTTGAAAGATCTTCGAGTTCCCTAACGTTTCCTCTAATAACTTCCTTAGCTACATTCCTTATGAAGTTAGCTAAGTCTCTACAGGAAACTACCGTCTCCACCTAACTTCTCTCCTCCTTCTCCTACCCATAGATATCATTGTGTAGAGCCTGACAACGTACTCCTTCAAATCCTCAATTATGCTAAGTAACTCATATATCCTCCTCTTCTCCTCCTCTGACATCGCAACCTCAAGAGCTTTCTTAAGCATACGCTCAGTAACGAGAAGCTCAAGGGCTAGGTTACCTAGTTCATCAGGACTAACCCTCTCATACCCCTGAGAAATTAAGCTACGAAACCTACTCCTAACCCTCTCAATTCTCTGCTCACAGACAAAAACTATCCTTATCTCAGCAACATCAAAGCTCATAGTGGACCCAGCTTCACTAGGTTTGCGTCCTAGAGTAGATTAACTTTTTTCTCAAACACCTACTCAAGTACATACAGGTCAACTTGTACCAGAGGCATAGCCATAGACCAGCAAGAGCAAAAGCGATGAAGTGAACAAGTAATTTGAGGAATTTGCCGTGAGCTATATCAACTAGGTAATTCACCAGTACTAGAATACCCATGAGTAACGACCAAACACAGACTATTATCGCTATGAGAGGTACAGTATTCCTTAACCAGCTACGTGAACTCTCATTAATAGGCTCGATATAATGGCTAGACAACAGGAAACCACCTCAAGCACAGTAACTGATAGGACAATATCTCTCTCACATAGGGGACCCCTAGCTAAAATCAATCTAACTAAGGTCATTGGTGCTCTTGGATCGGGATTAGCCTCAATTACTCCATCATCTCTAACAACTGTAGGCCTTAAAGCTATTTTCCTCCTCTCTTTCAATCCCTTGACAGAAGTTATCACGTAGAATCCATTCATTATGTGAGGTAGTAAGGTAACTATTGTTGGGAACTCCATACCGAAGATAACTGCGTAAGCACCTAGTGCTGCACCTACAGCTATTGTACCTACATCGCCATTGAAGACCTTAGCTGGGTACTTGTTGTAGGGTAGGTAACCAAGTAGTAGGCTAGCTAGCATAAGTGCTACTAGAGCAGCATCGTACTTACCCAATATGGTGGCAGAGATCGCCAAGGAGGTAAATGCTAGACTACAGGTAATCGGCATGATACCATTCATAACATCGAGCATATTAACAGCATTTGCTGGTACGGCAATTGCAAATGGTAGTAGTAACCAGTAAATTATCGTTAATCTCAACCTACCCACTATCGGTAGGACTGGTCTGCCCAAGGTATATAGACCTATGTAACCACCGTACAGAATTGGTAAGCATGCAAGTACAGTCGATATGACCTTTATTTCTGGTGACAGTACATAGAGGTCATCAATTAGTCCAATACAGGCAGCAACGACAAATGTAAGGTAGAGTAGAGTGAGCTTCTTGATGAATACATGGTCTAGAAAGCCTACAAGTGCTAGTAAGTGAGCTACTAGCACTGTTGCTGTTAGCGATACCAAGAGGGCGGTACCTCCCATCTCTGGTACTAATGGTCTACCTGGTTTGTGCATGTCAGGAGCTAGTGCACCGAATCTCTTCATTACCTTGATTACCCGTGGTGTGACTACGTACGCTATGAGACCAGGTAGCAAGATGAGTAGTATTGAGGAGAGCATTATCACCACTCGAGAGGTAGCTCTCTTCTCCTACGTTCACCAACTACATCAATTAGGTAACATGCGAGTAGAGGTAGTGCTATTGTGGCATCACACACTACATGTGCTACCTCAGCATCTCTCTTAACCTTACCCCATGTAATAGCTTCATGAGGTCTAGCACCACTAAGTGATCCATCATACTCACTAGCTGTCGTTACATAGATTACGTAATCTAGTCCACCACTGAACTGAGACCACCAAATTACGTGATGCTTCGAAATGCCACCACCAAGAACTACAGCACCTAGCTTACTAAACTTCATCACGATACTAGACAACTCCTCTTCATCGAGTAATGGATCAACTACGAGATCTAGATCACGACCCTTAGTTCTAAGTAAACCTCTGAACGTCAGTAGGGCTGTACCGAATGCACCGTCTACGAAACCAGGTACGTACATGGGTACTCTACATCGAGAACAGATACCAAGTAGTGAATTCTCCGGCATTAACTTACCGATCTCAAATAGTAGCTTCCTACAGCTGACTCTTCTCGGTACTTTATCAACTACCTTCATCAGTAGTTCGTGAACTTTCCTCTCTATGAGTACTCCGTAGTGCTGCCTTGGTATCAAGACATTACCTAGCCTATGTACTTCCTTCTCAGCAAGCTCTAAGTCACTAGACCAGAAACTCCCTACAAGGTATTGCCCACCATAGCTTCTCGCTATGTCGTGATCGATGGTGCCTGCAGTCGTCACTACGACATCTACAAAACCTCTCCTAATCAACTCAATCAATACACCACGGGTACCTGTAGCTACTAAATTTGCTGTGAATGAGAGAAAGATCAAGCAATTACCATCCTTAACCATGTCTGTAAGCACTTTAGCAGCTTCATAGAGGCATTGAGCCATGAATCCACCGACAGAGCTAAATTGCTCAATTAAGTCACGTACCTTCTCACCGGGCCTTACCACTATGTCTCTGATGGGCTTCATGTGCTACAGCTCACTTCTTAATTACGTAGAGGTAGATTCTGTGACTCCTCCACTCTTCATAGAGATCCTCAACCTTTACAGGTTTCCATCCAAGAACTTCAAAGTCGTGAGAAACAACTCTAGCACCTGGTTTCAACTCCTTTTCTAACTTTGGCCTTAACCTCTCATTAACACTTGTCAAGAGATACAGGAAGACTACATCAGCTTCGCTGATATCAACTTCAAAGAAATTCCCGTGAATTACCTTCACTCTATCCTCCAAACCAAGTTCCTTAATCTTCTTGATACACTGCTCATAGAGATCCTTCCTAATTTCAATACCTACAGCTCTAGCTCCAAACTCTCTAGCAGCAATTATTAGAACCCTACCATCACCACAACCAAGGTCATAAACGACTTCACCAGGTTTCACCTCAGCCAGTTGAAGCATTCTCCTAACCACAACCTCAGGTGAGGGCACGAATGGGGCATCGTACACCCATATCGCCTCCTCACTATGTGAAGGACTTAGTCACGAGAGGTCTACTCTACGTGGGGCTCTTTGTCACCCATTTAATAACGTTATCCTTCAACAGTAACCTAGACACTCTCTTAAAGACAGGAGTACGTACACCGTATTCTCTCCTCGCTGTTACAACTACGTGCCCATCGGCAATGAGCTTCTGTAAAACAGCTTCAGCCAACTTCTCATCACCCACAATAGAGACTATGGTACTGTAGTCAAGCTCTTCACCAGGACTCCACACTCTTAAGAGCTTTGAAACAACTTCCTCAACTTTCTTCCTCTCAACATCATCAACAGCAAGGTACCTGTAAGCTACATCACTCGACATATGCAAATCACGAAGCCTACACTTAAGGGCAATAAGGAGATCACGGATCTGAAGCAACTCATCCCTAATACCTTCTAGCTCCTCCCTTAGTACATCATCTCCAGCTCTTTCAATAACACGTTCCAATCTCTCTAAGACACTGTTCACTCGATTAATTATCATACCTAAGCACGGTAATTCAGTAGAGTAAGTATAAGTAATTCGTATCTACGAGGTTTCCTGGATATCACGAGAGTATTCTCTCAATACTTCACTAAGCGCAATATCCTCCTTAACCGCATCCTCAAGAAGTAATAACGCTTCAAGTAACTCCTTCAAACTCTCAACCCTACCAACCAACTTAGCATCAGCAATACCCTCATCAATCAGTTCCTGGTACTTAGAGACATCACCACATACCCTCTTAACCTCACTCCTCAACTCCTCACTACACCTAATTAACCTCCTCAGTACCTCCTCCTTAAACTCACGGATAACCTCAAGTACTTTCTTTAACTCTTCACAGTTAGCTATAAACCTAGGTCTGTAAGGGACTTCGTACACCGTCTCATCCTCATTAACAAGTACGTACGTAGCTATGTTATCCTCACCAACAACATCAACTAATTCAGTACCTTCCTCATAGAGGTATGGATTGACACGAACTAGGTAGCAGTAATCAATGTAGTGTAGAATTCGCTCTAGGTTGTAGCGTAGTAATCTAGCTGACGTTATTGGGCTAGCTAGAATAACGTACATTGTCCAGATGACACCACTCCTACTCACAGCTTCAAGTGCACGCTCAAGCTCATCACTAGTTAATCCTCGACGAGTAAAGGCGAGCTCGCTATCATTAAAGAACTCAACACCTAGATCAATGACGAATTTCCTACGTAGATTCTCCGGAATGTACTTCACTATTTCAGCAGCGTACTCAGGTCTAGTTTGGAACTTAACTATGTGGATGTCATGTATGAGCCCTGTCTCAAGTAACTTATCGAAGAGTTTCCTGAAGTTCTTCGGTGTAACTGCATCATCAACAAGTACCACGCTAACTCTCTTAACGTAGGGTAGAGCTAGGAAGTAGTCAAGAGCATTCTCTATATCCTTGATAACCCTATCAACATCGAAGAAAGTTAATCTCCTAACTACCTCATGAAAATCACTACCATAGACCTCCCTATACTCCTTAATCATCCTCGCAATACTACAGTAGACACAACCAGATACGTAGTATCGTGGGCAAGGTGCTAGTGCACCTACTACAGGAACGAGAACACTACCCCTCTCAACGTAATCTCTAGGGTCAAGACCATAGCTCTCTAGATCCCAATCAACTAGTGGTATCTCACAGGGTTTAGGCACTTCCTCAAGACCTGTAGACACCAACTCATTACCACACTTAAGGACTAGACCACGGACGTGCCTCAACTCACTGAATTCACCAGCTAGGAGGTCCTCTAAATAGGTACTGAATAGATTACTTAACGTCCGTAGAGCTTGCATGTGAACTCCACGAATGACGATGTCGACACCAACGTAGAGTAGGTACAGCTGTGGATACACCGTAGGACCCCATCCACCAGCTATGAACTTCACACCAGGAACCCTGCTCCTGACCATAGACACTAACTTCCTATCTACAGGAGCACACATCTTAAATGATGAGATACCAACTACATCAAGCTCTCTAATCACCTCATCAAGTACTGATGGATTGACATCTATCACAATGTCTCCACTATCATCCTCCCTAGCGAACTTGTTTGGATCAAACAACCTAACTCTACAACCCATGTCCTTCAATACCTTAGCTACGTATAGAAGCCCTAGGTAGATATCTCGTTCACCATGTGGAGGTGCTATCAAAAGAACATTTACATCAGGCATCGTTCATCCCTGGTAGAGCCTCAGTAGAAGTTCACTACCGTAAAACTCACAAGGCTACCCTTAAGATTAACTTTATTCTCACACGTAGAGAGTTGCAGCTTAGGTGAGCTATGTCTTGAGGATAGTACCGATAGCATTTGAATCTCTTGGTGTTAGGTCAATGGCAACCTTCATAGAGACACCAGATACCAGGATAGTAATTGACCCAAGTGCAGCACTTGCACCACGTAGATTTGGTCTACCACCTCACCCTCTTGAGAAGCAGAGACTTCAAGAACTACTGAAGGAAATTGAGAGATATTGTAGTCAAGCCGAGGTAGTGATAATAACTCACTACCACTACGATCACCATAATCCAGCACAACCAGAGCTACTTGATGGGAAGTACGTACTAATTAAGCACCCAACAAATCACATAAACATATCTCAGAGAATTAGAGCAGCTAGATACCTGAAGTCGATTAGAGAAAGATGTAGATTGAAAGCATTAGAGTATGGAGAGAACAAGGAACTACATTTCGGGAATACTAGAGTAAGAACCTCACCACCACTACCACATGGTGCAGATTCAAGATTGGGGTACATATTCATGGTACTCATTGAGTACGGCGATGAGAAACTACTATTTACCTCCGATGTTGAGGGACCAGCATTGAGAGAACAGGTTGAATGGATTAAACACGTAAGACCAACAGTACTAATACTAGATGGCCCAATGACCTACATGCTAGGTCACAGATACAGTAATGACTTACTGAATTTCGCCCTCAACTCAATAGTTGAGATACTTAATGAGTGCCCCATACATACACTGATTATAGATCACCATTTTATGAGAGATGTAGAGTACAGGAAGTACGTTAATGAAATTCTCTCAAGAACTAAACGAGATGTAAGTATCGTATCAGCAGCTGAATTTCTCGGTAGAGAACCTCTACTACTCGAAGCTAAGAGAAGAGAACTCTATTCCAAGTACCCAGTTAGTCAATAGAGTTAAGGTAGATAAAGGTCATCCTACTTTACTAGAGTAGGTGATTTCACTGTGTACACTACTCACGTTGGTAGTTTTCCACTAGATTTCACTAGAGATAATGTATTGAGGGTTTTCCACGATATGATCAATATAGGTATCGACTATCCACCCTATCCACAACTACGTAACTTCATAAAGATCTTCCTAGATCCACTAGTGGATATACATGTCCTAAAGTTGGTTAACAGTAAGTACGTGATCAACATATCGCTAAGTGAATTGAAGAACTTACCCCTACCTGCTGTAAGGCTTGAGGAAGCTGAAATAGTAGCTAGTATTGTGAAGAAGGAGAGGATATGTGTAGAAGCTATTCGAGGTTGCGTAACTGGGCCCTTTACCCTTGCTTCGGAAATTCAGATATCTGAAAGAGAGACACGAGGATTATTCACATCTGCTTTAAGTAGTAAGGATTTCGTGCTCAAGTACATGACTAGAATTGTTAGGGAATTTGTCACGTATCTACATGATGTTCTTGGATTCAAGTTCATAGTAATTGATGAGCCAGTACTCTCAGTAATAGTTGGCTCGAGACGCATACTATTTGATTACACGATTGAGGAAATTAGTAAATGCCTTGATGAGGTTCTTCAGGGTGTAGAACTAGCTGGTGTACATGTCTGTGGTAGGGTACCTCCACTACTTAAGGACGTTCTACTGAGTACTCGGTACGTTAAAGTTCTCGATCATGAGTTTAAGGACAATCCAAAGAATCTAACGGTCTACACTAAGGACGAACTGGAGAAGTATGATAAGTTCATCTCATTTGGTTGCGTATCATCGAGGAAACCAGTGATTGAGTCAGTAGAGGAGATAATGGACGTAGTTAAGAGAGGTATTGACACGTTTGGTAGTAGATTGCTGATGATTAAGCCAGATTGTGGTTTTAGGGGATTAGCTGGATTCTTTGAGAATAAGGAAAAAGCCTATGAGGTAGCTATTGAGAAGTTGAGGAGGATTGTTGAGGTAAAACGTAGATTACATGTATAGGGGGTTTGCCATGGAGGATCTAATCAATAAGCTTAAGGTAGCGATCATTGAGGGTGATGAGGAAGAAGCTCTGAAGGTAACTAAGGAATTGCTGGAGAGGGGTATAGATCCTAAATTAATTATTGAACGGGCATTGGAACCAGCTATGAAAATTGTAGGTGAGAAGTTTGAACGAGAAGAGTACTTCATACCTGAAGTCATGTTAGCAGCTGAGGTATTTAAGAAGGTTATGGAGTTTCTCAAACCTCATCTTGGTCAAGAGGTAGGTGAGAAGTCAAAGGGTAGAGTAGTGATAGGTACTGTTCGTGGTGATATACATGAGCTCGGTAAGAATCTTGTTGCTACAATGCTTTCAGTAGCTGGGTTTGAGGTTATAGATCTTGGTGTTGATGTGAGTCCAGAGAAATTCATTGAAGCAGTGGAGAAGTATAGACCTGATGTACTTGGTCTTAGCGCCTTAATGACTACGACAATGATTGAGCAGAAGGTAGTTATTGAGGAGTTGAAGAGGAGAGGATTAAGGGATAAAGTCAAGGTCATTGTTGGGGGAGCACCTGTTACAGAAGAATGGGCTAGAGAGATCGGTGCTGATGGTTACGCTGCAAATGCGTACGAGGCTGTAAGATTAGTTAAGAAGTTGCTAGGTGTTGAGTAGATGCCAAGACCTACAATCTCGTTATTGAGTAAAAACGATATTGAGCTAATACATGAGAAGGCGCTAGAGGTTCTCGAGGTAATTGGTGTCAGGATTGAGAGTAGAAGAGTTGTGAACCTACTTAAGAGCTACGGTCTTGAGGTTAGTGAGGGTAATGTAGTTAAGTTTCCAAGAGATCTAGTTGAGAGTAAAGTTAAGGATTGCCCACATGAATTCACACTCTATGATAGAGAAGGAAAGCCGAGATTATTGGTTGGAGGTGATAGAACTTACTTCAACCCAGGTTCAGCAGCTACGAAGATACTTGACTTGAGACAGAACACCATTAGGGATCCCACACTTTGGGATTTACGCGACATAGCTATCCTAGTTAATGAACTTGAGAACATTGATGCTCAGAGCACAGCTGTTGTACCTCATGAATTTCCACCAGAGACCCGAGATAGAGTTAGACTATATCCACTTCTGAAGTACTCGACTAAGCCTATAGTCACAGGAGCCTTTACGGTAGATGGTGTACACGACATGGTTAAGCTCTTAAGCATCTTCATCAGCGACCTCGATAAAAGACCAATAGCTATATTCGATGTTTGTCCATCACCACCCCTTAAGTGGAGTGAAGTCACTGTGGAGAATTTAGTTGATTGTGCTAAGTATGGACTACCTATAGAGATAATATCAATGCCATCTCTCGGCGCTACATCACCAGTGACAATTGCTGGTGCTCTAGTGCAGCACCATGCTGAAGTACTTTCAGGTATAGTAATAGCTCAGTTAGTTAGAAAGGGTGTACCTGTTGTATATGGTGGATCACCTTCGACATTTGACATGAGGTATGGGACACCGAACATAGTTGCTCCTGAAGCCCTTCTGGTGTCACTTGCATATGTTGAGATAGCAAAGTATCTGAACTTACTAACACACACGTACATGGCTTTAAGCGACACTATCTTACTCGACTATCAATCTGGTGTAGAGACAGGTATCAGCGCTCTTGTAGCTTGTTTAAGAGGAATAAACGTTGTCTCAGGTCCTGGTATGTTAGAGCACGAGAGTACTCAATGTCTTGAGAAGTTAGTTCTCGATAATGAGGTCTGTGGATTAGTTAGGAGGTTTAGTAGAGGATTCAACATCGGTATAGAGGAGTTAGCTATTGACTTACTAAGAGATGTAGGTCCTGGTGGTACATTTCTATCTAAGAAGCATACCGTTAAGCACTTTAAGAAGGAAATTTACCATCCTCACATACTATTAAGATATGACATGAGAGAATGGATGAGGAGAGGTAGTCCCTCACTCCTGGAGAGAGCTAAACAGGAAGTTGAGCAGTTGCTAAAGAGGGGCACTAGAGAGTTACCTCCATCGGACCTACTTCAGGAACTAAATAGAGCAATTAATGGAATACTTAGGAAATTCGGTATTACAGTAAGGGAACTCCCTTAAGGTATAGATTTCACCACTATGGAGTTGGTACAATACCAGGCACTTTGGGAAAAGGTACTGCTTCCCACACATACCTAAGACCTAGTATGTACCTAGTAAATCTCTCCACGCCTAATCCAAAACCAGCACTTGGAGGTATACCAATCTTTGCTAACTCTAAAAACCATGAGTACCGTTCTAAGTCCTCACCCATTTGTCGCAACCTTTCAACGATCTTATCGTATCTGTACTCACGTTCTCCTCCATCCACAACTTCTCCAAACCCACAAGGTAGTATGAGGTTGAAATCTCTATTGTAGCCTGGTTTCTCTGGATCCTCTAGGTAGTAGAAGCCTCTACTAGTTTTCGGATACTTAATAATCCAGAAAGGTTCATCACCTAGGTACTCACTCAACTTTGTTTCTCCTTCCTGTGTTAACTCATGTCCTTTAGGAGTTTCTATACCTAACTTCCTCAGTATGTCAGTAGCTTCATCATATGTAAGTACCTTAAAGGGCTTCTTAGGTACCTTAAGTGAGGGATTGAACTTCATCACAACATCTCTACACGTTTCAAGAACTTTTTCCATCGTGTAAACTACTAAATCCTCACATAGCTTCATCACATCCCACATCGAGGCATAAGCCCACTCTACATCGACCTGCGTAAATTCACAGAGATGCCTACCAGTGTGCATGTTTTCTAATGGTTCCTCCCTAACATTCCTAGCTACAAAGAATATCTTCTCTAGAGAGGCCACCGCAGCTTGCTTAAACATTATTACGCTAGACATAAGTTCGTACTCATACCCATAGAGCTTTGTTTTCAGTTTCCTTGCTCCTCTCAAACCTGGATCACTACACGGACTAATTATTGGTGGTAAGAGCTCTACAAAGCCACTCTTTATAAGGAAGTCCCTCACGTAGTATAGAACCCACTGCTGGATCTTAAGTACATTAGCGTACTTTGGAGACCTTATAATGAAGTAACTGTACCTTGCGAACTTCCTCACATCACTTGGATCTACCTCCTTAAGATCTACGGGTAGTTCAGGAGGAGCCTTAACTATGGTCCTTAACTCACATACTTTCAATACATCACCTTCCACAAAACCCTTGACATACACCAAGCTCTCTCTCGTTAGGTTCCTTACTACCTCTACCTGAGGTACTATGAACGAAGCCACACCTGTTGAATCACGTAACTCAAGAATACACCTATCTCCAACGAACTTCAAATCGTGAACCCAGGCAAGTAGCTCTACCTCACCACCATGTCTAACTACATCACGTACGTACATAGACTTACTGGGGTATAGGCGATCGAACCTCATATGTAGCTCACAGTAACCACAACAGACACTACAATATTAAATTTACTGGCAATTTAACACAGTTAGTAAGTATGCAATACACTAATTATCCACAGTAAATTTAGCGAAGAAGACATTCTTCCAATCATCCTCAATGCATATCGTTAGATTGACAATATTCCTATAGACCCAATGAATAAATACCTCCTAGAAACTATATTGAAACGGGATGAAGAGGACTTGCCCCCTTGAACGATGAAGATATTACCGCGACCTGACCCCCTCAAGCTCACTCCACAACACTCCACTACCTAGTATGATACGTAGCATCTCTATAGGTTAAGTAAATTGAAAGCGATGTGAGGAGTTAGAGGTGAAAGTATCTGCAGCGTGACTGTGGATTAGAGAGCATTTTCAGAAAAGAAAGTACATACACAGTACGTAGAGCATTTAACAGCACTTAGTGAGGTTAACTTAGAAGTAGCAGAGCGTATGAAATGAAGAACAAATAGGAAAGTAGAGTAGAAGGACCAATGTACTTATACACACGTACAACATCGGCATTATAGTACTTCACACTATAGACTAGACATAGATGTACTGGAGATGGTACATAGCCAAAGAAACTGGAGTTAAATATTAATACAGCATCCTTGAATGAGCTAGCAGTTAAGACAGATGCTGAAACAGTAATAGAAAAAGTTTGAGACCCCGTTACCAAGCTAAGTACATAGGGTACAAGCAATAGCAATACATCACGGGGAAGGTGCTTGCTAAGTCCACTAATCACCGTATAAGCACTAGTCATCTTAACTGAGAAACTAAGTAGTATGACAGCGAAGCTGGCTAGTGTTGTAGACCAAACCCTTTTACTACTCAAAACCTTACGTAGTATAGTGGAGCTTGGTCTGTATGTGAATACTATGAACACGATACTAGCTATGACACCAATACCAATAGAAAAACCACTCACTAGGGGTCTAGTAGCTAGAGCTATTACCAGAGGAATTAAGAGGGTAAGGAGTGACGTATATTTCGGTCTAACTCTAACCAAATGAACTACCTCGAGTTTTCTAACCCCAATTACATAGCCAACAGCAACAGTAAGGAGCATCAAGGGGGTATTGAATAAAGCTATAGAAAAGGAATCGGCACCACTTAGTGACGAAATCAAGATCATGGAGTTGGTAATCGGATAGGCAAGAAATATCGTGTGCCTAAACCACACGTTAATGTAGGCCTTCATCACCGAATTACAGAGTGAAAGAGCATCAACCAATGGAGCGGACAGTAGAGCACCACCAGCAACTGGTAGAAGACCTAGTACAGCAGGTAATAACATAATAGCCACCTTAGGCCTCATAATCGAGACTACTGTCTGCGCAACTTCGTTGTCAATTCCCAAGTTATGAAACAATTCAGCTAAAATACATATACTAGCTGTAGCAGAGAAAACAATCCAGAAAGTCTCGCTCAGTAACGTGGTCAAGATTACTTTAGGAAGTAGAAGAGGATTTGTCAGCAGGACTAACGTTATAGCTCCTGCAAGCAGGCATAGACTAATATCGAGTTTCATGTACATTAGCAGTAGCATTAACGCTATAGATATCAGCAATGAAGCAGCTGAGTACATGGGAGAGTGTTACACTCAATGAGAATATATGGTTTTTCGCCTCTGAACCTACTTCAAAAATCAAGACATCACGATAGAGGAGGTGAACTTCAGCATTGAAGGTAGAGAGTACCTTGAGCTAATCTAGGTGAGAAGCCTTTTGGGCATATAGGTATGTAGATGGAAATTGAAGATTTATCGTCTAGATTACGAACTACAGTGATTGAAGCAGATGAAAATCTAGGTAACCATAGTCACACATAGAGGAGTAAACCTATAATCTCTAATATCCAAAAACGAGAGGTAAGTAGCAACTAAGACGGTGGTAGTGATGGAGTTTGGAGTAGCTACAATGGTGTACTACCCAGGTTCAACACCTAGAAGAGCCATACTCGACTCACAGAGCTTTGGTTTCAGGTACCTTGAGATAAGTTACGAGCACTTCATCAAGTACATAGAGAACAACGACCTAATGAGGGTAAAGGAGCTACAGAAATCCATAGTGGAAGTACTTGAGACAACACAGCTAAAGGTACTTCAAGTACATGCACCATACGGTAAGGTGAACTACTACATGGTTGCAGATGATGTGGGATTAAGGAAGTACGCTACTACACTGATGGAGATGTGGATTGAGTTCTGTAGAGAGGTGGACTGTAGAACCCTAGTAACCCACACAGGATGGGCACCACCACGAGTCACAGTACCATACCACAAACATATAGAGATAATGTTGAGGAAGAACATAGAGTTCTATAGGGAACTGAGTAAGGTAGCTAAGGATAAAGGAGTTGAAATAGCAATTGAAAATAGATTGGAAAGAGTCTTCGGTATAACACCAAAGGACATAGCAGCAATAGTGAGTGAAGTAGGTAGTGAAGTACTTGGACTCTGCCTAGACGTAGGTCATGCACACATAAACAAGCTACCAATACCAGAGATACTGCAGAGGTACGGTAGCATCCTAAAGGCAACACACATACATGATAACAACGGTGAAGTAGATCAGCACCTACCACCATACATGGGATCAATAGACTGGAAAACCATCATCAAAGCATTCAAGAACATAAACTACAGTAGACCACTAATATTCGAGGTAGCAGGGGATCGAGTAGAGGAAATATGTAGGAATAGACTGTACCTACTATCAAAGATCAGGGACATACTAGCAGAAGAGACATGAGTAGATACACACTAACGATAAAACCCAGTACACACATCAGCACACTCTGCTACTCAGTACTAAGGATAGAACCATACGCAACCTGCGAATACAGCTGCGCGTACTGTTACGGGAAGTGGTATAGAGTAGAGACAGAGAACAAACCACTCAAATCACTAATCAACGAATTCAGGAACCTAGTCAAGGTACTGACCAGGAGAAACCTAAAGACAATACCCTTCAGACTATCAACCCTCGTAGATCCACTACAACCAATTGAGCAAGAGCACAGACTCAGTAGGTACATAATGAAGCTATGTCTGAGATACGATGTACCACTCATCATATGCACAAAGTCAACACTCATACTAGAGAGACCCTGGATAGAATTAGTTACGAAGCTAAGCTCAAGACAGCTAGCAATCGTACAGATCACCTTAACAACACTAAGAGACGAAGTGGCTAAGGTACTAGAGCCAAGAGCACCAAAACCAGAGGACAGATTGAAGGTCGTAGAGAAGCTAAGTAGTGAAGGAGTACCTGTAGTAGCTAGGTACCAACCACTGATACCAGGTGTAGTAGAGGATGAGTACATCGAGATGATACAGCAGCTCAAGTACGCAGGAGCAAAACAAGTAGTCGTTGAGTCACTGAGGCTAACACTAGGAGAAATCAACAACCTAAGCAAGGTAATTCCAGAGCTAAGGAAAGTGGAGTGGGAACCATACACACCACAGCAACCACAGGTAACTAGACCGCACATAGGCTGGAGAAGGTACGTAGTGAGCAAGATAGCAGAGACGTGTAGGAAGTACGGACTAGAATTCAGCACCTGTAAGGAAGGATTTCTCGAACTATGCACAGCAGAGAACTGCTGTGGAATGCACTACCTAGATCCAGAGAAGTACGTACTAAGACCAACACTACACGAAGTATGGAGAAAGTGGTTAATCAGAGGAAAAGTACCAACACCACAGGAACTAACTCAAGAACACGAACAAGATCCAAAGTACATCTGCGGAAATAAACTCATGAACTACCCAAGACAACTCAGAAGAGCACTGAAACAACACGAGAAAACACTAGTGAAGGTACTAGAGAAGGAAAACCTACTCAAGCACGTACTCGGAATAGAGGAAACACCAAAGAAAGCCAAGACATAGTAGACATAGGTGAAGAACTTGCTGAGAGGACTCTTCATAGGTAGATTCCAACCATTCCACAACGGACATCTACATGCAGTAAAACACATACTAAGCGAAGTAGATGAGGTAGTCATCGCAGTAGCATCAGCACAGTACAACTACACCATAGACAACCCATTCACAGCAGGAGAGAGAATAGAGATGATAAAGCTAGCACTAGGACCACTCTACAACAGAACCTACGTAATACCAGTCGACAACATACCAAACAACTACACATGGCCAAGACACGTACTAAACTACGTACCTAGAGTACACGTAGTCTACACAAACAACGAATTCGTAGCAAAACTCTTCAAAGACTACGGACTAGAGACAAGACCAGTACCACACCTAGAAGGAGTAAGCGGAACACTCATAAGGAAACTCATCGTAGAGGACAAACCCTGGAAACACCTAGTACCAGAACCAGTAGCAAAGTACATCGAGGAAATAGGAGGAGTAGAGAGAATAAAGCTAGTACACAGAATGAGAGTAGTAGCAGAGGGCGAGAGACATGGAAGGTAGGAAGTACACAGCAGCAGTAGTGACAATAGGAACCGAACTACTGAGAGGACTCATAGAGAACACAAACGCAACATGGCTCTGCAAACAACTAACAGACCTAGGAATAGAGGTAAAGAGAGTAGTCACAGTACCAGACGACATGAACGAAATAGTCGAGACAATAAGGGAACTACTCAGGAAAGTAGATATCATAGTAACAACAGGAGGACTAGGATTCACGAGAGACGACATAACAGTAGAGGCAATAGCAGAAGCAATACAGCAACCACTACACCACAGACGAGACATAGAGCAAATGGTACTAACTAGGTGTAGAGAACTAAACTACGAGATAACACAGGAAGCACTCGTGAAAGTATCGAGAGCACCACCAACAGCACAACCACTACCAAACAACACAGGAATCGTACCAGGACTACACATAGAACACCAAGGAAAACACATCTACGTACTACCAGGAGTACCAAGAGAAATGAAGCAAATATTCCAAGACCACGTAAAACCACACCTACAACAACTCACAGAAACAAAACACACCATAGAGCTGATAGTACACACGAGACACAGAACCGAGATCGAGGTAGAGAACAAGCTCAAGAACATAGACATGAGCAGGTACCACGTAACCTACATCAAGATCCACCCAAGACAACCAGTACAGATATCCATAACACTACAGCACACAGACAAACAAGAACTAATGAAGAAAGTACAGGAACTACAGCAAGAACTAGGTAAGGTACTCAACATAGAGAAGATAGAGATCAAGACCTAGAGGAGGAAAGGGTAAGGAAGATGACGACAACCATAGAGCTACCGAAGAAACTAGTAGAGAAACTAAAGGAGAGAGGACTAGACCCAACAACACACATCGTAGACACCCTAGTACGAGAACTAGAGCTAGATCCAGTAGAGGAAGCAGAGACAAGAATAGAACTCGCAGAGAAATACCTAGAAGAAGCGAGGAAATACATCGAGAGAGGCGACGCAGTACAAGCAAGCGAGAAAATGTACAAAGTAGTCGAGGAATGCATAAAGGCACTAGCACACATGCACAAACTACCTGAGTACGAAAAAGCAGTGAAAGAAGGAAGATGGTGGACACAACTACTAGGAAAAGCAGCTAGAAAACTAGCTAAACTACTCAACGAACCAAGAATTGAATCAACATGGTCAATCGCCTACGACATACACGTATGGGGATTCCACGAAGCAAAGTACACAGTAGAAGACATAGCACAAGACATACAGCACATAGAGTGGCTACTCAACCACACAAAGAAACAAATCAAAACAACAACCAAACACCAATCAAACAACAACTCAATTAAGAAACAAAGAGAGCAGAAACAACAAAGAGCAGAGAGGGAAAACCCACATGACACTAGTGAGAGCAAGAGTAGAGATACACGGAACAAAGAAGCAAGTAACAGCAACAGCACTAGTAGGTACAGGAGCAACACTAACACTCATAGACAGAGAAGTAGCAGACGAGATAGGAGTCAAGTACACAGGAAGAAAAATCAAACTAGTAGTAGCAGACGGACACGAACTACCCAGCGAACTAGCTATAGTGGATAAGGTGGTAATCGAAGGAGAAGAACTACCACAAGCACACATAGCAGTAACAGAATTCCCACAGAAACTAAGACAAAGACTAGAGACACTACAGCTATGTACATGGTGCATCATAGGAGCAACAACACTAGAGACACTGGAACTAACACCAAACCCAAAAACAGGAAAACTAGAGAAAACACAAGCACTACTACTCTAAACAAGACGAAAAACACATAACACCCCCACACAACCACGTGAAACGAGAACAACCCCCGGTAGCTCAGCCTGGCAGAGCGGCCGGCTGTAGTGGGGTAGGAAAGAACAACCCGCAGCAACCGGCAGGCCGGGGGTTCAAATCCCCCCCGGGGGATCATTTACTCATTTCTTCTTCACCAATTTTGGTGGGTTTTTCACATGATTCTTTGGTTCTGAGGTTTTGATTGGGGATCTTATATACTACTTAGCTTAGTTCTATCTCGGTGAATTCTCTGTGCCTATCATCATAAGGTTACCGATCAAGGTTAAGGAAATTAAACCTATTACTGTTAGCTTTGTTGCTGAGGTTCCTTACTTAGTCCCTGGTGAGTTGAGGGTTCCGGAGGATGTTTTGAAGAGGTTTAGGGATTTTGGTGTTCCTGATGGGTATCCTGTTCAGGTTTGTGTAGCGCCGTTGGAGTATGTTATTGAGAAAGAGGGTGGTGTGAATCTAGAGAGACCTGAGGTTTTTGGGTTGCCAGTAGCTGCTGTTGTGTATTTTCGGTATGGTAGGGGTATTTGGTTGAGTGAGTACTTTTGGGATTTCTTTAGTGCTAACTTCAGGAAGTATGTAGGTCACCTTAAGAAGGGTGATCCTGTAAAAGTGAGAGTAGTGATACATACAGCACTATTCATAGTTGATGAGGATGTGAGGAAGACAGCTTGAAGGGAAAGTAAGAGATCTTGAGTTGATGCTTCATTTAGCTATGTTATCCTGATCTCAGGTGTACTCTGTATCCTTGTTAGTTGGTACTGTAGATTACTCTGTGTAGTCTACACATGCTCTTCATTGTATCAGGAATCTTATATACTGGCTTGCCTCTCCTCTTGTTGGTGAATCCTCTGTGCCTATTGTCATTAAGCTTCCAGTTGAGGTTAAGGAGATTAGGCCTATTACGGTTTGCTTCATAGCTGAAGTACCTTATATGATGCCTACTGAGGTTAAGATACCGAATGAAGTACTTAAAAAGCTGAGGGAGAGTGGTCTGCCCGACGGGTATCCTGTTAGTATTTGTGTTGCACCGCTCAAGTATGTTGAGGAGAAGGAGGGGTGTGTGAGGCTTGAGGATCCGGAGGTCTTTGGTTTGCCTGTAGCTGCTATCGTGTACTTTCGGTATGACAGAGGTATTCGTTTAAGCGAACTTTTCTGGGACCTCTTTGCTGCTGGTTATAGGAAATACCTCGAGGGTTTGAAGAAGGGGGATCCTGTAAAGGTGCGTATCGTCATTCATGCTGCACTATTCGTTATTGAGAGAGAAAAAAGTAATGTGGAAAAGAGTTAGAGCACCTTCTGAGGCTTAGCAACGCCTTATCAGAGGTGTTTGATACCATAATCAAATACCGCAACATAGACCATTATGCCGTTAACTGTCCTTTCAGCACTAGTCAACACTACCGATATGTACATGATGTAATCAGCCCCTATGCCTATTGCATGCTCTTTAGCTTCCCTAATACACATCTTCCTCAACGATTCAAGGACGCTAGGAGCCTCTTCATAGCTTGCAAACCGAATCTTTGTCTCAACAACCGCTACTACCTTTCCCTTCTCAGACAATATTATAAAGTCAGGCTTGCCCGGCTGCCCGAGCATTTCAATCGTGAAGTCCTTGAGCTTAAGTGCTTCTGATATGTACCTACGCAGTACTCGGTGATGTAGTAGCTTCTGTGCTATGTACTCTCCAATGTAGCCTTTACTTCGTGAATCTAATGTAAGGTATGTAAACAGCAAGTTAGGTTTCACAAAGATCCCTATGTATCCTTCAGACTCCATGACTATCAGGTTCTTCTCCACTAGTTGTTTTGCTTTTGCTCTTGGTATGGTTTCGTATATTTGCTTTAGTTCTGGTAGCTTGAAGTACCTCGTGTATGGTCTTTGTGGTTCGTGGAATCTTATGTAGTACCCTATGACTTGTTCTCTCTCGTTTCTTACTGGTATGATGTCTAGTATTTTCCAGGCTTTTACTACTCCTTCTGCTTTTGTTACTATGTTCCAGTGTAGGTTGTTTGGTTGGAGGACTAGGTGTAGTTCTAGGTCTCCTCTCTTGAATACGATGTATGGTGATCTGTAGCCTGCGTACTGTGGTCTTAGTTCTCCTTGGATGGTGGTGGTTCCTGGTAGTTTGAGTACTGGTTTCTCGTCTATGACATCTATCTCGAGTACTTGTCTTAGCTTTGGTTCTATGGTGTTTATCCACCTATCTAGTACTTGTTTGAGGGTTGTCTGTTCGAGGACTATACCTATCCACTGTCCTGTGTACTTCTTGAGGTGTAGCTTGATCTTGTCTACCTTGGTTAGGTATCTTAGCTGTATTTCCTGTACTCCCCATTCGTTGATTAGTTTTAGGGTATAGAGCCCTGGTTTCTGTACCATGTACTTGCTGAAGGTCTTTGGTATTGCTACTGTTCCTGTCTTTGGTACCTTGGCTACGTATCCTCTTCCTGTGCTGAGTGTTCTTACCCAGGTCTCGATTAGTGTTGTTACTTCGTGTCTTGGTGTTGTCTTGAGTTGTGTCCTTATGTACTGTATGATCTCTGGGTCATCTCGGTAGAGTTTCTTTACTAGTTCTCTCAGTTGTCTTAGGTAGGTGTTTGCTATGTGGTGTGTTGTTGGGTAGAGTTTTCCTAGTGCTCTGATTGCTACCTCTATGAGTGCTGTTGCTAGGAGTTGTGCTGCTGCTCTCTCCTTTACTTCCTTTGGTACGTCTGGTCGTACTATGGCTGCTGCTAGTGTTCCTAAGGTTCCTGGGTATGTTTCGGTTAGTGCTGTTAGTGGGTCGTATCCTCTAAGTACGTCGTCTATGGCTTTGGGTATTCCGAGGTTCACTATATTGCCTATGTGGTAGAGTAGTGCTATGGTGTGGATGAGTACTGGTGTGTCTAGTCCTGTTGCTTCTCTTATCCTCTCTAAGCTATCTCGGTAGTCCTGTACGAGGTATGCTGGTGATTCTCTGTATACCTCTATGACTTGTCTAAGTACGTTACCTATGTCTACGGTGCTTACCTGTACTCTGTAGCTCTTAGGTACTTTGCTTCCGTTGATCTCTATCGGTATGGTTAGGGTTATGGTGTTGTTGCTTATCTCTACCTTGGTTTGGTTTAGTAGGTATGTTACGTTTCCTACGGTGATGTAGTTTCCTATCTCTGTGATTGCTTTTGTGAGGTTTCCTGTTTCTAGGTACTTATCGAGTACGTTGCTGCACCTAGTTACTCTTAGTCCTGGGTACTTGATTGCTAGGTATGTTGTTGAGAGTGCTAGTCCGATGATGAGTATTCCTAGGAATTTCCTTAGTGCTCTGTCACTTACTACGTACCTACCTAGGAGGAACCACATGAGTATGGTTGCTAGTGGTAGTGGTGACTTCACGAGTAATCCGGCTATTGCTGATGCTATTGTTACTAGGATTAGTAGTATCCTGAGGATTTTGGTTACTGGGGTCACGTGGGGGCCCTTTCTCTAGTTGATCAGAATCGATTATAGTCTCGTAGAGTGTTGGTTATGTGATTTCATAGAGCTACGTTACTGTACTGTACTACTGATTGATCTAGTGTGTTCCTGTGTTCGGTTGAGTCTGTGTTGGTGTAGGTATGTTATTTAGCTCCCTCTGTACTGTGGTTTATTGGGTGGGTTTTGTTGGGTTGTATTGTTTGGGTTCCTAGGAGGATTGTTAAGGAGATTGAGAGGAGGGGTTTGTGTGTTGAGGATGTTTTAGTTGAAGTTCTTGCTGAGAAGTTTAATCTTGATTCTCAGAGTGTTGCTGAGGTTCGTCTTGAGCTTGCTGAGAAGTACTTGGAGGAAGCTAGGAGCTATGTTGAGAAGGGTGATGCTGTTCAAGCAAGTGAGAAGTTGTATAAGGTTGTTGAGGAGTGTGTGAAGGCTCTTGCTGAACTCCTTAACCTTCCTGAGGTTGAGAAGGCTAAGAGGTTAGGGAGGTGGTTTACTTGGCTTCTTGGTAGTGCTTCTTCGAGGGCTTCTAAGGTGCTTGGTGAGCCGAGGATTGAGTTTGTCTGGGGTATTGCGTATGACCTACATGTCTGGGGTTTTCATGAGGTGAAGTACGGTATTGATGTTGTTGAGATGAGATTTCCTCATATTGAGTGGCTTCTACGGTACACTAAGGAGAAGGTGAAGGAGCTTTCGAAGGGTTCTCAGAGGTAGCTTAGTGTGTTTAGCTACCTTAATTTACCTGTTAACTCATTTACTGATTGAGGTGGGAAGAGTGGAGTTCACTGTTATTGAGGTTCCTGATGTTGTTTATGAGGTCCTTGCTCGAAAGGCTAAGTACTTGGGTAGGACGGTAGTAGATGTGATTGTGGACTCTGTAATCTCTAATCTCGATCCTGAATCCAGAGTTGAGGTGTACCTCAAACTCCATGATAAGTACCTTAGCGATGCTGAGGATCTGTATAGGAGAGGTGACCTTACTCAAGCTAGTGAGAAGTACTGGGGTGCTGTCTACGCTATCTTGAGTGCTATTGCCGAGTCGGGAGGGTTGCCACATTTTAGACATGGTCATTTTGAGGAATTGATTGAGTTACTTAGTGAGGAGCTTAATGACCGTGAGTTACCTAAGCTCTTCGCTAGTGCTGAGAGACTTCACGCAAATTTCTACCATGGTTTTCTCAGGAAGTTTGGATTTGAGATTCATCGTGAAGACGTGCTTAAGCTAGTTGAGAAGCTTCGTAATTACCTAACTGAGCTTAGGAGTACTCGGTGCTAGGTCTACTAGGTACCTCATTCTCAACTCTAGATGTGTGGGGTAACTTAAAATGAAGGACAGATCATCTATGAATGTCATTGATAGGCTCAAGAAGGTTTTCATCAAGTATCCTCAGGTTCTCCTAGCGTATCTCTACGGTAGCTATGCTAGGGGTTGTCCTAGTCCATTAAGTGATGTCGATATAGCTATCTTGACTAGTGATCGTGGTGTAGTGCTTGATCTCGTAGCTGATGTAGCTAGAGAACTTGGTATACCTGAGAGTCAGGTATCGATTACTGACTTGGAGCTTATGGATCCTCTAATTAGGTTGAAGATACTTCGTGAAGGTGTTGAACTTGTTAATAGGGGTGTTGATACTCGATCACTTCTCCCTCGTGATCAGTCCTATGTCGAGGTCTATGAACTTGAGGAGAGGTCGAGTTCTCTAAGTTGGTTGAGAGGTGATCCTATAGATATTGTCTTGATTAGGGATGTAGTTGCTAGAATTCATGAGGATGTTCGTGATCTAGAGGAGTTACTTAGCTTTGGTTTTGAGAGGGTTATTGGTGATAAGCATTTGAGGAAGTCCTTTGAGAGAACGATGCAGACTCTCATAGAGTCTATGGTGGATCTACTGAGACATATCGTAGCTGGGTTGAATCTGGGTGTAGCGATGTACTACAGGGACTACGTTGATTTTGCTGTTAAGGGGGGTGTCATCTCTAGTGATGTAGCTGAGCAACTACGGAGATTCATACCGATTAGACATGCACTAGTACACAGGTACCGTAGTCTGGATTACGAGAAGTTATGGGGTGAAGCTCCTAAACTAGTACAGTTAGCTAATCAACTAGTTAGTGAAGTTAGGGAATTCCTGAAGAGGAGATTGGGGCTCAAGGTATAGAGGACCTACTCCCTAAGTGCTACCGATATGACGTCTCTTGGTGCTACCTTCTCACATTGCTTACTCACCATAGTCTTCAGAATCCAGTAGTAGATAGGTACCTGAAAACTCCACACCTTACCTACCCAAGGTTCACTTGGTACTTTACTCAATCTCCGTAACCTAGCATCAACACGAATCACGACACTATTCCTGAGAAGGAACTCACATAAC
>QMRC01000013.1 GCA_003649205.1 Thermoprotei archaeon
ACTCTCAGAGGATCATCCTCCTCACAGCATTACGCTCAGAGTCCCCCCTGAGAGTAGAACCCCCTCATCGCCTTACGCTCAGGGAAATCACCCCGTGAGGATAACCCTCACGAGGGTCATTCAAGGTGTAGAGTAGGTAATCCATAAAATAAATTTTTCAATGATAAATTGGTGTACCACATGGTACACCAGATACATTAGGCAATGTTGATGTACACAATCTGGCGACAGCTATCATTAGTGATCTCGAAAGTAATGAACATGCAGTTAATGGTATCAAGCTTCTCCTTCTCCTTACATCTCATACAAGATTCACCAAGTAGAAATTAGTAGAACCATCTTGAAGATTGTTGATTTATGTTTGTGAGCTTAGGTAAGTATTGTGGTTAATTGGTGTACATGTGATGTTAAGGTTATGGTGAGGGATGGAGTAACAGGTTGTCTAGTCATAGCTGAGGATGATGGTTGTCTCAATTTACTTCTCGATGAATTGAGTAGAGTACTGACAAACTCACTAATTGTTAACATAGCTAAGCTAGGTACCTAAAATTGGTACCACATAAGCAACCACTAGATACCTAACCTAGGTACCTAAAGCATCTCATGAGGTAGCTTAATTTGGTATCTCTCATTCAATGTGGGGTACCTCAATGAGGTACCTCAAGTCGTGTTTTGCATGCCTGTATTCAGTGAGTAGGCTATATGTGGTTTTGTTCTTTGGTGAAGGATAGTGTGTGGGTAGGTATGTTGTTGTCGTTTCGAGGTTTTTGGTGGTGAGTTTATTGAGGATGTGGAGTTCTGTAATCTGCAGAGGAGAGTGTGCTAGTTAGCTAAGTCTTTTGTCTCTAGATTTAGTGTGGTGAACCTTGAGTATGTTATTATTGAGCTAGATGGTATTAAGCTTTTTTCATTTCAGAGCTTATTAGTTCGATGGTATTGTGGGGAGTTAATGTATCTGAGTTGGTTGTTAAGGGGTTAGGGAGCATACGCTACTAATTTCTACACATTCATCGCCTATAGCAGACTATACTTTTTCGAACACGTTTTTGTTCAGTACTTCAGATTTACGGGGCTTCGTTGTGGTGTAGAAGTAGTTTTTAATTTGTACTGTGATGTGATAAGGTAGTAACGGTAGCACTCCTGCCTCCACTAGAGGGGTGTTGCGCAGTGTCGTACCTAGCACGTGTCAGGGGTATCTATGCTACAGCGATAACGAAGCTTCTTCTAGATCATGGGTTTGGGATAACGCAAGCCTCTGATAAGATTCTCAAGAGATTTTCTCTAGAACCTCGATATGATCCACCGCACGTAACGGTTAAGGATAATGATGAGAAGACAGGTCTAGTAATCATAGGTCAGGAAGATGCTGTGAAGAAGGTGCTTGAGGTACTGAGTGGTGAAATTGATGACCTAATTGTTGAATGGTATGAACCGCAGATACACAGTACGTACCTAGGAGTTGTGTTGGAAGCACACGACGATAAGTACGTAATTGATCTAGGGAACAACCTCCGTGGTGTACTACATTCAAGGGTTAGGTATAATGTAGGTGATGAGGTACTGGTATCTGTTAGGAGACCTGCTCCACCTGGTGAGTATGCTGAGTTAACGGATAACATAACGATAAGTGGTCGCTACCTACGTCTCATTAGAGGTGGTATCATAACGTTTAGTCGCTTCATAAAGGATGATAGGAAGAAGGAAGAGCTACTGAGTATAGCTCTGTCCTTCAACATTGAGGGATGGGGGGTTAGATGGAGGAGTAGCGCAGCGTACGCTAGCTCTGAAGAGCTGTGTAAGGAGCTTAGTGAACTACTTGAGCTAGGTAACAGGCTAATCAAGGAGAAGCCAAGTGGTGGACCGAAGCTAGTTAGAGAAGGTGAGAGAGTTGTTGAGGTACTTCTACCGAAGACAGCAAAGCTTAAGCTAGATGAAGCGAGGAGTAGAGTAGTACCGACAGTAACTGGACACCACATACTGAAGAACCTTGGAGAACCCTACACAACACTAGTTGACTTCTGTGAAGAGTTGCTAGCTATGGGGGTGAGTAAGGAGCAAATTGAGAAAGCTATGTCAGTAGTGATCTCGGATAAGGGACCTCACGTAGGTTCTACAGTAGCTATCAAGCACGTACAGATATATGGCAGAGTAATTGAGCTCGGTAGAGGTAAAATCATTGAGAGAACAGATGAGTATCTAGCAATTAGGCGTGAAATATACGGAACAGGTATTTACGATGGTCTTGGAGTACCTAAGGAGAGAGGAGACTACTGTATAACCCACGTATACCCAGATAAGTGGTACCTTGTACACCACTACTTCAGCAGAAATGGAGAACTAAAGGGGGTGTATGTAAACATAAATACACCACCAGAAGTATCACCAAGTGAAATCACGTACATAGACCTAGAAGTTGATGTAGTAACTACACCCAATACAGAACCCAGAGTAATAGACGAAGAGAAACTACATCACTACCACAGCATAGGTGCAATACCACAGAAGCTACTCCTCAAGATAGAGCAAGTAATACAGGAAGCAAAGAAAGTAGCGCAGGAACACGTAGAGATGTTCAGCAAGAAGTAGCAAGGTGAAAGAGGTAAAGTAAATAAGTGAATCAGTAAGAGGTATCCAAGGAATAGCCGGGGTGCCCGAGCCAGGTCAAAGGGGGCGGGTTGAGGACCCGCTGGCGTAGGCCTGCGTGGGTTCAAATCCCACCCCCGGCACCACAAACCCCTCTCCTCAGCGTTCTCAACTATGTAGCTCTACCTCCATGGTCTACGAGAATGGCTCCATGGTATTTACCTCTTAATTAGTCTACCTAGTTGAATGTTGAGAAAAGGTTACTAACGATCTTCACATGGCAATCTTTATGAAAGATCTCTTGAGCTAACCAACAAACTCTACTACTCGCTATGTTGTTGATTAACCTAACTGCATCAATTGGCGTATCAGTAGTTATGGTATCCGCGTGGAGAAAGCTTCACGACATTTACATCTTGAAAATCTCTCGTGGCATTCTTCTCAGCAATAGGAGTAAACCTAGTAGGAACACTAGAGTAGCGGTTATGGTTGCAGCGAGAGTACCTACTATGCTCTGTGGTGTTACTACTATGGTGTCGTTAGCAATTCGTACGTCACCTGTCTTTACACCGATTACCAAGGTGACAAAAAGTACCATAGCTGTTGCGGGAATTAACATCTTTAATATACTACTTAACGATAGTTTAATACCAATGCTCTCACTCTCTAAGTTCTTCGCAACTCTATACCCAAGCTCAGTCAATCTGTAGTACTTAATCCCATTCTTCTCAACACTGGTCACTAGTCCACAGTTCATCAGTGCTCTAAGGTGGTAGTACACTAAGGTCTTCTTCTTAGGATCTAGATTTAGCTTAGTAAGTACCTCACTTAGTGAGAGATCTCCATAGTGAGCTAGTGTAAGTAGGATATCCCTTCTTAAACCAGATCTAAGAACTCTCTCAAGATCTTCCCTATTGATCGTCTTCATTCATGTAATGACGCTATGCTCTATAATAAAAACTTATCACCGCTACGGTAATTGAGGTCAATACGTACTGTACTCGTAGAAGATACGGTACCGCAATATCGCAGCAACACCACCAAATGTGGACTTGAGTAGCTTACCCTCCTCAGTTTCAGAGCTAATTAGCTCAACCTTTGCACCTGTTTGTCTAGCTAGTTTCAGTAGGTACTCAACGGCATCTACCTCATCAACTGTTGTCAATTCTGCACCACACTTTGGACATCTCGTATCTGGCTTCTCAGCTCCAACAACTAACTTCGTACTCTTGTAATCACACTTTGGACACTTGAGGTAGAGAGCCTTACCCTCAAGCTCTTCAGATATCAGGAGTAGCGCAACAGCACCTTGCTCAAGTGCTCTCACTACATCACGTATACCGTAAGCAGTTAACTCACTCTTCTTCACTACATAGTACATGAATTGCTGAACTAGGTGCTTCTCCTTAATGTACTGAACATCCTTTAGTATCTTGTACGACTTCTTAGCTAGCTCGTAGATACCTGCTTCACCTGAGTACCCTGTATCTACAATACCAAGTATCTTATCTTTTAGCATGTAGTGTATGTAGTCTCCCTGTACGAACGTGTACTTAGTAGGTCCTGGTCCTCCAATAATTATACCCTTTAAATTAGGTATGTTGAGGAAGATCTTAGCCATGTACTCGCCAGCTCTTTTGAAGAATTCGTGAGCTAGCTGCTCGATAATTCTCTGGAATCTTCTCTGTGATTGACCACCAGCACTGTGTTTACCTGGTACGCCTGACGTTATATTTTCGACAATCTCTAATCTCCGTCCTTTCAGAAGTGCAAATGTCGCCTCACTCCTATCAATGACCATTAGCCCGTAGACGTCTTTGTCCTCTAACATCTCTTCAAGAATCTCCGTATAGAATCTCGAGTCACATCGGTAGAGATACGACGTTAATCTCTCAGGTGGTTCGATTACATAGCACTCAAGTTTCTCATCACCAGGAGCACCTCTCGATACGTAGCCACAGAATATCACTAATCCATTAGGTGGTGTCTGCCTGAAGTACTTTAGTCTCTGCATTATAGCTTCAAGAGCATCAAGTACGTGATGTCTTGTTGTTCTATCCTTAATGTTCGTTGCTGTTGCATATTCCTGTCGCAGAACATTCATGACATCTGCAATTGGTCTACCAGCAGGTATGTAAAGTGATATCAGTTCAGTTCCTCTACCCTTCTTATTCCTTAGCTCTCTAATTAGCTTACGTAGTAAGTACTTCCGAATCTCTTCCTCTCCCAATCCCTCGGTATCTATCTTCTCGAATTCCTCCTCCCATTCATCACGCGATGACATTGTCTCTACTGTGTCGTGAGTTGAAGACTTAAAAAATGTTGCTCACACGTGTTTAAGGGTCACAACGTGAGGATTGTACTGAAGTTAGGTGGGCACGTACTTTGGTCTGAACAAGGTATTAGAGCTGATGTAGTTGAAGGTTACTGCACTGTAGTTCGTGAACTCGTTAACGAAGGTCATAGGGTAGCACTAGTCGTTGGTGGCGGTTCTATAGCTAGAATGTTTGTCAAATACGGTAGAGAACTTGGTTTAAGTGAAGGTCAGTGTGATGTACTTGGTATTGAGTGTGCTAGGTTGAATGCCTTACTTGTGGCACAACTTATGTCTGACATATCCTATCCAGAGGTTCCTCGTAGTCTGGATGAAACCTTAAAGGCATTAGCTACCTCGAGAGTCGTTGTCATTGGTGGTCTTCAACCTGGTCAATCAACAACAGCAGTTGCGTGTGTCATAGCTGATACTTGGCCGTGCGATGTACTGATCATAGCTACTGACGTAGATGGTATATATACGGATGATCCGAAGAAGAATCCAAGAGCTAACAAGCTTAGATCTGTGAGAGCAAGTGAACTCCTTAAGATGTTTCTGCATCAGGTTAAGTACTGCGCAGGAACGTACACTCTCTTCGACTACGTATCACTTAGCATACTGGCTAGAGCTAGATTCAGAGCCTATGTCATCAACGGTCTAGATCCACGAAATGTAGTTAGAGTACTTCGTGGTGAGGACATTGGTACGGAGATACTGTGTGGTGAGTAACTACCTAATACCTATCTTCATCTTCTCTAGCTGATACAGCATCAACATTGAGAGTATGAGTAGGAATGCACCAAGTAGTAGCACATTTCTCAGAGTAGATACCTCGAATCTTCTCACTGTTGCGTAGTACAGCACGAGTAAGCCAGCAACACCCATACCGTATGATAGGAATACCATAGCGGTTTCATCTATTGCCTGCATGCCTGGACCTACTCTACCGGTAGCTAGTAGCGATAGTCTTGAAGCTTCTCTGAAGTAGACAAGTGGGTAGAAGAATCCACTGAAGAGGAGTAGTACGAGTGTTGTCACGATTGCTACCTGAATGTTCTTGTTACGTAGGTAACTGTATAGTTTCTCAAGTCTTTTAGTAATTAGCTTACTCATACGCTACCTCACCTATGTCGTGAGGTCTCATTCACTAGAGTTTATTAGACTTATCCATTGAGTGCTAGTGCTGGGGATTTCCTGTGAGTGATGAGGTTAAGAGAGAGTTACGTGGTAGAGAGATATCAGCGTACTCAGAGGGTATTCAGGAATATACATCAACTTGTCCGCTATGTAATGCCAATACCCTTCAGATTCGAGAGACAGTGTATGAGGTTCCTCACATGGGTAAGGTACTCATAGTGTCTTACAGGTGTGGAAGGTGTGGTTACTCACATTGTGACATATTTTCTCTCGATAAGCGAGAACCTGTTAGGTATGAGTACCGTGTCGATCGTGAGGATGACCTCTCTGTTCGTGTCATAAGATCTAGAACAGCTAGAATCAGGATACCTGAGCTAGGTATCATAATTGATCCCGGTCCTCAGGCAGAGATCTTCATATCGAATATAGAGGGAGTACTTACTAGAATTGAGGAGCTAACTAAGAGGATGATGCTACTATCCGAAGATGAAGAGGTCAAGAAGAGGTGTACTGAGACATTAGAATTAGTTGAGAAAGCTAAGAAGGGTCAACTACCTTTCACGCTCATAATAGAGGACCCGCTCGGTATCAGTACAATAGTACCACCACCGAGTAAAGAACATAAACTGAAAGTTACTAAGATCACACTAGAGGAGTTCTTCGGGGTGAGGTAAGTGTCCTCAAGAAGGAGAAGACGAGAAGTATCACCACTAACAAGTGCTGGTCTAATCAGGTTCTACGAGGGTAAGGAAATAGAGGTAATCAAGATATCACCCTACATGTTGATACTCTTCGCAGCAGCACTCATAGCGTTCACAGCAATAGCGTACCTCATCGGGCTCTAAGTCTCTCTCTACCACCGTCCCTCACACCCCTCACAATTTCCTTCAATTTATCTGGTTGATGCTCAATTACAGTACCTGTAACCACGATATCTGCACCAGCCTTAGCAGCTACGTAGGCTGCTTCATAACTCTTAATACCACCACCAACAGTTAGTAACACAGTGGTGTAGCTCCTAACCCTTGAGATTACTTCAGGAGGTATTGGCTTACTAGCACCTGAACCGGCTTCAAGGTACACGTTCTTCATGCCCATGAACTCAGCAGCTAGAGCATAGGCAAGTGCTAACTCAGGTCTACTGTATGGAATTGGTCTTGCACAACTGACATATGCTGCAGCTCCTCCATCCCCCATGAGTATGTACGCTGTAGGTATTATCTCTAGATTGCTGTAGTGCCTCTTAATCGCTATAGCAGCTTGTGCCTGAGCACCTGTTATGAAGTAGGGATCGACCGAGTTCAGTACTGAGAGGAAGAACACTGCATCAGCTAACCTACTTAACCCAGCAACACTACCTGGAAACAGTATTACCGGAATAGACGTATACGATCTAATCTCCTTTATCACCTCATCTAGCTGGAACTCTACAACACCTGTACTACCACCAAGTAGTATAGCGTCACTACCCGCCTCATCAATTACTTGACATAGCTTACTGATAACCGATAGATCACCTACCTTATCAGGATCAATCAATGTCATGTGTAGTGCTCCGTATCTCGACTTTCTCTCCTCAATGTACTTCAGCACCCTACCCATCTACTCCTCAGCCTCACTAATCTCCTCTTCACCTTCACTACTCAATTCCTCAAGTGAGATAGTTCTACTCTCAACCTGCTTACTTGGAGTAGGTAGCTTACCCTCGTAGAAATCATCTACGAACTTGTTGTAGTAGTCAACTGGGTGAAATATTGGATTGTACTCGTACTCAGCCTGTAGACCACATGAACCACAGATAACAACTACCTTACCCTCACTCTTCCTCACATTTATGTTCACTGTCTTACTATCGCAGTTAGGACACGTGAATACCTTAGGCAAAGTCTTCCTTCGAACTATAATTTTCCTTCTCCTCCTTCTCCTTCTACCCATGAATACACCACCACTACTTGGGATAAGACAACTAGATTATATACCTCGCTACATCAATTTAAGTGATGAGCTTAGTAGAGAATGGCATAGTGTTAACTACGTACAGTGGAGAGAGGATCCTCGTAGTTGCTGACCTTCACATTGGCTATGAAAGAGAACTAGCTTTGAGAGGTGCTAGAGTCCCTCTACAGCACAGAAAGCTTCTCAGTAGGTTGACTAGGTTAATTAAAGAGAATAGAGTTGATGAGGTTATACTACTGGGTGATGTAAAGCACACCGTTACAGGAGTCAGCGCTTGCGAAGTGGCGGGATTGAAGGAGTTCCTCACAAATCTAAGAGACCTAGTCAATTGCATTATTGTTCAGGGTAATCACGATGGTGATATTGCTGAAGTACTACCTGAAGGAATTAAGCTAGTTCCATCTCGGGGACTAACCATTAGAGATCATGAAGGGAAGGAGATACTGCTACTACATGGACATGCTAAGCCAAGACCTGAAGATCTCGAGAAAGTAAAGGCAGTTATCATAGGTCACGTACATCCACACATCTACATGAGAGATAGCACACTCCTAAGAATCTACGAACCAGTATTCCTAAAGGTCACGACCAATAAGCAGTACATGCTCCAGAGCTTAAACGAGGTAGTTAAGATAATAGTGCTCCCTCCATTCAACACAATTGTGGGTGGAACACCAGTTGAGAACCTACTAAATCCAGATAGAGAGCACAGAACCCCCCTCCTCAAGAAGGAAATCCTAGAGAATGCAGTTATAGAGCTATATCTTCGAGACGGTACCTACATAGGTACACTAAGTGAGTACCTACAAGTACTTAGACAGGAAGAAGAACAACTACTGAGTTAACCTTTTATCAAGAATACTGAACTTAATTAAACTAGAGGTAGTAACCAATGATGAATTGAACCCACGATGATTGGTGATTAAGCCCAGTACCCTGAGGGTTGGAGATGAGGAGGAATCTGGGCACTGATAGGTGAAGAAGACTGGCAACACTGATCCACCAGAACACATTCATATACCCATAACGAAGCACTAGAGATAGGTGTGTAGAGTGAGAGAAGTTACTCGCTACGTAGTTTTCATAGGTAGGGAAGACAAGGTAGAAGACTTCATGAAGTTCATACAGAAACCAAATATTGTAGTACTCAGGAAGGTCATTACAGCAGCAGTAGAACCATCCAAGATGAGCGAGGTACTAGTGGACCTAGTTAAGGCAATATACGAGCACTACCTAAGTGGAGACATAATATACCTAGTCCTACATCAAGCAGATCCAGCACTCACAGCACTCCTCGCAGCAGCTCTCGAGACCTTAAACGTAAACGCCGTGATCTTCAGGTACAATCCAGATAAAGGTACGTATGAAGACTACCCACTAACAATGGGATTAGCATCTGCAATAGCAGTCTTGAGAGGAAAGTAGCTAGCTACGGTAACGAAGCTACAGTAAAATACTTCCGGTACAGAGTTCAATAACAGTGATGAACTGGGTGGGTCCTGAAAGGTGAAGAGACAACACCTATCTGATAAGTACTCCTATAGGGGTCTAGAGTCATAGTGATGAGTACTCGCGGGTCAGAATGGTGAAGAGAGCCACCGTGCTGACTAAAGAACCTTAGGGAGTTTAAGGATTAGAGTTTTGTTTACACCACCTAACTTGTACTCCGGTGTCCTCAATGCTTTGGAAGTCCCTACCTATAATCCTGATACTCATAGTGATAGCTACATCGTTATTCACTATAGCTCTAGCAGAGGCTAAAGGTCCTGAGGTAATAACTGAGGATAATTGGAGAGTATACTTCAAGCCACAGGGGCCATGGGTAGAGAAGCTAGTGATTAAGCTACTACCTAATCCTAAGGATGAGGCACTAGCAGTTGAGAGAGGAGAGGTCGATATTACATCGTGGCACATACCTATTGACCTAGCTAGGAAGTTAAAGGAGGAGAACTTCACTGTTGTAGCAACACCAAGCTACTTCTACTACGCACTATACTTCAACCTAAGGAAGTGGCCACTTAACGATATTTACTTCAGGAGAGCAATTGCTCACTTAGTGGATAAGGACAGAATAGTTAGAGACATACTGAAAGGTGCGGGAGTACCGATCGATACCTTTGTACCACCAATATTTGGGGAGTGGGTTAATAGAAAGGTCAAGAGGTATGAGTACAGCCCTGAGCTAGCTATTAAGTGTCTTGAGGAAGGTGGGTACAGGTATAGTAAGGAGAGAGGTACGTGGATTGGGCCAAATGGTAGGGAAGTTCCTAGATTGTACATATTAGCTCCCAGCAACGACCCTATTAAGGTTGAGGTAGCTAAGTTAATAGCACGTGAAGCTAGGAGAATTGGATTACCTATCTACGTGAAGGAGGTTGACTTCAATACACTACTACAGCTCATAGACCCATCAGTAGCTAGGTTCGACATGTTCATACTTGGTAGACATCCAGGATACACGCTAGATTACCTCTACCAGAGCTTCCATAGCTCACAGGATAGAGCACATGGATGGAATTGGGCTGGTGTTAAGGATCCAGAGCTAGATAGGTGGCTAGAGAAAATTCTCCTAGCTAGATCTAGGGATGAGGTTATGATGGCGGTTCACAAGGTTCAGGAAATACTAGCAGAGAAGTTACCGGGTATACCGCTCTACGTGAGGATCCTGTACTCAGTAGCTAGGAAGGGTTGGAGGTATTTAGTTGCTGAGCCTGGCTTTGGTGTTACCGGTAGCATACCTCTAGGTGGTTGGACGTACTTAATGGCTAGATCAGAGAAGTTCAAGGTACTACGACTCTCACTACCAACGTCGAGAATTAGCTCACTAAACCCACTAGTCACAATAAGTGGTTATGACTGGTATGTACTAGGTAGAATCTACGATCCATTGATAGCTATAAACCCGTTCACACTAGAGCTAATGCCATGGATCGCGGTTAAGTGGAGTACCGAGAAGTGGAGTAGAGGGATCATAGTCACAATCCACATAGCTAAAAACATCACGTGGCACGATGGTACACCATTGACAGCACATGACGTAGCGTACACCTACAAGCTCCTAAAACTTTCCAGTATTTGGGCACCAAAGGTGAAGTACGTAGTTAAAACAGAGGTAGTTGATAACTATACAGTGAGAATCTATCTAAACACATCGAGTTACTGGGCACTGTACTGGATCGGGTACGTACCAGTACTCCCTAAGCACATTTGGGAGAAAGTAGAGGACCCACTAACGTACCCAAACGATAGACCAGTTGGTTCAGGACCATACATCTTCAAGAGCTATGAACCAGAGAAGAAGATAGTTGTACTGCTAGCAAATAAGAAGTACTTCAAGTACCCTAAGGTGCTGAAGATCAGGACTGCAGAAGAGGTAGGTGTGGGTATGAGAAATGTGCTTCACTACATTGTAATAGCATCCATAGTAGTAGTAGCTGTAGGTATTGCACTGTGGAGGTTGAGAAGACACCATGAGCACTAGGAAGAGAGTGCTGCGTACAGTCATAGTAACTGCAATAACTATTCAGGTAGCACTGACACTAGTATTCATCATAGTGAACCTCCTACCAGGTAGTCCCCTCAACGCACTCGATATCCTAGCAGGTAACATACCGAGTGATGTCAGGAAGAAGCTCGAGGATAGACTAGGTCTAGGTAGCGACATCGTAACCAGGTACATTATATTCCTAAGATCTGTTCTCACATTTGACTTCGGTTACTCAATATCTATTCACTACATGGTACCTACATCAAGTATCCTACCTAGATACTTAGCAATAACGCTCATCCTCATGATACCAGCAATAACACTAGCAGCAGTGATATCGCTAGTACTAGCAGTAGTGACAACACCATACGTAGGTACTACTAGAGACTACGTAGTTACTACGCTCATGATTGCACTATACTCAGTACCACCGTACTGGTTAGGTATGGTACTTCAGTACATAGTAGCGTACAAACTAGGTATACTGCCAGCTTCAGGAGTAGTATCTGAAGAAGGCACAGTACTCGACATGTTGAGACACCTAGTACTACCACTCACAACACTAACACTATGGTACTCTGGCCTACTGTACATAGTTACGAAGTCAGTACTAGCACCTGAATACAGTACACAGTATGTACTGCTAGCTAGAGCAAAGGGATTATCTAGGTACGCTGTGGTTTGGAGACATGTACTTAGAGCGAACGCAGCACCGTTGATTTCGCTGATAGCACTACTCTTAGGGTTCTCAGTTTCAGGTATGGTATCAGTGGAGAGAGTATTTTCTTGGGAAGGAACAGGGTACCTCATTGCCGAAGCAGAGCTACAGAGAGACTACACACTAATCTACGCACTCTTCACAGTACTAACACTATCTGTCGTACTAGCTAATTCAGTAGCAGATATCGCAATAGCAGTGCTCCATCCACGACAAGAATTGGCACCTGATGGAGGAAAGGTAGTGAGGAGACCACTAATCTCGAGAGCAGTACTGAAGTCAATGTACCCACTAATCATCCTAGCATCAGTGATAGCACTCACACTCCCCCTACTCCCACTGACACAGCAAACGCTAGAGAAAGTAGCAACACCATATGCACCACCCATCTGGTACACAGCACTAATCCACAAAACAAAACTACCTGATACCAGGGACTACGTACTCAAACTAGTAGAGAGGGTAGAGAACGACAGAGAAGCAGTACTACACTACAGAACATCGATCAATTACACGTGGGAACCACCGAAGGTATTTGAGGTAAAGCTAGAGAACATACCCAAGTACACACCCCTAAAGCTTACATTAAGGATAACGAAGCCAAGTAGTGAAGAAGTGATCGTGTACATAAAGAGAAAAACTGCAAGCAATCCCCTAATTCTATCCTCGTTAGATCCAACACTTAGAATCATAACCAGAGAGAAGCTGTGGAAGGTAATTGATCCATACTACGTAGCTAGGTACGTATTTAGTGAGGAGGGAGAGTACAAAATCGATCTAGTGATCAAGGTACTTAAGTCAGGAAATGAGAACTACCTCACTAACACACCAAGAGCTGTCCTGAGAATCTACGGTCTAAAGTGGGGTCTACTAGGTACTGATGCATGGGGTAGGGATGTAGCTAGTGAAATTGCTCTTGGACTAGTGACAACACTATGTGTCGGTGCTATTATATCGCTACTCTCGACAACCATCGGTACAGTAGTTGGTGTTGTTGCGAGCTACTTCAGTAAATTAGTTGGTACGGTACTCATGAGGATCTGCGACATAGTCCTCATACTACCCACAGTACCACTACTCATAGTACTGTCATGTACACGAGCACTATCACCAGTAGAGATAGGGATTGTAGTTGGTTCACTTAAGTGGGGTTTCGTTGCACGAGTTGTGTACTCTGCATCGATTAGAGTCTGCAGAGAAAGCTATGTGGAGTCAGCTAGAGCAATTGGTCTAGGTAGCTGGAGTATTTTGGTGAACTATGTAATTCCAGCAATATCGCCAACCATAGCAGCAATGGCAATACTTCAGCTAGCATATGGTATACAGATTGAGTGCATTGCTAGCTTTCTAGGGTTAACATCACCAGAGTACCTATCGATCGGTCAAGTGCTGAGGTATGTAGCTTACACAGGTGCTGTAGCGTTGGATGCTTGGTGGTGGTTCATACCACCAGGAGTCGTCATCGGCTTGCTCACAGCACCGTTACTGATCATAGCTTATAGACTAGTAGTTAGCTCTAGAGGAGGATAGTGCTTGGCGGCCCCGCCGGGATTTGAACCCGGGACCTGCGGCTTAGAAGGCCGCCGCCCTTCCAGGCTAGGCCACGGGGCCTGTTCGAGGTATACACCGTGATTGTAGGTTATATTAACCTTTTCCCAATCTCTTGAGGTACGTGCTACGTAGGTAACCTGCAACTACATCAGCTAGCTGAATACCAGGTACTCTCGCACTGCTCCTCATCTTGACCTCAATACTGGGTATCACGTATAAATCCCTAATAGCTGATATCAGTGCTCTTCTCAAGTACCTTAAATCGAGGGGGACCTCATCAACTACAATAGTCAATAACTCAATACTACCCAAGATATCCACGCACGACCTAAGTAATGAGAACAGAGCCCTCTTAATTGATAGTAATCTCACCTCTAGAGCATTGTCAGTAGATACGTGAACTACAGAGAAACCAACTCTAAACCTAGAGAGGATAGTGTCAACAAAACTACGTAACTCAGCAACGTCGAGAACACGCTTAGCATCACGAAACTTAATCTCACCCTTAACACGAAATCTAGACCTAACAAACTCAACGAGATCACGACCAATGAACAAATACGAAACACCACTAGGAACAACAGCACCAAGAGCAGCAACGACAAACACCTGACACCTAACAGGGAGACCAGACTCATCAATAAAGACAACAAACCTCACAGAACATAAAACCACAGAAACACAGAAAAACAACCAAATAAATAGACACATAGGGGGATGTGAGGCGGGGATGCCCCCCCGCAAGGGGGTCGAAGTACCGCCTAAACCCCAATTACCTCTCCTCTAGCATCCTCCTACTCGCTCTAATAACCATGGTGTAATTAGGGAAGAACCTCCTAACAACCTCGAGAACAGGACCAACATCTTCAAGACGCTCAAAAACCCAAACAACAACCCTACAGAAATGAGGCTCAACCTCAAGTAAACACCTCAACCTACCACCAAAACCAATGAGAAACTCATAAGCATGCCAACGAACATAGAAACCACGCTTCATAAGCTCAATAGCAAAACGCCACAAAACATCACGAGACAAACTACTCATCATCACCAAAGTAACCTCGAAACTATTTAACTACTAACTACTTCACCCTAACCTCATAACCTTAACATCAAACCCTAAATAACATGACCTTCTCGAAACCTCACCATGAAGTTCCTAAGACAAACAACATACCAACTACATACCTTCTAACTCACATGACATCCTCCTTCAACACGAGTAACAACACTACAAAATCCTCAATAGGATCTTTAACAACAGTTAGGGCACAGAACTTAACTTTCTCTATCCCTTAACCTCTTCAAACTAACCTTCCATAACCCTTTCAATAACCTAAAACCTTCTTAACACACTCCCTAACTAACTCATATACCTGCTTCACGTAAGTCCATTCATCTTCAGAAGGTACATACTCAGGATCGTACCTAGCCATATTTCTGATACGTAAAGCCTTGTGAAGTTTAGCAATTAAGTTCTCAGGTACTATATCACGATACAACTCAGCAAATACATGGATATAACCACCGCGAGTTCTAGGTAAAGGTCTCTCCTTAACCATTATCAGAGCCTTCAAGAGAAGCTCTATAGCATTGTGAAGTAGATCAACACTAACTCTAACATATCCCATCCTGTAGTTAACTTCAGCAACCTCACGATAGTGATTAGATAAATCAAGTAACTTCTTAACATGATCCTTAACAACATCTTCATTCACGTACAACACCTTACCGAACTTCTTAACTTCAACATAGAGAGGATTACCACTAAGTTTCAGAAAGTATTCTTCAAGAGAAACAACAAGAGGTTCAATAACTTCACCAAACTCAACAAAGTAACGATGACAGAGATCAGCAAGTTGATGATCAATCCATGGATGGTAACAGTCAACAATAACCATGATATCTATATCACTACACTCATCAGCAAAACCCTTAGCAACACTACCAAAGAGAATAACAGCGTAAACCCTACTATCGAGGATACAAACTAAATCCCTAACAAACCTAAGAGCAACATCAAACTTACTCACACTACCTCCTCCACAAACCACCACAAACTCCAACAAATAACCTACCCAACTCACCAAAACAACATACCCCATAACTAAACGAAGAAACAACAATGAGAAACAACACCCAGAAAACAACACAAACCAAAGATGTAGACCAAAAAGAAGAAACCAATTTAAGAAAAACAAGACACCTATAAGCCAAGAGGGCCGGTAGCTCAGCCTGGAAGAGTGCCCGCCTCGCACGCGGGAGGTCCCGGGTTCAAATCCCGGCCGGTCCACCAAATCCTCATCTTCACTACGTAGCAGGTACACATCATGAATACGTAGGTCGCACAAGATGTTACTGGTAATTACGCAGTGAGTTCCCACTGCTAACTACAAAATAGTACGTGAACACTAGTACCTCTCAAGTACTGTGGAGAATCTTCTCCTCTACGTTAGCTCTTCTCTTATTGAGACCTCTCATTTGCACTACTTTGTATCGCTGATTGTGTTAACTAGTTGATTTCCAGGTGCTATTTGCCATGGTTTAAGTCTAGTAATGTTATTGATAATGTTATGTTGATTAATCTGTCACTATTCTAAGGTAGTCCTTAGTGAGGACTACGTAGACTTCTCCTTCCATAATCTTCTTGGAAGCTGGTATGTCGACTACTGTTTCCTGTCCACATACATCTATGAAGTAACTAACTACTGGTCCTAGGAAGACGCTTTCCTTGATGTATCCTTTAACTACGTTATCTGCTGTAGGTGGTTCTCTCGATACCTTGATGTACTCTGGTCTAATTGCTAATGTCACCTGATCACCTATGTTGAGTACTTGATCAGGTGTCTTTCTTGCTTTCACGTACGTATCTGTTGCTAGTTCTATTGTCACTTCGTTATTGATTACTTCAACTACTTTTCCGTGGAGGAAGTTTGTTGTTCCTACGAAATCTGCTACGAACTTACTTCGTGGATTGTAGTAGATGTCTTCTGGACTACCAACATTTGATGAAGCTAAAGAATTCATTGAGAGAAATCCTGAGGTACATGTTGAGGTTAGAAAGTTGTGAGTAGAGAAATCTTTAATCTCTAGGAAATCGTGAAATCATCTAGGTATCTCCTCAGTTCTCATAGCTATCTCCACGTTACTTATGCTGGTACAAACTATCCCGTATCTACGTCACTGGGAGGTACTTGAAAGTTTGAGCTAGGTTACTTTACTGGTTTTACCCTAAACATGCAGTGTGTACTACCCATTGCTCTACACTGTATTTCCTCACATACCATGTCTCTACCCAGTACGCTTGAAGCTACACCAGCTATTGTTCCTCTAGTCATGTGGCATACAGGTCTATTACTTCTACCGAAGAGTTGAAGGTAGGAATCTGCTTCCCAGCAGTTACTAGCTCTGAATAGAGCTTCGGAAGCTAGTGGATTTATCTTGACTATCTCTATGTCTGCCCAACCACATACTCTCGATACGTGTGCGAAGTACTCGGTTACTAGCTTGATGTTCTGTACGATATTGAGGAAACCTCTTGTACCTAGGATCTTCTTCATGTTCTCAGCAGAGGTGTAGCCGTACCAGAAACCTATGTGGTAGAGTACTGCATCGAGGGCTGTACCTAGTTTATCTCTTAGTGCTACCATAGCTTCTATAAACCTATCACCAATTATGAGTATCATTCTCCAGTAATCACCACAGATATGTGGATAGTAGAAGTGATCAAAGCAGTACCCTCTCTCATGTAGTTCAGATGAGATGTACTCCACTCCCACTACGCCATTGAGGCCTTTCAAGGTATTTAGCAGCTTCTCCTCATCTACATTTGTTACGTTGATAAAACCAACGATCTCAAGGATATCGTTCTTAACCTCCATAATTGCTGGTGAGAGGAGGTACTTCCCAATTACCTCCATCACATCACTAATTACATCTACTCTACATCTAATCCTTACCTCAATACACCTTGCACCAGGTACTATCTTGAATAGTGGATACCTAAACTCTGTGTACATAAGTACTAGCAGAATTGAGGTCTACTTAAAAAGCTGATGTTTGGAGATTCAGATAATGCATAAGCTATAGCTTTGATTCTAGGAATAGTTGGTACGCTCTAATTAGGACACTCTTAGCTGCGTGAAGTACTTCTAGTGGTTCTTGATCTTGTTCTGGTTTAATCTCGAAACTTACTGCTCCTCTATACTTTATGTCGTGCAATACTTCAAGTAATTTAGCTACTTCCTTCTCGGTATTCAGTGCACCTGGTCTATGAAATCCTGGGTGCCAATCATATAGCTTGTCACCTACTTTCTTAGCACAGCCGATGTGTATGTGACCTATGTAGTCTGGGTACGACTTCAGTACTTCTGGATCCTCATTGAGTAGTGGTGCGTGACTTAGATCCCACAGTATGTAGACGTTCTTGTGTGTTTCACGTACTTTCTCAATTACCTTAACGGCTTCTGATAGTGGTCCAAGTAATCTCTTCTTATCCCATATCTGGTCAAAGGTTTCTAGATAGACATTCATTCCGTACTTACCTGCTTCCTCGGCCAGTTCTCCCAGTGTCTTGATTAGTGCTTCAATTGCTTTCTCCCTCTCTGGTCCTGCAACGTTAGGTCCTGTACATAGTGCTACAGCTCTCATCCCTCTCACACTAGCTCTCTTAATTTCCTCAATAAATGACGCTACTACTGCTTTCCTCTCCTCTTCATTCACCGAACTAGGATTCCTACCCCTAACCAATATCTCAGGTTGTAGTGCTAGTGCAAATTCCTTCTCCTTAACTGCATGAGCTATCTTACTCCACTCCTCATCCCTCATTGGTGCTACTTCAAATACTTCGAAGAATGGGTCTTCAAGTAGCGTTTTTATCTTATCTCCAGCACCTACATCTGACTTCAGTAGCTCTGGAAATATCATGAATGTCACGATACCTATCTTCCATGGGAACTTAGCTACTACCTCAATACCGCGAATCACAGCATGTGTGTAGAACATGTGGTTCACCTAAGTTGTAGGGACGTGGTTACGTACTTATCAGTACCTCAATTCTAGTACTCTCCTAAGGGTTTCAACTCCGGTCCTCACCATCTCTTCATACGTTGGGTAGGGTATACACTCAATACTGAGGTAGTCACTGTACCCTACTGCGATAAGTCTATAGATTATTCTCTCCCAATCTAGCATACCCATACCTGGTGCTAGTCTGTTGTTTTCAGCTACGTGTACATAACCTATGTACTCTCTAGCTCTGGCAATAGCATCGTATGGACTTTTCTCCTCTATTGTGGAGTGGTAGGTATCGAGTAGTAGCTTAACTCTGGGGCTACCGATTGACTTAATGAACTCTATGGTCTCATCAAGCTTGTTCAGTATATCCGTTTCGTAGTGATTTATTGGTTCTACCAGTAGTGTTGTTCCATAGCCATTAGTTCTCTTCAGTATCTCCTCGATGCTGCTTCTCAGTATGTTTAGTACCTCTTCTCTTGACCTACCTTCACTTCGACCACGAGCTAGACCAATGACAACTCTATTGTACTTACTCAATCTATGAGCAATCTCACAGTACTTCACAAAGAACTCTATTGACTTCTTACGTAGTTCCTCACTTGGATGTGTTAAGCTGTACCCGTACTCTACGTATGATAGTCCCGTTGAGAGAGCAGATAGTTCAAGACCGTAATCACTCAACTTCTTCTCCAGCTCAGTAACGTTAACCTCAAAGGGGTTGGGGATGTTGAGCTCAATACCGTTAATCCCCACTTCACTAGCTAGCTTAAGTACATTCTCGAGGGGTGCTACTATAGCTGCTTTGAATTTAGTCTTAGGTACTAGTGCATACACTACGGAGAGCTTCATCAATAACACCTAATGTGGGTGAGTAAGGGAAAAGAGAAGAAGGATTTTACTTAGTAACTTCTATCGGTTCTACCCATTCCTTTGGTTTGTTGTAGAAGTAATCCTCGATCTCAATCCATGTCCTTGGTATCTTTCCTGGTGGGTACGTCTTCTTTAACCACTCAATGAACTCAACCATTCTCTTTACACAGGTCTCAACAATTACCTTACCCTTCTCTGGTGATGCTTTTTCAGGCCAACCGACGAAGCCCTTGGGGTAGTAGAATAGTTCTGGCGCGTGACTTACGTCGTACCAGTTAAATGGCTTGTCTGGAAATACGTTACCAGCTGCATTCACGTACTTTGCAGGTATTATCCTAACTACGCCCCATCTCCCTTCCTTCTTAAGCGTCTCTACATCCACAAGTTCCGGTGCCACATACCATGTAACGCTAGTCTCTACCTCATCTGCGTGTATGAATGGTGTTTCAAGTTTTACTCCGGGTGCAATCTCCTCTCCTGTACCTGCTTTCCTGAGTAGATCCTGTACCCAGGACCACCAACTCGTAACTAGAATTAGAGCGTGGACACCCTTCTCTATTATTGCTACGTCCTTAGCTATTGGTAGTACGTACTCCTGTCCATGGCTATTCAGAACGATTATCTTCTTGAAACCTGCATTGCTAAGCCACCTAATTACATCTGATACGTACTCTATGAGTGTTGTTGCTCTTACAGGTATTGTACCTGGTAGACCATAGTGATGACTTGGGTGACTACCGTAGAATATTGGTGGTGCAACTGTGACACCTGTTTCGTATGCAACTCTCTCAGCAATTGATACACCAATTATTGTGTCTTCTCCAAGTGGTGCAAAGGGTCCATGACACTCAACTGAACCTACTGGGAGTATCACTATATCGCATTCCTTAACTCTCTCTTCGAGTTCCTTCCTAGTCATTTGGTCAAGGTATATCTTTTTACCGAATCTGTTTAGAATAGGTTTTCCAAATCTTTCACTAAGTGGGGTATTCATTGTAGTCACGGCTAAATAAATATTTTCTAGATGTCTAAATCAGTTTTCCTGAGGTGGTTAGGTGAAGAAAATTGGTGTAGCAATTATTGGTCTTGGTAGAATTGGTAGAGTTCATGCTGAGGTCTTCATGGCTCATGTAGAGAATGCTAGGTTAGTGGCTGTAGCCGATGCGGTTGAGGAGTTAGCTAGGTCTGTAGGTGAGAGATTTGGTGTTAAGTGGTATAAGGACTACGATACTCTACTGAAGGATCCTGAAGTAGATGCAGTAGTCATATGTACACCGACATTCCTCCATGCTGAGATGATCATTAAGGCGGCTGAAGCAGGTAAGCACATCTTCTGTGAAAAGCCGATGACAGTGACCTCCGATGAGGCGAAGAGAGTTATATCAGCTGTTGAGAAGGCTGGTGTAAAGCTGATGGTTGGTTACATGAGGAGATTTGATGAAGCTTACTTAAATGCTAAGAAACTCATTGAAGAGGGTAAGATAGGTAGACCGATAATGTTCATTAGCATAGCTAGGGATCCAGCACCACCGCCTGGTTGGGCAGCTGATCCAAAGCTTAGTGGTGGTATATTCCTAGATATGCTATCACATGACTTCGATATGGCTAGGTGGCTCATAGGTTCAGAGGTTAAGGAAGTGTACGTACATGGTGGAGTCTACATGTTTCCAGAGGAGATAGGTAAGAAGGGTGATCTAGATGTTGTATCGATAAGTTTCAAGTTTGAGAATGGTGTTCTAGGGTACATACATGGTACGAGGAAGAATGTGTACGGTTACGACCTTAGAACAGAGATCTACGGTACTGATGGAATAATCTACGTAGGTGCAAGAGAGAACAATCTCTTCTCCTATGGTAGACCTGATGGATTAGTGTTCCTCGGTGTTAAGTGGTTTGAGAAGAGATTCTACGACGCATACATAGCAGAGGATAGGCACTTCATAGAGTGTGTAATTGAGGATAAGACACCTCTGATAACGGGTAACGATGGTTTAAGAGCTGTACAGATAGCTGAAGCTTGTTGGAGATCATATAGAGAGGGAAGACCTGTCACAGTAAGTTACGAGTAGTGCAGTAAAGATGGTGAGTAAGATTAGGTAAGAGAAGGTAAAAAGAATAGTGTGCTCTTTCCTACTTCCTACACTACTAAGCTATGTGTATCGTTCTCCACCTTATAGCATTGTTCACGTAACCTAGCTTAGTTAGGAACCTAGTTAGTAAGTGCGCTAGCTCACGTTCATATGCCTTTCTAAGTTCTTCATCCTCTCTATAGAGCTCTAGTACCTTCTCTCTTAGATACCTGAACCCCCTACTATCCCTAACTGTCTGGAATAGGAAGAAGTAGTGCCTGAAGAAGTCTGCTCTTGGATCCATTTCCTCTCTGAGACCCTTTCTAACCTCATCCTCATACCTCCTCAACATCTGCTCTAACTCAGGTGAGTATAGGTAACCTCTCTTCTCAACTTCCTTAATCAAGTAATCGTGTACAGTGCTGAAGATCTCCTCGTAGAGAGTTCTAGGTCTTGAACCTCTTGGGAATCTAGCCATGACCTCGAGTAGTAGCTGAATGAAGATGCCAGACACTTTGTACTTAACAAGTCCACTAGTTGCATCACGAACTGTTTCCCAAACACCAATACCCTTGTCGCTGTATGGATGAGCACCACTACCTGAGTGAATTGACAGTAAGGTACCGAATGACTTAGCTACGGTACTCAATACCTCCAACCTCTCTCTTAACTCACCTAGTTCACCGGCATAGTCCTCACGTTTCCTAAACCCTACGTTTGGTGCTATGAAGTTAATGTTGAGACCTCTGTCTCTTAACTCATTGAGGTAGAACACTAAGTCCTTTACAGGAGTTAACTCAGGTAACTCATCGAGAGCTACCTCAAGACCTACAGGACCTAGGTATGTCTCAACTAAGCTGTATACCTTCTCAACGTACTCAATACTCTTGAGGTACTTCAGAGCTAATCTAGCTACATCAATCCTACTGAACTTAACCTCAATACAGTACTCAGGCCCGAGAAAAGTGAAGACCTTACCAATATACTTCTTCTCGAGACTCCTCCTAACGTCTTCAGGTACCTCACTCTCGTACCTAGCAAGAACCTCACTCTCACTCAACTTATCAACACCGAGATCAACGAGTTCACAGGTATCTACTGTAACAAACTCAACACCACCAACCTCCTTAGCTTCCTTCATCTCCTTCTCAATGTAGTTCAGAGACTCACGAATTTCCTCATCAGTAAGACCATACTCGAAAGCAGCACCACTAATCCTCTTAATAGCTCTCTCCGGCGACGCCATTAACGATACGTGATCAGCCTCAATTTCAACGACCACAGAGTATAGGTCAGATAGCTTTCTAGCCTTAGAGATGTACTCCTTAATCGAGGTTCCTGTATGTCCCTTCAGGAAATCCCTTGGATTTAGCGATGCTATGACATCTTCAGGACCAGTCTCTCTATGGTATGACAACATGATATTGGCAACAACGTTAAGCTCCTTAAAGATCCTGTACATAGTAGGCAGCACTACATCAGGTAACCTCACACCAAATCCAGGTCTCGGAGTCAATCCAAGGTACCTACTAGGCATAGACTATACCTCCTCTACATGCGTAATCAAGCTCACTAATATTAGTTGAACCCTCAAAAACTATCAAGAGGTTGCAGTATCGATGCTGGGAACTAACTACTACTATGTAGGTAGACTCTGAGCTACACTAAATGAGTATCCTTAAATAGCTGTATAGTAACCTCTCTAGGGGGTGGTATCATGCCAGAGAAGATGCTAGCAGCTGTTCTACATGGCGAGTGGGTTCCAAGACCTGGCTACAAACCTACTCCAGAAGAAGAGAAAACAAGGAAAGCAAAACACGGTAGTAGGGTGTGGAAGAATCCAACACTGAAGCTAGAGGAGATTGAGAGGCCAAAACCTGGTCCAAGGCAGGTAGTCATTAGGGTTAAGGCCTGTGGTATCTGTGGTAGCGATGTTCACATGTACGAGAAGGATGAAGAGGGCTACATGCTGTATCCCGGTATGGTGAGGTTACCAGTAGTCATAGGTCACGAGCTATCGGGTGAAATAGTTGAGGTTGGTAGTGAGGTAACAGAGCTAAAGCCAGGTGATGCTGTTACCTGTGTAGAGATGTGGTACTGTGGTGAGTGTGTTAACTGTAGGAGAGGTTACTTCGATCACTGTATCAATCTAGAGGAGATGGGATTTACGAAGAATGGTGGATTTGCTGAGTACCTAGTTGTAGATGCTAAGTACTGTTGGAAGATTGATGAGTTCCTAAACGTGTACAGGAGCGAGGACAAGATGTACGAAGCAGGTTCACTAATTGAGCCATTTAGCGTAGCGTATAAGGCAATGTTCATTAGAGCAGGTGGGTTCCTACCAGGTGGATACGTAGTCGTGTACGGTTGTGGACCAATCGGACTAGCATGTATAATGCTAGCTAAGGCTGCTGGTGCAGGTAAGGTAATTGCATTCGAGGTAATACCAGAGAGAGCAGAGTTAGCTAAGCAGGTTGGTGCAGATTACGTATTTAATCCAATTGAGCTAGAGAAGCAAGGTAAGTCGATTCACGAAGTAGTACTAGACGTAACTGGTGGCGTAGGTGCTGATCTACAGGTAGAAGCAGCAGGATACCCACCACTAATAACAGAGATGGAGAAGTGCCTATCAGTAGGAGGTAAGATTACCTGGATTGGTAGAGCTGATAGAGAAGCACCAACATGGTTTGAGTACTTCCAGATAAGGAGCGGACAGATCTACGGTTCACAAGGACACGTAGACTACGCACCATTCATGTGGGTAATTAGATTGATAGCAAGTGGAAGGATAGATCCAACGAAGATCATTACAGCAAGGTACAAGCTATCAGAAGTGCTACAGGCAATGGAAAGAGCAAGACTTAGAAAGGACGCAAAGATCACAATTAAGCCATAGTAGCTTCACTACCTTGTTCCTTATAGAAAAGAGAAATTATTGTTCTTTATTTCCTAAATCCTCACTCATGATCCAGTGCTCTAGCGTTAGCTCAACAGTTCTAAGTAGGTTAATATATACCTACTTAGGTTATCAATGGTAGTAATCCTTATATACACACCTCCGAAAACTATAGTGCAGTACATGTGAGGTGTTAATACTCCATGGTAAGTCTTACACTAGACTACATTAGGGAAGTTATTGAGAGATCAAGACCAGAGAAGTTGACGTTACCAGTACCACCACGAACAGATCACGCTGATCACATAGTTAAGTCAGCACTTGCTGGTCACACGAAGCTAGCTGCTGATCACATCCTGTACCCAGAGATGGTTGGTAAGCTATATGACGTCATTGGAGCAGCCATAAGACAGCTGAACCTAGAGTTCGTTGCTGCTAGGATAAGGGATACAGACGGTAAAGAAGAAATCGAAAGAAAGATAGTGGTTAGACATCGATGTTACGATGTCTTGCTTGAAATAGCGTTTAATCTATTTGGTATTGAGAGTAGGAAGGTTGGTTTTAGCAGTGATGAGGTAGAGAAATCACTTAGAGCTATCTACAGCATATTAAAGAGGTGGGAAGAGATTGAGAGGAAGGAATACGGTAGTGCGCTCATTGCTAAAGCAACTATTGAGGAGCAGCTAAGGTCTATGAAGATAGTGAATAAGGGCAACAGCATGCTCGCATACATGGCGAATGAGGTTGAGAAGCAACTTGATGAGAATAACCTACTTGAGAGCTATCTAAATGCAATGAGAAAGCAGTTCGAGACTAACATCTACTATGTGGCTACGTTGAAAGGAATGTGTAAGTTCGGTAATGACTATGCACTAGGTCTAAGGTGGTTGAGACATCTAGGCTATGTACAGGTATCGACTAATCCGGTACTAGCCGCTAGAGCATACGATGATGACCCAAGACTGTGGGAACTATTCAAGGAACATGCAAGAGATGTACTCGTTAAGGAGCATCCCGAGTGGTTCAGGGAACCTGAGAAGTACGCTGATGACATAGCTATGGAAGCGACTAGATTCGCACTCATGGATAACTTCCTAGTGTTCAGACCAGTGTTCTTCTGGTCTAAGTACCACGATGGTCTAGTGAGCTACCAGTTAAATCCATTAATTGCTCACGATGCTGAGAAGAGTGTTGAGGCAGCACTAACCTTCTACATGAGGACACAGAAGGACTTGAAGGTATACGATGAGTACCTACTTTGGGGCTACACGACAGTTACTGAGAAGGGTAGACCAAACATAGTGATTAAGGTAGCTGCTGCATATCCAGCAGCAATAGAGATTGCTGAGAGATTGAACGAGCTAGGTATTGGTCAGAACATTACAGTGAGCTACACAGTAGCTCAAGAAGTACTAATTGGCGTAGCAGCAATGAGAGGCATGGCTAAGGCAATTAAGGCGGGAATCCTAGTGACACAGACATACGACACTAACATGGGTGGTAGACTTGAGGATCACCTAAGAGAGACTATAGCAACTGACCTACTGCTAAAGGGCTTAGAGAAAGTTGATGAGAAGAAGAGAGAAGCAATACTTGAGAAGCTAGCAAAGGCTCTAGGAGTTCCAGAGGACAAGTATGCTGAGTTGACGAAGCTACCACTTAAGGAGAGAATTGAGGTTCTATGCTCAAAGAAGATCCTAGGTAGGAACCTACTACGTGATGCATTCGTTGAAGCACTACTCGAGACAGGTGCATACGGTGATAAGGAGAGTTTAGTCAAGATGTTAAGTCAGATAGAGAACGACCTACACCTATCGGGTACATTCGTCGCCCATAGAGTATACGAGATATTGTTTGCTCCTGGAAATAGAGAGAGGTGGATTGAGTACCTAATGAAGGAGATAGGTGTGACGAGAGAGGAAGCTGAAATGGTGGTGGATAGAATTGACCTACTACCAGCATCAAAGAGACATCCAAGCGATACATTACTGACGTTTGCCAGGAGAAACATGACCAATACAGAGTTCCCCAATCACCAGCTAAAGGTACTACATGAAACTATGAAACCAGGATTCAGATTAGAAGACTACGAGGAGTCAGTGATGAAGGAGCTAGATCCAAAGGTCCTAGAGAGACTAATGCAGTACGAAGACTTCGTCAAGGCATATGAAGCATCACCTGAAGTAAATGAACTATTGAAGAAGGTAGGTATTGAGCTGAAGTACGGTAATAGAGGTCTCAAAGTTGACGAATGGCCAAAGTACGGACCATGTGTAAAGACGATGAAGGAGTTCACTGAAGGATACCTCAAGTTTAGAGATAAGTGTGTACAAGTGATTAAGGAGCTAGCTAAGGAACTAGGTACAGCCTAATCCTCTACCCCTAACTCTTTTCTCAATACATAGATCTAATCACCTATGTTGAACTCATTTGGTATATAGTGTATATGGGGTACCTACAGGTAAACTTATATCTTTATGATCTCCATTTAACTTATCGGTGATTTCATGCAGAAACCGAAACTATACGTGACTAGGGAAATATTTGAAGACATACTCAAGAAACTCGAACAGTACTACGAAATTGAGGTATGGGACAAGTACTACCCACCACCATACGAAGTACTCCTAGAGAAAGCTAAGCAAGCAGATGCACTACTTACAATGCTCACAGATAGGATAGATGCAAATCTCCTACAGCAAGCAAAGAAGTTAAGAATTGTAGCTCAGATGGCTGTTGGATTTGATAACATAGACATCAATACAGCAACAAAACTAGGTGTGTATGTGACGAATACACCTGGAGTACTAACAGAGGCTGTTGCTGAGTTAACTTGGGCTCTCATACTAGCTGTTGCTAGGAGGATTGTCGAAGCAGATCACTTCGTTAGGTGGGGTGAATGGTCAAGGACAAAGACAGGCTGGCACCCACTAATGATGCTTGGTGCTGAGCTTAAGGGTAAGGTACTTGGAATCATAGGACTAGGTAGGATAGGTTCAAGAGTTGCTGAGATAGCAGTTAAAGGTTTTGGCATGAAGGTAATTTACTACGATGTCGTCCGTAGGGAAGACCTAGAGAAGCAACTTGGTATTGAGTATAGAGACCTCGATACATTACTACAGGAAGCAGACATCGTATCAATACACGTACCTCTGACAAAGGAGACGTACCACATGATCAATGAGGAGAAGCTGAGGAAGATGAAGAAGGGTGCAATACTCATAAATACAGCTAGAGGCAAGGTCGTTGATACGGAAGCACTGATAAAGGCTCTAAGAGAGGGTTGGATTGCAGGAGCAGGTCTAGATGTATTCGAAGAGGAACCACTACCGCCACATCATCCACTAACAGCATTCAAGAACGTGGTACTCGTACCACACATAGGTAGTGCCACGTACGAAACAAGACATGCTATGGCAGAGCTAGTGGCTGAAAACCTAATAGCATTTTATGAAGGTAGAGTACCACCAACGCTAGTGAATAAGGATGTAGTTAAGGTCAGACCACCAGGCTTCAAGTAAGGTACTGACAAATCCCTTCTCACTCTACCTCCTTTTAAGAACAAGACTCTCTTCTCTAGGATTAAACCTAGGTGATGGATGTGTTGATCGAGGTGCTTGCTAATAAGTACTCGTATGTAATCTACGTGGATAGGTATGCTGATGAATTTAGGAAATACCTACCATTTCGCTCACGTGCTCACGTATGGAAAGAGGAGGTGTACTTCGAGACACCTATCGTATTGGGTAATAGAGCAGATACCTACTTGATAGAACTTGGTGAGGTCTACTACTGGCCTCCTGGTAAAGCTCTTTGTCTCTTCTATGGATTCTCAGAACCGTATACACCAGTCCTCCGTATTGGGTACATAGTAGGTCCTCTTCACTACCTTCGTGAGGTAAGTGAGGGTACTGAGCTAGAGGTGCGAGAACACAGTATCGATTCTAGGTTCAGCAGATATGTGGAGGTGCTTAAGGAGCTTGGATACTACGTTGCTACACCAATTATCGATGGAGCGACTACAGTAGTTGCTTCAAAGGGACTTGGATTCAATAGGGTAGCATTCACCCTGTATATTGAGGAGTACGGTATTCACATTGAGTCTGAACCGCTCTTCAGATATGAGCAGAACTTGAGCACCATTAAGCTACTGCGCATGTTAAAGAACTCTGTTAAGGCGTTATCAAGGTATACACGTATTGATCTAGATGAGATGGGTAATGTGTGCATTACCGCTGTTGCAGAGAGTGCTGATCAGTTGAACACTGTTATTAGGGAATTTGAGAAAATTTGGTCCTTCGTTGGTTCAGTTCTAAGCTGAGTACTTCACTACTAGATCACGTATATACTCGTGAATACCACAATTAAACCTTATATAAGGCATCTTGCGCTGTTGAATACTTAAGTTACTTTACGGAGAAACCCTTATATCTTATAGTGATGTCATCTCAGCAATAAGTGATGAGAGTATTCAGGATCTGAATACTTAACTTCACCTGAGGTGGAGTCGAATTGGTTAATATATCTCCGTTTGCTGTGTTTATTCGCGATCTCGCTATTATACTGATCGTAGGCAAGTTATTTGAGGAGTTATTCTCCCTAATTGACTATCCGCCTGTTCTAGGTGATATTCTTGCTGGTATAATCATTGGTCCTACAGTCTTGGGGCTTGTCCAACCAAATGAAATTACGGAGCATGTTGCTTGGTTTGGAGTTGCTGTCTTGCTGTTTCTGGCTGGTTTAGAGACTAGATTTTCAGAGTTTAGACACTACTTTACCCCCATGTCCACCATAGCTGTTCTCGGTGTCATTGTTTCCTTTGCTCTTGGGTACGCTGTTGGTAGTATCCTAAGCTATGACGCTACTACATGTCTAATACTTGGTGCTCTATTAGTTGCTACCAGTGTCAGCATTACGGTTAAGACCATGATAGAGTTGAAGGTGTTGAATACTCCTGAGGGTATGTCTATCCTCGGTGCTGCTGTTCTCGATGACATCCTTGGTCTCCTAGTACTAACGCTTGTTCTTCAAATAGTTCATGGTCGTGGTATTTGTTTGCTCGAGATTGCGGTAACTATGGTACTTGCTCTCTTGTTCTGGTTTACTATCGTATTTCTTGGTCATAGATGCTCAAGGCATATCCACAGATTCCTATCTTTTTTCAAAGTTGAGGATTCTAGGTATGTAATTGTTCTTGCTCTCATGCTGTTAGTGGCGCACTCCTCTGAGTATGTTAGACTAGCACCAATAGTCGGTGCATACGCTTTTGGTCTTGCCTTATCTGAGATGCCTGCAGTCTCTAGGTACCATGATAGATTAGCTATTATAGCAAATACCTTTGCTACAGTATTCTTCGTATATGCTACGGCATCCCTCGACTTTAAAGAGGCTATGAGGTTTGAGTACATACTGCTCTACGTACTCGTCCTCACCTCAGGTATAATTAGTAAGGTGATCGGTTGTGGTATTGGTGCTATTGTAGCTGGCTTCGATGCTGTACGTGCTCTAAGAGTTGGTGTAGGTATGATGCCTAGAGGAGAAGTATGTCTGACTATAGCTACCTTGGGCTTAGCTCTGGATTTCATACCACTCGAGGTATATCTCTCTGCTATTGTCTTGATCTACGTATCAACTCTCTTGACACCACCCATGTTGAAGTTACTTTACTCACCACGAATAGTTAACGCAATTCAGATACTTAGCACAAGAATTAAGCGATACATTAGAGGACGTGTTCGATCTACATAGTCTCCAGTAATCTAGTTGACATAACCTCAATTACCCTCTCAACCTCCTCTCTAGGTACTTCACGAATTCTCATAGCTATCCTCAGCAACTTTCGAAATGGTGAAGATAGAGGGTACTGTGATACCGCGTATATCAGTACCCAAGCATTGATCAGTGCTCTACCCTCAAATGTTGTTAACAGCGAATCTACCTCACTTAGTAATGGAAATCCCGTTATGCGAAGTGTATTGATTAACTCACTGAGCTCATCGTGACTCATCCTCCTCCTACCGAATCTTATGACTCTATTAGTAACGTGCCTCTCACCAATACCCGGTACGATAACCTTACCGTAAGCAGCCTTAACTCTCCACGTTGAGCTATCTGTTGAATCTATGTTGAGTACCGACAGTATTGGTACTACTGTTGGTGAACCTATACCGAGTACATGAATTCTAGACCTTGAGAAGTAGTCTCGAAACAGTTTAAGTACGTAAATGCTATATTCTCTACTCCGTCTAATTCCTCTAGATATCAGTACATAGGGTACAAGTCCACCAATAGCAATTTTCTCACAGTTCTCGTATAGTTTGACCTGTGTCTTAATTAGGTCTAAACTTCGCTGTATGTGTAGTACAGGTACTACCTTGTCTCTACCTAGGTACTCCATAAGGAAGATGTAGTTTCTATGTGTTGCTACTACCTTCTTCTTAGCTTCATCAATTGTGTCGTAAGGTGTTGGTGGGTAGTCTAGGTTCACGAAGTAATCGACATCTCTTAACACCCTATACACTCTAGCTATCTCATTTACTGTGATGGAGATTCCATGTCTCATGAACTGAAAGCCACCACTGTCAACCCATATCTCAACATCATCAGTAACCTCGAGGTATTTCCTAACTCCTCCAACCTCCCTTATCTTCTCCAGTATGCTTGGTGACCTATAGAGTTGAAATGCATTAATAACAATTCCTGGAACTCTGAAGTGTAGCCATGGCTTTGGTTTTGCTGGGAGAGGTGTACCTAGGAGTATCCTGATGCTATGGTGGTTCATCGAGTATCTTTTCTTGTCGAGAAATTTTATCAGTCCTACCTCCTGAAGTAGGGGTATTACAGTAACTTCACTACTAAAGTAGGTATGTGTGGAAGTCCTTGCTAGTGACGTAACTACGTAACTGCTGCATATCTATGCACTTACTGATTAAGGACATGAGGTCGCGATAGGTAGTACCTCTAGCAAGTACCTTAATTACTTCAGCTAACTTCCTCTTTGGTCTTAATGCACTGAACGTACATCTTGGCGTAACTGAGAACCTCATCACCTTTGTGGCTATGTACTCAGTAACGTCCTCACCCAGTACTAGAAGTGGGTGAATTACAGTAACACCGTCACGTGCTCTGTACTTAGGTAGAAACCTAGAAAGAACCTCGACTCCCCTCTCAATGTTAAGTGCTCTCTCTAGGTGAAAATTTGTGAGGAAAAGCAACTCAATAAGGTACGCTATGAGGTCCCAAAGCGTATGTGCTGTAGCTACTTTCCTAAATCCTCTCTCAATGACGAATTCTTTAATGGTTTCTCTCCGAACTAACTTACATACTTCACAAGGTTTCTCAGATTTAGCGAGAACGTAATCATCTTGTTCAGGAACTACTACATTTAAGTCTGGAATTACCTTCCTGAGGTAGTTCAGGAATTCATTGCTGAATCTATGTCTTGGGTAGGTTACGAGTAGAGGGATCAGTGATATCCCCATTTCCTTCCTTAGCTCATGTAGTAGGTAGTACATAGCTATCGAGTCCTTACCAAAGGAGATACACACAACAACTTCGTCGTTAGGTTCAAGAAGTTCATTTTCATAACAGAAATCCCTAATGAGATCAACTACAGCATGGAGATCAGTGATATTGTGCATGCACGCTGCTGCACCCTCTACTAGCGTCATAACCTAGCTACCGCTACATTCGTAGAATATATACTTAACTCATGACCTCTCCCGCCCATTGCAGTACTCAGCATATATTTGCTCCACTAGCCTCCTACCTTCAGTAGATGAGAATAGTGGTACATTCCACTCAACATAAGTAACTCTCCTAGTAACCTCGACTTCAGTACCTGTTAAGGGATTTCGACTAATCTTAGTTACCTTCTTCTTAAAGATAAGGACCCCACGTCTCTGCCATGTAGGGATTGCATCTACTGAACCAAATTCACTACAAATTAAGTTAAGTAGGTACTCACTACCTTTACCACTTAACTCCTTCGAGATCTCTCTCGGTGTGAATCCCCTCTTAAGTAGGATTGTTTGTGCATAGGAATTTAGGAAGTTTCTCCAACAATCGCTTTGTCTCCAAATCAAGTAGTTCACTATGTCATTGAAGTCACTAAGTAATACAACCCTCGCATCAAATGCGGCAATAACATCCCTCCCAAATAACTTCGATAGCTCGACACTCGTTCTAGCAGATACTATTGAAGGTAGTATCGATACTAGCTTCTCATACCTTCTACTAAATGAAGTATCTGATGTGAATACGATATTTAGCTCATCTGAGAACACGTAAATGAGCAGTGGATTAAAACCTGCTTCATAAATCTCCATCCCTGCCCTTACTAGCACCTTAATCAATCGCTCATCATACGGTCTTTCTAATCTCAACTCAGTACATAGCCTATGGAAGTTCCTACCATCACACCTTATGACGAATGGTATTGTTGGTGGTATCCTCAGGTTACTAAAGAATTCATGCTCTTTATACTCTCTAAGAACGCTCATCGAGTAAACCTCTGTGAAACTAACTTAATACCCTAAGTACGTTCAGTAATTAGGTGGTTCCATGGGTTACATCAAGTGGTTAGGTCACGCTGCTTTCGAAATAGAGATTGACGGTAAGATCCTGTATATCGACCCATGGATTACAAACCCTATGTCACCAGTGAAGTTAGCTGATATCTCGAGAGCAGATCTCGTGCTGGTTACACATGACCATGATGATCATTTAGGTGAGGCAATCGATGTAGTGAAGAAAACAGGTGCTAAGTTCATATCAGTTTACGAACTAACTCAGTACGCTATTTCACAGGGAGTACCTGAGGATAAGGCCATAGCCATGAATATCGGCGGTGTAATGGTGGTAGATGGAATTGAGGTAATCATGGTACCAGCTCACCACTCATGTACGAGAGGTACACCATGTGGCTTCATCGTTAGAGGTAAGGAATGTAGTGTATACCACGCTGGTGATACAGGTATAGTTCACGAAATGTCTATCATACGTGAACTGTACCCGATAGACATAGCTCTACTACCCATAGGTAGCGTATTCACAATGGATCCTAGACAAGCAGCTAAATTTACCGAGATACTACGACCAAAGGTAGTAATACCGATGCACTACAATACGTTTCCGGTAATAAGACAGGATCCAGAACTCTTTAAGAGGTTGGTTAAGGAGAAAGTACCTGAAGTTGAGGTAGTGATCCTAAAGCCGGGTGAGGTCTATAGGTTCTAGACCTAAATCTTCTTCATCAAAATCCAATAACTGGTGTTGTTTTCCTTTGGTATCTCCTCTATCTTATTCAATGCTAAGTACCTACCTATGCTCAAGTGATTACTGCCTAATCACATCTACTGCACACATTGATTTGTATGAGAGTGGTAGTTGTCAGGAAGGGAGTTCATTTGAGAGGTATCACTATTCACTATAGTATCTCTAAGATAGTGCTCAATTGGATCGAATTCTACTTCTCTCAGGTCTCGCAAATACGATGACCATAGTCCTCATATGTTGTGAGTTAACTATTTCGGCAAAACAACTTACTCTTTATCAAAAGTAAGTTGTCGTTAAGTTTGTGGTGATTGTACTTGAGTTACTTAGCTACCTAGCTTCAGTATTGTCTCTACGAGTAACTTGACTGTATTTTCTAAATCCTTTAGGTTCACTACTTCTGAACCTGTATGCATGTACCTCAGTGGTATACTAACTACCGTTGCCTCTATTCCAGTTCTCACTATTTGAGCGACATCGAGGTCTGTTCCTGTTCTACCTGCTTCAGGAACTATTTGGTATGTAAATTCATTGTCCCGTACCTTTAACCTATTTGCGATTTCGAGAATTTGCTCTGTTAACTCCTCGTGAACTGGTGGTCCTCTCGATATTGCTGGACCTTTACCTAGTTCAACAGGGTACTCAATATACTCTAGGCCTGGGTACCCAGCTGCATGAGTTACATCAATTATTATTGCCTTTTCTAAGCCCTCTTCATGGAGCTTGTATGTGATGACTCTACTACCTCTTAACCCTATTTCCTCCTGAACTGTGAAGACCAGGTAGAGAGTAGCTTGAGGTTTTACCTCACGATCAATAAGCTGCTTGAGAACTCCTAGTAGTACTGCACATCCTGCTCTATCATCTAGAGCTCTTGCAGACACTACATCACCTATCTCTGTAGGTAAGCGTATGAAAGATCTCTCTACGTGACCTACATCACCTACCTGAATAAGCTCCTCAACCTCTTCCCTCTTTCGTAGACCAATATCTATGAAGAGTTCTTTGACATCAGGAACCTTCTTCCTCTCCTCCTCACTCAGCAGGTGAATTGGCTTAACACCAACAACACCAAGGACCTTTCTCTCCCACCAACTCTTACCACGTAACTTCGATCCTGATCCATATATGGCAACTACTTGTCCTAGCATCACTCTAGTATCTAGACCACCAACGTACGAAAACCTAATGAGACCACGTTCCTCAATGGACTTCACGACAATGCCTACTTCATCCATGTGAGCCATGAGAGCTATCTTCGGACTACCTTCACCGAGCTTCACAACGAGATTACCTAGGGTATCCGAGTACAGTGAAATACCAGAAGGACATAGCTCCTTAATGTACTTAGCAATGTACTCCCTAACAGGTCTCTCAGCACCTGATACTCCAGGTACCGAACACAGTTCCTTAAGTAGGTTAGCTAGGTAGTTCTTCGAGATTGAGTACATGTGGTGATATTGATCCCCTAACCCTAAATTTACATTACCTCAATATCAGCATCAGGCTGACTCATCACCTCATCAGGACCCAAGGCACTCATCACAAATTAGAAATACTTCCGTACAGATTCTGAATTCACATAACTTAATCGGTTCCTTCATGTACTCAAGAGCCTCTGGTATCGATCTACTAGCTGTAATTTCTCTGAATACCAGCGCACTTGGTCTTAGGTATCTCTTCTTTGTACTGTAATCGACATAGCAGAGCCCAACCCCCATTCTAAATCCTTGAGTCCACTCGTAATTGTCAATCAATGACCAGTGTAAGTACCCCCTAACATCAACGCCTCCCTTCAACGCTTCAATTACCTGAGCTACGCACGATACTATGTACCTTGGTCTCAAGATATCAAGCTTATTAGCTATACCATTTTCAGCAACTATCATGGGCACACCATATCTACGCTTAAGCTCTAGTAGTAGGTACTTAAGACCTTCAGGGTAGAATTCTCAACCAGAATCACTTGTTGATTTATCATCTGCAGAAAGTGAGTTTGAACTGTAGTGGAATTCGTAATTCTTAGCTGGTCTCCATGGTAGTAGCCGAGGAGAAAGTCCTTAGGGAACTCAGTATACATGTATCATATCCTCTAGCTACTTCTGTAGGGTACTTTTTATAAGCTAGGAAGTAATTGTACTGTGGAAATCTTTAGAGAGATGATTTCTGTGAAAAAGTGGCATTACTGCATTGTCATTGAGGAGTTCGGGTATGTAAGTGATGAGTTCAAGATGAAGATACTACACATAGCAAGAGATGTGCTACGTCGAGTATGTCCAAGGGACTACAGCCCGAGTGTAATTCATGCTCTAGTATTCGATACCTGGGATAGGATGTTACGAGTATTAGGTGAGTACTCTAGTTCGGTTGGCGCTTTCACTGAGTCCATAAGTCCAGAGCTCTTAGCTCTACATGAGTGTTGGAGTGGAGTACCGAGAATATGGATTTGTTGCGAGGTAATGAAGACTTTACCGCAAAAAGTCACAACAGCAGTGCTTCAACATGAAGTGTGTCATGCCATACTCCATGGAACAGTAGCTCATTACATGCTTCCGGTACTAACTAGAGAGTATCTGGAACCACTCTCGAAAATACTTAATACAAGTAATGTAGGTACAGTGGTTAAAGCTGTTCTCAACGACCTGTCTATGGCTATTAAGGATGCTGAAGTGACATTAGAGCTACTTAGAGCTGGTCTACTACTAGATCAAATACACTTAGCACTTTACGTGACTACACAGTATTGTGAAGAAGACTTTAAGTTCAGCAACATGAGAGCGAGGCTTCTCATACTAGCTAAACCTCTAGCACTTATATCTCATGTGTTGAGAACTAGCCTACGTCAGCTGGCTATGAGGTACTTGGAGTATCTAAGCTCGAGAAGTGAAGTACCTCTTAGTACTTTAATTTCAGTCGCTAAATACATTGGAGAATTGAGTACAGTAAAACTAGATCTTTACAGTAAGGTCAAGAAGTTACTACTGTACCTATGCTACGTACCTACGTAACTTCAATACTGAAGTCACGGATTTTGCTGTTTCTTTAATCTCAGTTCTTCAACTAAATCCCTTTCTACAACATCTCCATTAGGTGTTACTTCCATGAATATCTGAGCTTGAAATCTATACACCCTAGTATCTCTCTCTAACCATGCATCTGGTGGTAGCATAGCTTTGATACAGGTCTCACATAGAAAAGTCTCTTCATCCCAACCATATTCTACAGGTACTTGAGGCAACAGTAAACCACTTCTAAATCCCTTCTCAATCATTAACCCGTGATAACCCACCTTAATGTGCTTAAGGTAGTCCCTAGGATCTTCAACCTTTATCAATTCCATTGGTGATAGTATTGACACTTCGAACACTACCTTACTAAGCTCATCAACAGTCATTGGTGGAAACCGAGGGTCTTCTGTTGCAGCAGCAATAGCTGACAGTATTACTGCTGTAGCTACGTTCTTGTACCCTTGTGGAAATCCAATACATCCACGTAATTCCCTATGAGCAGGACCTAGGTAAACCTCAATTGTTGTAAATACACCATACCTATCTCTAAGTAATTTCTCAGGGGTTTCAGATGGTGGATCAATGACCTTACCATGTATGAGGTACTCTGTAACAGCTTTCCTAGCTAACTTAACTAGAAATCTACCTTCTTCAATGCTGTAAGGTTTGAAAACCTGAATCTCTCCACTCATATGCTTAACCTCAGTATGAACCTAGGTAAGTACCTACATAAAGACTTCCTTCTTCCACTTTCGGTAGAGATACAGTATCACAGCTAGAACAGGTACTATGGGGAAGAACGATAGTATGGTTACTGGGAGAAGAGCTGTTGATTCACCGGTTAGGACATAGTCGTAAAACCATTCCCAGTAGAAGAATAGTATTGATGGTATAGCAAATATGCCAAAAACTATGGTAAGTAGTAGCTGCATCTTAGTTATCCTATCTTGGTATCTAGTTAACATGACATAATTTAACGACTCAAACTTACTATTGACCAAAGATGCTAGATCATCAACTCTAAAGACCTTTACACAGTGATTGAATAATCTCCTTGACTCAGCATCCTTGAGGTAGAAACAGTTACTTAGGTAATCTGTTGCCCTACTGAACTCCTCTCTAAACCTCGTCAAAGCATCAATGTCATTAAGCTTCTTTGAAGTTAATAGGTAGTCTAAGGTCTTAAGTAGATGCCTCACGATATTGAGAAACTCCATAATTGTAATGTTGAGAAGTCTAAGCTTCTTACCCATTTCACCTCTCCCAATGTATCTCTTCTGAACAGAAACTATGTGAGCCTCATCTTCACTGAGAACCAATGTTATTCTCGGTGCTACTCTCCTTACTCTACCTCTACTGAAATCCATTAGCTCTACTGTCCTAGCATACGTGCTAGATAATGACCTAGATACAATTGAATGCGGGATAACACCTCTGTGGAGGTACGTCATAGCGTATAGCTGCGCATAGTACCTCCTAAGTACCTCTATGAATTTTCTCTCACCCTTCAACACTTCAGTAAAGAGAATAGTGAAGAAGGTATTCCAGGGATTTCTCATGTTGTTCTCCAATTCAGTTAGCGAACTCACTCTACTACCTCTCTTCAAGAGAACTAGGTACCTAATGTAGTTAGCATACATCTCAAGTACGTCTGCAACCCTTAGGTACCTCTCTTCACCTCCTATATCACGTACAACGACGTATGGTAGAGGTCCTAACTCAATTTCCTTACCATACCTCAGCAATATGTTCACTTTCAATACATCTTTATATATAGAGTAAAGAGAACCCTCAATTTCGAGTCTATACCTCAGATCTATGACCTCTGTAGATGAAATTTCTCCCCTTATTGGAAACCAAAGCGTTAATGTGAAGATTCCAGACTCATGCACAAGAAGCTCGAGGTAACCAGTTATCGGGCAGTATCGATCAGTTAACACCATACCTACCTTATCTAATCCACTTCTTGCTAACCTCAGTACCTTGACCTTACCAAGGTGTATTCTAGCAAATTCACTCCTTTCCAAGTACATCTCATCCATGAGCTGTGTATCTACTGAACCTCGAACAGTAAAGTACTTGATATACTGCTCACTGACCTGTGAGGGATACAGTACAGGCACTATCCAGGATGTAGGGTCGTGAGGTAGAACTCTCCAACCGCTCTCCCTGTACTTCTCAACTTCACTACGTGGGATGTAGACTAGAGCACAGACACCAACACCTGTACTGAGTAGAGCATCTATCAGATCCCTAATGGATACTGGTGAACCCACATCGAATGAGTACACATAATATAGGTCTAGGTATTTTGTCGATAGCTTCTCGACCTGCTGTGCCTTAGCCACGATCACTCCCTCAGCGTAGCTCAGCTTCAGCACGAGAACTCAGCGAGGGTTCTATTCAGCATCTAGAGTAGTAACTCGTGACGACCCTATTTAATAATACTCTCAATGCAGTGAACTACACTAAGCTCAATTTAATCTTCTCAGCTTTTCTAAAGGCCTCGTCCTCCTCTGTTGGTACATAGATCACGAATATGTCCCCAGCCTCACCTGAATCCCAAATCATCCGGTAGATGTCCTTATAGCTATCTGATGCGAAGAGTACCTTACCATCCTTAACAGCAACCCACTTACCCCTATACCTATTCCTCTCTTTCTCAAGTAACTCCAACACCTTTCTCAAGTAATCCTCCAAACCCATACTACTTCTTAACCTCCCTAAGAACATCTATGAGTGCGGACAGAGCATCAAGACAATTACGAAGGAAAACCGAGGAAGGATCCTCACCACGAACTTCAATACTCTTTACAGCATCAAGAATACTCTCGAGATCCTGTCTACTTAAGGAAAGGAGCTTCCTTGCGCAACGAAATACTAGGTAGCTCATGCTAGAGAATTCGCCTCTGAGAACAGCTTTTGCAGCGCTTGGTAATTCCTTCTCAAGATCAAGATCTTCAACTCCATCTCTTGTAAGACCTATCACGAACTGATGTAGAATGTGAAGGAGGTCACAAACTCTATACCTCACGTACCTTCCTCTATCATCAACGTACTCACACTCAGCTAGTAACATGGTTGAGTAGTCATGGAGTTTAAGTGCTAATTCACGTAGTTTGTCCCTATCGTGGAGAATCGAGAAGACGACGTCAAGTAGCTTACGGACATAAGGTCTAATATCTACGGTATCTACCTTCTCGAGAACTCTAAGCAGTTCATCAAAGATACTACTGATGTCTCCAATGTATAGCGACATACTTTTAGCCTCAGACAACAAGAACTTGTACTTGAGGTAGCAATAAAGTTTTACCTAGGTACCGAGTAAGGGTTGTCTCATGAAGATTGTGTTGACATTTCAGGGTATCGAACACAGGTTCCAGTGTACTAGATGTGGTTCATGCTGTAGCGACTATATCAGGTTGACGCCGATGGAAGCTAAAGTGTTGAAGAAGGTAGCTAGTGACAGAGGTCTATCAGACGTAATTGATGACATTGCATGTGTCATTGTGCCGACAGAATCTGGGACTTGCCCATTTGTTGCGTTTGGTAATGTAGCTACCTGTACCATATATGGTGATAGACCAGGTGTCTGTAGGTTATTTCCCATCTACATAGCGGTTCCTAAACCTGGGGAAATCTTTGTTGATCTGTATCGTTGTCCTGGTGTTGATCGTGGTGATGGAGTGGTCATTACTGAGGAGTACGTACGTAGGTTGCTAAGTGAAGTTCCCACAGGTGAGGAGTTCCTCAAGTGGTGCTACTACGATTCTAGGTTCTCGTTAGGTGGATTGCTACCACTGTGTATTGTCGATGACTTAGTTGTGTTGCTTGATTTCGATGGTAAGAGAGCCTTTATGTGGTGTATAGCTGATGTCCTTAGAGAATTGGACTGTAGCTCTCTTGTAGAAGCTACATTAGCTATTTCGTGGGCATTTGAGAAGTATTGTCAGCACCTAGCTAGCTTACGTCGTGAAGGTTCTTGTCGTAGAGTTATGGTTAGTGGTCGTGAGTACTATGTACTTCGTCTAGGTAAGGATTGCGTTGAGAGCTGTATTTCTGACCTGAGGAAGTTTCTGAAGGAGTTAGCGTGTAAGTACTTGGAGAGTAGGGATGATGTTAGAGGTAGAGTTCTCAAGGTTCTCAAGATGTTGGTTAGCGAGGGTACTAGTGTTGAGGTACCTGAGGAGGTTCTACTGATGAGGTTTTCGGATGATGCATTGAGGTTTGGTAGGGACTATATGTGGGAGGTCTTGAGAAGGGTAGGTGTATTGGAGCCAGCATACCTTACATACATTACTGAAGTTCTCAGAGGTGGATTAGTTGGGTTAGTTGCTATGATTGAGATATTGGCTAAGACTAGTGCGAGGCTAAGTGGTAGGGACATTGTTGAGGTTTCTGACCTGAGGTACGCTATTGCTGAGAGTGATCTAGCTTGTAAGTACGTATTTGAGCGTGTGCTTGAGTCTGTACTAGAGATTGATCCTATACTCTCACTACTACTAGCTAGAAGGATTAAACGTAGAATGAAATTCTTAATTAAGAGATTGTTGAGTCATGGAGGTAGTTCTTAGAGTTTATAACTTAGTGCCACTGTGGATTACTGTGTGGAGTTGAGTATGTCATCTATTCTGAGTAAGGTGATTGAGATCTGTAGACTGTATCCGGAGGTTGCTGAGTGCAGCTACTTACTCTCTCAGTATCGTGGTGATGAGCCTATTGATGAGTTACTACCACTACTCAAGTTGAGATACGGTGGTAGGTTTCGGAATGTACTCTCGATGTGTCTCCTCGTGCTGAAGCTAAGTGAAGAGGAGAGGAGTACACTATGCTCAGTTATAGCTACCGAACTACGAAAGGTATTGGAGGAGCTGGTTCTCAACAGAATTAAGAGTGAAGGTGATAGAGCTGAGAAGGTACTTAAGGTCTTTGCGAAGTACTGTAGTAGTGAAGTTGACCTAGATACCCTATCAGCATTAATGGAGTTAGCTACAGGTACAGGTGCTGAACTGCTACTGAAGCTAGGTATACTGAATAAGGTTAGTCGCGACACCGTACTGGTACCTCAGTACGTATATAACATACTTGCGCAGTATGCTGAACTACCTGAGGAGAAGCACTACATACCGATATACGAGAGGTTCATGAGTTTAGTTGAGGCTAAGCCCTACGTACTAGCTATTATAGAGAATTACTTGGTTGGAGATGACGTAGATTATGACCTTCTCTATGCACTCTATGGTGTAAATTACGAAGATGCGATCAAGGAGGTCTATGTACCTGAAATATGTAAGTTAACGAGATCAGGAACTCTAGTTGTTAATCCACTGACTACACAGGATACAGTACTATGTGAGCTATTTGAAGTGAAGACAAAGGTTGCTAGAGATAAGATGAGTCATGTACTTGTGCTACCAGGACAGGTAGAGTTCGATACTAGAGTTCGTGCTCTAGTCTCGTACATGTACCTACCTGAAACAGGAGGTTCACTAGCAATACTACTGTTTCCTTGGTTTGCACCATCGAGGAGAGTACTGTACTGGAATTGGAGAGCTAATCGCATAGTAGTTCTCCTAGGTAAGCCAAGACCTGAGTTCCTCGAATTAGTGACTTACGATAGAAAACTTGATAGAACAGCTTGGCTCTTCATGTCAGAACACACGACCCTTCATTACATACCACCGAAGTACGAGGCATCTACAATCAAGAAATTCCTTGAGGAATTAAGAGATGAAGGATTTGAGATAATAGAGGTCACGTAGGGAAACGGTACTACAAATAAATATGTCTACGTGGGTTAGTCCTCTAGTGATGACTCCACGTGGCGTTGATGAGTGATATAGCTTACAAGGTCTGACTAGGTTAAGGTGGCCACGTGGATTAAGTTTTATTTTCTCTATTAACTTCTGTTCTTCAGTACGTTACTTGAGGTGAACTCCTTGGGTAGGTTGTTCGGTACTGATGGAGTTCGTGGTGTGGTTAATCGAGAATTGACTCCAGAGTTTGTCACTAGGCTAGCACTTGCTATAGGCACTTACTTCAGTGGTGGTGAAGTACTTCTTGGACATGATGGTAGATCAAGTAGTGTGGCGTATGCAGGTATTGTCGCAGGTTGCCTAGCATCATGTGGATGTGAGGTCTATAACCTAGGTTACACGCCAACACCAACACTTCAGTACTTAGTCAAGAAGCACGGTTTCTCGGGTGGTGTAATGGTTACTGCATCCCATAATCCACCAGAGTACAACGGCATTAAGGTCATTAGTAGATTCGGAATTGAGATCCCTAGGGAGGATGAGCGGAAAATTGAGGATATATTCTTTGAGCAGAGATTCACTAGAGTTGACTACAGTAAGTTTGGTAAGGTTTATAGCTGTAGTGAGCTAATTGAGGATTACATAGACGATGTTGTGGCTAAAGTCGATGCTGACTTAATAGCTAAGAGGAGGTTTAAGGTGTTGCTTGATTGTGCTAATGGTGTAGCCTCCTTAACAGCTCCAGAGGTTGCTAGGAGGTTGGGTGCTAAAGTCATTTCAGTTAACTCACATATTGATGGTACGTTCCCAGGTAGAGCACCGGAACCAACTCCAGAGACCTTAGTGTCAACAGCTGAAATGGTAAAGAAACTCGATGTGGATTTTGGTGTTGCCTACGATGGTGATGGTGATCGATCGATCTTCATTGATAGGAGAGGAAGAGTTATCTGGGGTGATAGGTCAGGTACATTACTCGCGATGTATCTCGTTGATAAGGGTAGGAGAGGACCTGTAGTTACAGCTGTATCGTCGTCATCCCTTGTCGAGGAGATCCTCAAGAAGAAGGGTGTTGATGTTGTGTGGACTCCTGTTGGTGCTATCTACATAGCGTGGAAGATCGTGGAGCTAAATGCTTGCTGTGGGTTTGAGGAGAATGGTGGTTTCCTCTATCCTGAGTTAGTACCTGTTAGAGATGGTACTATGACTACAGCATTGATGATGCAGATGTTAGCTGATCTAAATGCTAGTCTAGATGAATTATACGATAAGTTACCAAGTTACGTACTGCTGAAGACAAAGGTAAGGCTTGAACCAGAGAAGAAGGTACTAGTACCAAAACTCATTGAGAGGTTGTCAGCTGAATTCAGTGAATACAAGTGCATCACAGTTGATGGAATAAAGGTTATCATGCCAGATGGTTGGTTCCTGGTCAGACCTTCAGGTACTGAACCTGTACTGAGGATATTCATTGAGTTCAAGACCGAGGATAGATTGAGGGAGATCTACGATAAGGTAATGAAAATTATCAAGGAGGTTCTAGGGTAGAGTACAATGACACTAGATATTGAGCTAGTTAGGAAGGTAGCTCTCAAGTATGCTCTCTTAAATGCTATTGAGCATGGTGGAAAGGCGGCTACAGGTCCTGTTGTGAATAAGGTTCTCGGTGAACTACCTCACTTACGTAAGGTAGCTAGAGAGATTGTGAAGGTTGTACAGGAAATTGTTCAGGAAGTAAATTTAATGAGTATTGACAAACAGAAGAGACTTCTCGAAGAGAAATTCCCAGAAGTGCTTAAGTCGAGGGAAAGACCAAGTGAGGAGAAGAAGCTGCCTCCACTACCTAACGTCAATAAGTGGGGTAGAGTCGTAACTAGATTCGCACCTAATCCTGATTTTGTATTACATTTAGGTAGTGCAAGACCTGCTATATTGAGCTACGAGTATGCTAGGTTGTACAACGGTAAGTTCATACTTAGATTTGAGGACACGGATCCTAGAACTAAGAGACCATTGCTCGATCCAGATAGAGGTATTGATGCGTACGAGATGATTAGGGAAGACCTTAGATGGTTAGGACTTAGGTGGAGTGAGGAGTACATTCAATCAGAGAGGTTAGAGATCTACTATAGTTATGCGAAGAAGTTAATTGAGTTGGGAGGAGCTTACGTATGTACTTGCCCAGCTGAGAAGTGGAGAGAGTACAGAGACAGGGGAATGGCTTGTCCCTGTAGGAATAGAATGATTGAGGAGAATCTTGAGCTATGGGATAGATTAGTGAATGGTCAACCTGTGATTCCGGGCAAGAATAGACTAGATGAAGGTGATGCCGTACTACGTGTGAAAACAGATCTAAGCCATCCAGATCCATCAGTTAGAGATTGGGTTGCCTTTAGGATCGTAGATCCTGAGAAATATCCTCACCCATACCTACTTTATAGATATGGTAGGAACAAAGCTCTAAGATATTGGATGTGGCCAACATACAACTTCGCCTGTGCAATAGATGATCACCTAATGGGTGTAACACATATCTTGAGGGCTCAAGAACATAGTATCAATACAGTTAAGCAAATGTACATCTACAAGTACATGGGCTGGAAGTACCCAGAAGCAATTCACTTTGGTAGATTAAAGCTAGAGGGTACCGTACTCAGTAAGTCAAGGATTAGAGAGGGTATTGAAAGAGGTCTCTTCACAGGATTCGATGACCCTAGATTACCTACTCTAGCTGGTTTAAGGAGGAGAGGTATCTTACCCGAGACTATATGGAGGATAATCTTGGACGTTGGGATAAAGCCAACTGATGCATCGATAAGTCTCGAAAACCTCTTCTCAATAAATAAGAAGATACTTGATCCACAAGTAGATAGGTACATGTTCGTACCAGATCCCGTAAAGTTAGTTATTGAGGATGTACCTAGTGAACTCGAAGCAGTACTGAAGAGACACCCCACAAGAACTGAGAGAGGTGCGAGGGTTCTAAAGCTTCGTCCAGAGAACAGTGAGCTAACACTCTACATCTCTAGAAGCGATCTAGAGCTTATGAAGGTGGGGTTAATAGTTAGGTTAATGGAGCTATGTAATGTAACGGTACTCGAAGTAAGTCGAGACATCATTAGAGCTAGATACCATAGCAAGGATGTAAGTGAGGTAAAGAAGTTTGAACCACCAATAATTCAGTGGGTTCACCCAGCCTATAGCGTAGAGGTATCTGTCATAGTTCCTGAAGGTATGAACCTTAAAACAGTACGTGGTCTTGCAGAGGACTCCGTAAGACAGCTAGAGGTAGGTGCTAGAATTCAGTTTGTAAGATTTGGATTTGTTAAACTCGATGAGAGAACACCTTCTGAGCTAAGGTTTATATACATACATCCCTAGAGTAGAGTTGAGTTAGGCGATAAACATGTTTGAATCTAGCATATCTGGTAGGTCCGTTAGGAAGCTACTTAGACTCATAGAGAGGAATCTAGAGGCACAGAAAGAGATGAAGAAAATTCTAGAAGAAAGTCTTAGATCTATTGATAAAGGTGATAGACTATCACTCCTCCTCTCAGCACAACTAGCCTGCATGTACATAGAACAGAACTTGTACGAACTTGAGAAGTGGCTTCAATCCTCGCAAATAATGTCTCTAATGCCTAAAGAGCTGCTCAAGGAGTTTAGTGAAGAAATTCTAAAGATAGCGGAAGAACTCATTGAGTTCGATATAAAGCACACCTCAGAGTACCGAGACTACATGTATAAGTTACTTAGAGAGGATAAGTTACCTAAGATCTTCCTAACATCATTTACAAGACCTGGAGAAGAGAGAAGAGAGGAAAGGAGAATACCATACTTAGTATAACTCATCTCTTAATGACAGTAAATCCATGTACTTTACCTAGCTCGTTAGCAATTTCATATAACCTCTTTCTTAAACCACCCTTAATCCCCTTCCAATCAAAGATAATCTCAGTGACAACTTCACTACATCTCTTAACTGCCATAACAATTTCATTACTACTAATTCCCTCAAGTACATACTCCGGAACTATGTGCCCAAATGCAATCCCCTCTCTAAGCGCTATTGAAGTGAATTTAGGTGCGTAGTGTGGTCCTCCAATGCCTACAGCCACATGCTTAACCTGTTTTGCCTCAATAGCTGCCTCGATAGCATGAACAAGTACCTCAGCTGCTTTCTCATTCCTCCATTCCTCCTCGCTACTACCAATTTCTATGAACATTACAGGAGTTGCCTCAAGGTATGGCCCATGGTGTGTTGCTTCATAACTTATAGACCAGCCCTCAAGACCAAATTCTCTGCTCAGATTATGTAGAGTACGAAGGGCTTCAAGCATATTTGAAGGTGGTGCAATACATATTGAACGAGGTCTACCGCCATACCTAGCTTCATCAGTCCAATTTCCAGGTACGTGAGTTAGTAAACTCGGTCTTCTACTAGCTGATTCGTGTCTACTAACGAAGATGAACAGTTGTGTCACTACGTAGTTTTCTAGGTAATCAACGTACAGTAAGTCGTCAGGAACAGAAATCACGTAGAATCTTTCATCAGGATCCTTATAGACTTCACTACCGAATAGGTAGGTACCTGTATTCCTCAACCTAGATATCTCAATTAACTTCTTCAGTACTGTATCTGAAGCAGGATCAACCCTTGAGGTCACAATACAGTACCTACATGCCAGCTTATGGGTAGTCGACATACAACTTTATGAGGAATAACACCTTAATTAGGGTCTCCTAGGTGTGTTACTGAGGTGTTTGTGTGTTTACTAGGGATGAGATTAAAGACTTAGTTGTGGCACTAGCGATTACGATCCTCATATTCTCCTCAGGTATGTATAGACAGCCAATATTATCGCTAGTGACGGTACTATCCAATCCAAAGCTCTTGCTATACGTAATTACTGTGGTTACCATATCCTTAGTCCCTCACGAATTTCTTCACAAGTACGTAGCTATGAAGTTAGGTTACCCAGCTAGGTACATGTTATCTAAGAGGCTAGCGCTATTATCCCTCATAAGCATACTTCTACCGTTTAAGATCATCGCTACAGGTTATGTAGCAGTCTTCTCTTGGTACCCCATACCTAGGAGAGATGAAGGTTTGATTGCTGTTGCTGGTCCTACGATAAATCTTATACTTGCACTCGCAACTACAACACTGTACGTAGTATTAGGGAACTTCTTACTATGGTTCATTGCATGGATTAACTCTCTAATCCTATTCTTCAACCTACTACCAATACCACCACTTGATGGCTGGAGGATACTGAAGTGGAGCTTTAAGCTGTGGATTACCATATTTCTAATCTCAATAGCGCTACTGGTAGTAACATACGTGGTGTAGAGTATGGGTCTTGAGCTATGGTTTGATGTACTTACACCGAAGCATGCTAGAATGGCCTCTGTACTGTACCATGAGCTAGGTGGTAGGGTACTTGTGACCTGTAGAGAGCACGACTGCACCAGGTACATACTGGAGAAGTATGGTGTGAAGTACGTGTGTATTGGGAAGTATGGTGGAGGTACTAGAGAGGGAAAGTTGAGAGCATACGCTGAGAGAGTGTTAAAGCTAGTTGACTTAATCTCTAGCTCAGGAACTAGAGTCCACGTATCCATGTGTTCACCAGAGGGCGTTAGAGTAGCTTTTGGACTAGGTAAACCAATTCTACTACTTGTAGATACTCCTCACTCATACTATGTCTGCAGATTAACGGTACCACTAGCTAGTGCACTACTACTACCAAAGTGTATTACTGCTGATAGGTTATCGTATGCTCTACCTAGGTGTGGTGTGGTTATCGAGTACTTTGATGGAGTTTTTGAGGTTGCGTGGATTTTGAGACATAGAGTGGATCCTGATGAGTTGTCCAAGCTAGGTTTAGAGGAGTTTAGGTACATTCTCGTTAGAACAGGTGAAACATTAGCTTCTTACTACAGTGCACGTGATGTAACTGGAGTGGATCAAGTGCTTCATCTTCTCTCTGAGAAGCTTCCTAGTAATACAAAGATCCTTGCAATACCTAGGTATCCAGAACATGTTGAGTACCTAGAGAAGTTAAGGAGGGTAATTGTTCCGAGAGAACCTGTAGATACACTATCTCTATGTAGGTACGCTATAGCTGTTATCTCAGGTGGTGGAACAGTAGCTACAGAAGCCGCACTGCTAGGTACACCAGCAATAACGGTATTTCCACATGACTTCGAAGTTAGAAAGTTTGTAGCGTCAAGAGGATACCCGCTCTACTGGTGCCCTAATCCTTACGAAGCTGTGAAGAAGGTTCTTAGCATAGTCAAACGTGTTAAAGCTCATCGGGGGGATTTACTAAAGGTAAGTGATGTGCTAGAGGATCCAATACCAAAGATCATTCAGATTTGTAGACAATTCTTGGATTCTTCTTAATGCACTCTATAATCTTCATGAGGAAGAGAGCTTCCATATAGTCTACTCTATCTTCGAGACATTTAATACCCCTCTTCTCGATTTCAGCTAGAAACTCGTCAATGCTCTTACCTCTTCTCCTCTCGATATCCTCAAGTAGCTTCCTAAGATACTCTGGAGAGAATCCACCATATTCACGGTAGCAAGGTGGGTACGGTATACCGAGTTCCTTACACAACTGCACAATGACGTAGCAGGTCTCAGGATCTCTACCTTCAGGACATCTATCTATACAGAACATCATAGCATACTTGATTAATTTCTCAAGAACCCACCTAGGAACAGTGATAAAGTCCTCAGAACACGTCATAAGTACTAAACCTCGTATTTCACAATAAGATTACAAACTATTAATGGGATTACGCATGGATTACCAAATACAGCACAACAGGATACTACTGAGATCGAATAGAAGTACTCTATCATTAGTACTGAATCCTCTAGCGTTTAGAGTACGCACTAAAGACGGTACCTTAACTACTGAAAGCGATGAAGTTGCTGTGCTAGCTGGAGTAGAGAAGTGCTTCAGATATGGATTAGTACTGAGCCTGGTAGTTAAGGTACTGAGTAACATATACCCTCTTGAATGTCCCATAGCTGTAGTAGAGACAGATAAACCACATAGAATCTACATCAACCTACTAGTAGCACTAGACACCATACTGTACTGCACTGCACTTCATGACCAGTACTACACCTACTTTACTCAACACAGCAAATCTAGGTCGATACTAGTGATGAGGAAGATCTCGGGTAAGGACATCTACTGTGGTGAAACTTCCTCACTAAGAGTATTGCTACTACTTCGACCCAGTATTCGCTCACATTCCATAATTAATTGAGTTAGCTCCTCACTCTCATCCAGTAGCCAATCTATTTGCTGCCTATACGGACTTGGATCTATACCTCCTCTAACTATACCGAGCACTATATCGCATATCGTATCGACATCAAGACCAGTAACATTAATCTCGAAAACCTTCTCCGAACTAAACCATGATCTAGCTTCGTTAGCGATGACACCAATGTACTCAGCAAGTACATTCTCAGCAATCTTCTCCTCCTTACTACTGTACCTAGCTCTAAGTCTCTTAACCAGTTCAAGAGGGTGTAGTCTCAGTACAAAGATGTGCGTTACTAGGTCAGGGGGCATTACTGACGGTATGTGAGTATCAACAACTACCTTACTTAGCTCAGCTAGGTACTCACGTAGCTCACTCCTAGCTCTCTCAAGATCAATCACATAAGTATCTCTCCTAGCATCGTACTCTACACAGAGATTATGGCTGAGACAAAAACTACCGACATCAATGTACTCGGCATTCAATACCTGAGATAGTTTCTTAGCTACAGTTGTCTTACCTGTACCTGGTGTACCTGTTATCAGTACTCTGAGGACTTGAGTCATGGGTATACTCTACGGATATCTCTTGGGAACGGTATGGCATCTCTAATGTGGTCAAGTCCACAGATCCACATAACCAATCTATCTACTCCGAGACCAAATCCTGAGTGGGGAACTGAACCATATCGTCTCAGGTCGATGTACCACTGATAATCATCTGGATTCAATCCAAATCTCTTGATCTTCTCTATGAGTTCCCGCGCGTCATCTATCCTCTGACCACCACCAATTATCTCACCATACCCTTCAGGAGCTAACATGTCCTCTGACAGAGTGATTTCCGGTCTCTCAGGATCATTCTTATGGTAAAACGCTTTACAAGTCTCTGGATAACCAATAACGAATATCGGTGTCTCGAAGTCCTTTGTCAACTCCCTCTCTTCATCAGCTCCCAAATCATCACCCCACTTAATGTTGAACCCCTTCCTCTGAAGTCTCTCAATAACCTCATCGTACGATAGTCTTGGGAAAGGTGGCTTCACCCTCTCAAGGTGTTCAATTCTCCTACCCAGTATCGATAACTCCTCGAGGTTCTTCTCGAGAACCCTCCTAACGATGTGGTAAATTAGCTCCTCCTCCACTCTCATAATATCATCGAGCGTAGCCCAAGCAACCTCGGCTTCAGCATGCCAGAACTCAGTTAAGTGTCTCCTAGTTCTCGACTTCTCAGCTCTAAATGATGGAGCTACCGTGTACACTCTCTCCAAGCTATAGATCAAGGCCTCTAAGTAGAACTGAGCACTTTGTGTAAGGTACACATTCTCTCTATCGAAGTACTTAACAGGAAACAACGTAGCACCACCCTCAACAGCAGCAGTTACGAAGATAGGACAGTGAACCTCATAGAAACCTCTAGATCTGAAGAACTCGTGAATTGCCTCAAACACAGTACTCCTAACCTTAAGTATTGAAGTCATCTTTCTACTCCTAATCCATAAGTGACGTAGGTCAAGTAGTATCTCCGAATCAGCCCTCGCAGCTGACTCAGTTATGGGAAAGGCTTCAGCTATGTGAACAGGCTCGAGCTTAGTAACTCGAACCTCGTAACCACCTGGTGCTCTAGGATCCTTAGCAACAACCCCCCAAACCTTCACCGAAGACTCAATTGTCAACTTCCTAGATAACTCGAAGTGAGGAGAATCCCTCTTAACAACACACTGAATAATACCTGTAGAATCACGTAGCAAGATAAAGGTTGAGTCCTTTAAAGTCCTCAATCTATAGACCCAACCTCTCAACGCTACTTCCCTACCCACATACTCATCAGATTGAACATCCCTGACATGTAGGAAGGCACCCATGTACATGTCCTCAAAGGAGTTGTACAGAACGGGTTTTTATGCCTAAAGCAAAGGGGAAACCTGTAGATAGGGAAGAAGAGGAAAGGTGGGGAAGGAGATTGAAGAGCTAGGCGTTAGGGTTTGCCTTGTACAAGTACTCAGTCATCGGCTCATCTTTTTAGCCCGCTCTTAGGTTGGGTTTCATTCATCATTAGACGGGAGTCCTGAGACCCATGTTAGTTGGTACGACTGCTTACTTTGCAATAAGTATAGGATTAAACGAGTTTTGAACACAGTCTTATCGTGTTGGAAGACATTTGGTCTTGATGGGGGAGTGGGGATAGGCGGGTTCACTCAAACCCGAAACGGGTCTGTCACCCGCCTGATACCCTAGTGTGATCGAGGTAGCTAAGGGATATAAGCGTAGTGTCTAGAACTTGAAGGTCTAGGTAATGTACCTACGTTCGGAAGGTGATATCTTCTCAGCATATATCGAATGCACAACAAGATCTCCACCACACCTACTGCACTTACCAATTACCATACCAACGTAAACTCCCTTCTCTACTCCTCTAACCTCCCTATAACCGCACTTAAGACAGGTAACCTCCATCCTCAGAGCTGACAATCTATTCATCCTCTTCAAAACTCTACGAGGACTAAAGACTGTGTAGTAGAGAAGGAGTAGAAGAAGGACAAGAAAGAGAACTAGGATACCTAAGCTCTCAAACTGCATTATGAAGTTCATTGAGCAACACCTACCGTATTACCAACACCTACAACTACTATCGTATCACCCTCCTTAGTGTGCTCGAGTATTATCCTCTTAACTCTCTCAACAGCTTCATCAGCAGCCTTAGCTACGTCCTTAGTCATAACTGAGAGAGCCTCTGAAACAGACATCTTTATGAGAACAGCATAGAGCGGAACCTTGTACTTAGCACCAATCTCCTCAATATTGAACTTCTCAACACCAATACCACCAATAGCAACACCAACAGCATCGACAACAGTACCACTTCTCTCACTCTCTAGCTTGAGAGCAGCATCAACAGTAATTACGAGGGAAATAGGAGAATACCTCTCAAAGATAACTCTCATAGCATCATCGAGGAACCCTGTCGTACTGCCAGGACCCTTAGCCTTAACAATCAAGACCCTCCTACCCCTGTACTTAGTCTCAATGAGGACAGTGTTCTTAGCAATCTCAATAGGATCCGACCTACCCTCACACGAAAGCGATAACTTATACGCAACCAACGGACCAACACTATCACCAATAGGGTAACCATTTACAAAAGCATCAACAGCACTCTCAATAGCTTTAATCTGCTCGTAGTAAAATGGCATGAGAGCCTGTAATTGCCACAGAAGCCAAATAGCTTTAAACCTCTTACCCAACCTATAGTAATGATCAAGTAGCTTATATTGGTAATTTAGTTCACGAACAGCTGAGAGAACACTCTTAACATTTTCAAGAACATCATCAGGTACGGTCGTCAGTATGTGTCTAATCTCCCTACTCAATCTCTCATCAGCAACAGTGATTATGTGCTTAAGCTTACTAACAATACCATGGGGATCGAGATCCGTAGGATTGATCAATACACTATTGACGATACTATTTACTCGACCCTCAACAACTCTATCCTCAACATTGATATTGTACTTCTTAACAAGGTCCTTAATTGACTGAACAGCCTTGCTAAGAGCTGTGTAGTAGATAGTTCTTATGCTACCTAGGTACTTCTCAATCTCAAGAGTAACTCTCAACATATTTATCTCATTTAGCAGGAAGATGAAGAGTAACCAAAATAGTGCTGTGTAGATCCAAGAGTAATCAAATTGATTACTCATTTCAAGTCACCTAACTTATATAATCGATTTTAAGTGAAATTTAAGTAATTTAAACTTAAGTGCTCAAGCCACTAGCTCGACTAGTAGTTCTAGGTAGGTAAAAATCGCTTTAACGTATAACAATGATGCATTAGCTACATACCAAACAAATTTCAGAGTAACGCTTATATTTGGATTACTTACTAGCTAATACCCTACGGTGATTAGGTGTCTGAGGTCTTGCTTAAACGTGTTAAACTCCTAGTCCTTACCTCCATATTCACAGCTCTAGTCTTCGCAGCTACTGTCTGCTTTACTGTCTATACACCAGCAACTAAAGGTTACTTTAACCTAGGTGAAACAATGGTTTATACGGCTGCTTTACTTGCTGGGCCTTGGGTTGGTGCTCTTGCTGGTGGTGTTGGGTCAGCTCTAGCGGATGTATTTCTCGGTTTTGGGTACTATGCTCCAGGTACTTTGGTGATTAAGGGTATTGAGGGTTTTATTGTGGGTTACTTATCGTCGGTAGCTAGGAGATTGGGTAGGAGGTTTTGGTCATCTACGTTGCTTGTTCTAGCAGCTCTATCTACGTTGCTTGTAGTTCTCGTATGTATTCCGTACTATAGTGGGGTTACGGAGTTAGTTCTTGGTTCCCATAAGGTTGTTCTCTACATTCCGTGGTTTGTGTGGGTTCTAGTTCTAGTGCTCTTCCTATGCTTTCTAACGTACATTGGTTTTAAGGTTGATCCACGTAGTGGTGCTGAGGGTCTATGTGTTGTTGTTGGTGGTTGCTGTATGGTGTTAGGTTACTTCCTCTATGAGGCTTATGTTCTTGGGTTTGGAGTGTACTATGCTGCTTTTGAGGTTCCTGTCAACATTGGTCAGTTAACTGTTGGTTTAATTGTATCTCTTCCAGTGGTTAGATCTGTTAGGTCTGTTCTAGGTAGAGATACTGTATGGTAGTTGTTGAGGTTCGTGATCTCTGGGTTAGGTATGTTGGTAGTGATTGGGTACTTAGGGGTATATCACTTAAGTTGTGTAGTGGTCGAGTGTACCTTCTTCTCGGTCCTAATGGATGTGGTAAGACAACTCTCCTACGTGTACTCTGTGGTTTCATACCTCATCTATACCCTGGTGAGGTTCGTGGTGAGGTCACTGTACTTGGTAAGTGCCCCAGTACTGAGGGACCTAGTGCCCTCTCCGGAGCTGTAGCATACCTCTCTGAAGACCCTACTCTCTCCATAGTAGCACCCACTGTTGGCGATGAACTCATTCTATCAAATGCTCTAGAGGCATCTGATATAGCTAGCAAACTCAATATCGAATCTTTCTTCACCGATAATGTTTCTCACCTGAGTTCAGGTACTAGAGTTAAGGTTGCTATTGCTAGCTCAGCAATCCAAGGTGCAAAGATCATTCTTCTCGATGAACCTTTCTCCACGTTGGACGTCGAGAGTAGAATCACAGTGGCAAGGCTCCTAAAGGAACTTGCACATGAGTACGGTATCTGTATTGTAATTGCTGAGCATAGGCTAGATGAGTTAGCTAGCTTTGTCGATGAGGTAATAGTGCTATGTAGAGGGAGCATTGTTGCAAGAGGTACTCTACCTGAAGTTCTCTCTCGATCTGAAGTACATGATATTCTTGGTAGGTATAGTGAGTACCTTGAGTTAGTGTATAGGTTGTATACTGCTGGTCTACTACCAGAGTACTTAATTAATGTGGAGGCTGTTAGAGATGCAATATCGAAATTCGTCAAGAGACCTATTGATCGAGCTTAGGGATGTGTGGTTTAGGTATCCTCTATCGAGTACTTGGTGCATTAGGGGTGTAA
>QMRC01000014.1 GCA_003649205.1 Thermoprotei archaeon
ATGCGGGACTGTGGATCCCGTGAGCCCGGGTTCAAATCCCGGCCGCGGCCGGTTGGGGCACCCGGGGTCAAACCCGGCCCCAACCGCCAAATACCTCTATGAATTCACCTCCTCCGGTTATAGCACCCCTCTAAGCTCATAGCAGAGCACAGAATAATATGCTACACTAGTCCTCGATACTAGTGAGTCATCAAGTATCCCTCATGGTAACTAGCAAGTCGTGCCCTTTCTAAAGTCTACGAGAGTGCTTTAATGAGGGATGTTAATGTCCTTAAATTGACACATGTTACGTGTATGGGTGTGTTCTCTTGCGTGTTCTTAGATTGAGAGGCCAATCAGTCGATCAATACGCTAGGGATCTCTTTACTGAAGTGAGGAATTTAATTGATAAGTTGGTTCAGAAGTATGGTTTGAGACTGGATAGCATTCGATCACATATTGAGTACTCAAGACCTAGGTACTTCGTCAAGGAGGAAAGTTCATCTGAGAGAGCTATTGCTGTGGGTAGCTTACTAGATGAGCTTAGGAGTCGATGTAGGGAGATCTTACCAGAGAGAATAGTGGTTGAGGATTGTAGTAAGAGATCTTTAGCATATAGAATTGGTCTCATACTAGCTGACGGTTATGTTGCTGATGATGCTAAGATAGTATTCTCAACAACTAACTACACATTACTTGCAATATTACTCAAGTCCTTCGGCGAAGTGTATGTGAAAGGTGCGTCAACGGCTTGTGTAATGGTTACAGGAGAAGTTAAACCTGTACTCTCATTTCATGTACTGGATAGGGATGCCGTTAGGTTAATGGGGAGAGTGATCGGTGGTGAGGTACCTTTCAATTCTGCTATTGAGTTTGCTGATTTCTTGAGTGGTCTCATTGATGGTGATGGTACTGTTGATGGTTTTAGGTCTGTTATTAGGTTGTGGTGTTGTGAGGAGAAGTTACGTAGGTTTCTTCACGTTCTTGAGGAGTGTAGTAGGCGTGGTTACTTTGACTATGTTGTTCGTGTTGATGAGGTTCGTGATGGTTCTAAGTTGCTTAGAGTTGACTTCTCTGAACAGTCTATGAGGGAAAGCTGTTTTCTCTACTTACTGGAGCTTCTTCATCCTGAGAAGTCCTCTGCTCTCAAGAGGATTCGTGGTACTTACCTCAGTAGGGATTCTGTAGCTAGGGTACTGAGTCATCTCAATATTCGCTTTGTTGAGAAGGTTAATCCGTTTACTGGTGGTGTGAGTAGGAGGATTGAGCTTAGGTTCACGAAGTATAGAGATGAGGTTATTGAATTCCTTACACAGGTACTTGGAATTCCAAGAGATAGGGTTAAAGTTCGTTCTCTTGGTAGTGGTAGGAAGTGTGTAGCTGTATCAGTTAGTAGGTATCACGTTGATTGGTGTTTAAAGATCTTGAAGTTTCTTGAGAAATTCAATCTACGTAGTAGACTTGAGAAACTTAGTGAAGGTGTAAGGTTACTCAGTGAAGATCTTACTTAATTGTCCTCCTCTAGGTCCTCACCTTACTTATATAGTTCTTGAGCTTCTGTACTAGTTTCAAGACATCTTCTCTATGTACTTCGAACTCTATCTTCTTCAGGAATCCGTGGTGGTAATTGGCGTGTAGTCTTTCAGCACTTGCAAATAATCTAGGTAGTTCCCTATCACCTGTTTTCTCCGTTACGTGACTAATTATTTCGTTGAAGTGTATGTGCTTGTAGTGTGGTAGTTCTTCTAGTTCGCCTATGATGCTTAGTAGTGTGGTTACAGTACCCCAGTACTTTTCACTTGCTTGTATTAAATCGCCTTTCTTGTAGAAATCTTCTGCTTCCTTCATGTATTTTTCGTGCAATTTCTCGTAGATTCTGATTCTAGTTTCGGAGTTTGTGACATCAGTAACTAGTTCTAGTATGAGCTCTGGTATTGTCTTACCTAGGTTACGTGCTTTCCTATGTAGTAACTCACGTAATTCCTCTGGTATCTCAATTTCTGTATTCACGGCACTTCACCTATCATTGAATTACGTTGAAATTACTAATTTAGTTCTCTGCTCTAAACGTAGTTACTCGGTGAGTACTTTGCTTGCTGCTAGGTTATATGGTGCTAGGGATCTTCGTCTTGAGGATGTCCCTACTCCTGAAGTTCCTGAGGGTTGGGTTTTAGTTAGGACTCTTGCTGTTGGTATTTGTGGTACTGATAAGGCTTTTTACCTAGGTACCTACCCTCTTTTCAAGGTTCCTCTAGTTCCTGGTCATGAGGTTTGTGGTGTAGTTGTTGGGGGTCCTAGGGATTTGGTTGGTAGGAGGGTTGTTCCTGAGATTAACTTCTCCTGTGGTAGGTGTTCTCTCTGTAGGTTGGGTCTCTACACTCATTGTCCTCACAAGAGGACTCTCGGTATTGACTTCGATGGTGGTATGGCTGAGTACTTCGTAGCTCCTGTATCTGCTCTACACTTCGTCGATGACCTTGATCCTGTCGTTGCTACTGCTGTTGAGCCTCTAGCTGCTGTACTTAATGCTCTTGAGCAGTATCCACCTAAACCTCACATGAAGGTTGCTGTTCTCGGTAGTGGTAATCTAGCTATACTCACTATTCAGGTTCTGAAGTGCTTTGGTGTTTTGGATGTTGCTGCTATTGCTAGGGATGATAGTCCTAAGGTTAAGTACCTACGTGAGCTAGGTGTTGAGGTTGTTACTCTTAGTCAGTTGAGTGACTACGTTAAGAGGTGTACTCCTGAAGGTCTTGGTTTTGATATGGTGTTTGAGGTTACTGGTTCTCCTCAAGGTCTTGAACTAGCTATTGACATTACTAGGCCTAGGGGTGTCATTCACTTGAAGTCTACTCCAGGTGCTAGATCCTGTATTGATTCTACGAGAGCTGTTGTCAAGGAGCTTAAGATAATTGGTACTAGGTGTGGTACCTTTAGGGAATTTAATAAGGCTATTGAGTTAATTAGAGGAGGTATCGTTAGACCTATTGTGACAAGTACCGTGAAGTTGAGGAGCGTAGTAGAGGCTTTTGAGAGGTCACTTCGTAGGGAGGAGGTTAAGGTCGTAGTAATTCCTTAGCAATATATTAAACCATGTTTTATTTTTGGTTTACTCACTACCTCTGTGCTGTGTGGGTTGAGACATGGTTAGGATAGTGTATGCGACTTTCATGAACTACGTCTTTAGCTTTGTTGAGGCTGTTATCAGCTTTCTCTTTGTGGTGCTAATTATTAGGAGGTTGTCCTTTAGCGATTTTGCTAACTGGATTCTCATCACTACCTACATCTCTTACGTGCTATTTCTAGCTGCTATATGTGATTACTGGATTCCTAGGTATGTAGCTAGGGGGGTCAATGTCTCTAAGACAGGTATCGTGTTGATGTTACTGCTTGGTTTAGCTGCAACAGCTGTGTACTCTGTTGTAGGGTATGCTTTAGCTTTGACGTTTGGTCATGACATTGTTGCTACTCTGCTAGCTTCCTTCATTGTCCTGCTGATATTCCTTAATAGAGGTTTGAACAGTATTGTCATTGGTACGAAACCTCAGTTCGCTACTCTGTGTCTTTTGGTGCAGAGAGCTACTCAGCTTGCTGTTGCTGTGTTGATGGTGTATTACCTTAGGTTTGGTGTTAGAGGTGTTGTTGTAGCGGCTATTGCTGGTTGGTGTGCATCGTGCATGGTACTCTACTCGATTACTCGTAAGTACATTTCTGAATCTAAAATTAACTACGAGATCATGGTTCTATGGATTAAGAGGGCTTGGATACCGTTGTACACATCCATCTCGGGTACCCTAATGGCGTTGGATTACACCGTTATGAGGTACATCACAGGTAGTGATGAAGTTATTGCACTGTACGGTGCTGGTGCTACATTTACAAAAGCTATTGCACTTACGGCACAGGCCATGCCTGCTCTCTATGCAGGGATGCTGAAAGATGCTCGTGGTGAGTACCTGTACCATGCTCTCTGGGCCATGTACTTAGTAGCTATACCCTTAACAACCTTCATATACTTCAACTCAAAGCTCATAGCAGCACTACTTGGTGTTAAGTACGTGAAGCTAGGTCCAGTACTACCTCTCTTCGCTACCATGTACATAGTCTACATAACGCATACCGCTATCACAGCAGTATTCACAGGATTAGAACGACGTGAATTAGGTACAGTATCCTCTAGAGAGCTACTGAAGACAGCACTCTTCAAGAACCCTACAGTGAATGCTGTAGTGAATGTAGCTTACTTAGCTACACTAGCTCTCACCGTAATGTTCGTAAGAGAATTAGGAGTGTTCACAGTAGTGCTACTATGGGTACTACTCTCAACAACTAGGTATTTAGTACAGATAGTACTGAAGGAGTACCTACTCCGAAAGGACTTTAAGTTCCGAACAAACTACTTACTAATCTCCAAGTACCTAGCTAAGTTCACTCTACTCTCCGTACTCTGCTGTCTAGTAGTTAACCTAATTCCTGTAGAGTACAGCACAAGCATCTGGAAGATCACTCACTCCCTACTTATGAGGGGAATACCGTACACCCTACTCTATGTGAGTATCACGTACTTAGTTGATGCTAGATTTAGATTACTTTGCTTAAGAGCAGTGAACATCCTAATACCTAGTAAAATACATAGGTAAAATACTAGAAGTGAAGAGACATAGTAGTGGAGAAGGTCTCGATAAGGGTAGTACGTAATGCGCGTACGTAGTTCTTGGGAAAGGTTTATTTACCCTAGTTTCGGCGTGATGTTCTGACACCTTATTCGGGGTTTCCGAGTCCTGTATTAGGTGGATTAGTATGTCTGTAAAGAAGAAATTCGATGTTTTTGAACATGAGTTAGTACCGAAGCATATTCTACTCACTCGTGAGGAAGCTAAGGTAATACTCAAGAAGTTAGGTATCTACCCCTGGCAGCTTCCCTGGATTCGAGCTTCTGATCCTGCTGCTCGTGCTCTCGGTGCTAGGCCTGGTGACGTTATTATGATTATTAGGAAGAGTCCAACAGCTGGAATCTCCATAGTGTATAGGTACGTAATTCCGGGGTGATTACCTGTGGGTAATGGGAAAGGTAATGTGTTTCCTACTCCAGACGATAGGTGGACACTTGTAGAGGCATTTATTAGGGAGAAGGGATTGGTTAGACAGCATATTGAGTCATTTAATGACTTCATTGAGCGTAGGTTACAGCAGATCATTGATGAGATCAAGGTCGTTGAAACAAACATACCTGGTCTATACATTAAGTTGGGTAAGATTGAAGTTGGTAAGCCAATGGTTAAGGAAGCTGATGGTTCAGAGAGCGAGATTACTCCAATGGAGGCAAGGCTTAGGAACCTAACATACGCAGCACCAATGTACTTAACGCTGACACTAGTCGTCAATGGTATTGAGCAGACAACCGAGAAGGTGTACATAGGTCACCTACCAATCATGGTTAAGTCCTGTAAGTGTCCACTCTCTAGAATGAGTGAAGAGGAGCTAATCAAGAGACTTGAGGATCCAAAAGATCCAGGTGGCTACTTCATCATAAACGGCTCTGAGAGAGTACTCGTAATGCAGGAAGACCTAGCACCTAATAGAGTAATGGTTGAGGTAGGTGGTAAATCATCATCAGTAACTCACACAGCTAAGGTACTATCAGTCACGCCAACATTCAGGACATCAGTTACCCTGGAGAGACACAAAGACGGTACACTACACGTATCGTTCCCAGCTGTACCAGCTAAGATACCCTTCGCCGTAATGATGCGTGCACTAGGTCTAGAGAGAGACGATGAGATAGTACAGGCTGTATCGGATGACGAGACAATTCAGAAGGAGTTAATTCCATCACTACTACAGGCACAAGCAATAACGACTGTAGAGGATGCACTCGACTACATAGGTAGTAAGGTCGCGGTTGGACAGCCAAGGGAAGTACGTATTCAAAAGGCAGAACAAGTAATCGATAGGCAGTTCCTACCTCATCTAGGTACGAAACCTGAGGATAGAATTAAGAAGGCTTACTTCCTGGCACAGATGGCTGAGAAACTAATTGAGGTTGCGCTTGGTAGGAGGAAGACAGATGATAAGGATCACTACGCCAATAAGAGGCTTAGGCTAGCGGGTGACCTGCTAGCACAGCTATTTAGACACGTCTTCAGACAGTCATTCTGTGCTGATTTGAGGTACCAAATCGAGAGGCTTTGGAGTAAGAACAGAGAGATTTCACTAGCAACGGTCGTCAGGGCCGATATCTTAACCGAGAAAATTAGGTACGCACTAGCAACAGGTAACTGGGTTGGTGGTAGAGTTGGTGTCAGCCAGCTACTAGACAGAACGAACTACCTATCCACAATTAGCCATCTAAGGAGAGTAGTGTCGCCACTGAGTAGAACGCAACCGCACTTCGAAGCTAGAGACCTACACCCGACACAGTGGGGTAGACTCTGTACAAATGAGAGTCCAGAAGGTCAGAATTGCGGTCTGGTCAAGAACCTAGCTCTCTTAGCAACTGTCTCAATTGGTGTCGATGAGAGTAAGATCGAGAAGGTACTTTACAACCTAGGTGTTGTACCAATTATCGAAGCTAGGAAGAAGGGAATTAGGGGGACGAAGGTATACCTCAACGGTAGGTTAATTGGTATTCACCTAGAGCCAGAGAAGCTAGTTACTGAGTTCAGAAAGTTGAGAAGAAGTGGTAAGATACCACCTGAAGTGAGTATAGCTTACCACAGGGACAGGTATATCAACGAGATCTCGGTGAACTGTGACGAGGGTAGAGTACTGAGACCACTACTAGTTGTCGAGAATGGTGAGCTAAAGCTAAAGCCAGAGCACATCGAGAAGCTGAAGAGAGGTGAGTGGTCTTGGAGCGACCTAGTTAGGAATGGTATAGTTGAGTACCTCGATGCTGAAGAGGAGGAGAATGCACTAATAGCAACAGATCCAAGCGAAATAACACCAAAGCACACTCACATGGAGATTGTACCAGCGGCAATTCTAGGTGCTGTAGCGTCAATAATACCATTTGCAGAGTACAATCAGTCACCAAGAAACTCCTACGAAGCAGCAATGGCGAAGCAAGCACTTGGAATACCATCACTAAACTACAGATTCAGAATGGACTCAAGAATGCACCTACTACACTACCCACAGAGACCACTAGTAACGACTAGAGCACTAGAGATCATTGGCTACAGCGAGAGGCCTGCTGGACAGAACTTAGTTATCGCGGTCATGTCCTTCGGTGGATACAACATGGAGGACGCACTCATATTCAACAAAGCATCTATTGAGAGAGGAGTCGGTAGATCAACATTCTTCAGAACGTACGAGGCAGAGGAGAGGAAGTATCCAGGCGGTGAAGAGGATAGAATAGAGATACCAGAACCAACAGTTAGAGGTTACAGATCACCAGAAGTCTATGCTCACCTAAGCGATGATGGCATTGTTGATCCAGAGACCTACGTATCTGGTGGTGAGGTCTTAATAGGTAGGACTAGTCCACCGAGATTCTTCGGTATGTACCATGAGCTAGGTGTTGGAATGGTTAGGAGAGACACCTCCGTTACTGTGAGACGAGGCGAGAAGGGTATTGTTGATAAGGTGATCATAACTGAGACGGTTGAGGGTAACAAGCTAGTTAAGGTTAGGGTGAGAGAAACTAGAATACCTGAACTAGGTGATAAGTTCGCTTCGAGACACGGACAGAAAGGAGTTATCGGTCTGATAGTACCTATGGAGGACATGCCGTTTACTGAGGACGGTATCGTACCAGACATAATAATCAATCCACATGCATTTCCATCAAGAATGACCATTGGTCAGCTTATTGAGACAATAGCCGGTAAGGTAGCTGCACTCGAGGGTAGGATAGTAGATGGTACACCATTCGATGGTGAGAAAGAGGAGGATCTTAGGAAGGCACTACTCAAGCTAGGTTTCAGACCAGATGGTAAGGAGGTTATGTACAATGGTATTACTGGAGAGAAGATGGTTGCAGAGATCTTCATAGGTATCGTCTACTACCAGAAGCTACACCACATGGTAGCTGACAAGATACATGCTAGAGCTAGAGGACCAGTACAGATACTGACGAGACAGCCAACTGAGGGTAGGGCTAGAGAAGGTGGCTTGAGATTTGGTGAGATGGAGCGTGATTGCTTAATTGGTCACGGTACAGCACTGCTCTTGAGAGAGAGATTGCTCGAGAGCTCTGATAGGTACGTAATGTACGTATGTGAGAACTGCGGTCTCATAGCTTACTTCGATGCTAGACGTGGTATACCAGTGTGCCCAGTCTGCGGTGAGAAGGCTAAGATAGCTAAGGTTATAGTACCGTACGCATTCAAGCTACTACTACAGGAGCTCATGAGTATGTGTATAATGCCGAGGTTAGTGCTCGGTGACGTAACTGAGTAAGAGAGGAGGTGAGAGAGATGAGTCAGGTAGTAACACCAGTAGCTGAGGTACCTCTCAAGAAGATTAAGGGCATTAAGTTCGGCATACTGTCACCTGACATTATAAGGAAGATGTCGGTGACACAGATAGTGACAGCAGATACCTACGATGAGGACGGCATGCCAATTAGGTCAGGTCTAATGGACAGGAGACTAGGTAGCATAGAGCCAGGTGTTAGATGTGAGACCTGTGGAAATACAATGGCTCATTGCCCTGGTCACTTCGGTCATATTGAACTAGCTAGACCTGTTATTCACGTCCTATTTGTCAAGCACATATACAATATCTTGAGAGCAACCTGTAGGGAATGTGGTAGGTTGCTGCTACCACCTGAAGAGATTGAGAGGTATAAGCGTAGACTTGAGAGATTGAAGAAGCACTGGAGATTACTAGCTCAGAAGCTCTGTGATCAGATACTGAAGAGAGCTAGTAAGGTAACAGTGTGTCCACACTGCAATGCACCACAGTATAAGATCAAGCTAGAGAAGCCATATACCTTCTACGAGGAGAGAGAAGGTGGAGCACTAGTTAGGCTCTACCCAACAGATATCAGGAGTAGACTTGAGAAGGTACCTGATGACGACCTTAGGTTACTAGGCTACGACCCAGAGGTAGCTAGACCAGAGTGGATGGTACTAACAGTCCTACCAGTACCACCAACCTGTGTTAGACCATCGATAACACTCGAGTCAGGTATAAGATCTGAAGACGACCTAACACACAAGTTAGTCGACATCATAAGGACAAATCAGAAACTCAAGGAGAACCTAGAGAGTGGAGCACCACAGAACATAATTGATGACCTCTGGTCACTACTACAGTACCACATAGCGACCTACTTCGACAATGAACTACCCGGAGCACCACAGGCAAAACATAGATCACAGAGACCACTAAAGACACTAGCACAGAGATTAAAGGGTAAGGAAGGTAGGTTCAGAGGTAACCTCTCAGGAAAGAGAGTAGACTTCTCAGCAAGAACAGTAATCTCACCAGATCCTAACCTAAGCATCAATGAGGTCGGTGTACCAATTGATGTAGCTAAAATCCTCACAGTACCAGAGAGAGTAACTGAGTACAACATAGAGGAGCTTAGAGAGCTAGTCATTAGGGGACCAGACCAGTACCCAGGCGCAAACTACGTAATTAGACCAGATGGTAGGAGAATAGATCTTAGGTACGTAAAGGATAGACACGCACTAGCACAGCAGTTAGGTCCTGGATGGATTGTTGAGAGACATCTGAGAGACGGCGACATAGTGCTCTTCAATAGACAGCCATCACTTCACAGAATGTCAATGATGGGTCACATAGTTAGAGTACTACCAGGTAGAACATTTAGATTACACCTATGTGTCTGTCCACCATACAACGCTGACTTCGATGGAGATGAGATGAACCTCCATGTACCACAGACCGAAGAGGCAAGAGCCGAAGCTAGGTTACTGTGTCTAGTTCAGGAACACATACTATCACCAAGGTATGGTGGGCCGATTATTGGTGCAACACAGGACTACATAACAGGTGCGTACCTACTAACGAGGAAGGATACCCTCCTAACCAAGGAGCAGGTATGTAAGTTACTTGCAGCTGCTAAGTACGTAGGTGACTTACCAGAACCAGCATTCCTCAAACCTAAGGAGCTATGGACTGGGAAGCAGCTGGTATCTCTATTTCTACCGAAGGACATATTCTTCGAGATGAAGGCTGCTGTATGCAACAAGTGTGCCGAGTGCAGGAAAGAGGATTGCCCATTCGACTCATACATTAAGATCGTTAAGGGAGAGATGGTGTGTGGTGTACTGGACAAGAACGCAATCGGTGCACAGAAACCTGAAAACCTACTACATAGGATAACTCTCGAGTACGGTACTGATGTTGGTAGAGACTTCATCGATAGAGTATTCAGAATGTTCCTAAGATACCTAGATTATAGAGGATTCACAATGGGTCTAGATTCACTAGATGTACCATCTGAAGCATACGAGGAACTCAAGAAACTATATGACGAAGCAGAAGCACAGATCAGGAAGTTAATCGAGGAGTATAGAGCTGGTAAGCTAGAGGCACTACCTGGATACACAATTGAGGAAACTCTCGAAGCTAGGATCACTGAGATACTTGAGGTAGTTAGAACGAAAGCTACAGAAATGGCTGGAAAGTACCTAGATGTCTTCACGAGTGAAGCAATGATAATGGCTAAGTCAGGTGCTAGAGCAAACATCCTCAACATAGCGCAGATGTGCCTTTGCCTAGGACCACAGACAGTACGTGGTGAGAGAATTAAGAGAGGTTACAGAAACAGAACACTACCAGTATTTGAACCAGGCGACATAGGTGCAGCAGCTAGAGGCTTCGTATTTAGCTGTCTAAAGAAAGGACTCAAACCATATGAGTTCTTCTTCCACGCAGCAAGTGGAAGAGATGGTTTAGTAGATACAGCAGTGAGAACAGCACAGAGCGGTTACATGCAGCGTAGATTGATTAATGCACTACAGGACGTGTACGTAGCATACGACGGTACTGTCAGGACATCTGATGGATCTATCGTACAGTTCAGATATGGTGAGGACGGCACTGACCCATCTAGGAGCTACCATGGTAAGTCTGTGGACTTGAACTACGTAGTGAGTAAGGTACTTGGATAGAGGTGTATTGTATGGTTGTTGTCGAGGATGTTCGTAATAAGGTGTTAACAATTGAAGAGATTGAAGCCAGATTAGCACTGTTAGAAGGGCAATTGCCTAGGAAGCTGATTGAAGAGCTACTGAGTGAACTCAGTAAACGTAAGGTCACTGGTAAACAGCTTGAGGAGGTTATAAGGGAGATACTGAGGAGATTTAGGAAGGCACTAGTTGATCCTGGTGAAGCTGTTGGAATTGTTGGTGCGCAGTCTATCGGTGAACCAAGTACACAGATGATCCTGAGATCCTTCCACTTCGCTGGTATTAGAGCGTTCTCAATGGCTCTCAGCTTACCGAGACTAATAGAGATCGTGGATGCTAGGAAGAAGCCAAGTATACCATCCATGACCGTGTACCTAGACGAAGAGCATAGGTATGACTTGAATAAGGCTAGAGAGATTGCTCAGCAAATTCAGCTAACAACTATCGAAAACGTTGCTAGAAGCACCGAGATAGATTACGTGAACTTCGCTATAGTGATTGAGCTAGATCCAGAGATACTTAGAGACCGAGGATTAACTGTTGAGGACGTTAAGAAAGCACTAGAGAAAGCTAAAGGTAGAGGTGGTGAGGTTGAGGTACAGGGCTACACAATAATCTTTAGACCAGCAGTCACTGACCTACTTAAGCTCAGGAAGATAAGGGATAGAATACTGAACCTCAGGTTAAAGGGTTTAAAAAACGTTAAGAAGGCAATAGTTAGGAGAGATGAGAAGACTGGTGAGTACTACATAGTTACTGAAGGTACGAACTTAGCTGCTGTACTGACTATACCTGGAGTAGACTCAAGAAGGACTCTATCAAATGATATTCATGAAGTAGCTGAGGTGTTAGGTATTGAAGCTGCCAGAACAGTGATCATTCAGGAGATGCAGAAGGTACTAGAGCAGCAAGGTCTAGAAGTTGATGTTAGACATTTAATGCTCGTAGCAGACATCATGACACAGACAGGTAGGATAAGGCAGATTGGTAGACATGGAGTTGCTGGTGAGAAACCTAGTGTACTAGCTAGAGCAGCATTTGAAGTAACCGTTCACCACCTGGTGAATGCAGCTGCTAGAGGAGAATTCGATGAGTTGAGAGGTGTTACGGAGAATGTAATTGTCGGTAATCCCATTCCTGTAGGTACAGGATTAGTTGAGCTATTGATGAGTCATGAGTAGAGTTTATAAGTGAATCGTATTGGGGTGTGTGTAGATGATTGATATTGGACGTGAATTGAGAGTTGCAATGAGTACAGGAAAGGTAATATTAGGATCTAGAAGGACTATAAAGGCTATTTTACATGGTAAGGCCAAGCTAGTTATAATAGCTGCTAACTGCCCCAAGGAGATTAAGGAAGATATCCTCAGGTACGCTAAGTTGGCTAAAGTACCAGTCTTCACCTACCCTGGCTCAAGTTGGGAGTTGGGTGCTGCCTGTGGTAAACCATTTATGGTTGCTGCACTTGCTGTAGTTGATCCAGGTGAAAGCGAGATTATGACTCTAGCTGGTAGTAGTGAGGTGAAGTAGTATGCCCAATATTCGTCTAACAGAAGAAGAGTTGAGGTATATAGCTCTCTTCGAAAACATCACGGGTGTACCCGCAAGAGATTGCGTAATAGATAGAGCAAACGACAGGATAATATTTATAGTGGATAAGGGATTTGCTGGTTTAGCTGTTGGTAAGGGAGGAGTTAACATAAGGAGGATCAGAGAACTCATTGGGAAGAGCGTTGAGGTTGTTGAGTATGGTGAAACTCCTGAGGAACTTATCAAGAATTGCCTGTATCCAGCTAAGGTACTTGCAGTTAAGATAACTAAGACAGCTAATGGTAGGAAGGTAGCTGTAGCAACAGTAGCGCCACAGGAGAAAGCTATTGCAATTGGTAAGGGAGGAAAGAATATTAATAGAGCTAGAATCCTAGCTAAGAGGTACTTCGATATAGATTGGGTAACAATAGCATGAGGTAGGTAGTATGCCAGGTAAGAAATCACCTACAGGTCTCTTCGCAGCTAGGAAATTGAGGTTGAAGAGGAAGAAGTTTAGGTGGAGTGACCTGCACTATAAGAGGAAGGTACTTGGTATAGCTAAGAAGTACGATCCGCTAGAGGGTGCACCAATGGCTAGAGGTATCGTTCTTGAGAAGATAGGTATTGAAGCTAGGAAACCAAACAGTGCTGTTAGGAAGTGCGTTAGAGTTCAATTAGTTAAGAATGGTAAGGTAGTTACAGCATTCGTACCAGGCGACGGTGCGCTAAACTTCATTGATGAACATGATGAGGTTATCATAGAGAGAATTGGTGGTCCAGAAGGTAGAGCATATGGCGATCTACCTGGTGTAAGATTTAAGGTAGTTATGGTTAATGGGGTCTCACTTAAGGCACTACTACTTGGTAAGAAACAGAAGCCCATTAGGTAGAGGGTGGGTAGTAGTTGCCAGTAGAGGTCAAGGTTCTGGAGAAACGCAATAACTACGTTAAGTTCATTATATCTGGTGTACCTGTAGCCTTTGTTAACTCGCTTAGGAGAACTATAATAGCTGAAGTACCTGTTATGGCAATTGATGAGGTAGTGATTCTAGACAATACGTCGGTTATGTATGATGAGGTTTTAGCACATAGATTAGCACTAATACCTCTGAAGACTGATCTAGAGAGTTACGTACTTCCAGAAGAGTGTGTTTGTGGTGGAATTGGTTGTTCCAGATGTCAAGTGAAGCTAGTGCTCGACGTAGAGGCTAAGGATGGAGATCTCATGGTCTATTCAGGTCACTTAAAGAGTGAAGACCCAGCAATAGTACCTGTTAGCGATAAGATACCAATAGTTAAGTTGGCTAAGGGTCAGAGGATAGTGCTAGAGGCATATGCTAGGTTGGGTAGAGGTAGAGATCACGCTAAGTGGCAACCAGGTTTAGCAGCTTACAAGTACATGCCGAAGATAGTCATTGACGAAAGTAAGTGTAATGGATGTGGAGTTTGTGTTCAGAATTGTCCGAGAAATGTCCTAGAGATTAAAGACGGTAAGGTTACCGTGTCTAAACTCCTTGACTGTAACCTCTGTAGATACTGTGAGATCGTTTGTCCAACAAAGGCTATTAGAGTGGAGCACGAGGATAGTACATATGTGTTCTTTGTTGAGTCCTTTGGCCAGCTAGATGTGAAGACCCTAGTACTGAAAGCTCTTGAGGTACTTGATCAAAAGTGCGTAAAGTTCTTAGAGGAGTGTGAACATGCGATAGAGGAATTCAAGAAGGAGTGAGAATATGCCAGCACCCACAGGACCTACCAGTAAGGAGATTAGATTACTCATTAGGTTACTGAGAAAAGCGTATAGAGCATATGGCGCACCTATATGGAGGTACGTAGCTGAGTTACTGGAGAAACCCACTAGATTGAGGAAGCTCTTTGCTGTTAACATCAGTAAGGTAAATAGGTACACCAAAGCTGGAGATACTGTTGTCGTTCCAGCTAAGGTCTTAGGTGCAGGAACGCTTGACCACCCTGTCACCGTTGCAGCACTTAAGTTCTCGAAATCAGCATTGGAGAAGATTAAGGCTGCTGGTGGCGAAGCTATCTCTATACCTGAACTAATTAGGAGAAATCCTAGAGGAAGCGGTGTTAAGATTTTAATTGGTAGTACTAAGAAGAGGTACCGCACCGAGGTTAAGTATAGGATTGAGGTGAAGAAGTAGTATGTCACCACTTAGAGATAGCATGTTTGTAATTGCAAAACCGGGGCAAATAAGCAGGAGACCCATGATTAGAGGTTTCCCACCCGATGTACCTATTAGAGTCATTAATGCTGAGAAGCACATTGTCGGTAGACTTGCGAGTGTAGTAGCTAAGAGATTACTCCTTGGTGAGTACATCGTTATAGTGAACGCTGAGAAAGCCGTCATAACAGGAGACCCCCTTAGAGTTACTAGGTGGTATCTGAAGAGAATTGTTGAGTGGTGTACACACTATAATCCGGAGAAAGCAGGTCCCAAGATCCCTAGAACACCTGACAGAATCCTAAAGAGAATTATTAGGGGTATGCTACCTAGAAAAACTTGGAGAGGTAGAATGGCATTCAAGAGACTTAGAGTATTCATTGGTGTTCCTGAAGAATTCAGGGACTTACCTCACGAGATAATTCCGGAAGCAATGCTCAGGGATGAGACTAAACCGCACATAACCCTTGAGGAACTCTGTAGAAGAGTTGGAGGGTACCCACCAAAGTATGTTAGGAAAAAGTTAACAACTCGCTACATAAAGTTGCCTATTACAGGTAGTGAAGGAACACCTTAGGTGATTAGTTATGAGTCAGCAACCTAGTACACAAGCTCCAGAAATTCAGCAACCAAGGGTGCTAGGAGCTAAGGTAGTTCAGGTTGGAACAACTAAGGTAGTTATTTCCGTTGGTAAGAAGAAGACAGCAATAGCTAGAGCAGTCATTAGGCCTGGTAGAGGGCGTGTGAGAATAAATGGTATTCCTCTTGAAATATATGAGCCTGAGCTAGCTAGATTGAGGATGATGGAGCCATTAGTCCTAGCTGGTGAGCAAATATGGAATTCAGTTGACATAGATGTTAACGTGAAGGGTGGTGGAGTTATGGGACAGGCAAGTGCTGTCAGGATGGCAATAGCTAGGGGATTAGTACTGTACACTGGTTCTGAGGAGCTAAAGAGGTTGTACGAGGAGTACGATAGGTCGATGCTAGCTGGCGATCCTAGAAGAACAGAACCCAAGAAACCAGGTAGGAAACACGCTAGATCTAAAAGACAGAAGGCATATAGGTGATATGTATGCTATTCCCCATACGTTGCTTCACATGTGGTGCATTGATTGGAGATAAGTGGGAGGAATTTAAACGAAGAGTTGAGAGAGGTGAACACCCAGCTAAGGTGCTCGATGATCTCGGTATTAAGAGATACTGCTGTAGGAGGATGTTCTTATCAGCAATTGAGTACATAGATGGTGTACTTATGTATGAAAAGGTAACTATGGAAAAGCATACAAGTCATTACTGAATTCTTTTCACACCAATTACGTACTTACTACCATCAATCTCCCACTCAGTGACCAGATCACCCGTTACCTCATCTCTACTACCCACAAACTTTACCTTCCTTGCTCTAGTCTCTGAAGCAATGAAGTGAGTGTACTGTTTAATTAGCTCGATCTCTGACTCAGGACCATAGACCACGACCTCGATAGTAGCATCGAGAGGTAGATCCAACACCTTTCTCATGTACTGAATCCTCCTGACGACATCTCTCGCAAGTCCTTCAGCTATCTCCTCTTTCGTTAAGGTTGTAGAGAGGATTACCTTGAAGTTCCTCGTCTCTGTTATCAAGTAATCTGTCTGCGGTTCCTCACGTATATTAATCATATCCCTAGATAATCTAACTACTTGACCTTCAATCTCGAATTCTATGCACCCTTTCTCGAGAAGTGCCGCAGCTATATCCTCAGGTCTCTGCTTGCTTAAGTACTCTACGATCTTCTTCGTTAATCCACGGTATACAGGACCTATCTTACTGAATACAGGCTCAATGACATACCTTATGAACTTACGTACCTCAGAACTAGGCACTACCTCAACCTTCTTGACGTTACACTGAGTTAAGAGTATCTTCCTATACATGTCAATTGCTTCACGTACTTCCTGTGAGTCCGTAGCTATTACTAACTCACGAAGTGGCCACCTTCGCTTCACGCCTGCTTTCATTCTCAAAGCACTGACCTTCTCAACAATTTCCTTGACCACATCCATCAATCTCTCACACCTCTCATCGATTAGCTTCTCATCTGGAAGTGGGTACTCTAGGTAGTGTATGCTCTCCGGTGCTTCCTTGAGAGCTGGTCTAAACATCCTCTGGTATATGGCTTCAGTTATCATTGGTAGGAATGGGGCAAGCAACCTCAGCAGTTTCTCGAGGACGTAGAATAGCGTTATGTATGCTGTTAACTTCTCTAACCTCTCCTCCTCAATCCATACTCTCCTACGTATGAGCATTATGTACCAGTGACTTAAGTCCTCAACTGTGAATCTTCTCAGTGCTCTAACTGCTTCATGTATATGGTAGCTCTCAAGCGCATTGACGACTACCTTGTTCACAGAGTTTACTCTCGATATTATCCACCTATCCTCAGGTTCTAGTACATGGAGGTAATCCTCCAACCTATACTTCTCTGGATCAAACTTATCGAGGTTCATGTACGTCGATGCGAAGTAGTAGACATTCCAAAGAATATTGAGGTCACTGTACGCCTCTTCAACCTTCTTCCACGAGAACCTCAAATCTTCCCAAACGGTGTTACTAAGTACGAAGAGTCTTAATGCCTCTCTACAGTACTTCTCAATGACTTCATTTGGAGCTACGTAATTGCCAAGTGACTTATGCATTTCTCTACCCTGTTCATCTAGTGTGAATCCGTGCATGAGAACAGTTCTGTATGGTGCTTGATCAAATGCTATTACGGATGCTCTCAGGAGTGAGAAGAACCAACCGGCTATCTGATCATGTCCTTCAGTTATGAAGTCCACTGGGTACAGCTTATTAAAGAGCTCTGAATTCCTCGGATATCCAAGAGAGGCGAAGAATGCTATACCTGAGTCTAGCCATACATCAGCTACATCAGGTACCCTCCTCATCTCTCCACCACATTTCTCACATCTAAGCACTACCCTATCAATCCATGGCTTATGTAGATCAGGTAACTCAACTTTCTCAATAGCTCTCTCCAAGAGCTCTTCTCTTGAACCAATGACGACGTAGTGACCACACTTCGTACAAACCCATATTGGTAGCGGTATACCCCAGTACCTCTGTCTCGAAATTACCCAATCTCTCAAGTTCATTAACCAGTTCCTAAACCTAGCAGATCCAGCCCATGCAGGAATCCAATTAACCTTCGCTGCTTCCTCTAGGAATCTATCCTTTAACTTCGTTATCTCTATGAACCACTGCTCAGTTGCACGATATATGAGCGGCGTCTTACACCTCCAACATACTGGATACCTGTGAACTATCTTACCTACGTGAAGTAGGTAACCCTTCCTCTCTAAGTCAGAGATTATTACAGAGTTCGCTTCTCTAACATATAGATTAGCGTACTTACCTGCTTCACTAGTGAACCTACCTCTCGAATCTACGGGACACAGTACTGGGAGACCATACCTCTTAGCTACTTCAAAGTCCTCTTCACCATGACCAGGTGCTGTGTGTACACAACCTGTACCCTCTTCCATTGTCACGAACTCTCTAGATGTCACAACTACATGTCTTATCTGCCTCTGAATTGGTACCTCATCAGCTAGAGGATGCTCGTACTCTAGACCTTGCAGAGCTTCACCAGGAAACTCCTCCAGTACCTCTACCTCACCTAGGTTGCACTCCTTGATGACGTGTTCTAGTCTTGGCTTAGCTAGTATCAATACCTCACCTGTCTTCTTAACCTTGACCCTGACGTAGGTATGGTCTGGATGCACCATGACGGCTACGTTAGCTGGTAATGTCCAGGGTGTCGTTGTCCAGATGACTATGTACTCACGTTCTCTACCCTTAACCGGAAACTTCACGTATATTGATGGATCCTCCAACTCTCTATACTCCGTAACCTCGTAATCAGCTAGAACGGTCTCACACCTAGGGCACCAGTGAAGTACCTTGAGACCACGCTTCAGCAAACCTCTCTCATGAGCCTTCTTAATGAACCACCAAGCAGCTTCAATATACTCATTCGTTAGCGTTAAGTATGGTCTGTCCCAATTAAGTGATACACCTAGATCCTTGAAGTACTTAGTCATAGAGGCTGCATTTGCGAGAGCTAGCTTCCTACACTCCTCAATAAACTTATCAACACCAAGCTCCTCAATGTCCTTCTTTGACTTGAAACCTAGTTTTTTCTCAACGGCAACCTCTATCGGTAAGCCATGACAGTCGTAGCCAGGTACGTCATGTACGTAGTAACCTCTCATTCTCCTGTACCTAACAACAACATCCTTTAGTATCTTGTTCCAGCAAGTACCTATGTGAGGAACGTCTGAGGATGGGTACGGTGGGCCATCCAGGAAGTAGAATTTAGGTCTTCCTCTCAACCTCTCTCTTAACTTCTCGTATATCCTATTCTCGTCCCAGAACTTGAGCACTTCCTCCTCAAACTTCTTAGGCTCAAATACCTTCGGTATAAGACCTACGGTACCCATAGTACCAACACCACTAAGGATAATGAGCTTAGGAGTAGCTTCGGTACGTTAACTGGATAGGAGTTTTTTATCTCGTGTAAGCATGCTTTTAGTTGTAGTAGCAAATCAATTATTGATCCCTCTCGTTAGGTTCTCAGTTCCCAAGTACTAATGAGGTATTTTTACTTTTTGCTATTACTGTGTGTCAATCGATGATGAGGTGGTCCGGGGTACCTGATGGGTGATTGAATGGGGCCAGCTGAGAACTGTGCTGTTGTGTTTAATGGTTTAGTGGAGGACTATCTCTGTTTGAGGTGGATTGCTAGATGTGGTTACTCCACTATTTACCTCATAGTTCCCCTAAGGGCTTATTGTGATGCTGTTCTTAAGAGAGTTGAAGAGCTAAGGTTACAGACATTTGTTGTTGATTTAGATAACTACGTAGTTGCTAAGAACTGTCTTCGGTATCTGTACGAGAGGTATGGTATTGGAGTTATTGCAGTGAGCGCTTCATGTCTCACAAGTGTACTGGAGAGAGTCTGTAGGGAGTTAGGTATAGTATTGAGAGTGCTTTCTACTCCATGCTATATCCCATGGTCTAGGGTCGCTACACGTACTATGGTGTGACCTTATGTTGTTTACTGTACCTGTTTTTATAGATTGGGGATTTGAGAAGTAGGAACAAGCTTTAAAGTATCCTAGTCATTGATTTTGCAGGTGAATAAGATGTCTAGAGTACCAATACCCTCAAGTGAGCTACCTCTAAAACATCTAGCTAAAGCGGTTAACAATAGGGTACTGGTTAAGTTGAAGGATGGTAGTGAGTACATTGGAGTACTAGAGCTATGTGATAGCTGTATGAACTTGGTGCTCACAGATGCGTCAGAAATTAGAGAAGATACTCAGCAACCAATAACGAAGTATGGTAGGATACTGATTAGAGGTAGCTTCATTCTGTTCGTAGCTTTGGATGCAACCAAGGTATCGCTACACTAGTGAGATAAGTGCTCGATTGATTAACTGCGGTAATGCTCATCATAACCTCAATATGAAAATAGTTAATAAGGGTGCCTACTAATGTGGGTTTGGTGAACATTCATGGCTAGAGAAAACATCGTCGTTCAGGAACTTAAGCGTGAACCTACTGAGGAACTAGCTATTGAGGTTGTTGAGAGAAAGGGACTTGGACACCCGGACTACATAGCGGATGCCATTGCTGAGGAAGTTAGTAGGAATCTATGTAGGTACTACCTCGAGAAGTATGGTGTCATACTCCATCACAACGTGGACAAGGTCTTAGTTGTTGGTGGTCAAGCAAATCCGAGATTTGGTGGTGGTGAAGTACTTCAGCCAATCTACATAATTGTAGCTGGAAGGGCAACGGTTGAAGTTAGGACAGAGAGAGGTATTGAGAAGATACCAATTGGACCGATAGTTCTTGAGTCAGCTAAGAGCTGGATCAGGAATAACTTTAGGTTTCTAGATCCTGAGAAACACGTTATTGTAGATTATAAGATTGGTGGTGGTTCAGTAGATTTAGTTGGTTTATTTGAGCTAGGAAGAGGCAAAGTACCTTTAGCAAACGATACCTCTGTTGGCGTAGCATTTGCACCATTAACAGAGACAGAGAGATTGGTTTTGGAGGTTGAGCATTACTTAAATTCTCCTGAGTTCAAGAAGAAGATGCCAGCAATTGGTGAGGATGTCAAGGTTCTTGGTATAAGGATGGGTAATAAGATCAGGTTGACTGTTGCAGCCGCATTCATAGCATCCCTAGTTAAGGACTTGAACGAGTACCTATCACTTAAGGAAGAGCTTCGAGAGAAAATAGCCGACTTAGCAGTTAAGCTAACTAGCAGGGAAGTTGAGGTTCACGTTAATACAGCTGACTACCCCGAGAAGGGTATAGTGTACTTAACCGTGACGGGTACCTCAGCTGAACACGGTGATGATGGAGCAACGGGTAGAGGAAATAGAGTAAATGGTTTGATAACCCCCTGTAGACCTATGTCTATTGAAGCGGCTGCAGGAAAGAATCCAGTAAGTCATGTCGGTAAGATATACAATGCGTTAGCTCAGAGAATTGCCAGTGAAATAGTTGAAGAGGTAAAGGGTGTAAGAGAGGTATATGTAACATTGGTTAGTCAAATTGGAAAGCCAATAGATACACCACAACTAGCTTCAGTTCAGGTAATACCGGAGAAGGGTACTTCGGTAGAGAGTATGAGGTATGATATTGAGAGTATTGTTGAGAGAGAGCTACAGAGTGTGACAAAGCTGACCGAGGAGTTCGTAGCTGGTAGAATCAGAGTATTCTAGTACCTACAACAATCCCTACTTAACACTACCTGTTAGCTCCCATAACCTCTTCTGTCTATATTCCTTAACTATGTTGATGACCATGTCTCGTACATCACGTCTCTTCTCAAGCTCTCTCCTATACTCCTCCTGAACTCTCAAAAGTGATTCATACTCTACGAGATATAGCTCATGATCAAGTACTACATACCTCACCCTATTTAGCGGTACCACCAGTACACTACTTATCCTCATGAACTCTAGTAACTTGTCAATAGAGGTATCTTGCTCAACCACAATAGCAATAGCACCACTAAACTCCTTTAACTTACTCAATACCTCTGGCACCACACTTATGGTCTTTACGAGGATACCATACCTACCTACAGCTGGTACTCTACGCTCAATGACTTCAAGTGGTATTAGTGGAACGTACTTACCCTGAGTAATCACTTGCTTAAGTAACTCAATCAACTGCTTCCTCTCATCCTCAAGCCTTCTAACCTTGCTGATGTACTCCATTAGCTGCTGCTCAAGTTTACTAACTCTATTCATGTACTCACGTAGCTCTCTATCCCTATACGCTTCAGATCTCAACTCGATTTCAAGCTCTTCAACTCTTGCTCTAAGCTCATCCCTCTCCCTCTTAACTCTCTCCAATTCCTTCTCAAGCACACTCTTCTTCTCCTCAAGAACGCGAACCTTCTCATTCAGTACCTTAACCTGCTCCTCGAGTTGCTTAACCTTCCTTGAGATAGTGGCGTACTCAACCTTGACCTCCTCTGTTCTCTGCTTGTGTGTCTGCTGAAACGCTCTGAGAATTGCATCCTTGACACAGTAACCCTTAATCACATTTACTTTAGCTTCATCTATCTTCACATCAAGACCTAAGTCCCTAATGAGCGCCTCAAGTTGTGAGAACTTACAACTATACGTGTAGTAGGCTTTCAAGGCAGCAGCTAGAGCATCTCTTTGGTGGGTATCTCTAATCCGTATACTGTAGCCAATCTTCTTAAGGTACTTCTCAACAAGTTCCTGCTTCTCAGCAACCGTAAGCGATCTAGGTGGTGTAAAGAGAGGTACACCCAGAGTTGAGGAAAGCTTCTTCACGTAATCAGGTGCAGGTGCTACATCAGTAGCTACTAGAACTGGCTTCCCAAGGCTAGTCACTAACTTGATTAAATCCCTCCTATTTAGCTCACGAAAGCTATCTACGAAGAGTACATTACCGTTGAGATCGATGAGTGCTACGCCAGTAACAATTCCTGGATCAACACCAACTATCATGGGCTTCCTCGATACCTCATGTACTTCCCTCACCTTAAGACGTTCAGTAGCTAGCTCAGACTCGAGGACACGTTCAATCCTTATCTTGATGTCTGTGCCTGTAACTTGTTTAACTAATCCCTTCAGTGCTTCTCTCGGTGCATAGACGTAGAAGATCGCTGATTGAAGACCATATCTAGTCTTCCTGTAGAATAGATCGTAGTCCAGGTTATGTTCCTCCAATACCTTCTTTATCTCCCTCACAGCAGTAAGGAGCTTTAAGGATATACTCCTCTGGTACCTATTTTGACTCATTCCACCGGGTCCTGGAACTTTCCTTCTAACGAGAACAATCTTCACTATCTCGCGAGTGAACAAGATCTCTGTACCAACTCCTCTACTAGCTAAAATAGCGAGTATCTCAGCTGTCTTAAGTGGTGTTAGTGTACCACTGTAGTTCAGGTATTGCCTAGCTAATTCCTCAACACTAACCTCCCTATCTGGTGATACCTTGGTCACCTGTACAACCTTTATACTTAGTGGGGCTTTCTTCAGGAACTTTATCAAGTACTTACTCATCATTATCTCAGATGGACTATCAACAGCTAAGATACTTGGCTTAAACTTCAGGAGTATCGACGGTACTTCCTTAGCTCTGACATTCTCATAGGACTCAATAATCTCGCCGTTGACAGCAATAGCAATAGCGTAGTGAATTCCTTCACTAGATGAACCAACGAAATCAATACCAGCAACTACTAACTGAGATGAGGACACCGTATCTAACCTTGCGTAACCTGTTTTATAATTTCCTCTACGTCAACTCTAAGATTGTACTTACGTCTAAAGAACCTAACGATATTCTCAATATCTCTCCTCAGCAAGGACTCAGCTGATGGATGAATGCTAGGTACCCACTGAGGCCAATCAATTATCACCGGAACTTCACGACCATTCTCCACCGTTACGAGTACATTGAACTCACTTAGATCACCATGAACAACACCAGCCCTCGTGTATGCTAACTTAACATTCTCAATTACCTGGTACATAACGTCCTCAGGATCCTCAAGAGGAGGAACCTCAAATAGAGGAACACCCTCAATCTTCTCGGTAACGACGACATGCCTATTGTGTGCTATTGGTCTAGGTGCCTTAACACCGTGCTGATGGACAAGGACAAGTGCTTCGTATTCTCTCTGAGCTGATAACCTAGACATGTAGAGCCACGATATGTGTCTCCTATCACCGACATACGTCCTAACTCTTCTCGGATTTCTGAAGCTAACTCTACCAATTCTATGAAACTTAACAGCAACGACCTCGCCAGAAGGTGTGACACCTTCATAAATATCAGCTTCCTTACCAACACCAATAGGATCAGCACTAATCCTCTCGAGAACTCCTCTCTTAACGAGAGCTCTAAGAGCTAGTGAGTCATAGCCAAAGGTCGTCAAGACATAGCCTATGTACGGTCCCTTATTCCTCTGTATGAGACCAAGTCTGTGGAGCTTCCTTAATATCATGTCGAGCTTGTCGTCTGTGAAGTTCGTTACCTTAGCGATGTACTCAAGAGGAACATACTCGTGCCTAGCCATACCATGTTCTATAGCTACAAGTACCTTGAAATCTTCCTCATTCAATTGCTTTAGCGCTTCAACAACTCTCTTCGTTATCCCACCCTATTTCCACTACTGATTACAGAGATAGGAATTTATACCTCGCGAAGCACCTCATAGAGGGCACAATGCTCACTAACTCACTAATGAACTTCAGGATTATTGAGGGTCTTAAGTCTATACTTTCAATACCGGAAAATCAAGTGAAGGGACCACCACCTAAACGAGTAAAGTACATATTCGTTACAGGTGGCGTACTAAGCTCTGTAGGTAAGGGCATCGTCACAGCATCCATAGGCAAGATACTTCAGGTTAGAGGATACGATGTTACAGCAATCAAGATAGATCCGTACCTAAATGTTGATGCGGGTACTATGAACCCCTTCATGCACGGTGAAGTATTTGTAACGGAAGATGGTGGAGAGACAGATCTAGACCTAGGACACTACGAGAGATTTCTCGACAAGAACTTGACCAGATGGCACAATATAACGACAGGTCAGGTATACATGAAGGTTGTCCTAGATGAGAGGTTAGGTAAGTACTTAGGTAAGTGCGTTCAGATAATACCACACATAACTGACGAAATTAAGAGGAGAATTAGGTTAATAGCAGCACAAACGCTTGCTGACGTAGTGCTGGTTGAGGTTGGTGGTACGGTAGGCGATATCGAGGGACTTCCATTTCTTGAAGCTATTAGACAGATGAGATTGGAGGAAGGCTACGAAAATACACTCTTCGTCCATGTGGCACTAGTACCAATACTAGATGTAACAGGTGAACAGAAAACAAAACCACTGCAACATAGCGTTAATGAGTTGAGGAGAATAGGTATTCAACCAGATATCATCGTTGCAAGAAGTCCAAAACCTCTTGAAGATGAAGCTAGGAGAAAGATAGCACTCTTCAGCAACGTACCTCTAGAAGCTGTCTTCTGCTCATACACGGTAGATACAGTGTACAGGGTACCACTCATACTTGATGAGCAAGGCCTTGGAGACTACATCTGTAAGAGACTAGGTCTAGAACCTAGGAAACCTAAGTGGGATGAGTGGAAGTCCTTCGTTGATAGATTAACCAATCCTAAGTTCATGGTGAACATAGCTATGGTAGGTAAGTACACGAAACTCAGGGACTCATACATCAGTATTGTAGAGGCGCTAAACCACGCAGGTGCAGCACTAGAAACAAGAGTTAACCTAGTATGGATTGAAGCAGAAGACCTTGAGGATGAGGAGAGAAGGGAACAGGTTGAGGAGAAGATCTTGTCGTGTGATGGAGTAATGGTGTTACCAGGTTTCGGTGCTAGAGGCGCAGAGGGTAAGATAAGAGCAATTCAGATAGCTAGAGAGAACGACATTCCATTCCTAGGAATTTGCTTTGGAATGCAGCTAGCAGTAGTTGAGTTCGCTAGAAATGTAGTTGGTCTCAAAGACGCTAACTCAACGGAGATAGATCCGAAGACACCCCATCCAGTTGTCGATCTATTACCTGAACAAAAAGATCTACAGTGGTACGGTGGAACAATGAGATTAGGTGCACAAGCTACAGTGCTAGAACCAGGAACCATAGTGTACAAGCTCTATGGAAAGCCAATAATATTTGAGAGACACAGACACAGATACGAAATCAATCCAGCATACTGGGATGTACTCCAGAAATGCGGTCTAGTGTTCTCTGGCTGGAGCTACGACAGGAGGAGAGTAGAGTTTATTGAACTACCTAATCACTACTTCTTCCTAGCAACACAAGCACATCCAGAGTTCAAGAGTAGACCACTTAGGCCAAGTCCGCCATACCTAGGTTTCGTAAAGGCATGCCTGTACAGGTGCTTAGGCAAACCGAGTCCATTTAGGTATCAGAGAGGCAAGCAATGTAACGAGCAGGTAGAAAGTAAGTTGTAGTGAAGAAATTGATGGGTGATATTGATTATTTTGAGCTAGACTCTCCTACCTCTCCTCCCACCAGGTCTCCTAATGGTGTCGTGTGGTATTGGTGTCACATCTTCTATCCTACCGATCACTAATCCAGCTCTAGCAAGCGCTCTGATAGCTGCACTTGCACCAGGCCCTGGTATCTTCGGTCCAGCACCACCAGGTGCTCTAACCTTGATGTGTACTGCATTTATTCCTCTCTGCATAGCTAGTTGTGCTGCTCTGTAGGCCGCTAGCATAGCTGCATATGGACTAGGCTTCTCTCTATCGGCTTTCACAACCATACCACCGCTGACTCTGGCTACACATTCAGCACCTGTGAGGTCAGTGATTATTATGATTGTGTTGTTGTAGCTTGAGTATATGTGAGCAATACCCCACCTAAGCTTCTTAGGTCTTGTGACTCTCTTCTCCTCAGTCTTAACCTCAGTCTTCTCGGCTTCAGAACTCATACCATCACCTCCTAACTTTAACCAGCACTAGCTTGGGCTGCTTGCTCAAGTCTCTTCTTGTAGAAGGGTGAAGTTGGTGCGTAATCTATTAGTGGTTCTTCATCTCTCGTAACTAGGTGACCGGGACAGTTCACTCTCCTACCGCCAATAGCTATGTGATCGTGAACTATGAGTTGTCTTGCTTCGTGAATACTCCTTGCTAGACCCTTCCTGTAGACTATGGTCTGTAGTCTCCTCTCAAGCACATCTCTGACAGTTAAGCTCAGTATGTCGTCTATTGTAGCGTTCTCACTAGGTAGTAGACCAAGCTTGTAAAGTCTCCTTACTAGTTCTCGCTCACCCTTTTCTCTTTCCTCAGGTGGTAGAGCTAGTAGCTGCCTAGCTCTTGCCCTTATCCTCCTTAGGAATTCCTTAGCTATCCACAGTTCACGCTTATTTCTAAGACCGTACTCACCAACGAGCCTAAGCTCCTCAATAAGTACATCCTTTCTCCATGGATGTCTTGGACCACGCCACTTCTTTCTAGGTCTCTTCGGGTCACCCATGGAGCTTCACCACAAAACTACTTCTTACCCTTAGCTACACCAATGGTGATACCTGTCCTACCTGTGGTCTTTGTTCTCTGACCTCTAACCTTGAGACCAAGCATGTGCCTTATACCACGCCAGCACTTAATCTTCTTCATTAACTCTATATCATTTCTCACAGCAACTATGAGATCAGCACCAATTAAGTGGAGATTTTTACCTGTGAGAGGATCTCTTGGCCTATTTACAAACCACCCAGGAGCTAGCTCATGCAGCTTCCTAACGGCTTCATCGAGCTTCTTGATCTCAGCTTCTGAGAGGAAGCCAAGCTTCATCAATGGATCTATGCCTAGGATCCTGCACAGGGCAAATGCTGTGTTTACTCCAATACCCTTGATATCTGCTAGTGCGTAGGCTACTGCCTTATGTCCATCTAGGTCTTTATCACCAATTCTCACTATTGGCTTGAACTCCGATGTGCTCATAAGTACTCACCAAGGGGTCATGATTAAGTGAGGTCTCAGCAATTTAAACTTAGCGTAAAAGCTCAAGAGTAGGTGTGGGGTAGGTACCTTAGCATGAAGCTATGTCACGTATTTGGTCCTGTAAGCTCGAGGAGGTTGGGGAGCTCACTTGGTGTACGTAATGTTCCTTACAAGGTCTGTACATACTCATGCATATACTGTCAGGCAGGTCCAACAACAGTTAAGACAGTACGACGAACACAGTTCTACGACCTTCGTGAACTAATCAAGGAGTTAGAGGACGTAGTGAAGTCTGTTGAAGTTAATTACGTAACCTTCGTACCTAGTGGAGAACCAACACTAGACATCCAGCTGGGGAAAGCGGCTAGATTAGTTAAGAAGTTTGGTAGGAGAGTAGCTGTGTTAACCAATGCATCACTACTATGGTTAAGCGATGTCATTGAGGACCTCATGGTATTTGACTACGTATCACTCAAGATAGATGCTGTGAATGAGGACTTATGGAGGAGGATAAATAGACCACACAAATCCATAGCTCTCGACCAGGTACTTAGTGGTGTTAAGGAATTTACCAAGAAGTACAATGGCTTGTTAACTACCGAAACAATGCTAGTACATGGAGTAAATGATACTGAAGACCACATAGAGAACCTAGCTAAGTTCATTAAAGGATTGAGAGTAGACAAAGCATACATATCGATACCCGTAAGACCACCAACAGAGAAATGGGTCAAACCACCAACTGAGGAAGCTCTAGTTAAAGCATACTCAATCTTTGTGAAGCACCTTGGAGAGAAGAGGGTAGAGGTACTGAGTAGTCTAGAACCACCACCGAGCTATAGACCAAAGAACATAATCGATTACATCCTGAACACAGTAGCTACACACCCCCTCAAGCTAGATTACGTAATCAAGCTACTAAGTAGCTACTACAGCAATCCAGAGGAGAAACTAGAGGAACTTGTTAGGAGTAATTACGTAGTTATTGTTGAGCACCTAGGGCAGAAATTCGTCGTTAGGAGATTTAGGTAGTAATTTGGCGCCGGGGGTGGGATTTGAACCCACGCGGCCCGTGCGGGCCACGGGCTCTCCAGGCCCGCGCCTTAGACCTGGCTCGGCCACCCCGGCGTGGTCGATACTATGTTTTGCCTTAGGGTTTATTTAGGGTTACTCCTTTGTCTCTGTTCCTGCTTGTTCTGGCTTTGCTTCTTTCTTCTTCTTCCACATTGGTGGGTATGTCCCTGGCTTCATAATTACTCTCGTTGTTCTTACTGCAATGCCTTTCTCTACTGTTACCATTTCCTTACTTGTCATCTGTGCTCTTCCTAGAGCTACCAACTCGTTCTTGAGCGTCATTATGGCTACGAGGTCACCTGGTTTGATACCGTCCTCTACCTTGACGATTCCAGGTACTGCTAATGAGGCTCCGTGACATATAGCGTCAACAGCTGAGTCACGTACATAGACCTTCGGTATGTGTCTAACAGCGTACTCTACTGGGAGTATCACCTTCTTTATGTAGTCAGGTATATTGAATTCACGCCATAGGATTAAGGCATCTCTCAATTCATTTAGGGTAACTAGGTTCTCATCTTCGTGAAATGGCCCTACACGAATTCTCCTTAGTTCTCTCATGTGCGCACCAACACCTAAGGCTTCACCAATGTCATGACATAGCTTCCTTACGTATGTACCTGACTCACAGTGTATTCTGAGGAGTACATCCTTTCCTCTCTTCTCGAGAAGCTCTATGTTGTAGATGTGCTTGATGCGGATTCTCCTCTTAACAGCTGATCTCAGTGGCGGTCTCTGGTATATTGGACCAATAAATTCCTTAAGTACGTCCAGTAGCTGGCTCTCTGGTACATCGCTGTGAAGCCTCATCAAGCATATGTACTCCTTATCGCATCCTGCAAGTGCTTGTAGTACTTTCGTTGCTTCAGCAAGTGCAACTGGTAGTACACCAGATACCTTGGGGTCTAGAGTACCTGCATGCCCTGCTTTAGGTATATTGAGCATTCTCTTGATCCACGCAACAACTTCGTGGCTTGTCGGCCCTCTTGGTTTATCTAGATTCAGTACACCGTACCTGATGTGTGTTTCTGGGTCTCTATCCTCAGGTCTACACCCATACCTTGAGTCAGTGTACTCATCCTTTACCCTGTAGAGTAACGGTCTCTCGCTCACAGTCGATCTAGTTGCCAAAGTCACTGCACCTCAAGTACATTAAGTGAAAGCTGGTTTAACTTTCTTCTTCATCTCCTCCAGTAAACCTGCCTTCTCTAGTGCCTTGAGTACTTCCTCATCGCTTGCTCCCTTAGGTATATCTATCTTGAGATCTGTCGGTTCTAGGTGCTTTATGTTGCATCTCCTTCTTTTCACACCTGTAAGTGACTTAGGTCCTGTAATGAGCACGAAATTGTCATCTATTATGTCAACTATGACGCACTTCCTACCTGCTTCCCTACCAGCTATCTTCACACAGATTCTACCAACCTCGATTACTGGTGGCATGGTTACCCCCCACAGCGTAACTTAGCACGTGTATTAATCCTTACTCTCCTGTGACTTAATGTAGTTGATGTATTCCTGTATGAAGGTTCTTATTACCTTTGCAACCGCTTCCTTAGGTAACTTCGTCGTGTCAATAACTAGGTCAAATATCGAGAGGTCACGGATGTCTATACCGTATATCTTGAGGTATCTCCTCCTATTACTCTCCTCCCTAAACATAACCTCTTTAAGAGCCTCCTCATAGCTCTTACCATCCCTCTCAGCTATTCTCCTAGCTCTCTCATGTAGATCAGCCTTGAGGTATATCTTTATATCAGCTACATCCTTAAGCATCCATGCCGTTAGGTGACCCTCAACAACAACATTACCCTTAAGTGCCTCCTCCTTAGCCTTCTCATCAACGTACCTATCAATTGAGTCATCTGATTCAGCAAGCTTGTGAAGCTCTATAAGCGATATCCCTCTCTCCTTAGCAATGCTCCTAAATATCATACCAGTTGAGACGTACCTAAGAGAGAAGGTCTCAGCAATTAACTTCGCATGAGTTGTCTTCCCTGAACCTGCTTGCCCACTGACAGCTATGACTAACCCACGTGATTTCCTAGCTTCGGAACCCATGATATTCAACTCACAGAGCTTTAACTCGATGATGCTCTAACAGCTCTCTTAAGTGCTAACCTTAAACACCTATGACATACATTACCACCATAAGGTCTCGTTGGTGGTCTAATACTCTCGTGAGAACCCTTCCTCACTCTAGGCATACCCTGTAGAGGAGCACCACATATAGCGCAGTGAGGAACATTAGCCCTCCTCTTCTCGTAGTGAACCCTAACCTCACCACTTGGCACACGAACCTTGACCCTACGTAATGACCTAGATCTATACGCTGGTCTTACCATGAAAGACCCCTCCACACCACGTACCAGAGTGACCCCTTAACCTTTACTTAGGTAACGCTACGGAGACAGATTTATAAGACTGACTTCAGTGCTTAAACCGAGCCAATGAAGTAACTTACCTGACTTGGTGATTGGGATGAGTTCGTCAAAGAAACCACACCTAAACTTAGCAATACTAGGTCACGTAGACCACGGTAAATCAACCCTCGTAGGACACCTGATGTTCCTAACAGGTGCCATCGATGAGAAGACAATGAGAGAAATCGAGGAAATGGCTAAGAAGGTGGGTAAGGAATCCTTCAAGTTTGCATGGATTTTAGACAAGTATAAGGAGGAAAGAGAAAGAGGATTAACAATTGACGTATCACACGTGAAGTTTGAGACAGGTAAGTACTTCTTCACTATAATTGATTGTCCAGGTCATAGAGACTTCGTTAAGAACATGATCATAGGTACATCGCAGGCAGATGCAGCAATACTCGTAGTCTCAGCACACAAGGGTGAATTCGAAGCAGGTATTGGACCACAAGGACAGACGAGAGAACACATCTTCCTAGCTAGAACGCTAGGTATAGGTCAGGTCGTCGTAGTGATAAACAAGATGGACCTAGTGAACTACGACTATAAGAGATACCTAGAGGTAGCAGAGGGTGTAGCAAAGCTACTGAAGCTACTAGGCTACAAGATAACACCAGTTGAGTGGGAACACGAAGGAACTAAGTATAAGGGCTACGCCATTAACGATATACCATTCATACCAGTGAGCGCACTATATGGTGATAATCTAATTCAGAAATCACCAAAGATGCCGTGGTACAAAGGACCAACAGTAGTTGAGGCACTAGACATGTTGAAGGAACCACCAAGACCAATAGATAAACCATTGAGAATACCGATACAGGACGTATTCACGATAACTGGTGTCGGTACAGTACCTGTCGGTAGAGTTGAGTCAGGTGTGCTTAAGGTAGGTGACAAGGTAGTATTCATGCCACCAAATAAGGTCGGTGAAGTGAGATCCATTGAGACACACCATGTTAGAATTGATGAAGCGAAACCAGGTGATAACATTGGCTTCAACGTAAGAGGTATATCCAAGGACGATCTACGTAGAGGAGACGTAGCAGGGCATCCAACTCATCCACCAACAGTAGCAGAGGAGTTCGTAGCTAGAATCTTCATCCTATGGCACCCAACAGCAATTGGCGTAGGATACACACCAGTACTACACATACACACAGCAACAGTACCAGCTAAGATCGTTGAGCTAATTGCCAAGCTAGATCCAAGAACAGGTGCAGTAGTCGAGCAGAAACCAGCATTCCTCAAACAAGGTGACGCAGCAGTAGTGAGAATTAAGCCACTGAAACCAGTTGTCGTAGAGAAGTACTCAGACTTCCCAGGTCTAGGCAGATTCGCACTAAGAGACATGGGTAGAACAGTAGCAGCTGGGCAAGTAATTGAAGTAAAGCCAGCTAAGGTAACCTAAAAGTAATTGACCTCCCTCTTTTGAACTTCAATAGGTAAAGTATTTCAATCAATTTTTTCCTCTTATCCTAAGCAAGTAGGTGAGATCATGGTCCGCAAAGTACGTATTAGACTATACAGCACAGACTACAAGAAGCTAAATGAAGTCTGCAGGGAGATAGTAGACATTGCAAAGAAGACTGGTGTCAGAGTAGCAGGACCAATACCACTACCAACACAGAGAAGAATAGTCACAGTAAGATGTACACCCTGTGGACAGGGATACCACACGTTCGATCATTGGGAATTGAGAATACACAAGAGGATTATCGATATGGATGCTGATGAGAGAGCACTAAGACAACTTATGAGAATAAAGGTACCTGAAGAGGTCAAGATAGAGATCGAGCTAATATAACCGAAACACAGTCTCAATACTACCTAGAATACTCAATACCGGGCAATATCCTAATAAGAACATCTACTCGTCGCTTAGCAAACTCCACATCCGTCGAGTCTAATGGACCTCGCTAAGAATACACGGTCGCAGTAGACTAATTAGTTTTCGACTAGCTCCACACCTTCGACCTCATGCTGTCCACAGCGTGGAGACCAATAGTTTCACGCTATGGAGTAATGAGGTAAGGTTAAATAGTGAGAATGGGGACTTCATGACAGAGCCGGGGTGCCCGAGCCAGGTCTAAGGGGTGGGACTCGAGATCCCATGGGGCGTTGCGCCCCGCGTGGGTTCAAATCCCACCCCCGGCGCCAAATTACCCCCAATCTAATTCTTCAGCGACTTCTAATTCTCCTAACTAGTCAGTCTATGTAATCAGCCAACCAGGGCATCATCACAATTCAGGAGGCACCTGTATCATCACCTGAATTAACACCTAGGTATTACACAGCTATATCCTCTATTCTCAACGGTCACTAAATATAGTAACTAAATAACCATAAGTATTTAAGTAGGTAGGAAATTGCTAATGAGAAAGTGGTGCTGAACATGGGGACTGAGGAGGCCTTAGCTACTCTCCTCCAGTGTTTTGCTCTTGCGCTAATATTTGGTAAATTGCTTGAAGAGCTTGTTCTTAGGTTGAAGGCTCCACCTGTTCTCGGTGATTTAATTGCTGGTTTAATCCTTGGTCCTACACTCCTCGGTGTTTATAGGGTTAGTGAAGTCGTTGATGTAGTTGCTTGGTTTGGAATCTGTATGTTGCTGTTCTATGCTGGTCTCGAGACTAGGTACAGGGATTTCATGAAGAATATTCCGAGAGCTGGCTTGATAACTGTTGGTGAGGCTATAGCTGCATTCGCTATGGGTGTTCTCGTTGGTTTGGTATTTGGTTATCCACTTACTTCAAGTCTCTTCATAGGTGCTGTGTTAGAGGCTACTAGCGTTAGTGTTACTGCTAGGACCTTAGTTGAGATCGATAAGTTGAGAACTATTGAGGGTTGTACAATTCTTGGTGTAGCTGTTCTAGATGACGTAACTTCGCTAGTCACCATAGTGGCGTGTGCATCGCTTGTTCGTGCTCATGCACTTGCTGTTACTAAGGTAGCTGAGATCATGGTTCTAGCGTTCACCTACTGGTTACTTGTTGTCATTGTATTTCACAAACTATCGAACTACATACCTAGGATAGCTTACAAGATGCATACAGCAGAATCACTACTTTCAATTCTCATAGGTCTCTTCTGCTTAGTAGCAGGTCTATCTCGATACCTGCACCTCTCACCACTTATTGGTGCATATGCTATAGGCCTTGCTCTTTCTGAGATTAGTGGTTTAGCAGGAACAGCTGAGAAAGTTAGGTCTATAGCCTTCATATTCTCAACACTATTCTTCGTGACTACTGCTGCTAAGCTAGATGTCAAGACCGCCTTGAGACCAGAGTTAGTACCGTTCTACGTAGCTATGGTACTAGCTGCTTTTGCAGGTAAGTTACTTGGTGCTGGTTTAACCTCTCTGATAATTGGTTACCCACCACACGCTGCATTGAGGATAGCTACTGGTCTCTTTCCACGTTGTGAGTTCTGTATAGTAGCTGCCTACATAGGTCTTACGTACGGTGTACTGGGTACTGAGGTGTACTTCGCCGCATTAATGATTGTGCTAGTAACTAACTTCGCAACACCTCCACTACTCAAGTTGGTATTTACTAGAGGACCTGAGACTAGGGAGGTTAAGTCTAGGTTAGGTGCTGTTAAGGAACTACTTATTAGACGCCTAAGGAAGAGATGATTATTGGGTGTAGTGATGTTAAGTAGAGGTAGATCACTCGCACAAGCGCTAGAGAATATATTGATGATGACTGTAGGTGAGTTCATAGAGCGATATAGGGATCTACTACCACGATTTACCATGATAAGTGAGACAGAGACTTTGGAGAAAGTACTTGAGCACATATACAATGGCTACCACTACATAGTGGTCACTGATCACAGAGGTAGAGTACGTGGTGTAGTCTACCACCTAGACCTGATATACTCAATAGGTCATCCACACTTCGAGCAAATACCTGCACTGCTCAACATACTACACTTCAGGAGGAGAATTAAGGTACCAATCGATGTTCTTCTGAAGACACCAGTAGATGAGATCATGAGGAGGACACCACCATGCATTAAGGAGGATAAGTTAGTTAGCGATAGTGTTGACCTAATGCATAAGGTGCATAGGAGCTACGTGATAGTGATGTCTAAAAGTGATGAGGTGAGGGGTATAGTCACAGCTCATTCAATTCTCAGAGCTGCGTTGAGGGAAAGTGGTTCACCAATTGATGTTCGTACTCATGCACATCATTCTGCAGAGTTATCTCCTACGTAGGAAGCTAGTTTTTAGATGTACTCTATGGGTCATAGGGTGGGGGCTAACCTATGTCTGAGAAGAGGTTTGAGTTTTTAGATCACACAGCTGATGTACTCATAAGAGCTTATGGAGATACCTTGGAGAGGGCTTTCGAGAATGCAGCTCTAGCTGTTTTCGAGGTAATTACAGATACGAGTAAGGTTGAGCCGAAGGTTAGGGTTGAGGTAGAGATAGAAGGTGAAGACCTAGAGCAGCTTCTCTATAGGTGGATTGAGGAGCTACTGATCCATCATGACAGTGAGGGTCTAGTATTCTCCAAGTTCAGAGTATCAATATCTCGCGAAGATACGATCTACAGGTTAAGAGGTGAAGCTTGGGGTGAGGTGTTTGATCCAGATAAACACGAGCACAGAACAGTGGTTAAAGCTATGACGTATGCACAGATGGAGATAGGTAAGCTAGATAGCACACACTACGTACAGTTCGTAGTCGATATTTAGTCATTAGCTAAGCTTAAAAGTGTACATATCTTATTGTTGAGCCGAGGGAACTTTATGTCCCATAGAGTACCACTCAAGAGAGTCGCAGAGTTCGAGTGGGAAATACCGAAGGAATATCGTAGGGAGATGAGAGTACCTGCTAGAATCTTCGCAGATGAGGTACTGCTAGAGAAGATGAAGACCGACCTAACACTAGTACAGGCAGCCAACGTAGCTTGCTTACCAGGCATCTACAAGTATGCGATAGTTCTACCTGATGGACATCAGGGATACGGATTTCCAATAGGTGGTGTAGCCGCTTTCGATGCTGAGGAAGGAGTAATTAGCCCAGGTGGAGTCGGCTATGATATTAACTGTGGTGTAAGACTTATCAGAACGAACTTAACAATTAAGGAGTTGAGACCGTACCTAAAGGAGCTAATTGACACTATCTTTCGCATGGTACCTTCAGGACTGGGATCGACAGGTAAGATAAGGCTAAGCATAAGCGAGATGGACAATGTACTGGCTGAGGGAGTAGATTGGGCAATTAAGCACGGTTACGGTTGGGCTGAAGATAGGGACTACTGTGAGGAGCACGGTCACATGGTACAGGCAGATCCAGATAAGGTATCGAATAGAGCTAAGAGCAGAGGTAGTAACCAGCTAGGAACACTAGGTAGTGGAAATCACTTCTTAGAAATCCAGGTAGTTGATAAGATCTACGATCCAGAGAAGGCAAAGGTAATGGGTATCTACGAGGAAGGACAGATCTGCGTTATGATCCACACAGGTAGTAGAGGTCTAGGTCATCAGGTATGTAGTGACTACCTACAGATAATGGAGAGAGCAGTTAGGAGGTACGGTATCTGGATACCTGATAGAGAGCTAGTATGCGTACCAGCTAAGAGTAAGGAAGCAGAACAGTACTTCTCAGCAATGGCTGCAGCAGCGAACTTCGCATGGGCTAACAGACAGTGTATTCTTCATTGGGTGAGAGAAGCATTCAAGAAGGTACTCAAGAAGTCTGAGGAGGAGCTTGGTCTAGAGTTGGTGTACGACGTAGCACATAACATAGCTAAGCTAGAGGAGCACGTAATCGATGGTAAGAGGAGGAAAGTCTTCGTACACAGAAAGGGTGCGACAAGAGCATTTCCACCAGGACACCCAGATATACCACCAAAGTACAGGAGCATAGGACAACCAGTACTGATTCCAGGTTCGATGGGTACTGCTTCGTACGTGTTGGTAGGTACACCAAGAGCAATGGAAATAACATTTGGCTCAACTGCACATGGTGCAGGTAGGTACATGAGTAGAGAAGCAGCTGTGAGAACATGGAGTGGAGTTAGAATTAAACAAGAGCTAGAAGCAAGAGGTATCCTCGTTAGAGCAGCTAACATAAGAGTTGTCGCGGAGGAAGCTCCCGGTGCATATAAGGATGTTGATAGGGTTGCAGAGGTAAGTCATAGAGTTGGTATTGCAACCAAGGTAGTTAGGTTGGTACCTGTAGCAGTTGCTAAGGGATGAGATCATGAGCTTAGAGACGCAGAAGAAGCTAAGAACCTTAGATGGTAAGGAAATTAAGGTATTTGGTAAATGGAGTATAGAAGACGTAGTTGTTAGAGATCCAGGGTTAGCTAGGTACATAAACCTCAAACCAATGCTAGTACCGTACACAGAGGGTAGGTACCAAAAGAGACCATTCGGTAAGGCTAAGATACCGATAGTTGAGAGGCTAATGAATCAACTAATGAGGCCAGGTAGGAACTCAGGTAAGAAACACCTAGCGTACAACATAGTTAAGAAAGCCTTCGAAATAATCCACCTGAAGACAGGTGAGAACCCTATACAGGTACTGGTTAGAGCTATTGAGAACGCAGCACCAAGGGAGGAAACTACAAGAATAGCCTACGGCGGTATCGTGTATCACGTAGCAGTTGACTGTGCACCACAGAGAAGAGTTGACCTAGCTATTAGGTGGATTGTTGAAGGTGCTAGATTAGCAGCATTCAATAACCCGAAGCCAATCGAGGAAGCTCTAGCTGATGAGATAATAGCAGCAGCGAGCAATGATCCAAAGAGCTACGCAATAAGGAAGAAAGATGAAGTTGAGAGAATAGCAGCATCCTCTAGATAGCACGAAATCCATGAATTGAAACACCTTTTATTTCCAAAACAATTTAGTCATTTGGGGTTTTGAAATGAGTGAACTACTTTGGACTGAGAAGTACAGACCTAAGAGACTCGATGAGATCGTTGATCAAAGGGAAATAGTTGAGAGACTTAAGGAGTTCGTAAGGAATAAATCAGTACCGCACCTACTCTTCTGCGGTCCTCCAGGTACTGGTAAGACCACTGCCGCACTCTGCCTAGCATATGAGCTCTATGGTGAGAACTGGAGAAGCAATGTACTTGAACTTAATGCATCTGATGAGAGAGGTATCTCTGTCATCCGTGAAAGAGTGAAGGACTTCGCTAGGACTGCTCCTTCAGGTGATGTACCGTTCAAGATGGTGATACTAGATGAGGCTGACAACATGACTGCTGATGCACAGCAAGCACTTAGGAGAATGATGGAGATGTATGCTAGGAACACGAGATTCTGCCTCATAGCAAATTACCTATCCAAGATAATAGATCCGATACAGTCTAGATGTGCTATATTCAGATTCTCACCACTACCGAAGGAGGATGTACTAGCTAGATTGAAGTACATAGCTAAGTGTGAGAAAGTTGTAGTTACTCACGATGGACTTGAAGCTATATGGGATGTCTCAGGTGGTGATCTCAGGAGAGCAATAAACATATTGCAAGCAGCAGCTGCCATAGGTGAGGTTGTTGATGCTGATACGGTGTACAAGGTAGCTGGATTAGCTAGTCCAAAGGAAATTCGTGAGATGTTGGTACTAGCTCTAAAGGGTGATTTCCTGAAAGCACGAGACACTCTCCGTAAGCTAATGATTGAGTACGGTATGTCAGGTGTAGATCTACTTCGGCTAGTACAGAAGGAGATATTTTCAGAGAAGTCACCACTTGACTTACCTCCTGAAGCTAAGGTTGAGATTGCTGAGTTAGCAGGTGAAATAGACTTTAGGTTAACTGAGGGTGCTGATGAAGAGATACAGATGTCCACATTCCTTGCTAAGCTAGCTCTCATCGGGAAGAAGTATAAGGTTAGGTGATAGCTCGTGAGTAGGGCACTACCGTGGACTGAGAAGTATAGGCCGAAGAGAGTTGCTGAAGTAGTGGGGAATGAAGAAGCTAAGAGGCAGTTCCTAACTTGGTTGAGGAGATGGGAGAGAGGAGTTCCAGAGAAGAAGGCGGCTCTACTTGTAGGTCCACCAGGGTGTGGAAAGACAACTCTGGTCTATGCAGCAGCTAATGAGTTCGGTTATGAAGTTATTGAGATGAATGCTAGTGATGTTAGGACTGCGGAGAAGATTAAGAGGATAGTTGGTTCATCAATTCGTGAAACTTCACTCTTTGGCTATAGGGGTAAGATAGTTCTCTTCGATGAAGTTGATGGTATTAGTACGAGAGAAGATAGAGGTGGTCTCTCTGCCATACTCGAGATAATTAAGGAGAGTAGGGTACCCATCGTCCTTACGGCAAACAACCCATGGGATCCTAAGTTCAGAGACCTAAGAGAAGTCTGTGAAGTTATTAGGTTTAACCCGATACCGAAAAGTGAAGCTATTAAGGTGCTCAAGAGAATTTGTGAGAAGGAAGGTATTGAAGCTGATGAAAGAGCACTTGCATTACTCATAGAGAGAGCACAAGGCGATTTAAGAGCAGCAATAAACGATTTACAGGCAGTAGCACAGGGTAAGAAGAGGATAACTGTGGACGACATTAGAGGTCTAGGTGATAGATCAAAGCAGATGGATATGTTCGAAATCTTGAGGAGGGTCTTCACAGCAAAGACTTTTGATCAAGCTAGGTTAATCACGTTAAACCCATCATTTGACTATGAAATGTACTTCCAGTGGATTCACGAGAATTTACCGTATCAGTACAAAAACAGTATAGAAGCACTTGCAGAGGCATACGATGCACTCTCAAAAGCTGATGTGTACATGGGCAGAATCAAGAGAGAACAAGAGTGGTCACTCCTACCATATGCACTAGAACTAGCAACTGCTGGTGTCTCACTAATACCACATAAACCACCATTTAAGTTCGTTAAGTATAACTTCCCACAGAAGATCTTGTTAATGGCTAGGACAAAGGAATTCAGACAGAAAAGAGATGCCTTACTCAGAGAGCTAGCTAGAAGGATGCACATATCCTCCTCCAAGTTACTAATTGAAGTACTACCGTACCTCAAGATAATTGCTGAACGAAGGAGAGATGTACTGGAGAAGATAGCCCATGAACTAGGTACGACAGGTAGGGAAGTACTCAAGTACCTCCTGAAGGTGTAGATGCTCTACACAACTCCTCATCCAACTTAAACAGCTCTCTAAGTAGCTTAATTCGAGGATCACTTTCATTTACTTTAAATATCCTTATCCTACCAAATCTCTTCTCAATTACTAATCCTGCTTTGACTAGCGCTTCGAGATGTGAGAGAACAACTGTGTGGTTAAGCTCTGATCTCTTAACAATTTCAGTTATGTTTAGCTCGTGAGCTTCAAGCAACACCTTCAATACCTTAACCCTACCCTTGCTCGAAAATATTTCCTCCAAAGGTACATAACCACTACTCATCCATGGTCACCGCCCCTTAAGACAGCAAGAATAGTCTTCTCCAAGGTACCTAGTGGCTCGTGCATTATTCCTACAAGCGTAGTCCTACCTCTACTATACTTTGAACCTACTGTAGCATTTAAGATGCCTCTACTCTTTAACTCCTGAACGTACTCCCACACCTGTGTATGTTGTCTAGGTTTTTCACCAAACTCCTCACACAGCATCCTGTACTCAGCTTCAACCTCACTTAGAGGTACCTTAACTTCGGTTCTCTTCCTCTGGAGAACCCTAACAACAGCTAGTAGTAGAAGTAATTGATGCTTCTTCAACGACTTAAGCTCCTCAACAGATATGCTCACTAAGGTATCTTTCACTGCCTTTCTTACGTGGTCTGGTAGTATTACGGATGTACCCTCGACTTCAGCTATCTTACCCGCTCTCCACAGTATCTCTATTGCGTACCTAGCATCACCTCTCCCACCTGTATCCTTTCCAGAGATTTCAGCAATCATATCGAGAATCTCAGGTCTCACAACACCTTCGATAAAAGCTTCTTCTGCTCTATCGTGTAATATATCGTAGATCTGTGCCTTGGTGTAGGGTGGAAACTTAATGACGTTGTGCTGTAACGCACTTCGAACACTTGGATCTAGCTTGAATATGAAGTTCTCATCACGTGATATCAATATGAGACCTATCCTGTGCTCTCTACCCAGGTACTCGTCTGTAACTCTAACCAGTGTGTAGAGAGCACCTTCACCACCTGGTGTCTGGAGTAGTGAGTCGACCTCATCTAAGGTAATTATCACGTAGAGATTCTTATCGACGAGTAGGTCAAGTATTATCTTCAGTAGTTCCTGCGTTGAAAAACCTCTTTTTGGGACAGGTAACTGAAGTTGAGAAGCAACCTCCTGCAGTATTAGGAAGAGTGTTCTACATTTGTAGCAATTCACGTGAACATACTTAATGGGTTTACCTACCTTCTTCGCATAATCAGTTACATCTTGACCAAATTTCTTTGCGCATACAGTCTTTCCAGTACCTATGTCACCTACCTCAATCACCTTGGGAAAACATGAACCTGGATTCTCAACGAAGTTTATGAAGTACGATACTAGTCTCTTTAGCTGCTCCTCCCTATGAGGTAGCTTAGGGGGTACGTACTCTATAGAGAGTTTACTCTCGTCCTTAAATATCCTTGAACGTACTTTAGCTATGTACTCCTCAACGATATTTACCATTGAGATCCCACTGACAAGTAGCTATATTCGTAGGTTATACTTTACGTTTACTTAAAGGTACAGTATATAGAGTGTTCTCCGAATGTTTATTGACGTTCATTATCAGATACTTTACGGCGTTCAACGAATATTCCGACCTGTTCGCCGATGCTCTCTATGTATATCACGTACATTGGATTGCTTAAGTTCACCTTAGCTTTATTTCGAAAATGCTGAAGTACTCTAGCACCAATTTCACGTTCAACATCTTCTTCACGGAAATCTCCTCCCACCTTCCTAAAGGTACATCTCACAGCAAATGTAAAATGGGGTAAGTCCCTAGTTTTCTCCTCAAGTAACGAGATTACACATTGAGAGATCTCATCAACCTGCAATCTACATTCACGTTCAAAGGGCACTACACGAAATACGCCAGGGATTGGGTACTTCCGAAATCTCTCTAGCAAATCATCTACGTTCACATCAGCATGAAGTTCTACCAGGACTAAGCCAGCTAGATTAGGTACCTTACTAGCTCTAACACTACGGTCTATAGTGAATAGGAGGTCTCTAACATCTCGAATTACTCTAACCTCCTTACCTGGTTTCGTAGTTAGTAGTACCCTCAAGATCTTTGCACTACACACAATATAGCTTAAATCATGATTGAGATAAAAACCTAGTTCGTAACCTCTTTACTGAGGATACCACATCGCTTCTTCAAGAACTCATGGAACACCTCAATACTCACTGTAGGGAACTGAGGTAACTCCTTAACCCAAATAGATCTATACGCATCAGTGACCTCACCTAACTTAACAGCACCTCTAGCACATCCCTTCTCTATCTCCTTTCGGATACTATCTCTGAGAAGTGAAAACATCTTAGCAACCTTAGGTACGTACCTCCAAAGACCATACCTAATGAAATCACTGAAATCTACGTAATCTCGATACCACTTCTCATAGCTCATCCTCAGTACGGAGTCTATTAAACCAGGGTCTTCGACCTCATCCACACTACTGATCAACACCTCATATGTTGATCTGTACGGACAGTAGGTACAGGAAACTCTAGAGAAACCTCTCAAGTACTGTGGATGAACGATACCTGTAGATTCACGACATATCTTAACGATGTCCACTATGGTCAGTGGGTAGATAGGTCTGAATTCTTTACCGCTAATGAAGGTACTTCGCTCTAGCAATGCCATTAATCTCTTAAACCTCTTCCTACACTCAAGCAATCTATCTCCAGTAACCTCAAAATCAGCACCAATAACCTTACGGATGCTCCTCAATGGTCTTACTTTGAGGTAGGTACACCATCTAGATCTTCTATAGGGTAATCCCTCCTTCATAAGGTACTTCCTAACGATCCACCTAGGTGGTTCAAGTACCTCAATGTCAATACCTAATCTCTTACCAATTTCCATGACATAGTCAACATTTATCTTGGGTTCAAGGTATGGTATGTGTACGTAACATACATGGAGTCTGAACCTGACTAATTCCTGGAGCTTTAGTAGTATGATCAATGCAGCAGTACTATCTTTACCTCCACTGTACGAGAGCAGTAGGGTCTTACCCTCTATATGCTTACCAACGAACTGCTGTAGGTACCTCACATAGCTATCGAGATCAGGTACTATCGAGTAGGGTGTTGGAGTTGTGTACTCGAACCACTGCTCTCTATCAACTACGTAGTCACCTAGTTTCAGTACACGATTCTTAACTAGTTCAAGTACCTCGATACCTAGGTCATCAAGCCATAGGTAGAGTTCGCTTACCTCTCCATCTAGTGTTAGGTATCCTGTAAACTCACAGCTGCTGCATATGAACTTAGTTACTTTGTTGCTGGTGATTACTGGTTGTGGTTCTGTCATCGAAGTACAGCTTCTCTCATGGGGTTAAGGTTTACTACGTAGTTGCTTCTATTCCTGTGTTAGGTGATTCATGTGGTTAAGTTGTTGATTACTGTGTGGTTTCCTGATGAGGTTGAGGATGCTGTAGCTGGTGGTGCAGATGTCGTTGATGTTAAGGATCCTTCAGTGGGGAGTTTAGGTCTACCGAATCTAGGTGTAGTAGCTGAGGTCGTAGAGAGGGTACGTGGTGTGAGAGAGGTTAGTGTTGCTATTGGTGATGTGAGATGCCCGGGTAGGTATCTTGAGTACGTTGCCTATGCTGTGGCTAGGTTAGGTGTTTCCTATGTGAAGGTTGGTCTTGAGGTACCTAGTGTGGATTTGGGTACAGAAGTTGTGACTCAGGTAGTTGAAGGACTGAGATACTGCAGTGAGAAGCCAAAGCTTGTTATTGTGGGGTATGCAGATTATGTTAGGGTTAACTCGCTACCACCTATGAAGGTTCTTGAGGTAGCGTACAAGGTCTCAGCTGATGGCATTATGGTGGATACGAGAATTAAGGATGGTACCACCACATTCGATTACCTAACGAGTGAGTACCTCAAGTGCCTTGTAGCTAAAGCCAAGGACTATGGACTCTTCACAGCTGTTGCTGGTAGTTTGAAGAAGGAACACATACATAGATGTGTTGAATTGGGTTTCGACGTCATTGGATTTAGATCAGCTGCGTGTGAGAGAGGTCGTCTAGGTAGGGTATCTCGTAAGCTTGTTGAGGAACTAAAGAGTGAAGTGCTTAGGTACGCGAAGTGATTCTAAGGTAGCAGTATGGTGTAGCTACCTTCCTCACCTCTGATTAGGTGATTGAGGAGCCAAGGCTTTAATCCATTGAACACCACAGTAGGTACCTTCAATTCGCTAACTAGCTTAGGCACGTACTCATCAACAACATCAATCTTCCCACTAAACTCACTAACCTTAATTACATGCAGCAAGTTCCCTCTCTCATCTACAATACCATCAACCACCTTGCTCAAGAGCACGGAATCTACGTGAAGTAGGTAGCCGATGTACACAGCAAGGGAGTCACTAGTCACAGACCAACTACATGGTAATTCCCCACCATGTCTCTTAAGTACTTCGTAAGGTAGGAGAACAGGTACCTTTTTCACACTCCAAACCTTAGATACCTCCCAAAGCGAGGAAACTGACACTAGAGCATCGTGAAGTGACGCCACGTACACACCGTAGACCTCCATGGACTTAATAGCCATCCAGTGGGCAACGAAGTCACTGAGCCCAAGCTCACTCTGTAACTCCCTAACTAAATCAGCAAATACACTACCACCAGGGACCAGTACGAAGTACACGTACTTACTAAGTTCAACAACCTTGTCAATTAACCTCTCTAGAGACTCTCTGTACCAAAGTAACTCACCACTAATCTTCAAGACAAATCTCTTCTTCACGATTAAGCACCTCCGTGAACGAGCATCAACGCAGCGGCATAAGCAGGGAACACACTCGATATCTCATGACCTACTAAATCTCGTATGCTAATTACTTCCTTAAAACCAGCTCTCACAGCTGCTACTCTAGCTAGGAACTCACCAATTCCTGCTGTTACAGCAGTGAAGGTATTGGGATCCATACCCTGTGAAGCTATCCTCGATCTAATCTGCATAAGAGCTTCAAATACCTTAAATACCTGAACCTCGTAGATGTACCTAGCTAATTCACGAATCTCATACTCATTCATCATATCGACATCAGCACAGACAACCCTAGCAAGTCTCTCCATAGCTTCCCTAACTGACTTACCCCTACCATCAGCTGTCTCAGTAGTGTAGTCTTCAGGAGCTATGTTACTAAGTACTAGGTGCACATCACCCATCAATGCAAATCTCTCAAAGGAAACTCTAACCATGTACCCCTTGTAGGGAACCTTATCAACGAGAGCAGCTACATTACCTCTGAGAACACCGGTGTAAACGAGTTCACCACACTGAAGCTTTTCTGGATCTGTAAGACCAAGTACCTGAACCTTACCACCTACAATAGGTATTATCGTCGTTGTCGTACTACCGATATCGATGAACACTAGGTTACGTATACCCCACTTACTACAGTACTTCTCTAGGAACCAAGCGCTAGCAGCCCAATTAGCAGCAGCAACCTTCAGGTAGTTCTTCACTGCCTCATCTCTATCAACAAGCTTCATCTCAACAGTAACAAACTTTACATCACGGGCATCGTGAAATGCCTCGCAGACCGACCTTACAACATGCTCAACCCCTTCTCTCTTAACACGATATATGTCGCAGAGCTCAGCAGTCATGCATGCCGCCACGACATAGCTATCAATACCAGAGGTGAGTCTAGACTTGAGTTCACGGAGCTTCTTCTCAAGACCTACCTTACCGTGGATCCACAGTGGAAAGTACTCTCGAATAGTTTCAAGGAGCTTTACCTCATCTCCACTCACAAGTAGCTTAACGGCCTTCAAATTAGCTCCACCAACGTCTAAACCAATGACATAAATCACGTAGATACCCTCAATAATGTAGAGGGAGGTGAGACGATATATGGTTCGTGTAATACCTGTACTCGACGTAATGGGAGGTCTCGTAGTACATGCAGTTGCTGGTAGGAGAGAGGAGTACAGACCCATATCAGGTAGTGTGGTCTCCCCAAGTCCGGATCCTAGACATGTACTCTCGAGGCTCTACTCAATGGGGTTTAGGGAGATCTACATTGCCGATCTAGATGCGATAGTGGGTAGAGGTCGAAATGACTGGGTTCTAGAGCTAGCTACATCCATGGGGTTCAAGGTACTTGCTGACGTAGGTAGGAGGGGGTTAGAGCTTCAGGATAAAGCTAGTATTGAGTACGTTATCGGTACGGAGTACCTGGAGTACCCAAGCGAACTAGATCTCATCAGCGGTAGAGTCATGAGTTTAGATTGCTTTGACTTCGATATTAGATTCAGGAACACAACTCTAAACCTAAGGAATGTACTACCTGAAGTAGTTCATAGAGCACCAAAGAAGATACTCCTTATTGATCTAAGTAAGGTAGGTACGATGCAGGGACCAAATACCGACCTAGTGAAGTTCGTACGTAGTAGCTATAGTGGAGAGCTAATTGTTGGTGGTGGTACTCGTGATGAAAGTGATGTACTACTGCTGAAGAGTATAGGTGTCGATGCTGTACTCGTAGCAACAGCTCTACACAGAGGTATTATCAAGAGAGTAGAGTACTAACAACATCAGCTAGGTACCTCAAATTCTGTGGAAGCAAAGTACGTAGTCTAGATTCAACATAACCTAAATCACCACAATCAACATGCATCATCTCGATGCTAATACCAGGAACGTATATGATCTCCTCTCCATTAACAAGACTAGGAAATTCCGTAAGAACATAGTACGAGTACCTATCTGAAATCAGTGGCACTCTAGTCTTCAGCTCTACATTACTAACAGCACTAAGGAGGTAAAGACCAGCTTTAGGACCGAGCAATTTGCTGAGACCAACATAGGAAGTAGTCAATCTAGGGTTAACCTCAACAACATAGAGAGAACCACCGTGATAGATAACATCAAAACCAACGTAACCTCTTAAACCAGGTAACTCCTCAACAACTCTGCGTACTAGTGAAGTAGCTTCAAAAGCAAACCTACGTAGAGGGAGCAGACCACCATAGTACCTAAAACCATGGTTAACACCAATGAATTGTAGGTTCAAGCTCAGGAGAGTAACATCACCATCACGAACGATAGCTGAGATACTCATGTGAGTACCAGGGACGTACTCCTGAACTAGAGCATAACACACCTCACTACACGACAGAGCACGAGATACAGCACCCTTCAGCTCACTACATGAAGTAACCAGTGAGGTACCTGAACCACCAGCACAATCAACAGGCTTAGCAACAACAGGAAAACCAAGCTCAGAAACCTCAGGTATCGATAGGCTTCCGTGCACAAAGACCGTAGGTGGAACATCAATCCCCAACTCACCAAGTAACCTAATCGTAGCGAACTTATTGGAAAATAACTTAACCAATCTAGGTTCAGAACCAAGAAACCTATCACCAACAACATCGACAACCCTAATCAACTGAGGTGGAGGAGCAATAGCAACAACATAGTCATACCGATCACAGTACTCACGAAGAAAATCAATGAGATCAAGCTCTCTCGGAACACATACAACACCTACACCTCTAGGTACAGTAACCCTACTCAACACATCAGGACACAAAGCTAAATCAACAGAGACACCACATGAAGCTAAATCCCTAGCAACGTAGTAAGCCATAGCAAAGCCCTCAGTAATGAACTCCTTAAGAGCATAGAGGTGCTTAGAGGAACAACACACATACTCAGCAACAAGAACCTCCATACAGCAGTGGTAGAGTACTAAACGATTAATCTAATATTACTCAGAGACACAGAACAACATCACCTACCGCACTCACTTTCAACAAGTTTAGAACATAGCTCATAGACGAACTTAGCCCTCTTGATTGCTTCTCGAGCATCAACCTCATCATACAACTCTTCAGGAGGTATCTCAGCCTCCTCATCACCGTACATAGCAGGACCACGATTATGAGCTAGATCCCTAGAGATCCTAGCTAACTCATCAACATGAACTCTAAACCACTCAGGAAATAGGTTCCTGTACTGCCTCAATACATAACCAACATCATGAGCCCTAGGGTACTCAATACCTAGAAACCTCAAAACAGCCTTCAAACACAGCTCAATAGCTTCCTGACACAATCTAACAACCAAGTGAAAGTACCTCCTTTCAAGACAGATCTCAGCCAACTCAATTCTCCTACCAGCATCAACGAGGTAAGAGCGAACAAAATGAAGCTTACGCTCACTCAACAAGCTTAACCCCCACAAGCTCTATGAATGGATTACCCCTCTCAAAAACCCAGTACCACCTCCTACCTAACCAAACCCTCTTACCACCAAACAACGCAATGTAGCACCTAACTCTTTCGAGAACCCTCCTCAAAAAACCACCACGATCATACAGAATAACAGCATCCTCAACAAGATCGAGATACAGAGGTCTAAAGTACTTCGCCTCCTCAACACTAAGAACAACAGGACTTACACCAGTGTACATACCCCTCCTAGCTAACTCACACCTAAGATCCTCAACAGCATCAACAGCTCTAGAGACCAACTCATACCTACGGAATCTAGACCTAGGAACAGACCTCATCAC
>QMRC01000015.1 GCA_003649205.1 Thermoprotei archaeon
GCTCTTCTCAATAACTTAGCTACTTCCAATAGATGCCACCTACCTATTAACTCATTCATCTTCATCCACTTCGGATCTCTGTACCAATTCAGTAGTTCATCTTCTTCAGCTAGTTGATGACCTAGTACTCCAGGAAAACCGTGTACACGATACGTGATCTCAGCTACTTCGTGGAAAATTACGTACTGTTCATAAGGTTGTAGTTTCTGTGAGATCCAGATCTGATTAGGTGGTATCCCTAGCTTTTTTTTGCCGCTCCTGGCTTAACTACCTTACCATTCACTACGACATTGTAACAAGCTATGTAATCAGCTATTATCTCGTGATCTACCCACCTTATCTGAATTCTGTACTGTTTAAGGAATTCTCTCACCTTACTTAACGTTATGTACCCCTCTGGTTTTATGCGTAGTAGTATGATGTAGATTGCTGCTAGTGTGCTGAGTAACTGATTTGGTGCTCTGTCATGTAGTTTCCTGAGTGTAGCTGAGATCAACGTCCTTAGTAAGATAACCACCTTAACTAATGTACTCGGTATCATGGTTATTGCCTGAAGTTGGAAGTCTATTGTTTGAAGTAGCTATGTGATTTCCTATCTGTGATTAGTTTATTAGTTCGATAGTTTCTTCTTTAACTTGCATTCTCATGATGAGAATGGTGCCCTCGTGATTGGTGATGAGTAGGTCGGCGGCTGATTAGCTACCATCGTGTTCGTTTTGTGACTTATGTGATAGCATTTGTTGGGTCAGGATTTTTCACATGTGTAGTAGCTAGCTATTGCTTGAGTACCTCTCTCAACATTTTCAGTAGTTTCCACTGTATCTGTGCATCGTAGGGTACTGCAGCTACGTTTTTGTGACCTCCTCCACCTAGTTTTCTAGCTATTGAGGCTACATCCAGTACCTTACTAACTAGGGTTGCTTTCATTTCCTCTGGTCTCACTATTATGTAGAGTACAGCATCTGGGTACTTCTCCTCAATTAGTCTCTTGATGTCACTCACTAGTATGCGGGAGGTAGGTACCTTAGTTATTACTACCTCATGGCCTTCCACCTCTAGTATGTTCACGTTCTCGAGAGCTTTAGCTAGGTACCTACTGTACTCTGGCTCTACCTTCTCAGCTAGTTCTCGTAGGTACTTCTCATCTATCTGTCCGGTAATGAAGTAATTGAGGAGCTTGTACCTCAGTTTCATGTCATTGAACCACTTGAGTACTTTGTCTATTATGTAGCTCATCTCCATGGAGTGTGTACCGGTATCTGAGTCCCTAGCTAGTTCAATTAGGTAGTTGGTGAAGAGATCTAGCGTATGGTCTTTAGCTAAGTACTCAGCTACTACTTCAGCACATGAGTTCTTTTCTGAATTCACCACTAACGTTACTCCCTCAATAGATAGCTTCTTCCTGACCTCTGGAGACCAGCTGTGATGGTCTATCCACGTAACCTCAATTCCCTGCTTCACGAAGTCTGTTACCACCTTAGCTATGTAGGGTATGGTGTGTGGTTGTGGACAGAGATCACAGATGAATACCCTATCTACGCTCAGTACTTCTGCTTCTCTGAGGGCTCTCTCCATCATCTTCGGAATCGCTGATACACTGGAGAACCTACATAGTGTAGTTACGTCATCTACAACACGTTTTAGTGTCCTGATTACTATTGCTGCACACACTATCCCATCTAGATCTAGATGCGTTACTACGAGACTACTCATACCAACACTACCTACCTTGGTCTATACACGACATTACCTGTCTCCTCGGTAATCCTATATCCACTGTATCCCTTAATCAACCTCTCTAGCTCGCTACTCTCTAGAAGTTCAATTAACTGCTCTACACTCTTCTTACGTAATTTCTGGACGGGTACCACAAAGTCATACCATTCCCACGTTAGGTGAATGTACTTAAGTCCATACCTCTCAGCTACATACCTAAGTAGTACACCTACATCTGCTTCACCACTAACTATTGCTCTAGCTACCTCCTCATGAGTTTTAACCTCCCTACCGTAACCAATGATCCTTCTCCTGACCTCACGAACACTAGTACCTAGCTCCTTAGCACACTGCTCGATTAGGTACTCTATGTACATCCTCGTACCTGAACCTAAATTCCTATTAACGAAGCGATAGCCCTGTATCACAACGTCTAGAAAGCATCTAATATCTAGCTCTGGTCTAAATCCAAGGACTAACTCTCTCTGATACCCTCGAATAACTACTACTCGATCTTCTAACCAGTAGTTTCTCAGGTACGTGATGTTGTACATTCTTGTCTGTGGATCGTAGAGGTGCGAGGTCGCTACATCACCTTCACCTATCATGAGTAGTGAGAGACCACCAGCAGAACCCACCCAAGAGATCTCTACACTAAGTCCACGCTTACTCTCTAGGTACCTAGCAATTACACTAAGTAATGGATCGTGACTACCAACGATATGTAGGTCAGGTACCACAATATATGAGGTACTCTCCTGAATCCACTTAATACCCTCCAGGTACTTTCTATAGAGCCTCAACAGAGCTCTACCTTCCTCGGTTAATCTAGCCCCACCACCCCTCACTCCACCACGTTTCCTCTCAAGTAGCTTAACACCGAGAATGTTCTCAGCTCTCGAAATAAGTTCCCAAGCACTGGAGTATGGTATGCCTATGGCCTTTGAAGCGGCTAATATAGATCCACACTCCTCCACTAGATGAAGGAGAACTAGAACCCTACTATCAAGTACCTCCCCATTATCTAGCTCAAGTACGAGATCTACTCTTGGTCTCAATCTCCTCAATAAGTTATTATTAGACGTACTCACATAAACACCTCACCAGTAATCAGCAAGGCTAAACCTCCTCATCACTCAGGGGGAAAGCTGTTCATCACCAAACTAGTACTCGCTACCTACGCCCTAAAGTTACTTACTCACGTAGAGGACTTGTAGATAGGTAGTTGGTACTAGCAGTACACGGTCTAGTACTGCTATGATGCTCAGTAACTTATCTAGAGATAAGTTCAGTGGTAGTGGTAGTGCTGGTCTCTTACCTAGCTCGATGTACTTGATAGGTGCTGTAGGTGGTAACTTACCTAGCTCACGTGCTTTCTCAATAGCTAGATCGAGATCACCAATAGCATCTACGAGCCCTACCTTAACTGCATCTCTACCACAGAAGATAGATGCGTTAAGTATCTCATTCAGGTACTTCTTATCTAGCTTATCTCCTCTCTCCTTAAGCACTGCATCTACGAATACCTTGTATGTGGTGTTAACTATTCGCTCAAGAATTGTCTTTTCTTCACTACTCAGCTCTCTAAAGGGACTTGCAATATCCTTGTACTTACCTGACTTAAGTACTATGACCTCTATACCTAGCTTTTCAAGTAATTTTCTGTAGTTCACGACCGTTACAACTGAACCTATTGAACCAACGAGAGATGTCGGTGATGCAACTATACAGTCGCCTGATAGAGCTATTAGGTAACCACCGGAGAGAGCACTTTCAGTTACGTAGACTACGACAGGTATGTTATTCTCCTCCTTGAACTTCCTAATCATCGTGTATATGAGGTAGCTTCCAGTAGCTGAGCCACCGGGACTATTGATCACAAGTACTAAAGCACCACAGTTTTCACGTTTAGCTCTCTCTAACAACTCCTTAACATCATCTGGTGATATGTACTTAGTTATTGAGAATACAGGTTTTTCAGTAACCACCATTCCGCTTATCTCCATAACACATACGCTTTGTGGCTTCAGAATAGGGATCTCAAACTCAGTTTCTGGAGTAGCTGTTAGTAGTATGTAGGTCACTACACCTACCAGGATGCTTACTACGATTGCTAGAGTCATGAACTTCCAGAGAGTACTAAATCTCATGTTATCACGTGTTGACTTATTTCTTGAGAGTTTTTAAGCAAGTCTCAACACATATCGTAGTGGCTTTGATTAGGACGTTTAGTGGTAGGCTTGGTGGTGTAGTTCTTACTCCGAGAGCTGATATCGATCTAGAGGTCACGTACTCTGTGGCGTATGGTATGTGTATGAAACAGCAGATGGTGTTGAGCTTCTCTGTATTCACTGTGTGTAGCATTATGTAGTACAGGTAATTGCATAGGAAAGTTCCTGCGCAGTAGGATACCCTTGCTGGTACTCCACTTCTCCTCAATTCATTGACTATCTCCTTAACCGGTGCATTAGTGAAGTATGCAGGTGGCCCATTTTCTACCACTGGTACATCTACTAGCTCTACACCGTCGATATCCTTTTCTTCTGAGTCCACTATGTTCAATGCTACTCTCTCTATGTACATCTCAGTTGATGTAGGTCTTAAACCTATTCCAATTGCTACCTTTGGTCTGATGTCAGTTAGTAACTTAGGTACTTCATTCCTCACAAATTTGTAGGATACTGGAATTGACCTACCCAGTACTGTGTGATCAAGTATCTTCCTACCATCTAGCTCTTTAGCAATATACTCACTTGGATTTACTTTCTCTCTACCCCAGGAGCTGAAACCTAGGATGAGTACAGTCATATTGTATTACTTAGTGAATGTACAACTTATCAGTTGGGTGGCTTTTCTCGTCATCAATCACCGGGGGGCAAGTATCATCATCAAGTACAGTGAGTTACTAGGTGGAGTTAAGTTTTTGTCCTTTACTAATATGTGGTGAGAGGTATTGTGTGATTTATCATGAAGTTGATCGAGAAGTACTTTCCGTACAGTGAGTGGAGGAGGCATCAACGTGAAATTGCTAAGGTAGTGTATAGTGGTATTGTTGAGGGTAAGGTTGTTCTTATTGGTGCTCCGACAGGTCTGGGTAAGACTGCTGCTGTTCTAGCTGGTGCTCTAGCAGCTATAGAGGACATGGGTCGTGGCAAGGTATTTTTCCTCGTTAAGACGAAGAACGAAGCTCAAGCACCTTTCAGAGAGATTAAGGCATTATCTCGTAGAGGTGTTTCAGAGCTAGTTGCTGTGTTTAGGAATAAGAGAGAGATGTGTAGTCTAGAGTACGCTAGGAGATTGAGCTATGAGGAATTCCTTGAAGAATGTAGGTACCTGACTGAGCATGGTCTCTGTGAGTACGCTAAGAATGTCAAGAGCCTAGGTATGGACGAGGTTGAGGAGCTGATACTACAGGCTAGATCACCAAATCACTTCATACAGTTACTGAAGAAGAGAGGATACTGTCCTTATGAGGTATGTAGGGTGGTAGCCTCCAAAGCTAAGGTCATAATAGGTTCGTATCACTACATCTTCAGTAGTGCTGTGAGGCATGCATTCTTCAACTCCGTGCCTCTAAAGCTAGGTGACTTAGTTTTGGTAATTGATGAAGCACATAACCTACCTCAGTCGATAATGGATATAGAGACGGCTTCGCTGAGTGAGGTAACGCTGAAGCTAGCTGAGAAAGAGGTTAAGAAGTATCTTGTCAATCCTGATGAGAAGAGAAGAGCACTATTTGCTCTAAAGACTATAGAGAAGATATTTCGTGATGTGAAGAAGAGATTTAGTATTGATGAACTGGAGGGTAGATTGAAGCTTCTTGAAAAGAGCTTTGTTGACGCTGCATTCGAGGGAATATACTACCTAATGGATGTACTACCCAAGGTAATTCAGAGGAAGAGAGAAGTGTTAGGTTCACCAATAGTCTCTAGCCCCTTGAGGAGGGTAATAGATTTCTATAGGAGGATTGAGAAGACAGGAATTGAGTACGCGCTCTTTGTCACGTATGAGGAAGGTATTGCAAAGCTCGTGTATAAGTGTGTTGATCCAAGTACTGTCTCCAGGCATGTACTCGATGCTGCACATTCTGCTATTCTCATGAGCGGTACGTTACCTCCACTACAGTACTTCACATCAGTTCTTGGTCTACGTGGAGAACAGATTACTGAACTACGTATCGATACTAAGGAGTTCATTCCCAGTGAGAACATTGCTGTCTTCATTCTGACAAATGTCACTACTAGGTATATTGAAAGAAGCGAGGATATGTACAGGAAGATAGCTACAGCAATTGCTGAGATACATAGAGTTAGGAAGAGTGGTTGTACCTTAGTCGTTGTACCTTCGTACTCTGTGCTGAGAGGTGTTAAGAGGTATTTACCTGATGATTTACCTGTGTTCTCAGAGACTACTGAGACTACTGTTGATGATGTAATCAAGGCGATAGAGGAGAGGAGAGACTTGATCATCATGGCTATCGCTGGTGGGAAGATAATTGAGGGTGTTGAGTTTAGAGGTAGTACAGGTGAGAACTTCATTAGGACTGTAGTCATTGTTGGTGTTCCGTATCCAGAACCTGATGACTTCATCAAGAAGTACTACGACAGCATCAGCTCTAGACTTCTCGACCAGGAACTTGCGTGGAACTGTGTATTTACTGTACCAGCAATGACGAAGGTCAAACAAGCTATTGGAAGAGCGTTTAGGTCTGAGAGAGATAGAGCTGTCGTAGTGCTCATGGACTATAGGTATCAAGACCCCAAACTACTTAGCTTACTCTCTGATGTCGTTGATCTAGACCGTGTAATCGTAGCTGAAACACTTGATGCTCTAAGTGGGTACTTGAGGAAGTGCCCTATATGAGGAATTTACCACAATAGGGACAGTAGATGTTGACTTCTCCCAGTGGGAGTTCTCTACCACAGTAAGGACACCTCTTCCTCCGTATACCTGTTGTCTTCTCCTCTACCTTCTGCTGGGGTAGTGATGGTTGTGTTTTTTCCTCTGCTACTGTTGCTTTTTCAGGTGATGGAGCAACTCTCACAACTCCTTTACTCTCTACAGGGTTTCTCTCCTCTGGTAGCTGTGGCACCTGTTGCATCGTAGCTCCTTGAGCTGAAGGTGAAGGAGTCGATTGCGCTGATTTATGCGGTGCCGCTTCAGTGGTAGCTATTGGTACTGGTGTTGGTGCTTGTGCTGGGGCAATGGATTGATGATGTGTTTGGTACTGTAGTGTAGGGTGTTGCACTCTTGATGCTAGGCTGGTTTGAGCAGCTCTAATTGAGGAGGCCATATCTCTGAATACGGTTACCACGAGTTTAGCTATGTACAAATTAGAAAGTAGTATGAGTGTCGATGCTGACGCTACTAATGCTGTTATCAGTATCGTCGTTGTAAATATGTCAAAGCTACCGTTTAGTAGGTACATACTCGATATTATTACTGTTGGTACGAGCACTATCAGTACAGCACCTATGTAGGCAATTAGGTAGATCTTCGATAGAGATGATATTATCTCAGCAATTCTACCACGAGTTACCCCTGTTCTACCTCTTGAACGAGTAAATCCCATAAAATTCACCAAGAGGTACTCCAGTAGGTTTTCTGTTCGAGAAGCGTATAGGTTAAATATATTCCTATCTCCCTGAGAATAAGTACTACGTCGAGGAGAGACCATGCTGTGCTTAAAGTGTGGTAGTGAGGTAGGTTCTATCGGTGAACTTGCTGCTCACGTAGTGAGGTGCCCCTCACAGGTTAATGTGCTCTGTCCAGTATGTAAGGAAAGAGTTGCTACTGGACAACTACTAATCCACATCCTTCAGAAACATGTATCGAGCTCGGTGTGTCCTCTATGTAGGACTAGGTTTAAGCAATCGAAGCAATTACTACCACACCTTAGGGAGCACTTCATAGCTGAGATCGAAAGTAAGGGTGGTAAAAAGTATATTTGCCTTATATGTGGAAGGGATTTCACCTCAAAGAGATCAGCTAGAGTTCACGTGTTGAAAGCCCATGAAAAGGGTTGGAAGGAAGAACGTAGTTAGTAAGTTGGATGTACTGATAGTTGCTGAGAAGGATAGCGTGGCTAGAGCATTTGCCAAGTACCTCGCTGAAGGTAGTATTAGAGTCGCTAGGATACGTGGACTACCGGTCTACGTTTTTAAGCGATATGACACAACGTGGGCTTCATTCGGTTTGAAAGGACATGTACTCGATTTTGATTTTGAAGAACATCTAAATGTGTGGGATAGTGTTGATCCTAGGGTACTCTTCTTCGCTGAGCCAAAGCTCATTGTGAGGGAAGAGAGTAGAAGGCACTACGAGGTTCTTAGGTCTCTAGCTAAATTAGTGACAAGAGAGGTCATACTAGCGCTCGATGCTGATGCTGAGGGTGAGTGTATTGCATTTGAGGTAATGGATATTGTTAGGAAGGTGAATCCATTTGTCACATTTAAGAGAGCTTGGTTTTCAGCAGTTACGAAGAACGATATCTTAAGGGCTATAAACAATTTAAGGGAACCAGATCCACTACTGGCTAGTAAGGCAAAGGCTAGGATGATAGTTGACCTCACGATAGGTGCTGCATTCACTAGACTCCTAACTCTCTCTGTAAGGAAGAGAGACCCTACCTTACTGCCTAAGGGGAGATTCTTGAGCTATGGTCCTTGTCAGAGTCCTGTACTATTCCTCGTAGTTCAACGAGCACTAGAACGTGAGAACTTCAAGCCTAAGAAGTACTACATGCTTAAGTTGAGAACTGTGATTAATGGTAGGAAGTTAGAGCTAGTACATGAGAGGATTTACTGGAGTAGAGATGAAGTTGATAGAGTGCTAGAGAGGATTAGGGGTGTTAGAGAAGGTATTGTTGTCAGATCTAGCTGTAAACTACATGTTGAGAAACCGCCTATTCCACTTAATACAGTAGAGCTTGAGAAGAGGGCATCGAAGTACTTGAACATAAGGTCTAAGCTATGTATGGAGATAGCAGAGAGGTTGTATCAGGAAGGATATATCTCGTACCCAAGAACTGAGACAACAATTTACCCGAAGACTTTAGATCTAAGAGCTATTGTTGAGGAGCTAGCTAACGTCCCTGAGTATAGAGATTATGCTCTCAAGATACTTTCAGCTCCACGAATAGTACCTACACAGGGAGATGAAGATGATAGAGCACACCCACCGATATACCCGACTAAAGCTGCAAGACCAAGTGAGTTTAAGAAGGTGTTTGGACCCTTATGGTTGAAAGCTTGGAAGCTCTATGACTTCATTGTTAGACACTTCCTAGCTACCTTGAGTAAGCCTGCTATCTTGGAGAGGAGATACCTAGTAGTCAATGTTCGAGGTGTTCCATTTAAGCTAGAGGGTACGATAATTGTGGAGAAGGGGTATCTGGAGATATACCCCTATGAGAGGATACCAGAGTTTGATGTTCCAATGGTCAAAGAGGGTTCTCGTGTACCTGTACTCGGCATTCAGCTAATTGAAGATCGCACGAAACCCCCGGACTACCTCTCTGAAGCTGAATTACTGAGCTTAATGAGGAAGTACGGTATAGGAACTGATGCTACAATGCAGGACCACATACATACCAACGTGGTTAGAGGTTACTTCATCATTAAGAGAGGAAGATGTATACCAACACCACTCGGTAAGACCTTAGCACTCACTCTCTACAGGATAGTACCTGAGATAGTTAGTCCTGAAGTTAGAGGTAGGATGGAGAGAGAATTCAGCAGGATAGTTGCCGGTGAAAAGAGCATGGAGTCTGTCGTTCATGAGCTTAAGAGGGAGTTCTTGAAGTACTTTGATAGACTTAGAGAGAAGGAGGGGTTACTAGCTAGTGAACTGATTTCAGCGCTGAGGAAGCAGATGAAGGAAGGGGTTAGATTGAAGGGGTAATGGTCTCTGATAGCAGCCCCTCACTCTTCATCGATCTGCTTTGGTACCCCTCTTCATCGACCTAAGTACATAAACCTCCAGTACCTAATATCGCTTGTGTGATGAAGGCTGGTATTAGGGATTGATGACCGAGGACACCAGGGCTGACTACTCCCTACTAAGCTTCAGTATCGTCTCTAGATCCTTCTTCACAATGTTGTAGGTATCCTCCCTCACTTTACCTGCACTACGCATCTCATCAAGAGTTCTCAGCATTTTCTCAATATCTTCTCTTCGAAATACGTACAGAGCATACACCGTATGCATGTGGAACTTTATCGCCTCATCGACTTCTCTAATCATACTCACGACGCTCTCTATCTCCTCCTTCACCTTCCTCATAGCATCCGTTAACTCATCAACTCTCTTACTATACTCCTCCTCAGTTACTAGACCTAATTCACGCTTAGTAGTCAGTACCTTATACTCCTCCTCAAGTAGTTCCCTCGAGAGAGTTAAATCTACAAGTTTCTCCAGAAACAGGATCTTCTCCAACTCCCACCTAGAGGCAATTTCAATGACTCTCTTACAGTAGGATTCCCACATACTCTTCAATGTACCTATACTCGACTGGTACTTTGAGTAGAGCGACTTTATTAAGTCCATACTTATGGTATATGACATAACTTACACCTCACTCAGGTATTAAGTACATGATTTCGCTGCGGATTTTCTCATAGGTTTGTTCATCTACCTTACCGACATTCCTCAATTCCTCGAGCTTTGTCAGTGCTAACTTGAACTTAGCAATGTCAGGTCTAAGTAGTATGGCATGGATTCTCTTCCTATGATCTTGAAGTCTACTCTCTATCTCACGTAACTTACTAACCAAATCCTCTCTAACCCTACTTAATTTGCTAACTTTCTCCTCATACCGCCTTAGTAACTCATCAGCTTCTTCTCCAGGTAACCTAATCAACCCAAGGGTTTTACGGACATTTAATTCCTCAAGCTTCTGGAGGTAGAACTCCAGTAGTCTCTCTACCTTCCTCAATTCTCTCTCAATATCTTGCTTAATACGGAGCCAGTTAGACATGGTGGATACTATGTGCTCTGCGTAATTCCTCCACATTTCATCAGCTCTCCTAATTCTCTCTTCAACCTCACTTATGGTCCTCAGTAGTAAATCTGCCGGTGTAGAAGTAGGAGGAAACTCTACTCTTGGTGTAGCTTCCTCAACTTTCTCCTCTGGTTTTGCCTCAGCTACCTTCTCAGGTAAACCCTCCTTAGAAACTCTAGCATACGCTGGGCACTCAACAAAATTTGATAGACATGGTTGTAGGAATGGATTAACCTCTCTACCCAGTACACGACACATGTACTTTCTCGTGTCAGGATCAACGTAGAGGTAGGGACAAACACTCATCTACAATCCCTAACTAGTACTGAAGAACTGGACCGAAATAAAGTATTTGCTTACAGAATACCTCTCCTAACTAGGTAACTTCTTATGCTCTCATAGACGTACCCTGGATCAGAGGGTATACCTACTAAGACTTCATCACCATTAATCAACACCTTTGGGTAGGTACCGTCCTCTGGAATATCTTTAATCCAATTAATCTCGACCTCTACATCTTCACTAAGTTCAGACCTCAGTATATCAATTACCTCAGTTAGAAACCATAGGTATAGTGTGTACGTTGCATAGTCTGTCTCAGGTCCAATCACCTTTATAGTTAGCTTCCTCATATTCTACCAAACTTCTTAATATACTCATCACATGCCCTAATGTAGCTATCGTAATCGCCTATATCGATAAACTCAGCATCATCAGCTATGTATCCATAAACTCTACCACTATCCTTCATAACTCGAGTAACCACTTCATCCATACCAACTACTTCACCATCGTTTATGTACTTGAAGATCAATGGTTCGAAGACGTAGATTCCAGTATTTATGAGCATCTCTATCTCGGGTTTCTCCCTCCACTCAATAACCTTCATATCCTCATTTAGTACTATATGTCCAAAACGAAGCTTCTCCTTATACCTTGTCAACACCATAGTGACAACAGCACCCTTTCTAAAGTGGAAGTCAATTACGTCTCTGAGATTGAGATTTGTCACAACGTCACAGTAGGATAGTATGAATGTTTCATGGACATACGGTTCAGCTATCTTGAGCTGCCCGCCACTGCCGAGAGGTCTATCTGACCTAATGTACTTGATCCTGATACCAAACTCAGAGCCATCACCGAAGTACGACTCGATGAACTTACTTAGGTACGAGGTCAGTACGTAAATCTCCTCAATACCATTATCTCTCATCCACTCAATAATATGTTGGAGGATAGGTTTGGTACCGAGCGGTAGCATGGGTTTTGGCATTATGTAGGTTAGAGGTCTCATTCGTGTACCTAATCCAGCAGCTAATATGACACCTACACGAACGTCTTTAGTACTCAAGCTCAATCCCTCTACCTAACTTCTTCAGCTTATCCTTGATCTTCATTGCTTCCTTATCCATCTTCATAGCCTCCTCGACAATGTCCTTCACCTTAACCTCCTTCCTCATCTCGATACCACAGGTACCATCTGGTAGCAGTGCATGGGCTTTACAACCAGCGAACTTACACTTACCTCCTTGACAAAAATCATTAACCCAAGTGCACCAAGCTACTACATTCTTACCTCTCCTAATGATTCGAAGTGCCTTCTTAAGACAGATGAAGTTACGACAGGTAGGGTTACAAGGCTTTCTTTGAGACACTGTAATCCCCACATCCACCCTCAGTACGTATTTACGAGGTTTTATTTCTTTACTCACCAGAGAGCTCAATGCCTAAGTCACTTAGGTACTTAAGTAACTCATCTAGAACAGGTCCCGCTCTAGCGCCTTTACGCTGGATTTTTATTGAAGCCGCAGCTAGAGCTAGGTAAAGCCTAGATTCAGTACTGTACCTTCTAAGTAGTCCATAGGTGTATGCAGCATCAAACACATCACCAGCACCTGTGGGATCAACTACATGAAGTACTGGTGGAATAGACACCTTAACACACCTAATCTGCCCCATATCCCTCCAGTACTCTGCAACTTCTCCCTTACCAATTCTAGCAACAACTACAATCTGTGGGTAATTAGCTATGAGTTTTCTAGCAGCAGACTCAACATCACTACAGCCAACCAAATTCATTAACTCATCAGCACCTATGAAGAGGTACTTAGTGTACCTAAGTACTGGATCTAGGAAGCTCAGTCCTTTACTACAAGCTACAGGACCTGGATCGTACGATGTAGTGCATCCTCGCTCAGTTGCCACCTTAAATAGTTCGTGAAAATACTTTACCTTCGTACCCGCTGCATGTACGTGAACTACACCTACAAGTGCTCGATCTAGAGGTACTTCAGGCTCATACCTATTTGCTCCACGATAAGCGAACATAACCTTATCTCCACGTCTCTTCCTGACAACGACAATAACTAAGCCAGTGCGCTCTCCATGTACTCTCCTAACAAATGAAAGATCTACACAGTATGTCCTTAAGTCTTTCAGAGCGATGTTAGAAAGTAAGTCATCACCAATACAACCTAGAAACCTCACAGCGACACCTAGCTTAGCCAGCGCCACTGCGTAATTTGCTGCTGAACCACCACCACCAATGTAGAAATCAAGTACCTCAACCTCCCCTGTCTCAGGTATCTCATCAACAACTACTGTACAATCAACGTTTATATTACCGGATGCTAATACTATGGAGTCCATGGTAATTTCTTCACGGAAGTAGTATAAATACCACCTCTCACTACCCAATACGATGTCTTGGAGACCTTACCTAGTCTTCTTCATACCCCTAAGAGGTAAGCTACCTACGAGGAAGAAGCTATTGTCAGTACTTAGGAAACACGATGTTAGTGACATTAGGGTAGTTGACGTACCTCTTGAGAACATGTGTACTGTTGTTGCTAGAGAGGGAGTTCACAAGTCAGATATCTGTGCTCACATTAAGCGAGCTATAAATGCTGAACTACATGTCGAGACTGTGACCATAGCTTACTCACTAGATGATGTGGAGAAGGTGTGTAAGGAATTACGTAACCTCTTGGTAGGTATAGAAAAGTCTAAGAGTGAAGAAGTTAGTGAATAATGTTGTGAGTTTATGAGTAGTGACGAGTTAACTAGGAAGTTAGCTGAGTTAAGGTCTCTGCTTGAGGAAAAGATTAGGGAACTGGAATTAGAATTAGAATTACTTAAGCTTTGTCATAGATTGGTTACAGAGGCCCTCAGTAGGAGAACGTTCAAGAGTGGTTTAGAAGTTCTTCAGGAGAGGGTAGGGGAGACTGCTAGGGTAGAGGAGAAGATTGAGAAGCCTAAAGCTATAAAGGACATCGTGGGTAGGAAGATTAGTAAGGTATTTGCTAAGGCTTACGTATACGATGACTATGTAAAGATCGTTCCAGAGGAAGAATTTAACGTAGTCACACCACCATTTCAAGCATTCTTCATAAATAAGCTACTTGAGGAATTCAGGAAGGAGGATGAAGAGAGTGTTAAGAAAGGTAAATTACCGAGCGATAAGATTCTGAGGTACGAGATTAAGACAGATGAGAGCGGTAGGATAAAGGAGATCGTAATACACAACTACAATGACGATTTTAGGTTGAGGGAAATTCTGAGAGCACTATCGTGGACCTTTGAGAAGATGTACGTTAGGAAACACTCATCAGAAACCAGCTAAGCTTCTCTCACTACCTTCTTTTGCCTCTTGTACATCTCGATTATCTCCTTAACTGTTGTTGCTTGCTCTGGTTTCTTATCAAATCTCCACCTACCTGTGAACCTAGGGAATCTTATAGCTAGACCAACACCCTCCTTGATAGCACCGTAACCACAGGTATGCAGTGGGCTCAGCGTAATTTCAGCACCTATCACCTCAAGGACTATAGCAGGTACAAACCAGACATCTGCCTCAATCTTTGAGTCTACTCTTGGGTGTTTATGAGGTATTACGTATGGCTTAAAGATCTCCGGTAATCTAGCTAGATCCTCATCAGTAAACCCACTACCGCACTTACACACAGTCTTGAAGGTGTCGGTCTCTGGATCGTATGCAGCCAGCAGTAAGGCTCCATAGGTACCACCTCTCTTACCCTTACCCCAGAACGCACCTACAGCAACTAAATCAACTGTATCTGTCATCTCGCTCCTGTAATCTCTCTTGAACTTAATCCAGAGCCAACCCCTTGCACCCATCTGATATATGGAATCACCCTTCAGTGACTTACACACTAAACCTTCACAACCTTCACTAATTGCTTCATTGAAGAAGAGTTCGAGGTCTTTCGTATTGTCCACTATCCTCCACCTAGCTAGTGATACCCTGTCTGTTTCCTCAACTATCTCAATTAGCTTCTTCTTACGCATGAGAAGTGGTGCATCTGTTAGCTCTTCACCATCAACGTATAGACAATCGAAGAGAAAGAGCTTTACTGGGTACATCCTCATAGCTTCCTCAACATTGTGCTTCCTCCTTCTATGCATTAGTTCTTGAAATGGTAGTAACTCATCTGTCTCTGGGTTATAAGCTACGATCTCACCTTCAATAATTGCTTCCTTAGACTTAATGTGCTTCCTAACTAGCTCGCACACATCTGGAAATGCGTGTGTTAGGTTCTCCAGTCTCCTACTGTAGATCACCACCTTGTCACCTATCTTATGTATCTGTGCTCTCTCACCATCGTACTTGTACTCAGCAATGCACCTACCACCTAACTTAGCCAGTATCTCTGACGATGAACTTAACCTCTCAGCTAACATGGGGAGTACAGGAACTCCAGGAGTTATTCTGAACTTCTTAATGCCTTCGATGCCTTCTCGGACTAGTACCTTAGCTATATACCCTAGATCTGGATGTACATTGTATGCTCTCTCTAAGATGTCTCTCCTAGCCTTACCACCTGCGAAGGCCTCGGCTAGTGCATCTAGTATAGTCATGTCAGCAACTCCTAGCCTCAATCTCCCTGTCACAAATCTTAGTATATACTTAGCTTCTCTTGGCGATGCCTCACTGAGAAGAGATGCTAAGAGTGAAATCTTCGTATCTTGTGCACCTTCACCAGTAGCTTTAGCTATCTTCATCAAGGTATCGTAGACTCTACCCATGGTTAGTTCGCGAGTAGTAGCCCCTGTAGCACCCAAGAAATCCAGTATTGAGGTACCTCTCCTCTTACTAGTTAGAACTCTCTCAGCAGCTTCACCTAAATCACCAATCTTCTTGTAAGTCTCCTCAATAGTCCTCAAACTAACACCGCTAGCTATTGAGAGAGCCCTCATAGCTAACTTCTCACCAATACCAAGTTCCAGACCAACCCAATCAGGTAGTAGCTGACCTTGAATGAAGTAAATTACCTTATCAATTACCTCGGATGGTGTCTTCTTAAAGAGTAAAACTAGTAACTTCGTCATTTCTGTTCTCTTCGAAGTAGACTCAATAGCTTCCAGTATCTTGACAACTTCTGAAAACTTAATATCTGCCACAGCAAATCACCACACTCAACTAAGAATATTTATGGGGAAAACTCTTAAAGCTACCGAAACCCTGTAGACCGGTATCTACTTAGTGCTCAATACCACGTCTCTTCAGCATTAGCTCTAGGTACGTCTCCTCTACTATGTCATCAGTACCTATGCCCAACTTAGTGAGTAACTTAATCATCTCACTCTTGATAGCCTCTACAGCACTAACATCATTAGTCTCAGTCTCAATCTCAATGAAGTTACCTAATCCCTTAACTGAATCGAGATTTATAGTGTAGAAACCGTATGTATACACTTCCCTCTCCTTCTCTACTCTAAGAAACTCCGTGAAGCCGAGTGACTTCAGTAAATCAAGCATTTTCTCCCATGGCTCAACCCTTACATTAATTTCTACTCTTGCCTTCACATCTCTGAAGATCCTAGGTCCCTTGTAGGTAAGGACCCCCTCACCATTTACAATTCTTAGTCTCAATGCCTCATCAGTTGACTTGAAGTCTCTACTTGGGTGAGATAGGTATACGTCAACGTGGTACTCTCTACGTATTAACTTAGCACCTAGATCTCTCAACCTTGCAGCTACAGCTCCTCTATCTAGAACCCTAGCCTTAATCTCTACCTCAATCATGGTAGAAGACCCTATTAATTCTTCAAGTAGACGTGAGTTCCGAGTGCTTGACCTGGTAGTGCTTTCTTGAAGACCGCAACTACGCAACCAGCTGTTCCATGAGTCTTCACGATCTTTCCGGTAATTTCCTTACCTGTTGAAGTCTTCCAAATTACCTTTCTACCAATTAGCTTACTAGCTGCCGCTTCATCGTCAATACCCGGGAACTTCAGTATCACGTACCTTGGGTAGCTCTGTGCGCCTAGCATGAAGTTGACTACGTAGCCTACTCTAGGTAGCTCCTTACTCATTCTGAACCCCATGGTGTGTTAGTGCGCAGGTTTATAAGAAATTCTTTAAACTACGGTTCAGAGAGCTATGGTCTGTGTAGTGTTTCTTGGTCCTGCGGGTTCTGGAAAGACTACACTAACTAAGACCTTCGGTACGTGGTTGGAGAAGAGCTTTGAGTACAGGGTAGCGTACGTAAACCTTGATCCAGGAGCTGAAGAAGTACCTTACAGACCGAGCTTCGACATTCGAACCATGATTAGGCTAGTTGATGTAATGAGGAAATATGGGCTAGGACCTAATGGAGGTATGATAAAGTGCATGGACTTAATGCTAGAGAAATCAGACTACATAGTCAATAGGATAGTTGAGCTAGATAGAGAGAGCGATTTCGTCCTGGTAGATACTCCAGGACAGATGGAGCCCTTCGTCTTTAGATCTACAGGACCTGCACTCATAGGTAAACTCTCTCACCTCACTAATTGTGTAGGAGTCATAGTGTTGGATCCGCTCCTCGCTGAGAGAGCACCTGGATTAGTAACGGTTGCATTACTGATGTTACTCATACAGATTAGGCTTGGTATCAAGTGTATAGCTGTGATAAATAAGGCTGATCTTACTGAAAAGGTGGAGATAATGGAGTTAATGACTGATCTAGGTAAGTTAGAGGAAGAGTTACTTGAGGAGAGTAGTGTCGAAGCTGATGTAGCTAGGGGCTGTATAGAGATAGTAAAGGTAGCGATGCCACCCTCTAGAGTAGTCCTGGTATCAGCTAAGGATGGTACGGGAATGAGTGATCTATACTCGATACTTCACGAAGTGTACTGTGTATGTGGTGATTTAACATAGAGTTACGTCATGACCTCGATACCAACTTGCCTACATATTTCTGAAACTAGTTCGGGATACTTCTTCTTGACAATAGGATTTAGGTAAACCATCCTCTCAATAACTTCTCCCTCAGGTTCAAGCTCGTAGAAGATCTGTGCTTGGAATACATATACCTTGACATCACCTCCCTTCCAAGCACTTGGTGGTAACCCAGCTCTAGTACAGGCCTCAGAGAGCAAAGTCTCAACATCCCATTCGTACTGAATAGCAACCTGTGGAAGGACAATACCTCTTCTCGAGTTCTTCTCTACCAAAACTCCGTGTACACCAAGTACTATGTTCTCCAGGTACTCAAGTGGTGAAGAGACTTGAAGAAGAGAAGGTTTTGAGAGAACACTCACCTCGAAGACAACATCCTTCAACTCACTAAGTGTTAGTGGTTGAAACCTGGGATCCTCTGTAGCTGCATATATCGCGGCTAAGATCGTAGAGTGAGTAAGTGGGCAATTAGCTTCTGGAAAACCAACTCTACCCCTTAAACTCCTAAAGAAAATACCATCCTTACCTTGGACAATCTTCTCAATAGTGACAAAAACACCAAATCTCTCATTCCGTAACTTACTTGGAGCATCTCTTGGCTCAATAACTCTACCAAAGGATAGGTACTCCGTAACAGCTGCTCTAGCTAACTTAACCAAGTACTTACCTTCCTCAAGAGTGAGAGGACGAAATAGCTTAAGCCCCTTCACCATACCTAGGTCACGATAACTATACATACACTACGTGACATTTAATGGTTTTTGCCCGCAATCTAATTCTCTTCAGAAATTCACGAATATTTCTATGGTGAGAACCACACCAGTACACAGCACCACAATACCTACAAACCCAAAACTCAGTAAATCTCCTCAGGGAACCAGTAGCAACTCTATCAACTAGCTCTTCCCTTGGAACGAACACTAGAGGAGCACCACACCTAGAGCACCTAGCTCTTCTAGGATCTACCTCTAGCTCTATATGGAAGGTCTCACAAATGAATGCAAGCAACTCATCAAGTTCACCACCTTCCTGATATATCACAGGTAACTTAAGTTCAATACATCTACACCACAGACCTCTATCCCTAGTTACGACAACCCTAGATTCACGAACTGCCATCTCAACAATATCTTCATCACAGAGATCAGGTACGTACTTAGCATCCACCCCCAGCATCCACAACCAACGAGCTAAATCGCCGAGCATAGCATCAACAACGAATTTAGGATCAAAAGCAGAGACACGAGAGGATACGTAGATCAAGAAGTCAACACCTCACACACTCAACGATGCTTGAATTACCAGGGAGAAGCTGCATAACCCTATCTACAATAACTCTCCTGTACACCTTCCTAACAACATCATCTACACTACTCATCAAGAAATTAGCAACCTCCTTAGCAACCCTAGACCTCTCACCACTACCAGGCTCAACAATAACACAGCACACACCCCACCTCCTCATAGCTGATGGCGGTGCAGAAGTGAGCTTCACAGAATCACCATACTTAACGAAACCTATAGCTAGCCTAAGCTCTACATTCCTAACGTAATTCCTCTTACCATACACCATAAATGAACCACGAGGAAGGTACTCACCAGGAGGAGCAGACTTACTAACCTGCTCACCCCAAACCCAAAACACATCAACAACTCTATACCCCATAGACCAAGCTCTAGAGTACGAAGCAGCAAACTGAGCAGCCTCAGCAATAGTCGAGTCAGGTACAGAACCACCACCACACTTAACAACAACAACTGAACCACCATGAATATCAGCGTGAAAGAATAGATCACGATCACTCAAGTACTTCCTAACCAAGACCTCATTCTGAGCAGCATCCTTACCACCGAGCACTAATAGACCATCACTAGATACAAACCACCTAAACCTCTCAAACCACTCCTCCCTAACCTCAGGAACGTACTCAACACTAGACCTAACAAACTCCCTAACCTCACCCAACCTAGAACGCAACTCCTCAAGCCTCCTCTCTAACTCCCTCAACCTAACTAAAGCAGACTCCCACTTCCTACGAAACTCCCTAGCCTTCTCAAAGTACCTAGAGACAACAGAAGCAGGAGACTCCTTAATAGGTACCTCAACCTCACCAACCTCAGGATAGAACACAACAACACAACGTCTCTCAGGAACAAACCTCCTAACACTAACATACACACCTAACTTCGACAACTCATACTCAACATCCTCCAACCTAACACAAAAACCAAGTCTCTTAACAACATCCTGAACAGCATACAGCTCATGAAGTCTACTAGAGAGAAACTCCGCAACCCTCCTATAACGCTCCTCCTTACTACGATACTCCTCAATATCCTCCCTAACCCTCTCAATAACCTCAGAGAGGTCACTAAGTTCCTCACGAATAGCCTCACAACTCTCCTCCTCACGAACCTCGAGAGCGAGCTTAGTGAAGTACTCATCAACAGCATCACAGAAGCTATCGTAGACCTTAGCTACGAAACCACTCTCATCGAGATGCCTCAACTCAATAGGAACAACAGTAATCCAGGAACCACCTCGATCACAGTAGATACGAGGAGATAGAGAACCCTCACGAACCCTCTTTACTAACTCAACCAAGTTACTGTAGATGCAGGAGAGATCACCACGAGAAATAGAATCAACAGTAGAACTCTTATCAATACCACTTAGGTAAACAACCTCCTCAGCAACTTCACCAGGAACACCAAAACCCCTAACCAGAGCCCTAACAATATCGAGATCAGAGAACCTACTCAAACCAGCTACGAACTCATCTTCATTGAGAGAGAGTAAATTACAGGTAAGTGGTGGTGGAACATACTTAAGACCCCTCTTAACAGCTCTATCCCTATACTCAACCTCACGTAGACAAAACTCAACAACACCATCAGACCCAACACAGATCACGTTAAACCTCTGAGCAAGCTCAACAACTAGAGAGAGACCAGATCTAAACCTAAGAACACAAATCCTATCGAAATCAATCTGCTCAACACCATCGAGAACCGAGTTCCTCAACCTACTACGTAAAAACCTACAGAAGGTAGGTATGACTGTAGGCCACTGAGAAGGAATGTATTTAGTGAACGAAATCCTACGAGAATCAAAGCAGAGAAACCTCGAACCACACTCACCCCTAAACCTAAGGTAAAACACATCACCGACCTGATAAACATTGACAAGACGCCAAGAAACAACACTACCTAGCTCCCTAACAAGAGCAGCAACATCGAAATTAGTAACACAAACCTTCCTCCTAACCATAGTCACACAACTGAAGCAAACAAAGTATTTAACCCCTACTCGAACAGGTAACAACCTCAAAATAGAGAGCACAGCACACTCCCAAGATCATAAAGAGCGTAGAGGTAGATAGTAAGTGTAGGGAAGGGAAGGAAAAAGAAGGAGTTAAAAAGTTTTGAGTAAACTAGTGAGGATTTACCTAGCTGGTGCTCCTGGTGCTAGTAGCCTAGCTAGTCTCTTTCTCCTCCAAACACTGTACTCGTATAGCAGTATCACTACTACGATGATACCAATGATCACACCGATGATTATCGTCATTAGCTGCGTGTAGCTGAGTACTACACCGAAGATCTCTGCGTAGACACCTGGTAGCACGATCTCTGAGTACACTGTCTTACCTACCTCAACGCTCTTGGTATCAGAACCTCTGAACTCTCTGTAAGCTGCTTCGATTGTGTACGTTCCTGGTGGCAGTACGAACTCAGCCTTACCACCCTCAGCAACCTTTGTCTCAACAATCATCCCACCGATCTTCACTGTTACCGTTGCACCAGGTAGTAGCTGTCCTCTCTCACCCTTAACCGCGACCACTAGCTTACCAGCAACGCTCACTGGTATGGCTGGTGTAGTGATTAGCTCCTCAACACTTGTCTCAACAGCCTTACCGATCTTAATACCCTTCCACTCCTTAATCGTTACCCTCACCTTACCAGCTGGCACATCTCTTAGGTACAGCTTACCCTCAGAGTTCAGTGATCTATCTGTTAGCTTGATACCTGGTGCCTCAACATCTACTACTGCACCAGCTAGTGGTACACCGAATGTCTTCTCCACTAGTGCTAGCACTACGTCGAAGACGTTGCACTCGACAACTGCCTCTATTGTTGGCTTCTCCTTACCTGCACCACCGTGTACAACTACCTTGTGCTCCTTAGCAACCTCAACACCCTTGTACTTCACGGTTATCTTGTACTCACCTGGTGGTACCTGTGACATTCCTTCTGGTGTTATCTCTGGTATGCGTACCAGTACCTTACCCTCCTTATCGGCTGTGAACGCCGTTGTTGAACCATCTGGCCACTTGATCTCTACCTCAGCACCTGGTAGTGGTCTACCGTGCTTACCAATTACCGTCACTACTAGGCTATAGACGTCAACTCTTACCTTGTAGTAGGTGTGAGCTGTTGCGTTGATCAATCCAGCTGTTACTGCTTCTGGTGGTGTCAGTATCGTAACAGCGATAGCTATTGGCTTTGGTGGTACTGTCTTGACCTTCCAGTACGACTCAATCTCGTACCTCTCACCGCTCATTCCATAGATGTCTAGATCGTCATCCTTCTTCGTTAGTGTGACACCTGGTGCTACCAGTAGTGTTGCTGTACCCATGTCATCTGTGAAGTTGATGTATCTGTAGACCGGCTTCTCAGCACCAACTGGTGTAACCGCTACGATCATGCCCTTGACCGGTCTGTCGTTCCAGTCTAGTAGTGTTACTCTGACCTTACCAGCTATTGCCAGTGCCTTCATGTCCTTTAGTGTGTACTTCTCGGTTATCCATGGATACTCAGCTGCCAACTCCTTGTTATGCCATACCGTTACGTTCTGTACATACCATGTCTCTGGTGGTGCTACTGGTAGTGCCGCTGTGAACTTACCGACAACAGCCTTGGCCTCATCTGGTACTATGATTGACGAGATGATTCTGTACCTCAGTACTGTACCATCTGTGAACGTTACGTTGAAGAATATTGGTGCCTCGCTGCTAGCGGTTACTGTTGTTGCCTCACCTACACCTAGTCTTGTACCTGCAATACCTAGTGCAGGTGCTAGATCTGCAATTGCCTCAACAACCTCTCCATCCTTGTACTTCACTGCCTCTAGCTTGGCGATCTCAAGCTTCCTAGCTAGTGTCTTCTCGATCTCATCACCGACGTTCTTAATCGTTATCTTCTCAATTGCTCTAACTGGTACTACTAGCTCATACGTGTCTGTGACTACAGTGATGTTGCGATATGCCTTAGCTACACCAAGTACCTCCTCCGAGAACTCCTCTAGTGCACTGCTCTTACATGCCTCTGGTGGCCAAATCAACTCGAAGATCTTCTTCTCTGGATCTACCGTGTACAGTATGTTCAGTAGCTCTGTCTCACTTAATAGACCTGGTGTGTCCTCTGTACCGTAGATCTCGTACTCTCTTAGATCAGTACCACACTTAATCACACCACCAATAATCGGTATCTTCTTGCACCATATTGGTACGTCAATGGCTAGTACACCATCTGCATCTGTTGTACCCTCTGCTACTGCAGTTACGTTGACGTTATCGATTACGATTCTTGGTGTCACTACTCTAATCTTGTCACCGTCTGCATACCAGCACTTCAATGGCTTCGTCAGTGCATCGAATACATCAGCCTCAGTTACGTCTAACTTGTCCCAGAACGTTATTGTACCTGTGAATGCTGGTGATAGTACTCTCGCCATGTTTACCTTCACCTTGACCTTTGGTATCGCGTACCCACCTAGCATTGACGTTACCTTGATCAGTACCCTCGTTACGTTTGCCTTAATTGGTATTACTGGTAGGCCGTTGTACGTAGCTAGTGCCTTATCTGGTGTCTCTGGTAGCGTTATCGTACCGTTGAATACGACTACGCCACCATAGTACACGATTACTGGGTACTTACAACCGCCGATGAATAGGTGTCTGTGTCCAATACCTGTGATGTTCATGCCCTGTCCGCTCTTGATCACGAAGATTGCCTTACCGTCCTCTGTTGAACCTGTTAGTATCTTGTACAGTATTGTCCAGTGTAGTCTACACTTCTCTGCAATCTCTAGGTACGTTACGTCACCTGTCCTCAGGTACTCTGTTAGGTTACCCTTCCACCAGTCTCTGAACTTCTCAACAAGCTCCTTGAGTCTTGGTGATGTCTTGAGGTATGTTGCGTTGAACAGCATGAAGTCAGCAGTTATCGTCTCACCTGCGTAGGTGTAGACGTACTTCGTCTCGTTGAATACTAGCGTTACGTTCCAGTACTTGATACCCTCATCTGTGAATACCTTTGTTGTGTTGAGTACGTAGTCAGGTGATATCTCTGGTGCATAGCCCTTGAGCACGAATATCACGAAGTCGTAGATCTTCTCCGCTACGTATGGATCTGGTACGTACTTACCCTCACCAGCTGGTACCTTGAGTAGCTTTGGCTCCTTGAATACTAGGATGTTTGCATCTGGGTTCTTACCTGTTCTCCAGTCGTATCTCGTGTATGGTGTTGTTAGGTTGGTGTATGCAGCTACTGTTATGTTGTACTCGCCTCTTACGAAGAACTTCGACTCGGTTACTGGTACGAAGTAGAATGTTACTTCACCTGCCTTGGTTGTTGCATTCCATGACTCTGTGTAGACCTTCTCATTAGCTGTTACGTTGTAGTAGTACAGTGTTACGTTTAGACCCCAGATACCTGCTGTTGTACCGTACTTAACTATCTTCAGCGTTACGTGTCTAATTGGGAAGATCAGGTCGATTGGTGGTATTGTCCATGGCTTCTCTAGCCATGTCTTATTGGCCTCTGCCATAGCTTCCTTAATTGGCTCAATAACACCTTCCTTCTCTAGCTTCTCCTTATCTACTGGCCAGAGTGCAAAGCCCTTGTATATGATGTAGAACCTCAGTGGTATCTTTGCGTACTCCTCACCAATGTATGGTAGTACTAGCTCTACCTCACCAACACCTGTCTCTGGGTCCCAGTACGTTACGTATCCAATTGGTCTCCACTCACCATCTAGCTTAGCCTCTACAACTATTAGTGAACCAGGTACGTACTCTAGTGGTACGTAGTCACCACCTTCCTTCATTAGCGATAGTGCACGTATTGTTAACTTGGCAATACCTACCTTTAATGTCACTGGCTTCTCGACCGTCTCGTTGAATGGTACTACGAACTCTGTCCAATCTGTTGCTACGTACCTTGGCTCTGCTCTGTACCAGATTCTGACCCAGTACCTGGAGTATGGTAGTATACCGTATGGTACACCCTCCTTCCAGTAAATTGAGAACCTTGTCGTTGTTTCAGGTGTCGCCACTATTGAGAGCCATGGTGGTAGTGCTACATATCCAGCTTGCTCACCACCTAGGTACGCTGGTGCCTTAAATGTTGGACCGAAGTAGCTCTTGATCTCTGCTACGAATGGTGTTGTTACTGGTGCTCCAGACATGTCTAGTACACGTATTGCAACTGCACCAACTAGTGCTGTTACATTTACGTGTAGCTCACTATTGATTAGCTTTAGCCCATATGTTAGGTGTATCTTCTTCTCTCTGACTAGTGGATCTGGTACATAGACATCGTACTTGACCTCTCCTACATTTACTACCTCTCTCCAGCTCTTAACTGTTAGGTTGAGTGGGGCTCTGTAGACTGTACCGAATACGAATCTCGTCTCATCTAGCTGCTCTCTAATGACTAGTGTGTAGTTCTTGTCTGTTGGTATTGGTACCTTCCTGAACTCAGCAATACCCGTTGATGTGTGTGTTGAGTTAATTACCTTACCTTCGTACTGTAGTGCTACCTCTAGGTCTAGTGCACCTGTTATGAAGAGACTTACTGATGATCCATTCGAATAAGTCAAGTTACCTCTTAGGTTCTCTGGTAGGTACACCTTAATCACTAGCTTTGGTATAACATATGCGTATACTGTTGTATTAATTTTATCTGTTGGTGCTGGGTAGTGCCCTATCCATGACTCGTTGTAGACTGGTACACCTGCGTGGTACACTGTTAGTACGTACTCCTTAGCTAGTGCTATCTCTGCCTTGTACTTGTCCTCTGTTACTTCGAAGGACTTTACGTAGATTCTACTGTAGTTGAAGTACTTGTGGGTATATCCATCATCTGTTGTTACGTCTTCGAATACTACTGTCTTGTTTAGTCTTATCTTGACTGGTACACCAGCTACTGGTTCTGGTGTTACGCCTGACACATCAGCAGGTGGACACATTACGCATATACCAAGTGCTGTTATGTCCTTTAGTGGTAGTTCTGTTGTGTTGAGGTGTTCAAATAGTTCTGGCCAGGTTACGTGAGTTAGTGTCTCGTTGAGTCCTCTAAATACTAGTACTGTTCCGTCTGGTGCCTTGAATCTCCATAGGATTGTTATGATGTAGTCTGCGTAGGTTGGTGGTATTAATCTTTCCTTAATCTTTGCGTACTTTTCTAAGTCTGCTAGTGATATCTCGTATGTGTACTCGATCCAACCTGTCTCATTTGTCTTAATCCAACCTGTATCAATTACTAGTTTCTTACCTGTTGCGTTGAAGACTACTAATCTAACTTCCTGATTGCTGAATGCTGCTGCATCTATTGGGTATGTTGCTGCTGTTACGTTTGGTAGGTATAGTCTTGTGTAGAATTTCAGTGTTGCTACTCCTGGTGGTGTGGGGTAGTACTGGTTTTCTGCTAGGACTATTGCTGATATTGATATTAGAGCTAGGACTAATGTTATTGCGAGTATTTTACTTATGGTCCTACTCATACGGACTTCACCCTATGAGCTAGATGTCGGTACTGCTCTTTCCTAAGTGTTTTAAATTAGTTTCTTTGGTCTAATTTCTCGACTTGATGTTGGTTTCATGGTCTAATTTTTCGTTTGGTTGTTCTAAGTCGTTAGGTTTAATTCTCGGTATTGTCTTGGTTGTTTGGGTATGTTCAGGGTCTTGGTTACTGATGTTGATGGTGTTTTGACCTGTATTAATATCTGGGATTTTCTACATAGGTGTTTCGGTACTAAGGAGAGGGCTAGAGTTCATGAGTTGTGGTATAGGTCTGGTGTGATTGACTATGTTGCTTGGGCTAAGTTGGATGCTCTCTTGTGGAGAGGTAGGTCTTGGGGTGAGGTTTTGGAGTGTGTTTCCAAGGTTCCTGTTAGGTCTGGTGCTTGTGAGTTGATTGAGTTTGCTAGGTCTAGGGGTTTGAGGGTTATTGGTGTTTCTGCTGGTCTCGATGTTGTTTACCATGCTCTTGCTCGTGCTGGTGCTGCTCCAGATATCTTGGTTGCTAATAGGTTGAGGGTTTGTGGTGGGGTTGTTACCGGTGATGTTCTTGTGCTGGTTACTGATAGGAATAAGGGTGTGGTTATGGAGGAGGTTCTCAAGATGCTTGGTTACTCGTGTAGTGAGGCTATTGTGATTGGTGAAGGTGTCATTGATGTCCCTATGTTGGAGAGAGGTGGTGTTTCTATTGCGTTTAATCCTGAGGGTCCTGAGGTTGAGGAGGTTGCTGATTACGTGGTTCGTGGTGATGATTTGAGGGGGGTTCTAGATGTGTTGAAGAAGGTTCTCAGCTAGCTTGTCCTCGCTATGATTATGTAGTCCTTACTGTCGTCATCTATGACCTCTACCCTGTATCTGTGAACTAGTAACTTCGTCGCTACCTCTACTGCTAGGTTGCTGGTTGATTTCGGTACTGTTATTGCTATCTCTGCACCTTCTCTCACTAGGTTCAGTACCTCGTCTAGGTAGTTCATGAGCTCTATCGTCATTACTGTCACTGCTGTTAGTGTGTTGAAGGTCTTCTTCCTGATGGGTATCTTGGTCATTGTCGCCTGTAGTAGATCTACATTGCTGTGGTGTCTCAACTTTTGCTTCGCTATCTCCAGCATGTTTCTCGATATGTCTAGACAGAGTACGTACTTAGCTACTGGTGCTGCTATGAGTGCTAGTGTTCCTGTTCCTGAACCTATGTCTATTACTCTCCTCCCTCTTACCTTCACCTTCTCTAGTATGAGTAGGTACTTAGGTATTTGTTCTCTCAGGTAGAGTTTGTCGTATATCTTTGCTAGGTTGTTGTAGTAATTCATTACTTTTATGAGGTAGTTTGTGAGGGGTGTTTGTGTGAGGGTTTTGCTTAGGGATTGTGATTTGGTTGTTGATGTTGTTAGGGGTGTGTTTTGGGAGGGTGTTGATGTTCTTGTTGAGGATGGTGTAGTTGTTGATGTTGGTTCTGGTTTGGGTATTAGTGCTGATGTTGTTTTGAGTTGTAGTGGTTGTGTTGTTGTTCCTGCTCTTGTCAATTCATTCTTTGTCATTGGCTCTCCTCCTCGTGGTGTTTCTCCTGAGGATTGGGTTAGGAGTAGGTTGAGGAGTCTTTGTCGTGAGGGTGTCTCCAGGGTGTTCTGTGTTTCTGAGTTTATTGAGGTTACTTACTTAGTTTCTCGTGATCTCGGTCTTGAGTGTACTGTCTTAGTTCCTGTTCCTGTTCATGACCCTGTCTCTCTTTGGTCTCGTATTCGTGGGTTGATTGAATTTAGGAGGAGAGGCATCGATGTTGGTCTGTACCTGAGTTGTGTTCCTGTTCGTCTTGATGTTGTTGATTTACTGTGTTTTGTTAGGGAGAAGTGGGGGTTCCCCATAGCTATCTCCTTCTACAATGAGGTTCGTGATGTTAGGGATTCTGTGATTGATGTTGCTAGGCCTGTTATTCCTGGTTCTCTACTGATTGGTTGTTCCCTGTTGACTAGTGGTGAGTACTCTGTTGTTGCTAGGTTGGGTGGTGTTGTTGTTAAGGTTCCTGAGCTGTGTGGTAGGGTGTGCGGTTCTGTTGGTTCTTACGTATCGTTGATTCGTGGTTGTAGGGTTTGTCTTGGTTCTGGTTCTGTTGGTTCTCTCTCTTCCTGTATCTACGGTGTCTACGTTGCTAATGTTTGTGAGTTTGGTGTTTCTGATCCTAGGTATGTGCTCAGGTGTGCTGTTGGTGAGGGGCTTGGTTTTGGTGTTCTCGATGTTGATTGTAGGTGTGATCTAGCTGTTTTCGAGCTAGTGCATCCTCGCCACGTTGTCACCGATACGTGGGGTACTGTCTTGACTTCTATTGCTAGTAAATCTACTAGGTATGTAGTTACATCGCGTAGAGTCATTTACTCTCGTGGTTCTCGATTTTAGGTAAAGTACTAATACTTGTCTAATGTGCTTGCTCTAGGTGGTGTATCTTGAGTCGTGAAAAGAGAGGAGTTCGTGAGATCATTACTGCTGAGGATACTGAAATCGTTGATGCTTGGGCTAGAAAGATCTTTAACTCACGTGGTGAAGAGACAATAGAGGTCGAGATATACACCGGTACGGGTTATGGTAGAGCTAGTGCACCTTCAGGGGCTTCTGTAGGTGCTCATGAGGTTGTTGCCTTTCCTGAAGGCGGTATTGATGCTGCTCTAGAGGCCTTTGAGAACATTGTCGCACCTGAGATCATCGGTATGGATGCTGATGATCAGGAGGGTGTCGATAGGAAGCTGTGGGAGCTAGATGGTACTGGTAACTTCAGTAGGATTGGCGGTGCTACAGCAACGGCAACATCATTCGCTGTAGCTAAGGCTGCAGCAGCTACCCATGGCATACCGCTATTCCAGCACCTTGGTGGGGCTATGGCTTGTCTCCTACCGTATCCACTAGGTAATGTACTTGGTGGTGGTAAGCACTCTAAGGGGTTGGGACCTGATATTCAGGAAATTCTCGTTATTCCACTTGGTGCGGATTCGATGTACGAAGCTGTGAGAGCTAACATAGTAGTTCACTCAAGACTACCTAAGGTAATTAGGAAGTACGATCCGTACTTCGCTGGTGGTAGGAATGATGAAGGAGCATGGACTTCGTGCCTAAGCAATGATAAGGCTCTTGAAGCTGTCTATGAGGTCTGTAGGGAGGTTAGTAGGGAGCTTGGTATTGAGATTAGGATGGGTATTGATGTAGCTGCATCATCGCTGTGGAATCCTGAGAAGGGTAAATACATCTACATTAGGGATAAGGTTGAGAGAAGTCCTAGGGAACAGCTCGAATACATAACTTCTCTAGTCGAGAAGTATGACCTAGTATATGTCGAGGATCCATTTCATGAAGAGGACTTCAACTCCTTTGCGGAGTTGAGGGATAGAGTTGGTGATAGATGTATTGTCACTGGTGATGATCTCTTCGTAACTAATAGTGAGAGATTGAAGAGAGGTATCGAGGTGAGGGCAGCAAATGGAATAATAATTAAGCCGAATCAGGTAGGTACCATAACTAGAGCGTACGAGACCATTACGCTAGCTAAGGAACATGGGTACATACCCATCATGTCCCATAGATCAGGAGAGACTGAGAGTGAAGTCATTGCGCACCTAGCTGTTGCCTTTGGATGTCCAATAATTAAGACTGGTACTGTTGGTGGTGAGAGGATAGTTAAGTTAAATGAATTGATTAGAGTAGCTGAGTACTTAGGGAAGAGAGCAAAGATGAATAAAGCACCACTGAGGAAGTTCATGAGGTAATTTAACAAGCTTTTTAAGTTCACCCAACACTATTTTGAGAGGTTGATCTTCATGAGCGAGGAGAGAAGAGAAGAAACAACAACTGAAGAGAAGAGACAACCTGAGTTGCTGATCAATCTAGAGACATACCTAGCTGCAGGTGTGAGGATAGGTACTCACCTCAGAAGTTCCTACATGATTAAGAGGGGGTTCATATACGGTGTTAGACCTGATGGACTTTGGCTTATTGACTTGAGAAAAATTGATGAGAGGATTAGAATAGCTGCTAAGATGATTGCTAGGTACGAACCAAGTAAGGTAGTTGCTGTATCGGCTAGACAGTACGGTCAGAGACCAGTACTCATGTTCTGTAAGTTCACAGGCGCTAAACCCATCATAGGTAGGTTCATACCAGGAACCTTCACAAACCCAGTACTGAAGACCTATACAGAAGCTGATCTAGTCATAGTTACAGATCCTAAAGCTGATTCACAGGCAATAGATGAAGCAGCACTCATGGGTATACCAGTGATAGCTCTATGTGATACCGATTCACCAGTAGCCTACGTAGATCTCATAATACCATGCAACAACAAGGGTAGGAGGTCACTAGCACTCATATACTGGTTGCTGGCAAGGCAAGTACTTAGAGAGAGAGGTGAGTTACCACCGGATGGGGATTTACCTGTACCACCTGAAGAATTTGAAGCCAAAACCGTAACAACGATTTAGCTATAGAGGTGATTAGGTGAAGGTTAGGAGAGCTGCTGTAGCCGGTTACTTCTACGAAGCTGATCCAGAAGACCTTAGGAGGAGAATTGAGTGGTGCTTTAGACATACACTTGGTCCTGGTAGATTACCTAGTATTAGAGAAGGTAGGGTAGAGAAGGTACTTGGTCTAGTTAGTCCACATGCAGGGTACATGTACTCAGGACCTGTTGCTGCGCATGGGTATTTACTGCTAGCTGAGGACGGTGTACCGGATACAGTTATAATAATAGGACCGAATCACACTGGTCTTGGATCTGGTATAGCCATAATGACTGAAGGAGAGTGGGAAACACCGCTAGGTAGAGTACCTATCGATACTGAGCTAGCTATGGAGATCGTCAAGAAGAGTGGAGTTGTGGACATTGATGAGCTAGCGCATATAAGAGAGCACTCAGTAGAGGTTCAGATACCATTCCTACAGTACATCTACGGAAGTAGGTTTAAGATCGTCCCAATAACGATGCTAATACAGACACTAGAGGTTGCGAGGGAATTGGGTAATGCAATAGCTGACTGCATTGCTGATAGAAACGTCATTGTTATAGCTAGTACAGACTTCACGCACTACGAGCCACAGCAAGTAGCTGAGAGAAAGGATAAGCTAGCTATAGATGCTATTCTCAAGCTATCTGCAGAGGAGCTCTATAGGGTAGTGCATGCTGAAGACATATCGATGTGTGGCTATGGACCAACCATGACGTTGCTAGTAGCTGCTAGGAGATTAGGTGCTAAGGGCGCTACACTGCTCAAGTACGCTACCTCAGGAGACATAACTGGTGACTATGGAGCTGTTGTCGGGTATGCAAGTATTGCAGTCTGGAGGAAGTAATGTAGTAGTTATTAAGCTAGGTGGCTCCGCACTAACGGATAAGTCTAGAGGTAGCGGTGGGGTTAGAGCTGAAGTACTTGAGAACGTAGCTAGTGACCTAAGGTATCTGAGGTCTAGAGGTTTTAGTGTTGTCTTGGTTACTGGTGGTGGTTATGAAGCTCATAAACTTGCTAAGGAGTATGGTCTAGGCTGTAAATACGTTGATTCTTCTAGGTTTTCAGGTGCTATCCTAACTCACATAGCTGCGGCTAACTTATGTGAGTATGTGTGTAAGTACCTGTGTGAGCGAGGTATTGCTGCTTCACCTCTTCACCCATTCTCAATGACTGTTCTTTGTGGATGTAATGTGGAGTACTTTCCTATTGATGTTGTTGAGCAATTACTTGTAAAAGGTGTTGTCCCTGTTCTACATGGTGATGTCTGTCTTGATCGTGAGTACAACTTCTCAATTCTATCCGGTGACGATATCGTTAAGTACCTCTGTAATGTACTGCTAGGGGTTAGGTGCTGTATCTTCTTAATGGATGTCCCAGGTATCTTACGTGATTCTGGTGATGAAATTTACTCAACTATCTATGTCTCTGAACTAGATTCCGTGGTTCACGAGGTGATGAGTAGAGGGGGGACTGATAAAACTACTGTAGTTGATGTTACTGGTGGTATTAGGAAGAAACTCTACGTAGCTAGAGATATAGCGAGGAGAGGGATCCCTGTATATTTCGCTTCTGGTTTCAGGAAGGGGGTACTGAGGTTAATTGTCGATGGTCTAGGTACTGCTGGTAAGGATTTCACGGTGGTGATACCTCAGTGACTTCAGTAATTGAGGAGAGGAAGAGAGAACATGTTGAGATTGCTATTCGTGAGAAGGTTGAGTACGAAGTTTTAACTACATGGCTTGAGGATGTATACCTCATACATCAAGCAATGCCAACAATATCACCAGCTGAGATATCGACTGAAATCGAGGTCTTCGGTAAGAAATTGAATGCACCTGTGCTAATTGCTGCGTTAACTGGTGGGTACGATATTGGTAAGAAGTTGAATGCGAATATAGCTAGTGTAGTTGAGGAACTTGGTTTAGGCATGTACGTTGGAAGTCAGCGTGCTGCTATTGAGAGATCTGAATTACGAGAGAGTTTTGTAGTTGTTAAGGAGTTAGCACCAAGTGCTCTCAAGATAGCTAACCTTGGTGCGGCACAGCTTAAAGCCGATAAGTTCATTGAGTACTGTAAGACAGCTGTCGACATGATAGATGCTGATGCCATAGCAATTCACCTCAATCCACTTCAGGAATATGTTCAACCTGAAGGTGAAGCAGTATCGATGAATATTCTAGACGTCATTAAGCAACTTCGAGAAGAACTCGGTGTACCTATTGTGGTTAAGGAGGTTGGGTGCGGTATATCTATGGAGGTAGCTAGGAGGTTAAGTCAGGTAAATGTCGATGCTATTGATGTTGGTGGTGCTGGTGGAACTTCATTTGCTAAAATTGAGAGAATTAGAGCTGAGAAACGTGGTAGGTACTTGAAGGCTAAGTTAGCTGAGTTATTTAGTGAGTGGGGTATTCCGACAGCCGTATCGATATGTGAGGTCAGGTACGTATTCGATGGTTACGTCATTGCCTGCGGTGGCATTAGAACAGGTCTCGATGTAGCTAAGTCCATTGCACTGGGCTCAGACTTAGCTGCTATAGGTCTTGAAGTTCTTCGAAGAGCTTACGTCAGTAAGACAAGCCTAAGAGAGTACTTGGTACAAGTTATTGAGGGATTGAAGTTAGCTATGTACCTACTCGATGTTGAGAATATAGAGAAGTTACGTACTGTCCCCTTAGTGCTATCTCCTAGACTACTTACATGGCTTCAGCAGAGAGGTATAGACCCTCTGAAGTACATTCATGAAGTTAGGACTAGAGGTGGTATACTACGAAGATAAATGAACTACATAGAGATAGGGTACAGGCCTGCATCGAGGTCTGGAGTGAATTACTTAAGAGAGGAGAAGTCACGAGAGGAGATGTAGTAGCACTACTTTACCAAGTATACCACAGATATGGTGTGAATCCACTTAGAGGAAAAGCAGGTAGTGCACTACTGTACGACAAGGAACTAATAACACTGTACATAGTTGGTAGGTACGGCTTAGGGATTACTGAAGAATTAAGTGCATTAGTTGAGAAGGTATTTGATGTTGAGACTAAGCTCGATCAGCTATATCGAGAACTCAAAGCATCAATTCAGAGAGGAAACATAGGTGAAGTCATCTCGAAGATAAAGGGTTTAGATGAAGATACCTTCTTCAGATTCCTCAGGTACTGCTTCACACTCTATGCACTTGGCTTCGTAGATGAGGAAGAGTTCCTGAACATCCTCAGAACACTGTACAAAGTACCTGAACTAACATCGAAAGTTCGTAGATTCACGAAGTTCTACGTAGCGTACAAGATGGCTGAACTCATAGCTAGAGGAAGCATAAGGACTAGTAGGGAGAAGACACTGTGGAAGAATGTAATAGCTGCTAGTACAGGAATTGAGAAGGCAGTTCCAGAAGACCTACAGATAGCAATCATAGCGAAGAAGCTCTTCTCAGTTTCAGATCAACTACTTAGGAAGATATTCCCAAGGCTAGAGGCAACATTCAAAGTAAGAAGTGTTGAGGCACATGGAGTTGGGCTTAAAAATGAGATAGAGTAGTCTCGAGTAGGGACCATGACAACACCTTACGAACGTGAAATTCTCAAGCTAATAGCTATGGGCTATGACACAGTTGAAGCAATATCGAGAGCACTAAACCTAAGTCCATACGACACGTATGAGTTGCTGGAATCGCTAGTAGCACGTGGCTACCTAGTCAAGGAGTGGAGTGGATTCATAGTTAAGAAACCTAGGTACAAGCTAACTAGCAAGGGATTGGAAGCAATTGGTGAGGTACCTCGTAAATATGAGGTGAGTGAAGTAGTTAGACCAGTACCAACCATAGTACCGACCATAGGTAGGGTTCTGACATGGCTTGGACTAGGTCTGGTATTTCTAGGTCTTCTAACGCTCTTCATAGCACCAATCTTCCTTCATACAGGTAAAATCACTAGTGGTGGAGGAGCAGTAATCTGGATATTCCCGTTCCCACCAGTAGTACTCACAGGACCCGTAAGCACTGCAGTCAGCATCATAGTGCTCATATTCACGGCATTAGTAATGTTCCTAGTCTTCAGATTCCTACTCAAAGCCCTTAGGTAGTTAGTTAGCTAGATGATGAGTAGCAGTCGGTCAGATAGGTGAAGAAAAGCTGTGCGCACTGACCTCTACACTACAGGTAAACTACAACCCCACAGAAAGTCTCAGGAAAAATATTACTAAACTTCAACCTTAGAGGAACAAAGTTAGGACTATAGAACTGAAGAATTAACAACGATGAAGAGAAAGATCAGGGGATAAAGAACTCAACAAGTAATTACTGCAACCTGTATCACCGAAGTAATACAACCCTGAAACACACCTGCTACCAAGGAGCAGAACTCAAGCAATGAAGAAATAACCTAAAGTAACGATCATAGATGTAGCAAGTACAGCTCAACCTTCTCCAACTCCTCCGTCCTTAAATTAACTCGATAACCAAGCTTCTCAAGCGCAGTAACACCAAGAAGAACATCAACACCCTCTGGTAACCTCAATCTCTCCCAAACCTCAATATCACCACCAGTAACCACATCAAACAACCAGATCTCACCAAGACCATACCTAACCTTAATCCTCCTACCATTAGGAAGTACACGCCACCTCTCATACCTAAACTCAATACCAGTACCTTCAACCACATCAGGTCTAGTAAGTAAGTCACCGTAGAAACCAGTATTGACAAGAGCCTTAACCACAACCTCACCCCTAGGACCACGAACCTTAACATCAACTACAACACTACCCATCAACAACACCCAACAACCATCCAACACAGGAACCTAAATAACGAACTCAAGAACCATTGAGCAAGAATCAACAAACTGAAACATTTCTAAACTCGAGGTGCATGTCAGCATTACACAATGTAGCATATTTTCATCTTCGATCGACGTACATATAGTACAAGCAGACCTAGCTCGAGTATACACGCCACATATGCAGGACACAGTAACGTAGATAACATGCGATGGCAACTACTAGAGATACCAACTCAGGTACTGCAGCACCCTTTGGAATAGACCAGGTAAAGTGTATAATCCACAACACAATAGCAAGTACAAGACCAGTAATGAGCGTTGTTGACCTATTCCTAAGAGCATTGTACATCACGAAGATCATTAGAGACAGGAAGACAGATAGAGACTACGAAGTGAGCAAAACCAAGCGAGATATTTAGCACAGCAACGAGCAGCAGAGATATCGATACAAGCTGAAGGAGTATGGAGTTAGCTCTGTCAACACGTAGTAGATACAGCACAGAGTACAGAGATAGGAAGTATGCAGAGAGAGCAAGACAGGTATTGAGGATTATAGATGGATAACCGAGATCACTGATTGCACTATCCAGTACACTCCACCTTGAGCACATAACCGCTAGAGAAGTTCCAAGGAAAGACATCACCACTGGCATTACAGCGAAAATACACACCTTACTCTGCAACCTACACACCACACTATCCACCAGTTGACAGACCTCAGAAATTTAACTCCTCTCCCACAATTCACTACGTAGATCTTTCTCACGTAGGTACCTAGCGAACAGTCAATTAGTTTAATTGTGGTGATCCCTACAACACTACGTGAAGGTGGTTCACTATGGTGAGTAAGGTAGGTAGGGAGGTACGCGTTATCGTTAGGTACGGTAGGTACGTAATCACCAAGAAAATTAGCATTGTCGTACCCGTTAGCGAGAGCGAGGTCAAGGAGCATGGGTGTAAGAGTTAGACTTAGAGTGAAGTTAGGTGATAGAGCTGTAGAGCTCATAGCTCTCGTCAGTAGTGGTGCTGAATCACCAATACCACTCCTAGTACTAACTAAGGAAATAGGTCGTGAACTAGGTATATACCCACCACGGAATGCAGATACCTACGAAGCAAAACATGCATCAAGAAACTACACATCAGCAGTCTTCGTGTGTAGAGATTTAGCAGAGATAGAGCTCGTAAATGGCGAGGAAGTACTGACAAGAGTTAGAGCATATGTAGGAGTCGACCCAACACTAGACGAGAGCATAGTGACAGATGCCCTCATAGATGAGTTAGGCATAGTCGTAATCAAGTATAGAGACGGTCTATGGAGACATAGTAGAGACCCATCAAACAAAGTGAGAACAAGCGCTGCAGTGAGAACACAGTACTAAGCCCACAGGAAAACAACCTTCAGGAGGATAGGTCAACCTAGGTCCTACCTGCATTATTACTTACTTCCCTTCTTCTTGAGTTCCTCTTCCGCCACTGTCCTAAGCATTTACACTAGCTTAATTACATCTCCTCTATAGCTATTGAATAGTTCTGAGCTTTGATAAAGTTATGGCAGTAATTTGCCTTAGCCTTTCTGCTATTGCGAAGAGTTTTCCTAATTCTGGTTTCTTTAGTTCTTCAACTAGTTTCTCTACGTAGTGTTTCCAGTTTTAGTTCTCCAATAGCGTTGAGTAGTGCTGTAACTGCTCTCCAGTACTTCTCACTTGCTTGAACTAGATTCCCTTGTCTGTACCGTTTTTCATCTCTTTGAGTAGTACTTCTAGTGGTGTATCTCAGTAACTACCCATCTCCTGTAGTAGCTTGTAGATTTTCTCACATAGTTGAAGTGTACGTGTAAGCACAATTACTGATTAACTAGTAGTCCATTGATGTAGTGTTGAGAATATTTAATTGAGGTTAATTGATATTGATTAAGTTAGATGTATTTTGGATTCCTGAGTTCTTATATCTTGAGGGAGGTGATGCAGTTAAGTCCGCTTCCATCTCTTCACTTGGCTGCAAATTACTCAAGATATCTCGTTAATATAGGATAGCCCTCAAACTTCACACATTCGAAATCACTTTACTACTTAGGAGAGGTTTGGAGAAGTACTACTGAATTATGGTTTACGTAGTTTAAGTGATGGAGAATTACTGAAGTTAGTGTGAAGCAAGTTCATGAGGTATCAACTATCAGTGATGTACGTAGTACTATGGACCATGTAATGAGTAGATTCACGTCAATCTTCAGTGAGCTAGTGAGACTCCCTATATTGGGTACTGTACTGTCTAGTAGGTCTTGTGGGGTCTCTTCACGAAAGGTACTAAATCTACGTTACCTCTCAAGAACTTGAAAACTTATTACCTTGCATTAACTACCTAACGTGGTGAATCGGTTAATGGGGTTACTTGATAGGGAAGTGACGTTCTTAGGTATTACTATGGAACTTCGATACTGGATATTGGGGCTAATATTTCTTGCACTAGCGATCTTGGGTATTGTACTACGTGAACTATACTCATCTCCTATTGTTGATATCCTTTCAGCAACACTAACATTGGTGGGTACAGTACTCAGTGTCATGACGTGGATTACTGGTTCAACAAAGAAGCAGATAAGTACCTTAACGAGTAAAGTAGATGAACTTAGGTTAGATATCATTAGTGAGTTAAGAGCCATGAGAAGAATTCTTGAGGAGATTAGAGACTTAACTAGGGGATCGAGATAAATCACATACCTCCATAGAAGGTATACCTTACTACTTGGTACTTCATTAGATATTCAATGAGGAATCTAGAGCATGTCTCGTAAGGTATCTGAAAGAGATTTGAGAATACTGAAGGAGTTTATCTCGAAGATAATGCCTTACAAGAAGTTAGGTTACATGAAGAAGGTCATGGTTATTAGGTGATTTAGGTGGCTTGTAGGATTAGGGTCAGAATTAATATTGAGACTACAGCACTCGTAAATAGTGGTTTTGAAACTGATACACCAGACATAGTTGTACCCCTCACCATAGCTGAGAAGCTGAATCTATGGCCTCCCAAATCATCAGTTAGTGCTGTACTCAATACTGGTGGTGAGGTTATTACTCCATACTACGAGAACTGTGGTGAGTTAGAGCTAGTTCTTGAGGATAGAGAACCCAAGAGGATTAGAGTAAACATAGTAGTTAATCCATACGTTGACGAGGTAGCTCTCAGTGATTACGTATCTAGCGAATTAGGTATCGTACTCTTAGACATCAAGAGAGGACTATGGAGATTAACAGATGATCCAGTAAATAAAGTTAGAGAGAGCGCTAGAACGTAGGAACTTCCTATCACAATAGGCACGTGGTAGTTCATCAGTATCACTACATCCATGAATAGGAGCTAAGTTCAGAAGCAACGAGAGCAAAACCTATGAGAATAGATTGAGGGTAGATGGTACCTAAGTCAAGAGAACACGTAAGTAGTATCAACAGAGTGACCTAGCTGAAGTAAAGTCACTAAATCACTACCTAATTTTCAATTACTTTCGATAAACCACTAACTCAAACTCAATTTAAGAGAAATCATGTAGCGAGAGAATCTCTATAGCTAGGATCCCAGTAGAGAAGCTCAATGTGCCCACTCAAGATGTTGAGGAGAAGATAATTGAGCTCTATAGACGAGGATACTCACAGAGAGCAATTGAGAAATTACTGGGAATCAGTAGGAAGACCATTAGGAGAGTACTGTTAAGACACGGCGTAGAGATTCGAGTTCACTACAAGAAGCTAGATTGGAGTAAACGAGAAACCATAGCATACCTCCTCGGAGTACTTCTCGGAGATGGATATGTGAGAGAAGGAAGATAGAGCTAGAGGAAGCTACAGAGTTAGGAATCACAGTACGTAACAAAACGCTAGCTGACAAGTTTAAGCAAGCATTGGAAATCACCAGGTTAAAACCATACCTCAACTTATTACTATGCTAGGCAGGAGTATGCTCACGAGAACTTAGAAATCTCTTCCTTGAATTCAGAGAGAACTCATAGAAAATTCTCAAGTGATCACCTACGTTAATGAGAAGGGATACACACTTGGCCAAAGAGCCCACGCACTACTTTCTCAAAGGAATGCAAAGGATTAGGCATAGCGACTGACCTAAGACCTCGAGAGTGGTAACTTTCTAACACATAAAGTCTTGAGCTTTCTTCCAAGAACAGGACGTAAGGTACTTAATTAAACCTTACACATTAAGCGAACACATTAAGTAATGTATGCTATGTATAGGCTTACGCCTAGGCATGTAAAGACAATGTTAAGTACCTTTTGTTGTCGGTTATGGGATTACGCACGTACCCACATCATGATATTGTCTATTGCTGTTTTACTGCTGCTTAGTCATTACTTAGTGCCTGATATTTATGTCTGGACAGCTCTATACATTCAAGTATATCTCGTGCTTGTGATGATTTTCATCGTTGTGATACTACTTCATGCTATATATAGAGCATACCCCTACGAGCTTTGGCATGGAAAGTTGTTCCAGGTATTTTGTATTCCGCAAGTATTCTCACGTATGAAGCTCAGCTACTTCGTGCTCACGTACATATTTGCCTCTGCATTGCTATTAATAGCACTTACTGGGAGACTAGAGCTAGGTCAGAAGGCAGTACTTGCTCAGATACCGTTCTCAGGTCTCTTGTTCACACTCCAAGAATGGTTCAAGTGGATAGGTTCAACAGGTGAAATCATCGTGACCAGTGCCAGGGATAAGGTCGTGAACGAAGAAGGTAAGATAGTTGTTGAAGCTGTTACAAGAGGTAATGTGTTGAAGAGAGCTAGAGCATCTATTCGAATGGAGGTCATTGACCATAATGGTAAAGCTCAAGAGCATCTCAACGATTTCCTCGTAGTAGGAGACTGTGATACATGTAAGCTTAAGAGAGAAAGAGAAGGAGCATGTGAGGAGTTCTCACTATGTGCTAAACGTGTTGTTGGTGAGTACGTCCCATGGTCTACACCTGAATACCCCATTACAAGATATATTCATAGGCATAAGGCTGAGGTTGGGTTTCCCTGGGTGTATACCGACTACTGTCACATAACCGATATTACACCTGGTGTTACAGCAAAGATCCTAATTGGGTACATAGATCGCAAGCATAGAGTACTGAAGATCTATAGTGAATATGGTGCACCGGGCCCCAAGTACGATCCATGCTGTAGACCATTAAGAACGTGCATAGACCTTAGGAAACTCTACAGCAAAAAAGCAAAGCTTAAGCTTATCTTAACAATATCTGCAGAGAATGCTAAGTACCCTGTGAAAGTGGTACTTGAGGTAGAGCCACAGCAGGAAGGCAGTAATGCATACGTAAAGATAGTTGACGTTGTACCTGCGTGAAGAGTAGTATCTCACCTCCATGCCAATAGTAGCTCAAGCCCTTTACAATGAGAGCTTACTCTAGCCACTATGCGGGGTATGTCGATCTTGAAGTTTATGTCTCAGCATGTACCCCATTACTCAGGATGTAAGAAGACCTGGGAATACAGATCGTAGTTTTTCTCTTTACAAGGATGCAGCATACTCATGGCTTGGAAACATGACACATTAAGCATGAGGTTAGGTACGGCTTTAGCTTAGAACCCTTTGCCTTCGTTCAATAGAGTATAGCCGCATGCCATGAATACTCTCCCCTTCACTTCTGGTACCTACTCTAGGTACCACTATTTGGATAACAGATACCTAGAGTGGGTACCTAGTATACCTCGATCGTGAGGTGTACCAAATGGTGTACCATGTGGTGTACCATACGGTGCACCATACATTGCTAAAGACTTATCTTTGAGTACAACATCACCTACTACAGATGATCCCCAGTACCCTTTAGGGTACTGGGGTGATTCCCTGAGCGTAAGGCGATGAGGGGGAACTTCACCTACCCTAGGGATCTTGAGCGTAACGCAATGAGAGGATGAACTAGGGTAGGTGAAGGAGAGGGGGTGGGGGACAAGGGACTTCACAGAAACAAACATTGAAAGAACGTGCTAGTAAATCCAGAACACCAACATAGAAACAAACATCGAAAGGAGTAATGACCTTTAACTCCTGATGACAGACCCTATCCGCTCCCCCCAACCTTACCCAGTAAGGAGCTGGTAAGGTGGGAAGGGGGGCGGATAGGGGATGAAAGAGGGGTCTTTTTGGATCCTCGAGTTTAGGGTGGGGTCTCCAGAATTTAAGGCTTTTCTAAAGTTCATAAAGGACCTCGATACGTTAGCTCTAGAAGAAGCTAAGAGGATCGATCTTCTCGATAGATTAAAACCAAGACAGCAACGTGAAGTACCTAGTCTAAAGGTTAGAATTGTAACTAATCAAGAGAAGACACCACACTATAGATTCGGCCTCTTCCTTGGTGATGGGAAGAGAGCAGTATCGACAAGTTACGAAGCTAAGTATACGGTTTCACGACTTGGAAAGAAAATTGTCGTACTCTCATCATATCCACAACACGAAGTTAGATTTGGGATCTATAGAAAACTTAGTGGTGGATACACTGTACACTACAACATCACATCAATGATACTTAATGATAAAGGTGAGAGAAAGATACTACCTGAAGTCACTTGGTATCGAGATCTCAGAGCATCTCTCAAACATTATATCAACTACGTAATTGAATTGTTTAGACGAAGTAGTGGGGAAATACATGGAGTTCTCCAAGATCTAATACACATAGTAAGGCCAATAGTGAAGACAATATTTGAGTCAGATGATAACATGTATCAATTCCTTGCAGGGCTACTTGACTCTGACGGTACAGTAATGAAATCACAGGTAATGCTCTGTATACCAGTAGACAGCGTTGAAGGAATAATCCTTGCACTAATACTAGAAGTACTAGGTATACCATACAGTACAGGAGAAAAATCCGGAGAAACATACTTCATACTTCCACTAAGTTCAACAACTATAGTGCAACTGCTTAGAAAAACCATGAACTACATAGTGAACCCCATAAATAAGAGCAGACTTGAGAAGGAACTTCAAAGACAACATAGAGCACTGAAAATCCTAAACTTACAGGACTTCTACAACTTCCTCATGAACGTAAAATTAGACAGCAGAGGAAAACTCGTCTACTACTGTGCCAAAAACACTCTTAAACGACAACTATTGGAAAGCCTACTTAAACTACACGAAATCAAAGCAGATACCTCAGACGTCAAAAAGGTCAGAATAAGCTATAAAAGAAATCCACAAAACCTAGAGAAACTCGAGAAGTTGTATCAAGACCTAGGACTAGAGATACCAGAAGCAATAAAGAAAGCAAAACAAACACTAACACAAAACAAAACGCTAAGAAATTCCAACTAAATCTCCCCCACCCCCAACTTTTCCCTCTCCAACCTCAAGCAAGGAGACTCATAAACAAAGACAGAAACAAAGTAAGCATTACTAAACAATCAATAGACAAAGGTAAATGAAATGCACAAGTCCGGTAAGATAAATTTTACGAAGTCCGTGCTGTTCCGCGCTTGCGACCTGTTCTTCGCGGAGCTATATGCCCCACTTTGGCTCCTGGGGGTGCTGTGCGTGGTACTGATGTTGATCCGCCGGGGCGTTTTCTTCTTCCTGTTCCGTGTGGGTGTGCGTAGGCGCCCATTGCTAC
>QMRC01000016.1 GCA_003649205.1 Thermoprotei archaeon
CCCCCTCACTCTCCCACATCCTGTATTGCGTAAGTATACGGTTTAGTTTCGGGAGTAGTGGGGTGGGGACGGGTTCATCGGATACTGATGCTGCTAGTACATCCATACAGTACTGATTGCTGATGTGCTCTACACAGCAAAAGTAAGCGATGTGGACCCTTGATTTACATCCCCAACCCCTCCCCCTGCCCGCTCCCTCTCATCCCCTCATTGCATTACGCTCAGGATCGAGGTAGAGCGGGCGGTGCCCCTCATCGCTTACGCTCAGGGCTCACCCCACGAGGCTAAACCTCGTGGGGGTCATCTACCATATGTACTCAGAGGTATAATTTAAGAATTAGTTGTTACATGATTATGTATCGAGATATCTAATGTTGAGGTGAGTACTTAGCTAAGACCTCGTTTCTTAAGCTCCTCGATTAAGTACTCAACATCAAGACTTGATAGCTTGCCATATGCAACAAGTAGCTTGAGAATTGGTTTTGCAACAATACTACCGCTCTTAGCCTTAATGCTGAAGAACTGCTTGTAATTCCTCATAATGAACTCAATGAGTTCATCTCTACTCATTGTAAGACAACGACGAACGAGATCTACCTTAGACTCAGGAATACTAAACAACTTACACAACTTCTCAACATTGAGGATGCGATTAGTACTCAGAGAGGACTTACCTTCACCTAATTGAGGTAGAGAAGGTAGAGGTGGTGTGATGTTGGAGGTGTGAGGTACATTCCTCTCCAGTACTGGAACTTCCCTCTCCTCAACAAGGGAAATCCTGTAGATATCGTACATACCATCAATTGCGTAAATAGCTTCACCAACACAAAGTCGAGCCAGTATAGCCTTAAGCTCATCTCTAATAGGATTTAGCTCATCATGAAAGCTCATCTTAGGTAGAATATCGTAAACAACAGCTTCCCTATCATCATCACTATCAAGTCTAAATACAAGCTTTGTTGAATTAGCACGAACAACAGCATCAACTCTCGTATAGTGCTGAGAAGCAACTACAAAGAATAGATTGAAGTTCCTAGCAATTCTAAGAACTTGACCAAGAAAACTAGGAGCAACAGAGCGATACTCAAGTTCAGGAGCAATTAGAGAAACCTCATCGATGATTATGTAGGTCTTTGTCCTGAAGAATTCATGATATTGAGGATAACGAATGAGGACAGATAGAAAAGCCATCATGAAAACTGCCTTACTAAAATCGGATAACCTAGATAGGTCAAGAATGTACGTAGTACCAGGCTCAAAACTAACAACAGACTGCTTAGGTTCAAAGTAAGGTATTAGAAGTTCGAGTCTACGCTTAACAGCTTCACTAGCTTTCACAATATCATCGACATAGACCTGGAGGTTAAATAGCTTAGTAACATCCTCCTCCTCAAGAACCCTATACACTCCCCTTAATGTTGGATCCACCTTACGCTCAAGTAGAAGCTGATACACACGCCTAAAGACCTGCTGCTGAATCGCTGTCAATGTATCACGTTCAGGACATGTATACTGAATACCTGTATTTATTATCTCAACTGTTTGTGCAAAAGCCTCATATGGACTTAACAACCTTGTAAGCTCATACAGTGGATCAAAACTAAAGTCATGGGGAACACGAACAATAGCTACTCTAGATAGGTCCATAGACTTAGCACGAAGCACCTTAGATACGATACTCCCAAGCACATCAAACACAATAACTCTATACCCTAGCTCAGGAAGCTTGAGAGAGAGCAGAGTTAGGAAGTTCGTCTTACCAGTTCCAGTTGTACCAGAGACAAACATGTGTCGATCAAGAACAATAAAAGCAGGTTGCTGTGGATTGAGGTACCTACATCCAACCTCAAGTACGAGCTTAGATGAGGGAATGATGTGTAGAGTTCTTGCTAAGACCCTAGCTATGAACTTATCAACACGTTCACATGTTTCAGGAATAAATCCCTTCAACTTACGTAGAGAAAACTGCTTACCACCATCGTCGAATACGTATAGACCAACTTTAACTGGATGAAGTTGCTCAACCTCTTCATCAAAATGTGTTACAGGAACAAGATCTCTATAAATGGAGAAAGGCCTCGTAACAAACTTCCTAAATCTCTTCCTGTACTTAACGAGCTCCTTAACAGAACAACGTTCAACAACAAAAACAAAGTGATTACCAGGTATATCAAGTGAACTAACATCAAAGGACTTAACAGGTCTAAACCTAGTATAGCTTAGTACTCGATCAACAGTACTGAGATCAACAACCTTAATCAATGAGTCATCAGTAGCTCTTCTAGCTAGTAGTACGTGCTTAATTGATGAATAAACAACATCACAGTACTTCTCACCAACAATAGCAACAATGAAGTTATGTCCATGGTCATGAACTAGGAGAAACTTCTCAATACCAATCGTGTACATAATATCGTGTACAGACAAAGTACATGGGTACTTTACAACAGCAAATACAGCAACCCTACGCACTAGGTAAGAACCTCCTCATGAACTTTAACCCTAAATCTCACAGATCCAACACCTTGCCTAATGTATATGCCGTAACCACGGTCATGAGATAGTAGGAGCTCTTCATCCTCATCACTAAGCCTGAAGTAAGCCTTCAATGAATCTACATACTTACGAGGACCAGGGAGGAGAATAGCATTAGCAGTAAGTGAGTAAGTCTCTCTATCAAGTGAGTGAGGATCCTGTGAGATTAACCAGAGACCAAAACCATGCTTCCTAACTGTTCGAAGAGCCCAAACTAGAAACTGAGAAGCACCTCTAGTAAGTCTATGAGCTTCATCAATGAAAACAAACGTATGTGGTGTATCAGTTATGAACTTCATGTACTTAGCAAACAACTGAGCTAGAAATAGGTAGATGATGAACCTATGAACTTCTGTATCACCACCAACAGGTAGCTGAAGAAGAATATGCTTATTGAGAAGATCCAGGTCAATAATTTGCTTACCACGCATAAAGAACTCAAGCTCCTTCAACAAAACACGAAGCCCACCATATCTAGGACAATACGAGATAACATCATTAAATGACACAGCACCATTACGTTCAAAGACCTTAGAACAAACATCATAGAGAGTAAGAACATCTTCTCTACTCAAATTGAATAAGCTAGTACCGATCAAGAAGTTGTGTATAACCTCAAGCTCATCACTAGACCTAATGCAAAAGGGATCAAAAACAACCTTATCAAGCTCAATAATATCGAAGCCAAACCTACGACAGAACTCAATCCAGTGCCACTCACAATCAATAGCAATAATACGGAATCCAGATCTAATCAAATCAACAACAATACTCTTAGCGAGAGTTGTCTTCCCCACACCTGTTGATCCTAAGATAACACCATGTGCATTAGGTGTAAAAGCAATACTAACATCCTTACCAAATAGATCTTTACCAATGATAACCGCTCCACTAACAGGAACAGAAACAACATAGGGAGAGAACATAGAGAAGTCATAACTAAGTGCTAAATGATAGTTAAACAAAAACTTGAGGAACTTTAGCAACAGCATACACGTCAACCCATAGCTCTGCACATGAGATTATGGCTTTGGCAGGAAGGGGAATATAGTTGTTAAGTAGCTGTAACCCTGCTTGAACACATACACTATAGTTGCTGCTACAGCTCTAATGAGAAACATCACATCCGCTCCAGCAAAATACGATGCAACAGCAAATGCTACAACAAATGAAGCTGCTATCATGAGCGCTCTCCACAAGTACTCCATTATCCCGAATGGCGAAAATATTCTCCTTACAAGTCCAAGGAGTAGCAAGATACCCACAGTAATCACTCCAAACCCAATACCAATAGCTCCTGCTTGCTTAAGCCACTCAGAAACCGGTGATAAAACCTGCTCCACCAGTGATTCCTGCATTAACGGCGTAATCACACAGATCACCACAACTTATACAGATATCGTATCTAAAAAGTTTTCAGATATCACACAATTTAACACGATATATCTAGATACAATAATTAGAAAGCTTCAGACAAAAAGCACTAACGTGCCAACCTATGAGAAGATAGTGAAAGACCCTAGTAGAATCATCATTTAGTGGCCATTGAAGTTACATTGTGATTAACTTAAAAGGAGAAAAACCATTATTGTCCTGGTAAGATATTGAAGACAAATAGATCGATAGTGCTCGATTAATGGGGAAGAGTGAGTTTAGCTACGTTCTAGCACTGTTACCACTTGAGCAATTCATGCATCAGAGAGGAGTTTGAAGCGAATAGATGTTTGATAGGTGTACCTCCTTGTTATTGCTACATGACTTTCTATGTCTTAAATTTGCTAGAGATCTTCCAGATGCATCAAGGCAATAGTAGTGGTAACACTTCAATAGGATTACATGGTCTATATGTAAATCCATGACTAAAGGCTGCTATGAGGCTATTCATGGTCTCTCGATCTTTGGTTAGGATTATAGATGATATGCGGAACATGACTTCGCGATTTCTTCTCATTCTATCGAGAGCTTCTGCAAGAGCAGAGGCTCTTCTAAACATACCGACTTTCCACAGAATGAATCCCCATTCCATCTTTCGTGTAACAGAAGCTTCAAGAACGGCAATTTCTTCCTGTGGAACTCGATCAATTCTAATGAGTACAATGAAGTTGCTGCTACTGGTAAAGATAGATCTAATTAACTTAGCATCATCGAGTAGCTCTCTTGCAGAAGGGAATCTAAACAGGTTCCTATTGAATACTAGGTTAGCACAGAACCAGTTAGTTCTGGATGCAGAACCAAAAACAAGGTGAGTGTAGGTACAGATCGCTAAAACGATACTGAGAGCTCCAAATAGTACGGCAAAGCCTGGGGTGGATAAGGAGGCTAAGTACATTAAAGCAATAGCTAGGGATATGGCAGTTAAGATCCTTAGAGTGCGAAGTCTTATTGGCTTAAATGCGTCACATAAGACTCTGTAGAGGTCAGTATCTTGAAGTGGAACGACATTAACACGAAGACGACAGTGTCTAAGTAGCCTAGAAATAGTTGAGAATAGTGAGGTAGGATCAGTATCAAAGTGACCGGAGATAAACCTAGTAATTGGAATTACGTAGCATTTCACGATATTAGAGCACTTCACAAAAGCGATGAGACATGACCTTGGTAAAGTGGTGGTAAACATCTTGAGGGTACTGAAGAACTCAATATCAGTAAAGTACTCAAGATCCTTAAGGGGAGTAACCTCAAAGACAATACCATGAAGATAGCAGTGTCTAGAGAGTCTATACATGAAGCTGAATCTCGAGAATACGAAGTTACTTGGAGAGAAGGGTATGGAGAAGAATAGCGTGTATATGGAGCGAAAGAGTTCAGGTAGTGAAAGCACGATAGCTATTAGAAAGAGGAATGCAGATAGTAATGGGAATGAAGCAAAAACAAATCCTAGGAATAGGGTGGTATAGGTAATAACCTTCCTTACGGACATTAAGTCACCTCATGGAGCTTGTTAATAGAGGTCTCAAGATCGTGTCTAAGAGCTACTAAGTTCTCCTCAATGTAGTCTAGCTCAGACTTAACCTCCTCACAATTACTAGCAAGCATCTTGAGATTCCTAACAATATCGAGAGCACGATCAACCTTGGAACGAGCAGACTCAAGTAACATAAGCTTATCAATAGGTGAAGGTATGTCCTTAGCAGATTCAATAAATCTCTCAATCTCATCAACAATATTCTTCACAAATTCAAACTCGTGAGAGTACACGAGCTTGAAGAGGATACTCCTATCAATTTCAGCAATACGACCAGAGAGTAGCTCACGGAGAAAGTTCTCAAACTCATGAATAACATCTAGAAAGGTAGGGAGGTCACTAGGCTTAACACCAATAGTATTGAAGAAAGCTCTGTACTCAATTCTGAAGATCTTAGCATCCTTTCTATTGAAATCAGGAATAACATTCCTGTATCGATAGAGGAGAGTATTGTAGTGGTATATAGAGGCTACAGCAAGTCTAATACCTTCATCAAGATCATCTACAGACCTGACACTACATAGCTGAAAAATCGTCTCACAAACCCTCCTACCTAACTCCTGAATTTCATGCTCAAATCTCTGAGTATAGGAACGAAGAACTGTTTCAAGAAGCTCAACTCTAGTCATCAAATCGACATTGCTACTAAGTACTTCTCCAGGAATACGAATACTTAGACTCCTCTTAATTTCACCAGCAATTGTACGGAGATAGCGATTAAGTATCTGTACTGTATGGAGTTCATAGTTTGGTCTACAAAGTTTGATCCTACACTTCAGGTAATGTAGTGTAATCAACCTCTTAAGTAGTTCAGAGGGTATAATTGATGAGAGTATCTTTCCAAATACAGATATTGCTGGATCAGGTTCAAGTATGACATCACCACGAGAACCAATACCAACAACACGAACAAGACCGCTCTGAAGTAAAGCAGCAATGGAAATCCATACCTCAGGGAAGAGACCAAGAACCTGTACGCTATGTGATAGAGAAAGTAGGTACAGAGGACCAATGGCACAAGCAATAGGGTCACGAACCTTATCATGAATGAACTTTTCAACTTCATTAAGTGAAGTAAAGCTACTTACCTTAGGAGGAATATACCTGAAATCAAGCTCTAGAAAAACATCATTGTAAGATAGAACTCGTTGTACCCAGAGGATAGGGTACATAGCAGTACAAGCCAAAATGGACTCAACATCGAGACTCATGACGATACAACACCTATGATACAGTAATGTGTGAGAGATACTTAAAGGAATTCAATGATGTATCAGAAGGTACAAAGAGATATTAAGTGAAAATCACTAGTTCAGACTGAGGTACACAGTATGAGAATAATTTACGTGGATGAGTTACCGGAGATTAATGACGGTACCTACTTAACTTATTCAGCAGAGACTCAACCATACCTAAAGGTACCTCTAGGTATGGTCTTCATTTTAGCAAAAGCACTAGCAGCTGACAACGTCATTCAGTGGAATGAGCGTTCAATTATTCAGCAGATTGCGGCAAGAGCAGCAAAATATGGGATAGTAGAGATCACACCTAATGTACTTGAACTATTTGCACCGGAAACCACCATATACGAGAGAATGAAGCTAATAAGAGCAATATTCACAGACTACATGAACGATAAGTCAAATAAACTAAAGCTAGTACCAGGACTGGAAAACACCTCACTACTACAACTCCTACTCGTTAATTCTGAGAACGTAGCAGTAGAAGGTGGTGATGCAATAATTGAAGAAGTACTACTACCAATAGTGGCGGGTAAGTTCAGGAACATCTACGTACAGGTAAAGTCTCAGAACGTATTCAAGTACTATCTAGATCCGGAATTAGCAACTATACATTCTCGAAGATTACGAGTACCTCCTAAGTACCTACACCTAAATGCGAAGCCCTATGTTACAGATTCAACAAAGCTAAATCGTATCTTCCAAGGGATTCAGGAACTAGATTATGTCACAGAGATTACACACCTAGTGTATACGAGGATTATTCATGAAAATCCAGAGCTAGGAGGTGTGCTTGAGAAAGAACATGTGAAGAAAGCTATTGAAATGGTTGTCCTGACATATATTGAGGAGAGCGAGATTAGAACAGCACCACTATCAAGCTTCCTTACGTCATTAATGCAAGTACTCAACATCAATGAAGAGTTGAGATATAGTGTTGCAATGTACATTTTAGAAGCATTGGAGGATACAGCTCTAATTAAGCGAATAGAGCATGCAGCAAACATATTCGTGCTGCCTTCCAGAAAGCTGCTGACAATAGTGAGAAGAGAAGCAATAGCAAGAGCAATGAAGGAGGTGAAGAAATGACAAAGAGGAAGAAAGATATGGAGGAACCCTTCACAATCAAGGAGGTAAAGGAAGATGAAATAATCATAGAGATTAAAGGCTATGGGGAATTCAAAGTACGGTCGGATCTAGAGAGACTATCAGGAATTGGTCCAGTAACGAAGAAGAAATTAATCAATCTAGGGATCTACACTGTAAGGCAGTTAGCACTCTTCAACGATACAGAGTTACTAGAACTTATAACGAGAAGCAATGTATGCATCTCAGAGGAGACAATACTAAAGGCATTAGATCAAGCAACATCACAGTATAGTAATATCGTTCTAACAGCAAAAGAACTCAAGAGATATAGAGAGGTAAAGCACCGTATCTACGCTCATGACAAAATTATTGACGATGTACTGCAATTTGCAACGGAGAGAACATACTGTTTTACAGGTGAGTACGGTTCAGGAAAAACAGAGCTATGTGTTCACATGGCTGTCTCAAGTCAGTTCAAGCCAAAGGATGGTAGTCAGAAGCTAGAGTTCACGGATACTAAGGTAATTTACTTAGATACTGAAGGTGCTTTAGGACCGAAGCACCTAGATAAGATGCAAGCTATAGCTGCTAGATTACTTGAAGTAACAGAGCTACCACAAGGAACATCAAAAGAAGAGATCTTGGATAAGGTGCTAAGCAACATTCTAGTGATTAAGTGTAGACAAGCATATGCATTCAAACAGAGTCTAAAAAGGTACATACCACCAATAATTGAAGCTGCAAATGTGAAGCTCATTATTGTGGATAGTATAATAAGACTCTTCAGAGCACAGTACCCAGGTCGTCGTGAGCTCAGTACTAGACAACAGGAGTTAGGGTACTGTATTGACCTATTGGGTAGGATAGCAGCCACATATCAGACATGTGTCTTAATGACAAATCAGATCTATACAAGACCAGTCACAGCACCCTACAGTACGGTATCAGAGGGATCACAGAAAGACATGACAGGTGGATCACCTGTAAAGCATTATGTGACTGAGCATTGGGTTATTGAAAAACCACACTCAAAGAATGAGGAACTTGAAGGTTATAGATACCTGATAGCACTAGATGTACCTGGAGAAAGGAAGGGACTTGCGGTAAAGTTCAGGATAACAGACTCAGGTATTGTAGGTATCAGGGTTGAGAGGAAATGACAAAGGAGCTGAGAATAACGCTAGCTATAGTAGGACCATCTGCTATCCTACTCATAATAAGGGGGCCATACATAAAGATAAAGGAGCACGAAAAGAAAGTCTTCTACAAATTAATGATTGCAGAACTACCAAAGAGAAGTCGAGGACAAGTTAAGGAAATACTCTCAATAGTGCTAAAACCAACAGCTCTTAAAGAACTCAAGGACAAGATAGAAGAACTACTTTCGGAAGTAGAAATAGAGCCAGAAGAATTAGCAGTTTATTATGTAAAGCAAGCTTATGAATACCTAAGAAATGCAGTAAGATTACTTCAGCAAAAAGATATGTAAGCATGATCTAGCAAGTACACTTCTCCTCAATAAGTTTGTGGACCAACTTACAATACTCCTCATCACCATCTATGTAGCATTGGAGAGCAATGAAGAACAGTTTATCCATGAGTTCACACTGAATATCAGGCGGAGCACTTACCTTACTTGAGTGTTTGCAGTCTTCGTAAATATGCTGCACACAAGCAAGAAATGCCTCTAACCTTTCCTCCAATGATTTATACTCTTGAGCAATCTCAATACAAGCCTCAAGATCATGTCTATGCTTTCGATGATTACAGCCAGGTTTCTGCTTAACAGGTTCATCAATCCATTTGTTAACCTCTTTACAGATCTCCCTTTTGATACCAAGCTCAATACACTTACGAACATGTTCTCGTCCTATTGGCATACCAACTAGCCCCTAGTAAGCATGTCATCTAAGGGAGAAAAACTTCAACATGGTAATTGTACTGACTTCCTCACTAATTCACACCATTTAAAGAACCTATTAGCTATGTCAACATCCTGAATGACACGTCTGTAAATAGCAACAGCACCAATGTGAGTACAAATCCTACGAACATAACCATACAATCTAAGTTGACACTCACATCTATATCTACGTTCACGAGGGAAATAGAATACGTGATATGTTGGGTAGTGATCACCGAATTCCCTCAAACCTCTAACGATGTAATGGCCTTCAGAAATCTCATCAACAAAGAAACAACGAACAACAGAACGAACATAAAATGAAAGAGATCGATCAGGAAATACCGTGTAAGCAATTGAATATAGCTCACGAATAAGCTTACCCAAAGAAGAGTAGGAAACCGGACGGTAAGGATGCCGAATACAGTGCTCAACAAATCTAATGAACTCACGAATAGAGGAAAAAGGAAGAGAAGACATAGGTATTGAGAAGGTAAACTAGCTAACTTCAACATAGCCACTAAAAGCCTTGATAGTTGATTCTGGTGTTGTATTAAAGTGAACAACAATCTCCAAGTAGACAGCAGATCCTCTAGTAACGTCAATTCCCAATGTTGTTGTAACATACTTTGATCCACCTGGTGGCACACTTACTGTTACACTTGCAGCTGATGATCCATCAATGTAGATTTCTACCTCTGAAATACTATACTTTGAGTGATTCTTCAGATTAAACGATATTATGTCTGTACCTCTAGCTCCCCTATCAATGATAGATACATCCTCAGCTTTAGCACTAAGACTCATGCTTCTTAACGCAGTTGGCATCCAGCCACCTAACCAACCCCAGATTAAAGCAATGGCAATTGCTGTTACTACAGTAGTTAGTACGACTGCTATTACGTATGATACTGCAGCTCTTCTTCTCCTCACTAAACTCACCTCAATCTGAGATACATATGTCAGATTTATAGGTGTATCTGTATACAGATAGATATTGCGAGATATCGCGTGATAGAAGGTAAAGGGTAAGAGGTATTGTAGTACCTCAAGCTACTGATTTGAGCTTTCACCCTCTACGAGCCTTGTAATTTCGGTAACTTCGTCACGAAGCTTCTTGATCGATTCAATGCTCTTAATCATCTTCTCAATTACTGATACCTGCTTCATCAAAGCATCCCGTAATTGCTGCAATTCCTTCTCTTTCTCAAGAATACTATCGAGACGTTCTCTTATGGAATAGAGCTCAGTTCTAATACTATCACTAACCCTTTGAGCAAACATCACTAATCTACTTACCTCCCTAACTACTTCATCTAGTGATGTAATTTCTGCTGTAACTTCCTTGAACTCACTTTCACTTGTTGTCTGTTCCCTCTTCGCATTTTTGAGATATCTCGAGATATCAATTTCAGTCATGGTATCACCATGAGATACAATATAGTACCGGGGGAAATAAGTTACCACATTACTTAAGGTAGAACAACAACTCTAGCAACATGTCCCTTAGATAGCTCATTTGAATAAGCAATAATTGCAATTGTGACAGAAGAACCTGGTTTAAGTTCAATTGAGTGCGGTATAACGACTTTCTTAAGTTCACCACGAGCAATATGAACATCAGCACACCCAATAACTGTATTGTCAACTCTAACCTCGACCTTATCTATCACTACAGTTCCAGTATTTGAAATAACGACAACAGTTCTTGAGCTATAGACTTTCAGATCAAATACCTCGAAATCAAGTCTTGTGACTAAGGTACGTGAAAACCAGAGGAAGTAACTTATCGTAATTGAGCAGAGAAGAATAGTAAGAGCAATGAGGAGAACAGTTGAAACAACTTCACGCATAGACTTCACCTCAATCTAACTAGGTACTTCTCAATAACTTCAAGAACCATAGTACGTGAGGTAAAGGAATCAACTAATCTACCATCGACATATACCCTGTAGTTCACAGGACTTGAAAAAGCTCTTGAATACACGAATTTTCTAGCTCTAAAACCATAGATACCAGGTTCAATACGTGGTGGTAACTTCACAATGGTAATAGCGATACTACTACCTTTCCTCCTATAGACTATACAAGGTTCAACAATGAGAGGTCCAGGTTTTGATGCTGAGTTGTAGTAAGCATATACACCGTAGCTAGTGCTAATGTAGTCACTACCAAGAACTACACCAGATCCAATTAATTCACTAGCAATCACTACAGATCTGTTACATACATGAACAACAATTGGGCTATTACCTACCTTCACAGTAATAACAACTTGCTTATCAATAACATTGTAGCTTTTAGTAGCTACGTACTTAGTACCCTCCCTACATGCAGTAACTAATCTCCCCAAGTCCTCAATAATAGCTTCATGTTTGTGATCACCTATGTAGTGAAGTACAGTAATAGCAATCAAGGTAGTAGCAAGAAGTAATAGAACATACTCAACACATCTCCTCACTTAATCACCTCAAGAACAATAGTACCATTTTGAAGTACTCTAATAGCTATGATTGACGCATAGAGCACACAGTCCCTACATGATCTAGATAGTTTGACACTGCAGGAAGCTCCATTGAATGCTACGTGAAGTACACCATTACTTACATTGATGTAGGTCCTAAATGGAAGTACAATGACAGCATCCTGATTAGTAAGGTCAATCAATTGTCTAAGCTTAAGAGCACAGTAACTACAGTATAGTTGGCTAAAATTGGGAATATAGTGAAGTAGAGATAGTGTCATTATGAGGACTATACCCGATAAGGTGATGAACATAATTGTGTATCTCATTGTAGTCACCTCATGTAAGCACTACACGTATGTGTATACCTTGACACCAGATTTCAAATGATGTGATCAAGCCTTTGAAAATGAGAATGTACCTATCATGATACCTTATTAGAGCTGGTTTAGGAACTATTGAAAATTCGTCAAATGTGTTAATCTTAGCTTCGACAATGGACATATTAGCTACGTAGAGGTAGTTGAGCACCACACAGCTGAGGTAGAGATGAACTTCATAGCGATACTTCATACCATAATCAGGTTCAACAAATCTATACGCTACAGTAACATTAACAACTCTCTCACTAATTGTATCGTTGATGATGCTGTACTCAACATCGAGATTCAAATAGCTTAAGGTGGTAGGTAGTACATCAATTAACTTAGAGTCGCTATACTGACAATACTTCACAGCTTCAATAGTAGCTCTAAACAATTCAGCTTCATAGATGTATGTTGGTATTAACTCAACTTTCGTAGTTGCTGCACAGTACAGAAATAGAATACTCACTGTGACCAGAATTACCACGGGTATAGCTAGAAGAACCTTCATAGACCAACCACCAGCGCAATTTCAATTTTATGCATTGTACCAGATTCAGGATCAAAGTAGGGGATTGTGATGTAAGCTCTATCGACTATATGATTAATTTCCTGACCAACTGTGTATCTCAATACATCATCAATGTATATGAGCATGTGGTACCTGAAACCCAACTTACAAATACTCTTCATGAACTTTTCAAGAACCTCAATATCACCATGGTAAGCTGCTTCAACAAACTTAGCATCTGTAACTAATCTAGCTAAGTAACTACCTGCATTAACCACTGGAGTTGTGTAGATATGAGGCTGTATGTGGTGAAGGTATATGAGGAAGGTAGCTAGGAGTACAGCTACAATTGCTGTAAGAAGTATTAGCTGAATAGTGAATATCTGTCCTCTAATAACCATCACCTCCAACTTCTGTAAAGTTCACATATCATTAGCACAGAATTGACGTATGTGTAGTAGCGGCTAATGAGGTGAAACTTCGTAATTAATTCAGGATCGAGAGGTTTTACTGAGCCATTAATGATCATTATCTCTCGTGGTTCTGTCCAGTACCTAGAACCACTGATGTAGATTAGAGGTTTGAGTTCTCTGGAAAATATCCTACCTAAGCGGTCAATAACCACTACATGGCTGACAGGTGCACCTGGTAATACCTTGAGACAGCTACAGTCTCTAGACCAGATAATAATCCAATGTGTAGTTTGGGCAGTTAGAGTCTTAGGTCCAGAAACCTCGTAGAGTACTGTAGTTTCCGTACTTGGATCGAAATCAATTACATAATACAGCCCTGGGTCTTCGATCCTAACTAAATTACCGAATCTAGATGCATTAACTTCAGCAAAACGATAGACAACAACATCATACTCGGGAGTGAGGAATTTAGATAACTGAGTCTCAACAAAGAGAATAGCTGAGAAGACTAGTAAGATAGCGAGAGTAGTTGTTATGATGAATTCAATCTGCATACTTCAACACCTACTCCCTAACCTCAAGTAGGGTAGCACCATAATCAGACGTGTTCACGAATACTACGAAGTCAGCTACAGAACCCCAAGCAATTACGTAGACAGCATACCTTCTTGGTAACTCTAGCTCGCTCTTGTACACAACTACATACCCACTACTATCAGTTGCATAAGTGTAGGATCTAGTTTCAGAAGTATCGAGGTCAATTACGAGAATTGTAATGTTACCACGTACAGGTACTAGTACGCTTCCATTGAATGTACATAGCTGGAGTACATACCTATCATCGTAAATGCCCTTAACAACAACTGCAAGTTGCTGAATCCTAATGACAGCACCAAAATGTGCACTGGCATTCGCGTAAGGTCTTAATACAGCATACTCAACTCTATACAGATCATGGTACTTAGACGTCTGAACACAGGTATAAACATTCGATATCAGTATAGTCCTGTTTACTTCATCAATGGTTACTCTAATTGGTAGTGAATACTTGAGGTACGTGTATGGTATGTCTCTGTACCAGTGTACGTAGGTATTATCATAACACCACTTGAGCATGATCATTAGTCTATACCTAGATGTATCGAGCCACTCCTGATACACATGTGCAATGTATACCTTCGATATCACTATCTGTGTTGTACCATTCTTCACCAACTCACCATCAACATACAACCACCAACTAAATGAGACTATGGTCCAGTTCCTATCACCTAACTCAATGTAGTAATCAATGCTGTACTTCTTCCTGAAGTACTCTGCTAATGAACTCTCCCTAGCATTTACTAGAAATAGCATATCTTTCTGCTCTGGAACTCTGATACAGTGCTTACTACATCCCTCAATGAATTTGCATATCCTCAACTTTAAGCACTTACAGCACTTAATGTACTTAAGCTCCTTATTACTCGTGACATTACTTAGGACAAGTATCCACTTAGGTACATCCATTACGAAGGTAACGTTGTGCTTACCTACCGCAGTAATGTTGAAATGTAGCTGAACAACGAAGAAGTCACCAGGCCAAAGAATGTTAGACTCAACTGGATTTACACTATTTGTGTACAGTGGATCAAATTGCTTAACAACAACTTCCATTGAATTAATCTCGAACTGAATCTGCACATACACAGCAACAGCCGTTAATTCAGAGCTATCAGGAACCTGAATAGTGACCTCAGTAGAGCTATACTCCACACCACCAACAACCCACCTAACAAAGACGTACTTACTTCCCTCAATAATGACCTCACTAGGTGCAGTTAATGTTACTTTAAATGTTGAGGATTCACCGACTTTCTCTACTTTGAGAGTAAAGGGAGTAACACCACTACCACTCCCTATAGTTGGGTTATCAGATTGATAATCAATCACTACACTTAGTTCCTTACCTTCACTCGTCATAGCATGTACATTGAGCAGTGAGGTGTGGATAGCCTCCTTGTACACTGCTGTTATGCTCTTGACATCACGAAGTGAAGCTATTACTTCAGTCTCGTGTACTGTAGTCTTAGTACCGTTTAGGAACTCAACTACGTAGTGGTCAAGTACGTACACTCCATACTCCTTCTGTGCTTGAACGGAAACCTCTGTAACTGGTACGTGAATTCTAAGCACCTCATCCCTAAGTATTGCAGTTACCTCAATGGGTATGTACCTCAGGTCTAGGTTTTGGTCTACGAATACGTACCCGTGCTTAACGAGTTCAAGGAGGTACTCCTGAGTACCAACTACCTTAACGACCCAATCCCTCAATATAGCGAAGTTATCAACGTAGAGAGTACCCTTGCAGCAACCCCACCTACCGAAGGATATTACAAACCTACTACCTCCTCCAGAGCTGTACTTCTCGATATTGCTTATAGTCCAGATATCGCTCCACCACTCATATGATAGGAATTTACCGTCGCCTCTCCACCACAGAGATACGTAGGTACCGTAGTCTCCTGTATCACAGTAGCGAAGTGGATGTAGTGTCCCCCAAGTACCACCACCGTAGTACGCTGAAACCCTTAGATCTCTACCGTAGTCCCACGTCCTAAGTGCTGGGGCTACACCACCTACCTTCGCATCCCTCCAGCTAAGGTGCCACTTGAGGTCGGAACCATAACTTGGGTTGGTCTGAAGCCTATACCTAATCCACATTAAGACGATTCCTGTCTTCGGTACTGATATCTTCGGGTAGAGACTGTACCAGTTATCTGAGTCAATAGTGATAGCCAGCACCTTACCTGCGTCACTAAGTGTAACTACCTTGACTTTACCCACATCTATCCCACTACCTCCCCACCTCTTGGAGAGCTCGCTAGTATCGCTATACTGCTCGAAGTTGTCGAAGAACACGAGCCCAGCAACGATTCTCACCACACGGCCTCCCTCAATCGTGTACACATCCCCTCCACACACATCACCTCTGTACTCAGCGAAGACACTTAGCGACATATTCACATCTACTACACCGCTACTACCAGTAGTAGTCTCTATGGTTACTACTGGAACGTACGTGATAGGTCTAGGCGTTACATTGAACTGAACACCCTCTATAGGACTACCCTCTACCGTGATTGCCCTCAGTGTGAAAACCCTTGCTCCGAGAACTACGTCGAGTCTAACTCTCTTCACGTCAATTCCATAGAGCTTTAGGTTCGGTAGCTTGAAGATGAATGTATCGAACACCTTATTTGAGGAGCGGTAGACCGTACGCGGACCTCCCACCGCTACCTCTGCTCCATGCTCTCTCGTAATCACCTTCTTACAGTAGTGAAGATCTAGCTGACCGATTACGTTCCTCAGATAGAGCCAGTTATCACCGATCTCAACTCGGTAGGTTAAGTACATCTCCCTCTTATCAGGGTCGTAACCTAAATGCACCCTCACTTGAGAACCAGGACTCAATTTAATCCACTTCTTACCTGCGTAGTCCCAGACATAGACCTTAACCTCATCAGAGAAGTAGCTCGGAAACACATGATCAAACCTAACAGAAAGCTCCCAAGTACTAGGAGCACTAGGTGAAGACTGACCACCACCTTCAGTTTCTTCATAAGCTGAGGCTGCTGTACCTGCCCAAGCTCTTAGATCGACATACACATTATAACTACCCCAAACAGCCATTACAATACCCCATACCTTAGCAAACGCTGCATTAGGTTCACCATATAACTTAGCTCTAGTACATGACTCTACTTTACCCTGTGGATTAGTGACTTTTATTCTACAGACCTTCCATACACGACCTGCCCCCTTCTCCTTCGTTTCAGATATAGTGCCCTCAACTATTGCATGGTAGGTTCTCTCCTCAGTATCTAACCTAGAGGTATTACCATAGTAGAGCCAACCATAGGTATAGCCATGTTCATATGCTTCACACCTAGTTTTAATGGTTACACCATTAGGATCAGCACAAACATACGTACCATGCTCAAACTGAATATAGTAGACAGCTTCCTTAGCTTTCCAAGTACGATACTTATAACCAGTATCCTTCTCACCCCTCTCCTCTAGTGGACCATATTCCTCTCCTGGACGAGGTTTTGAATCGTATATGTGTACGTAGTGATCTACGTCAGCACGATTCCACTCATAACCAGTACAGAAGACCGTTAATATGCTGTATGCTGAGAAAAATGATAGTAGTATTACGGCTAATATTATGAGGAATAAGTGATTTCTTCTACTTCTCATGGTTATGAACCCTCTTCAATGCTAACTATCTCTAGGACTAAGTAATCAGGTATCACTGGTGGGTACCCTCCAAACCACTCAATCTCCACTTCAAGGTACTGTACGTATGGGTATAGAATTGTCAGTGGATTACCTCTTGGTCGTTCTCTATAATCTCCACCGAGAACCTTTGCATACCTATGTGTATACAGGTCATGAACTATAATGTACTCAGTATTTGGATAGAGACCTGCTCCTGCTGGATAACCACCAATAGGTACACCAGTCTTTGGATCTATACCATAGAGGAAACAAAGGTAAAAGCCATATATGTATTCTCTAGGATTCTCGAGCTTCTTAGAAACAACAAATGTTACTTTAATCGTTATCCTTGGTTTATATAGCGGTCTACTGAAGTTAAAGCATATAGATGAACCTTTTGCACCTGGTTTTGGATATATTATGATTTTACGACCTTTACACTCTATCTTAGCAGTATCATCCCACTTAACTACCCATGCCTCATGAATAACTACATCATCTATCTTTACATCAGGAATATCAATTCTTCTATAACTTGTCTCTAGGTCTTTTATCATGCTCTTTCTTGCTTGTTCTAGGTATTTCTTCGGTGGTGTTGCAAATACTTCGATTATGGAGAAGGCTCTTGCACTTACATTACCAGTACCTACAGCAGTAATCACTATCTTGTGCCTACCAAATTCACTTAAGTCAGGTAAACACTTTAGAAGCACTTCCTCGCTTTCACTTAACACTAAGTTAACTACCTTACCTAATGTCTTAAGCTCAATAGTTAGGAAGAAACCACTGTTAGTTCTAACCGTTACATTACCACGGTAACCACCTACAGACCTAACAGTAACAAGTAGCTCAGGACTCGATACAGACGTAGTATTGAGGTAGCTAGGGAAAATCTCTAGATAAACACCCCAAAGCTTCTCAACATACTTCAACTCTATGTCTGTGTCCTGTACTATGGTTAGCTTGATGTCTGTTCCATTGTACACGTACTTGAGCCTATAGATAGCTCCACCGTGCTTATACGTCACGTTGATGTACCTATCAGTGAGAAGTTGCTTAATTGGTACTACGACTATGGTTGTGTTTTCAGATAGCTTAAGCTCTATAGGAGTCTCGTAAGTCTTGACTGTGCCATTCAGGAAATCAACATCAACAGGAACCTCAATACCCAGAGACGAATTAACATCAATAGCCCTAATCCTCAGTGTATGTAGTACTGGTTGTTTACTAGCTTTGACTATTGCTTTTGTTCTCGATACTTCATATGTCTGCTCCGTACCTGAAGCTGTAGGTGGTTTCTTGGTTACTGGTGTAGCTTTCGGTACTGTGCCTGGTGTACCTAGTCCATGGTACCAAAACCAGAGTAATGATGCTAGAAGAAATGTTGCTACAACTATTGCTATTATTACTCGACGATATAGTACCCAATACAACTTCATCTTAACGCGTCTAGTACTCACTTTCGGTAACCCCTCTCCCTATCTTGATCATGATTGTTGACTTATAGGAGGTGTATAAATACATTTAGTTATTTTATGTAGTTATCTCAGATATTGATGGTTATGTACAGAGATGTAATATGTACATTTAAATTCTCAAACACGGTATGGGGGTGCTATCGTTCTCAGTATAGTAACGTGAGGATGTATGTAGTACATTTCTAAGCTCTCTCCTTCTATGTTGTTGCCTTGAGTTGTGTTAGTGCATCGTTTAGAATGTGTATTGCTTTAATGATTTTGTCTTCTTGCTGTAAACTCTTTACTGTGTGTATAAGCTGTGTTAGTAATGTGTGTAATTGCGTTAATTGTTCTTGTACTTGAACTTGATCTATACGTATCTTGTTTTCCCTTAATTGCTGTAGAATTTTAGCTACCTTAATCTTTCGTTCTCCTCTCTGCTTCCTACAGCTATTGTAGATTTGTTCTATAGCTTCAATAACTTCTTCCTGTGTTATCCTCGTTATTTTCCTTGAGAATAGTGTCAGTGATGTTACTGACATATTGTCGAAGACGATAAATACCCTGCCACCGTATTCAGGATCTATGTAGATGCTGAGTACTACGTCTTCTTCGGCGTAGAGTATCTTAGATCTGGAAAACTGTTCAATGAGTGTTGTTATGTAATTAGCAATTCGATCAACTAGTTTCCTCCTAGGTGCTTTCAGCTTTAAACCATGTACGTAGATGTACCTACCTAGAACTCCAGTTGACAGCGTGGACATACCTTAACTCCTCGATGCTTATCCTGTCGAAGTGGTGCTCCACAGTACGGACAGAATTTCAATTGATCATATCTGATCTGCAACTCACGATATACGGGGATCCGTAGCTCACTCTTTAGCTCGCATACTAGCTTTGAACTACCTAACTCTCTGTAGAATTGAGCTAGTATACCTGGCCAAACTCTTTCAAATAATCTGTAGTTACTCATTTGCTCTCTAAATGCTGGATCTTCATTGTATCTATCGACTAGGTTCTGTAGGAAGAGCTTAACCTGGTCATAATAGAGCTTAGCTATCTCAATATCGATTTTCAGTCTCTCAGCAACTTCCCTCAGTATAGCATCATGGACATTGCTAGCAAGCTTAAGACCTCCCTCATGGAAGTAAATTTTGCTAACAAACCTGTACTTCCTACCATTTTCAATTCTCAATCCCATCTCAACTAGAACCTTCAATGTATTAAGCCTAGTTCTTGGTATCTTAAAGCCGTAGATTATTCTGTTGAATAGATCATCGACAGAAGCAGCATGTACTGCAAATATTGCAATTTGCTTAGCTTCTGCAGCAGATAGGACTAACTTCATTTGTTGTGAATTAAGTACTTCATTCACTAGAATAGCATCAGTTCGCGTTAATGCTGCTTCAAACTCATGCGTTAACTGATCTAGGTTATCCGCAATTACGTAATTTACCTTAGTACCTCGTGGTAGGTGAATTTCTTTGTACATGCCTATTACATTTATACGAATTTCAGGTGGGATAAAGAACGCAAGTTGATTTACAAATGTTGTTTTTCCTGTATTTTGTTCGCCGTAAATGCATATTGGTATTCTAGCAAGTACGCAGAGTATGAGATCTGCTAAGTCATCAATGAGTATTGATCTGTATCGAGCTATATACTCAACAGGTGTAATCACCTTATTGAAGCAGCGTATCCTACACTCACTGTATTCAGCTGGTGAATACGGTGCATATGTTAGGCTAACTCTATGACTGTAACCATTTAGATCCTGTATTGAGAAGATTATGGTTGGTGTTACATATGAGAGCTGTTTACCACCGTAGAGAGCTAATCTATTGAACAGGTAGTCGACATCAACTGTTACATTCATTGTTGCTTCTTCACTTAATTCACGATCTCTAACAGCAATTGTGTTCGACAGGATGTTTATCTCCTCTATGTTCTCATCGTAAAGTACGGGCGTTAGCTCAAGTAGGTGAAGTCGTTTAAATGCATAGTACTTCTGTGCCTCATCTAAGTAATTGAGTAGGTTAAGGAGTCTATCTAGATCCCTATACGACTTGACTAAGAATAATCCGTGTTTCAGTGTAATGTCATCGAGAAACTTTTCAACTTCTCTTCTCTCTTCATCCCTTAAGGTAGCATCCGGCTCAATAACTCTATATACGAGTTTTCCATCTACTTCAGATCTAACTACCTGGGCTCTAATCTCAAAAGGACCAATACGAAATCTCGTATCTCTTAGGAGTTCTACTCCATAGTCTTCTCGATGTGGTGTAGATATAGTATCGAAAACCTTCAGTATCTGCAAGAGTCCAGAGTCTCTCCTCTTCCTCCAAATCATCACCTCAGATATCACATTATACCTAATAAACTTTAATTAACTACCTCGTGATACCTCATTATGATGGTACTGCACATATTCTCAGAATTGCGTAGCAGAATTGATCATAAACTTCGAGAAGTGTATAGGTTTACGTTCATTGATGAGAGGATTAGCTTTGAGGAGTTTAGATCTAGATTCTATAAACACCTTATGTATCTACTAGTTACAGTGGTAATTTTCCTTGCTATGAACCTCATACTACCTCACCTACTTTACGATTTAAGATTATTGCTCCTCTCCAATGCTATATTACTTATCCCAATGACTTATCTCCTCTACCTAGTCACTAAACCATTCATTAACTTAACTCTATTCTTCAGGAGAGTTGAGGCTGAAGCTCTATATGCTGCATTACATGCATCAATATACATGAGAGTTGTTACTGATCATGAAGCTAGAATGATCTTGAATAAAGTGATTGAGCTTCTTGCTTCTAAAGATATTGTTCTTAGGTATGCCGCTAAATTCTTTAAACGAATTCTAAGAGATGGCGGAGTTGAAGCTCTTGATAAGTATATTGCTCTATGTAGACAGAAATCAATGCCCATTACTGAAGTTATACTGTCGACATTTATTGATGTTCTTCGGACCGGTCAGTACGTACTCTATGCTGATAGACTTAGGGATAGAGCTTATGCTGAATTTAGAGCAAAGTTACAATCACTGATCCGTACTCATGAAATTATATCGATGTCTATCGTTTCAGTCGCTATCACAATTCCAGTTATCAGCTGTATTCTCTCTATCTTACTATTTAGCAAAATTCTCAATATTGCAGTATTCACTACATTGCTAATTCACGTGATTACAGTATTCATGCTTCTCATGTATCTTGACTCTACATGCCTTATCAAGATATTTGACTTTACACCATACCTACTACGCGCGGGTACTACTACAGCTATTATTGCTATCCCTCTTATTACTACTTCACTCGTGGTATCTAGATACCTCGACTACAGAGAGATCTGCATTACTATATACTTATGCTCGTGCTTGATATCCCTCACCTTTGATTTTGTGTATAGCAGATACGATAGTCGTGCAATGTACATCTTCACGCAGTATTCATCATTTCTAAATAGGGTTGCTCAATTACTTGAAAGTAAATCATGTTCTCTTGTTTCTGCTATCCTTCAGATAGCTTCTGAAGATAGGTCATCTATCATGAGTAAGTTGCTACGTATTATTGCATCTAGACTCGTACTTAGTAAGGATTTGAATTACTTAATTTCCTTTATCATGAAGGTTAGAGGGTCATTTGCTGAATTCCTACGAACTGTAACCTCACTTCTCATAGATGCTATGTACATCTCATTCTCACCTCACTATGTTCGTGATCTTGCTAGGATGTACGATGAGTATGTTGGAGCATACGAGCTGTATCTCAATTCAATGAAGTCTGCTAAGTATGTACTATTCATCGTTGCAGGCGTGATATCCTTTATCATGTACCTCGTTATTAAGTGCGTTCTTGCTGTTTTCGCCGAAATCACAATTACTCCTTCAGCTAGTGAGTTAGGTGTTGTTCTACCCATATCATTACCAAGTAAGGCCGATATTGCTCATGTAACTATCCTCTCAACCACTATGATCAATATCATTTTGTTCACTTCAGCTATGGTTGTTGCTAAGCTCGCTACTGGTCGAATCGGCATTTTTGGCAGGTATGCACTAATCTCCCTACTCATTGCATTCCTCATATTTATCCTCATATACTACTTCATACCACCTCTTGGAGGTATCAGTGTATGGAGCTTAGGGAGTTGAAGAAGTGGATTAGAGAACAGGAAAGTAATATAAGGACTGTGCTTAAGTCTGGTGATTTCGACAGCGAGTACATTCAGAGACAGCTAGATTTCATGAAGGAACTTTCAAGACAGCAATCACTGCTCAAGAAGTTTAATCAGAAGGACTTTGTACTTAGCTTCGATATTGTTAAGCAATTATCTAATCTAACTAACTACTCAGAAGCTGAGCACATACCTCAAATTCAGGTTCAGAAAGCTAATGCTAAATCTAATGTCGAAGAGGTTGTAGAGGAAGTGAAGGAGAAGAAAGAGGTGAAGAAGGAAGGGAAGAAATTCAGTATTAACTTACCTAGACTCACATTGAAGAAAATTGGTAAGGAGAGGAGAAGGGAGAGGAAAAATACCGAAAAGGAGCAGAAGGTAGAGGAAAAGAAGAGAGGGGAGAAGAAAAGAGGCAGAGATATTGCTGACATATTGAGAGAGCTCGATTCAAAGTACTATGAGATACTTCTCGAATAAGAGGTAACAGTATGGAGTTCCTGGATCTGTTACTACTTACGTGGATCGCTCCTGTAATCTTCTTCATTCTTCAGAGAAGGAGAAGGAGGAAAAGGAAATGCCTTCTTGATCTAATTACTGAGTAATTCTTTCTGTAAAGTTTATCTCTGTGTATAACATGATATACAATGTTGTATCTTAGGTATATACATACTCAGAGGTTAGGATTATGGATATTCTCAATTTGCTCACGACGGAGATAAAGATTGGTGAGTTCACGGTGATGCCTGTTTTTGCTGCTTTGACATTAGCTGGTGCTGTTATTTATGCTCTTGTCTGTTATGCAGCTGGTATCTACTATAGGTTTTTAAGCGGTATTGAGTACGTCATAAACACTGGCCTACATCTAGCTCTCCTATTTGTTATAGATCATACTGTTTCCTCTTGTGTTAATTACTATATCGACTACATTCGACAGGAATTTGGTGTTAGTGCACCAATCTCGATAACTTCACTACGACCATTTGCATTTGCACGAGATCTAATGCTTGATGCTGTGGCAAAAATTAATTCCCTCTTAAATTCATATGAATCGCAGATCACTCTCTCCAAGTACTCACTCATCTTCAGTTACCTTGCTGAGGGAGCACATAATTCTGTGTCCTCTCTAGAACAGGTTATTTCTGCTGCTCGTGCTCCATTTCTTTCACTAGCTTCATTCTATGGCTTTCTCTACGATACTAAGGTAACTACAGTAATGATCCTCATTGGTGCATCATTGCTACTTTCTCCAGCTCTATCACGTCTTGGTGGTTTCCTATGCTTCACCGCTATAGGATTTCACTTCGCAGCACCTATCTCAGCTGCTCTCGCTTACTACTACTTCATGAAGTATAAGTTCCCTACATCTATAAACATCGCTCTTCTACCATTTACTAATGTGAATACAACTATTCCACTTGCTCAGTACTCTCAACCTGTCAATCTATATGGTAATTTACTAAACTTTTTCACAAATGCTGCCTTTGCTGCATCCTCCGCTGAAGTAGCTGCTCTCTTCGTATTTTCACTATGTTCTGGTATTGCAGGTGCTATTGGTGCTGTTGTCGGTAATCCTATAGCTAGATTGAGGTAAATTTCGTGACTTCACCTGACTTCCTTAAGTACTTAATTGAGTTAGCTGAATATGATCCAAAGTACCTCATCATTATCGTTTCCTCTGTTGTGTCATCAATGCTATTGATCTATGGTCTTACTGCATATGCAGTTCTCAGGAGATCATTACTACCGTACATATCCTCAATCGTCTTCTCCAGTGTATTTTGTTATCTCGCTCTTATCGTTGCTGATCAGAGCTATGTCGCGCATGTAGTAGCCTCTACTCTTCACATTCCTGAACACTACCTTGATTTAGAGAAGTGTATCTCCCTCATTAAGAAACACATAGCTTCTATTCAAAGTATCATCTCTACTCTCGGCTATGTTCATACTTTTGCTGTTACTACTCTACTCATTATAGTTTGTCTTTTAGGATTCAAGGTTGGTCTTGCTGCTGTCCTCATGCTTTTACTATCTAAGTTCATGACTGGTGTATTTACAGCACTTACAGCTGTCCTATCCGTACTCATTAGCCTATCGAGGATCTATACTGGTTTAGTTGTTCTCCATGCTATTCTCGACTTCCTTCACTTCGTACTCCCATTTATGACATTAGCTGGTGCTGTCTTTCTTGCTTGTGCTCCACTTCGTAGACTTGGTATTACCTTGATCGTGTTCTCTTATGTCTTTGCTTTTGGTTTTCCCTTCATTATCTCATATAGTCTTGAGAAGGGGGAATTTGGTATTGATGTTTCTCATCTCTACTATGAAACTATAGTTCTCGGTAGTGGTAACTTTACCGTTATTGATGCTTCTGGTTACCCCATTCCATACGCTCTCCTAGTTCTTCATGATGTTAGTAATACATCAAGATTCTACGCCTTTCAGGTTCTCGATAATGGCTTTAAGTCTACTGTCTTACCGTGTGGTACCTATGATTTGGATGTTATTACTCTCTGGTGCTCACTAAGTAGTAATTGTTCGAGAGTTGTAATTGAGCCCAATCTTTCGTTCAAGCTCTGTAACCTATCTGTTCTTACTGCTAATGTTCTTGCTGCTAATGCCTCTGTACAATTCCTCGACTTTAGTAATGCTTCTAGGTTCTGTATTCAGGTTCCCTACATTGTTATTGCTCGTAGAGGTGGTGTTTCTGGTATTGTCTTTTATAGCGATGTAAATGTTACTGCTAGAGGTGATAATGTTGTTTCCCTTGTTAAGGTCCTTCCTGTAAATTCATCATTTTCCTTCACCTGTATAGCATCTAATGTCATAGTATCGTATCAATGCTCAAATCCAAATATGACCGTTACCTACTCAATCTCTCACGTTTCAAATCCTGCTCTCAATGTCATACCTGAGGCGTTCTTTAGGAATCTATACAGCAATTATTGTGTCTGGTACAACTTCGTCATCGCTCCTATTATTACTTGGATTGAAGAGACTGGTCCATTAGGTGGTTATGAAATTCCTTACTACGAGTTTCTCTGTAGGTTAAAGCCTGATCCATTCTTCTACTACGATCCCTCTCCTCATGTCCTTAGAGTTAGTATTGAGGTTGTTGCTGTTAATGAGACAAGACCCAATGATTATGCTATAGTCCAGATTGATGTCTATGGTGTTGACGTTACCTGGTCTAAGTGGAATTGGTTAGTCTATACGCCATACATGGAGTACGGTAGGTATCTGGTTAAGGAGATGTCTAAGTTGTGGTTTCCACTTAGAGAGTATGCTGCATTGTGGTACAATGTATTTTCATGGCTTATTCCACTTGTACTATCTGCCGATGTTTTGTCTGGGCTTTTCGGTGGTTACTCAATTAGCTTTAGATTGCTTGGTCTCATAACACCGCTATTCAGGGGATCGGCGGCTCGTGTATACGGTGTTGCTCTGTCTACGACTATGCATGTTGCTATGGTGTTAATGCGGAGAATGTACTTAATGGCTCATCAATACATTGCCAGATATACCCCAGTTATGCTGCTTCGTAGACTTATTGCTCCTACTCCATTCATTAAGTTGAGGGAGTTGCCGGTATTCACTAGGTTTAGAGTATATGTTGAGGCTGTTAGATCTGTTCTTGAGACTAGGATTCCTAGGAAATTCGCTTCTGTTATTGCGCATACAGCTACTGCTCTCGGCATATCTACATCGGCTATCTTCAGAGCAATTATTCATCGTCATCCACTCACTCTTGGTCTTCAATTCATTGCATCACTCTATAAGCATTATCTTGCCACAAGACGTGGCTATTTTGCTGTGGATGAGTCAAAGTTCCTACGCTTTGTTGAGATTGCTTCTAGACTTGCTGCAGCTCAGAGATCACTATTCCATACATTACTAGTTCTTGCTTCGATTAGTGAGAAAATTGCAATGTTTGTAAGCAGAGTTAGTACTTCAAAAGCTGCTGCAGTTAGAGTTCTTGGTGAACTTCTATCGATACGTCATGTATCTGAACTTGTTGAGAAGTACTTACCTCCTCCTGATGTAAGAACTTTCCGAGATATTGTTTCTGCCGTCAGGTCGCTTCATCATGAAGTTGAGAGGTATGTTAGGGGTCTAGATGAGATTCGTAGGCCTATTACCAGTGAAGACTTGAAGTACATTATAGCTGGTTTCTATACGAGATTTCTCGGGTATGGTTTCTACGGTATTGAACTTGCTAAGAAATTACAATCATTGGTTACTACAGTTTACAAATTATCTCGTATTGCACCCCCTACCTCGCTTCAAGATTTGAGTGTACTTAGGTCAAAGATTGAGTTGCTTCGTAGAGGGGATTTCTCGCAGTTGATCTCTCTTGCACATTACTTTAGGAATTTAAAGGTTGTTGTTCCTCCAATGCCTTCACTTCCAGCTATTAAAGTAGTTCATGGCTGGATCCACCTATTAGTACCAGGTACCCCTAGGTTAGCTACCATTAGTGAGGTTGCTGAGTATGTATCTGAACTTCACACAACACTTCAATATGTGAGGTCACTATCTGAGCAGTATATTGTTGATCCAGAGCGGGTTAAGTATGTATTCGACACTATTCAGCGACATGTCGCAGATGTAGTACAGGGTGTTTGTGATAAGCTTGTTACCAGGTTGAGACTACTCGATATTCATGACTTAGCACGTGAGGTAGTACTAGCTTTAGCAAGGATATCCCCTGACAGTGTGCATCAAGTACATGCACTCATTAGGGAATTTGAGGATAGAGTTAGGTCAGCTATCAGCACTGCTATCATTATGCGTGATTATAGCGTTTTAGAGGAATTCGCTAATGTAGTTCCTGAACTTGGTCTTCCTACTAAGATCACTGTTACTGTGTCCCCTGAAAGAGCTCACGAGTATGGTCTTGATATTAAGCAATCAATTACCCTAGAACTTAACCTACGTGATTTACCGAGATTTCTTGCTGAATTAGATTCTCTATGCTTTACTTGCTCAAGTGAACGAGCCAGAGCTTTTGCAGCTGCTATTGCGGATCTCTTTGCTAGTTCAATTGCCGAAGCAATTAATGAACAGATACTGAGTAAGCTCGAACTTGAAACCTGGTTCTTGATAAACGTACTTACTCTTCGTGAAGGTAAGTTCATTGATGTGAGTACGCTATCAGCTAATGACATTGCTACACTCATGAAGTATGTTCCTGAGTACGATTACCTCGTTGTTGATGTACTTAAGAGAGCTGATGAGAGGGGAAAGCTTAGAGAAGCCTTACTTGAAGCTCTACTCCTGAATCTTGGTGTACCACCTAGTGAAGTGTATGAGCTTAAGCACATGAACACGAATGAGCTTAGTAAGTACGTACTTGAGAAGTATGTGGTTGATGAGAGGTTACGGGATGTGGTCGATAAGCACCTTAAGGCACTTGATAAAGTACATGTGAGGACTTGTGAAGAACTCTACATGTTATTGCATGAGTACCCATTGTATATCTATACATATCGTGAAATTAGCTAAAGATATTGATATATCGCATTGTATAACTGAAAACTTATTTACATCTTCAATGTACTTCAACTAGGAAAGGTGCATAGTATGGTGAGGTGGAAATTGATTGAGTACGCATTGACGGATGATGGAATTATAATTTCTCTCCCTGTGTGGCGGTGGAAGAAGACTTGGAAGAGAGGAAAGGGTAGAGGAGAGGTTGTTCGCTATGCTATCATGTTACTTCCAGAGGTCATTGAGTTGATTAGACAGCATTTAGATGTTGTTAGGTCTGTTCTCGATGAGGGTAGTGAGGAGAAGAGGATTGTTGTGAAGATTTACAATGTTAGGACGGTGCAAGAAGCACTTGAGGTGGAGCGAGAGAAGGAACGTGCTTCTGCTGAGTCACTGATTAAGGACTATAGGTAGGTGATTCCATGGTAGTTGTTTCATTCTTTTCAGGATCAAAAGGTGGTGTAGGGAAGTCAACTCTATCAGCTCTCGTATCCTTAATCACTAGTTTGAAGTACAGGACACTAGTACTCGATATCAGTGGTAGAGGTGCATCAGCACTATTGCTTCCTCACAAGCTAGATTCAGCTCAGTGCATAGATGATATCTTTAGAGGTATCTACACAAAGTTGAAGATTTACAACATCTCTCGTGATGTCAAAATTAGAACTGGTGGTCTATTTAGGAGAGCTGTAGACGTTATGAAGGTAAGTGTAGACGTTATTCCATCAAGAGAACCTATTCCCCCTGATCCACATGCACTTAGTCTACTTGTGAATGTAGTTAAGTATGAGCTTGCTAGACGTTACGATGTTGTTATTCTCGATATGCCAACTCTACCGCTATCGAGTTTTAGTAAGGTTGAAGCTAACTTCATGAACTTACTTCTTGCATCAGATAGAGTGTTTATCGTTGCTGAGTATGGTAAACACGATGTATTCGATCAATTTACGGACATACCAGTACTAACATTTAGGGTCCTGAATAAGGTTATTTCACAACAAGATATCAAAACAGTTAAAGCTGATGTTTTGGTTCCCTTTATTGCTCCACTTTGTCAAAGTATTGAGTTCTTCATTGATGTTGCATTACGATCAATTGATGTATTTCCTCAACTTCGTGATGCAGTTATCAAACTTGTTAAACTCATCTTCTACCCCTCCTAACCCTTAACCTGAAGCAATCTCTACTCTCACAGCACTATTCTCGTAAACTAGCTTCAAATGAACTTCATGCACTAATTCAAGAAGAACTTGCTCTGTCGTAATCTTTGTCTCAACTTCAACCACTCCATGAGGTTTCACTGTTGCTACATCTGTACCTTCATAACTTACCGTTATAGTGTAGTCACCTCTATTCCATAACTTGAGCTTTGCTATACCCACGCTCTCATTCACCTTCTCAAGCTCTATGACTAGATCATAGTTCCAATCTACCTCTTGTCCAAGTTCTTCTGTCTCAACCTCTACTGCTATTCCTTGCTCCAGTACCGTCACGTACTTTCCAGGTTCGTACTTGACCACTGCTGAATTACATACTGCATGATCATAGTACTTCCAGGTACCTAACTCATGTATGTACATCACTACTCTCATTGGATCAAAGTACGTTACTGTCCTTTGCTGTGGTATTGATGTTGTAAGATTAACACCTGGATTTAGTACTGTATAGGTCTTTAGATAGCAACTACTTGGTAACTCTACTCCAGGATAGATTAGTACTCTCGTTTGCGTTAAGACTATTGTATACGTCTTCGGTATATGTAGTGTAATGTAGGTGTACGTCTTTGTCCTGTAAGTGATCTCTATTGCTTTGAGTAAGGTTCTCAATTCCTGCTGTAAACTCTGTACACCTACACTCTTCTCAAGTTCAAGAACTGGAATGAGTAATAGTGCTAGTGTAGCTACTACTGCTGTTAAGAGTAATAGCATTTCAAGTACTTCCACTAACACACCTCCATTACAAATAATATCTCAAGATACCTAAATGTTTCTATTTTACCTAATATTTTGGTAAGTGATTTTTGTTGAAGCTTGAGAGGGAGCTAGATTGCCCTGATACTCTTGACCCTGATGAAGCTAGATTATGGCATCCTAATACCTTACTTCATCATTTATTGATCAAAGAAAACCTGATTGAAATTTCAAGACTATGCTTTTGCTTGCATTACTTAGCATAAATTATTTTGAAGAAGCCATTAGTAATCTCTCATTACTGGGGCCTAGGTTAAGCTAACGGTATCTCGTGATCTTAGTTGAAATGCAGAGGATACCTATTTTAGACCTTGAGAAATGTTATTGACCTGGATTACTAGTACTGGGATCTGAGCTAATGATCATGGGGATCAAGTATGGGGTGGGAGACCTATATCAAAGCGGCATACGATACTATGGTCAAGAACTACAGATTTATACAGGAGAAGATACCTGAACTCCTAACTGAGATCACTGAGTTACTTAACTATGTACTCGAATCTCTGTATGGTTACGTACTTGAATTGCCTAGGGATAAAGCTGTAGAGTACTTACTTACACCAGTTGCTATGCATATATGCTTTCCCAGGGAAGTATGCTCCTTTACACTACTTTGCTAGGTAATGTACCTGCTACAGCATGGTGCCTTCGCTGTATCCTTGATCCTTGAGGAGGAAGCACCAGAAGAGAATTTTAACGTCTGTTCTCACCTACTCACCTACTCTTCTACTATGTTGATGGGTTAGTTTTTGTAGGAAAGACTTCTACGAGAGGATATATGAGGAGGACTTTATCCCGAAGATGGCTAGGGAACTCTTCGATGATGTAATCCATTATTGGAGCGTGGAGTGAATTGCTTGCAGTCCAGTATGCATAGACTTCTACGTAGTTTTTTTTTTTAAAAAGAAGAACAGAAGTCAAAAGTGTCTAACTTAATGAACGTATAGAATGTATTTGAAAGGGAAGGGGTATTTGAGGAGAGCAACTTACTCTCGTTATTTTGTCAATTCTATTGTTACTTCATATCCTCCAATCACTCCAACTTTGAAGTACAGCTTGGCAGGCTCCTCACTAACAGGTATCTGGAACAATAGATATCCCTCTATAATCGTATTCGGTGCTACTGATGCAGTTGTATCTAGCTCCTCAAAGACTATTGCCTTCGACTTTATTTCGTCTGTTACGTCCCATATATACTCTAGCTCGTAGGTGTAAGCTTTCTCATAGCTCTTATTAGCATTTGAAACTAGCATGAAGTTCCAAATATCTGATGCTGTCTTAGCTTCCTTACCTATGTTCTTTATTCTTAACTTCACTAAGACTAGCTTCTTCCCCTCTTTGGCTTTGTAGTAAGAGTCATCCTTCTTTATGTACTCTGCTTCATCAATCTTCAAAACTGTTATCTCCCAATTTCCAGCTCTTATGGGTTCACCAATACGAGCTGTAATACTTTTTGTCTCGGTAGCTTCTTCAACAGCTTTTTTAACAGCCCATAAGCCCATATGAATAGCGGCTGTTCCTAGTAGGGCGGGCACAGCAACTATTAATAAGATAATGCCTAAGACGAGAGGTAGTGTTCTCCCTTCCCGCTTCGCTATTAGATACGCTCCTATAATGATGGACACAATTGCGAACACATATCCTAGTCCAGCAGATACGCTCCAAGCTGTAGGAAACACCAAAAGTGCTAGGACTAAGCCCAAGATGAAGAGGACTATCGCCTTTCCAGTCTTCATTTAAACACCTAAGAACATGAAGTGCTGAAGAGGTATTTAAGAATACTCAAAATACAAAGAGAGTAGCTACATTTCTTCCATTAGTGCTAGTGCTGTTCTAGTTGTGTCTTTCGGGTTTACAATCAATACTTTATCACATAAGAGACTAGAAGGTGAGAATATCGATTATTGTTAGGTTTTTACTGGTTTTAAGAGCTATTACATCATCTGGTGCTCATCCACAATCCTCGAAATTCCCAATAGGAAGTACTATGCTGTCTGGCTTTACTGTCCTTATCGCTAATTCTAGAGCCTTTGCGTATGAAGCCTCTCACTAGCTCTGAGCCTGAGCACATTCAAAACGGCCTTATCGACATCGGTATTGTTCGGATCTACTATTAGTGCTGGGTTTGATGTGAATACGAGTAATCCAAGGTTAAGACCAGTATCTTTATACTTTTGGGCAAAAGCATAGGTTGTTAGTATCGCTAGAAACATTCTGTACCCACTCATACTACCAGAAGCATCGACTACAAGCATGCCCTCTTTTAACCCCTCTGTACTTCCTAATCTTTCTGACAATTGTTTTGTCATCGATAACCCTACCCTTCTCGAAAGCCCTAACTATCGTCCTTACTGTGTTTATCGGGAACTTGTAATCGATACCGCTTGCTTAATTGCTAAAGTAGCCAATATTCTCTCTTCTCCATCCTCGCTCTCTTCAAGGAGCTTACTAGCAAAGTAGGATGAGAGTATAACTAAGAATAGTACTGCTTTCACCTCCTTGGCAGATATCGTAGGCCTACACTCAATCCTATCGCAAACTTTTATACATTTTGTTAGCTTCTCTATTGTTACTCGTATGTTTATCTTCCTAACCTTCTCGTAGGATTCGAGAGCCCGGTCTGGGAACGTGGTTAGCTGTATCCTAGCGATTCCAAGTGTTGGAGAGTCGGAATTCCTTTAGCTAATCTCTTATCTCCTTAAGCTACCTCAGTCTGTGTCATTACTTTTGATACTATTTAGGCGATAAAGCTACTGAATAAGTTATGCATATTTTGAATTTAGAAAGTACATCGTGCGCGTGTTAAAGCACATACAAAATATTCCGTACATCATGTATATACCTACGTCTCGTTATTAGTAAGGTTTATTTTCTGTGATATAGGTAGGTATAATTGACATAGTTATGGCTCAGAATGAAGTAATCTTATTGGTTGAGATTATTGAACCGGGATCGGAAGGTCCTCGTTTTGAGAGTAGGGTTCGTATTCCTAGAGATGTTGCAGGAGCTGTATACTCTGCTTTAACAGATGTTATTTCGTATCTCACTGGATCTATGGTGGGTGGGAATTCGGAGAAGTTGAGGGATGAGATTAGGAGGAGGATTGAGGAGTTGAGGAGTTTTATTGAGAGTAGTAGGTATCCTAGAGTGGATGAGTTTGGTGCTCTTGTTGAGGAGTTGAGGGATTATGTTGTGAGTAAGACTGATGAATTTATTACTTTGAAGGTTGGTGATGTGACGCTATACATTGATAGAGCTAGGACTGATATTGAGACGTTGAGGGGGCTTGTTAGGTTGTTGAAGCGTGGTAAGGTTGTTGTTAAGGTTCCTCATGCTATTGCTGTGTACTCCTCTGAGGAAAGTAGGTTGTATGTGCTTTTTGATCAGATGACGGTAACTAGGTCTATTAGGTACTTCTCGAGGAAGGTGAAGTTTGAGCTTGAAGATATTGTAAGGGCTTTGAAGGCACTTGCTAATGTTTCTTCAGTGAGGGGGTCAAGGATTAGGTATGAAGCTGTTGAGGCTATGATTAAGATCTTGGAGGAGAGAGGTCTCTCTGAGTAATACCTTGCTACCTAATGTATATTTGCTGCTTTACTACTTTCTTAGCTACTTCTATACCTGCTTTGAGTAGTTGATGTAGGAGGTTGTAGTCGTTCTCAAGTATTTCTCTTAACTTCCTGTCTGCTATTTGCTGTGTAAGCTCTATGTAGATCTCTATTCGATTTGTTAGTTTCTCAATGAGTTCGATGTACTTTGTTGCTAATTCCATTAATATTTGTGAGTTCTTGAGTTGTGCTTCAAGTACTAGGTTGAGTACTGTTATCGTTAGTACTCTTACTTTTTCACGATAGATTCTGTACACTAGTTCTAGTGCTCTCTCCTCTATTGTCTTGCTTAGTGTAGTACCTTGAAGATGTATTAGTGGTAGACAGTTTCTACAAAGTACCTCTACGTAGTCTTCACCTTCTGAGTACTCTAGTTGAGAGCTACAGAGTGGACAGGGTATTTGTGTTGTGTACATTTCCTTTAATCTCGCTGGTGGTGTAATTACCTGTACGAAGTATTCATATAGTTCCTTCACTACATCTCTCTTCAATTTCCTTGGGTTTACTGGTATGTTATCCTCGATGAGGCATTTATTGCACCATATTACTAGTTCAAATCTCGTTTTCTTTCTGAGTAGTGGGTATAGCCATACGTATACAGTTCCTCCACATCTACACTCTCCTATAGGTTTTGGTTGTGTGTACTTTGTTGCTTCGTACATTGCTTTTCTCACTCTCGGAAGTCCTTTCCATTGAGTACTTTTAACCAAATTCTTATGGTATGATTACATGTCATTGTAGTGTCTTTACCGTACTCTGTTACGTTACTACTCTCTGCTCTTTTACTTCGGTGATTTTTCTCCTGCTCAGTATCTCTATCCAAGGGTTATCTAAGACCCACCTTATACTCTCTTCACCTGTCTGTACTGGCCTTGGTATTGTTGAGGTTACTACTGCTGGTTGCTGTAGTTGCTGTGCTAGTGCTGTTACTACGCTACTTAATTCCTCTAGCTTCTTCACTATGTCCATGATCTGTCTCTTCACATCCATTATTGCTAACTGTACTTCTCTCAACTCCTTCTGCTCTCCTAAAGTCACTACATTTACTAGCTTTTGCTGTAGAGCTTGCCTTATTAGCTCCCGTATTAGAGCTGGAATTGAAATCCTACGTACTCTCGCTAGGTTTTCAAGTAGCTTGTACATGTCATCACTGAGCTTTACATTTACTTGCTTCGTCATCGTGGTACCATAGGTTGGTACCTAATTTTATACCTTTTGTATCTTGTGGTACCTATTGTAGGTACCTTACTACCTATGTTCGTTAATATACATCATAAGTTATCTTTACAAATTCTCACCTGTAATCTCTACTTGGTGAATCTTGTATGAGATGTAAGGAGAAGGAGAAGCTTGATACCATTAACTGCATGTTCATTACTTTCGAGATCACTAATGATGGTCGCCACCGAATTATGTACATCAACATTGCCTAATGTATCTGGTGTACCAATTGGTGTACCACATGGTACACCAATTTATCATTGAAAAATTTATTTTGTGGATCACCTACTCTACACCTTGAATGACCCCCGTGAGGGTTATCCTCACGGGGTGATTTCCCTGAGCGTAAGGCGATGAGGGGGTTCTACTCTCAGGGGGGACTCTGAGCGTAATGCTGTGAGGAGGATGATCCTCTGAGAGTAGGAGAAGAGA
>QMRC01000017.1 GCA_003649205.1 Thermoprotei archaeon
GTTGATGAGGGAATTACTGTGGAGAAGAGGTTTAGGGGGCAAAGACACGAGAAACAAAAACAAAAACCCCTAAACCAAACACACACAAAAACAAACAAAACACAAAACAAAACAACAAAAACAAAAAGAAATGAACAACAGTAACAACACGCACAAGTGCAAAAATGCAGGAACAAACATAGAAAACAGGAAACAAAGAAAAATGAAAGTAAAAAATGAGTTATTCTTCGTAGCTTTCTAGCTTTTCAATGTCTTCGAGCATGAATCTACAGAGGTCTTTGAAGTCCCTGCTCACTTTCTCATACTGAATAATCTGATGCAACACAAACACTAGACTCGGCAACTTTGAGGAACGTAGATTGTTGAGCTTAATCATGAGTTCGCTTACAAGCTCTTTCTCTCTGTCGTTCTTTGGTTGATAAAGTGCTAGCTTTGTCATGTACTTTGTTCTAAATTCATACAACTTCATTTCCTGACACCCACCCATGCATATTCCTTTAGTACTTCAACAATTTCCTCGACGTTTACATCTATCTTGCTTGCATACCAACACTTCTCGGCTGGATTCCACCTAAATCCATGTCTCTTTAGTACATCTTTCACATCATATGTCTTTCCAGTTACCTTGACTATGTCACCACAGTCATGAACAATAACTCTAGGTCTGTGATTATCACCATTATCCTTCAGAACAACCTTGAGACCAAGCTTATCGTTAACATAGTACGTTACAGTAGCCTTTGATACGTACTTCACACCATTAATCTCTTGTTCCTTCTCAATAACTTCAGAAACAACTTCACCTTCACCCTTTGTAACTCTAGGAGCATAGATATTCCTACTTGACTTGCTTTCCTCTATTACTGCAACAACAATTTCTTCAGGAACGTAAATGAACCTGTGCGCATTTTTCCTGCTATCTCTGTTCTCTACTGTTATCTTGTAGGTCTTACCATCAATACTTATTGTCTTTACTAATTTCTGTCCTCTCTCCAGACCAGCAGTCTCCTTAAGTGGATCCAACACCTTACCATTTTTCAAAACCACAAATTCTCGTTTATATTGACCAAATGACCCCCAAGTTTTGTATTCTACCATTATCTCGCCCACGTTTCTCACCTCTGTGAAATGTGTTGTTTTGTGTGATATTTAAAAGTTTCATTATGAGGTACCGTGTAGAGGTACCATACATCAAGTTCATTGAGCTGAGCACATCACAACTAAACAACGAATCAAGAGAAGACTGCTAAATATTGCGTGGTGAGTAGCATACACTGTATGGAGTACGGAAGCTTGCTTAAGATGTTGATAAGGTACCTTGAGGATCAGAAGAGGAGTGCTAGGGGGAATGTGGTTACTGTGACGGTGAAGAAAGTGCGTTCATATGCTGGTTTCAGGAGATTGAATCCGCAGATGATGGGTAGGGTCTTGGATTTCTACTTAACTCTGCTCGAAGTTCATGGTTACTGTCGTTCAGAGAGGAGAGCGAGACATAAGATCTACTACTTCAAGAAAGATGACTTAGATGATGCAATCTTGTACTTGAAGAGGTACTTAGGGGAGGGGTGAGCAGTGTCTAGGTTAAAACTCAATACCTTTTTCTCTGGTGCTGACATGTATACACGGCTTGCTGTTGTGAGTGCTCTCAACTATATTCGATTTGTAATTGAGGAACAGGGTGTTAACCCGTTCTATGTCTATCGGAGATATGATAAGTTTGTTAAGTACGCTATTGAGAGTGCTGAGGCTTATGCTAGATTACCTTCAGAGATAAAGCAAGTATTACTTGCTGAGCTTAAGAGACAAAAGAAATTGGTGTTCTGGTACTGGATTAGGAAGCACGTGAGGAAATTGAGGTACTTGCTGTGGAAATTCGTTGTCATGGAGGTGTTGTCTATTGCTTTCAGGTTACGTCGTTGATTACGTAGCTGACATTTTTTATGATTACTTGATTGAGAGGGGATTTAGTAGGAATTCAGCTAGGTTCTATAGATGGGTTGCTAAGAAGGTTATGAGAGGTGAGACACCTAATATCGACGTGAGTGATAGCACGATCAGGAATACTAAGCTTGCTATTATCCTTTTCAAGGACTTTGTCACTAAGCACATGGATTTCTTCAGGCAAAGGGGTATTGACCTAGATTTTGTCCTTGACTTCTAGCTACATCAGGTACTGTGTTTCTTCCTTTGCTTCGATGTCGAATTTGCTGAAGTACATGTCCTCGAAGGACAAGATGATCATTCGTGAGCAATTATCAGCTACCTGTTCTCTCTCTGCTTCATTACGTATGTTCTCTGTGATGTACTTCTTAATGATGTGTTTCAGTACGATATAGCTTATCTCAGCTACCTTAGAGCTAAACCACATGCTAGCCTTCAAGCTGAGACACACTAGGTGCACTATGAGCTTATCCTTCTTGCTCACAGACATGGTTATCCATATTGCAGAAGCCGATCCGCTTTTAAGGATACTAACTTTTCTGCTGAAGAGGTTTAGGGGGCATTTTGCTCCAGAGGGGAGACAATACCCCCTAAACCTTCGAGAAGGAAAAAGAAGCAAGGAAGGGGGCGGAGAAGGGAGCGTATGCTGAATGCGGTGTATACACGGCTATATACGAACATACGAATTATTTCCGTAAATAAGTAATAGGAACTATTATTGGAAGTCTTTTCACATGTTCTTCACAAGCTATATCACTGATGATCATAAACCAGTTATTTTAACTAAACCTTATCTTCAAGGTAGCTTTTTGCTCTCATAAACCAGTTATTTTAAGCAAAGAGTACTCAAGTCATGAGCAGGTACATAGCTTAATTGTGTAGATTAACTTATTAAGAAGTAGTAGGTATTAGGTTTGAGTCTCAGATCACTCATCCATCATCACAAAAATCAGATGCAGGTACGACAGCACCATGGTGTGCTACAGTTATGACACAGTAATAAGCTTTGCGTTACGAACGCTAAAGGCACTCTTTAGTAGGGGTATTGCTGAGGTACTTGCACAGTCAGCATTCTACAAGGACATGGTGGTGAAGATCGAAGACAAAATCAGCAAGTATAGACACATCATTGTGATTAAGGTACTTGAGCAGAGAACACCACTATCACCTGCTGTAGCTGACCTCAGACTTGAACGAGAGTGGAAACGGGTAAGTAATGTACTAGCACCTACAGAACAAAGTGAAAGCGATATGACAATCATAATCGTGGGGAGATACACGTCCGGCGTAATGAGGAAAAGCTACATCTACAGAAAGCTTAGCGGAAGAACAATAATGGTTTACTACTTACAAGCAAGGTATAGAAGCATAGAGGAAATACTACGAAAGATAATTGGATTAATTACGAACTTCTACAGAAAGACAGTGCTTGGTATCAAAGCAAAGCTACAGCGACTAGAGGAACAAGGACTCAACACAGCAAACACAAGAATAGCACAAATACAGAGCTTCCTAGTCGCTATATTGCGATTACTAGAAACCCAGCTCACAGACTCATTGACGTAAAATGAGTACATTGTGAAGAAAGTGCAGGTAATTATGAACGTGCTTGAGTGAGCTTACCTGTAGATTGTTAGGATTTCACGCTCTAGTTGCTCACTTCTATCAAGGTTTATGCGGTAGATCCCGATTGCAAGGCTTCTGTAGAATCTCTTCTCTTCGTTGTCGTACCATTCTCGGTAGTAGAATCTGTAGTAGAGGAGTGGTGTGTGCTTTATCAATCGCTTGACCTCTACCTTGTACCTGTAGATAGGGAGCTTCAACACATCACCCCCTACGTAAATCCAAGCTTCTTAAGCACGAGTGTGTATAGCTCAAGTTCTTGCTCTTTGTTTAAACCATAGCGTAATGCTACGTAGTGAATAACAGGGTGAATATTACCTTTCCTAATCTCAATGCATCTTTTAACCAGCTTAGCAACCTCATCAGCTAACCTATCGAGATCAACCATACTACATCACCTACTCACTCATGTAGGATAAGTGTCCAAGCTCTCTTCAGTAGCTCAGTATTTCCCTCAGTAGCAAGTTCCTTAGCTTTCTCAACAGCTTCATTGTATGTCTCACATACACACTTTACCTTACCACTCTCATCAGTAATTAAGTAAGCAAATTCCTCACTTTCCTTCAACCTCACAGCAAAGATCCAAACCTCCCTCCAACCACACCTCACCCTACCAATGAACTTAATGCACTCAATCTCCATACCACACACCAAGACACGTAACACATAACATAGTTAATAATGTTGTTTCATTGTGACACAGCAGTAACACACGAAGCACCGCCGACAGCAAATCCCACACACAGAAGCCAACCCCTCAAGACAAAACACCTAACGACACAACGCAATGATTTTACACGAATTCCCAAGTATAACCAGTTAACAAAAAGAAAAACCAATTAAATCATAGTGACGAACCCCCAACATAGCTCTACATAGCAGGGGGGTAGCTAGGGGTCATCACAGCAAACACCCCCTCAAGACAAAACTCTTAAATATTGGTTAAACCGGTTAAACCATGGAGGTGAGGGGTGTGGTCTATAGGGAAACCGTACACGGGAAATATGTCCCTAAGGTGTATGGTTTGGTAATTACACATGGCGTTAGTTACTCGGGTACAAAGGTCGGTAAACACAAGCTCATAGAGTCGAAGCTAAGACAGTGCGAAGAATGGTTTGAAGTTAAATTCGTTAGAATTGCTCCGGGGGTCTTTGTAACCGATCGGAAATACTCAGTGAATAAGCTAAAGAGGTGCTTACAGTGGTTACAAGATGAGCTTCCCGGAATAACGGTATTCCTAGCAAAAAAGCCAAGTATTAGGGTCAAAGACGTAGAGGAAGAAGAAGTGATTCCAGTAGAACAAGCACCAAAGACAACACCAGAGAGCAAGGTAAAGAGAATAGAGCTGGAGTGGGAAGCAAAGATCACTGCTCAACACAGCACATGGTACCTAACAATACCAAAGGACGTTAAGGAAAGACTACTACAGTTAGGTATTCAAAAAGGAAGCACAATCAGAGTAAGGTTCATAGCAAAGGTGAGGTAGATGGGAAGAAGGAAGAAGACTTCTACTATTTCTCTAGCAGAGATAAGAAGACAACAGAGAAAAAGAACTGCAAGGAAACGCAGTAATCTAACATACATCACTGATACATGGAAATGCCCAAAGTGCGGTAGCTACAGACACATAGGTCTTTACGTCGTTGATTACGAACAACATATCGACAGCTGGGAAGCAACAGACATATTACTATGCATGAACTGCGGAACAGTGTACAAAGTCCGGTACCAAGTCTTCAAAAACATAGAGGATATACATTGTACAGCAATCCTAGAAAAAAGAGTAATAGGTAGATTAGATCCATCCGAATTTGCTTAAGCTTCTTTCTTTTCATCTAGCTTCTTCTTTATGTAGTTTTTCACTGCTATTGCTGATGGTTCTAGCTCTATTGTTGCTGTTGGTAGGATAACGCACACACGTATCCTGTTCTCAACATCATCGTACACCATCACAGCTTGCTTAAACCTCTCATCAAATGTCTTTAGAGTAATGATGAAGTCGTTAAAGTCATGGAACCACAGTGTAATGTAATTACCACGAAGTATCACAGAAGCTTTAACATCACAGTACGCATTAGCTTTAATCTTCATATCCTCGATTATTGGTTTAGCCCTCTCAAAACACTCCCTACACATGATGCAGTTATTGAAAGCAGTGTACTCCCTAGTCATCCTACCGCAGATCAAGCACTTAGCTTCCCTCAAAGATACCATACCCACACACCAACCTAATACAGAGCAAAACAACTTATTACAGTATCAAGGACTACAGATGTACCACACTTTGTTGTACAACTTAAATACCATAGTATGTATTACACATAGAGGGGGTGTGGATCTGTATGTCACCTAGACCAAGCCAAAGAATGCAAGTAATCTGCATCTTGCTCCCACGAGACATGGTAAAGATGCTAGATCAATTAGTAGCTGAAAAGAAGTACAAGAACAGAAGCGAAGCAATAAGGGAAGCAATACGTCTATTGTTACTCTACCACACAGACATGGGGAAGCTCTACGTAAAAATGAGGAAATACGCAATGATCTGCTGAGAGGTGAGAACCATGAGCAGAGACACACACATAACAGTTAGGATACCAGAGGCATTATTGAAGAAGATAGATGAATTAGTTGAACGAGGCTTCTACAAATCACGATCAGAAGCCGTAAGACACGCAATAATCCTACTACTTGAGAAACACGGACTCCTAGAGGTGAAGTAACAACATGCAGAAAACAGACTACAGAAAACTATGGGAAGTCAGAAGAAAGCTCTACGTAGACTGGACAATAAGAGACATACTGTATAGATTGTTAATTAGGGCTAGGCTAGAAGGAATCTACCACTACGTTCCTGCGGTCATAGACAAGATAATTGAAGACATCAATCACCTAAACGAAGTCTTCACCGTAGCAGACATGCTGAGAGCGAAAGGCTTCGCCGTATTCATACTAGAACCAGCGTGCTCCGAAGGCGATTTATTAGCAATCAAGGGCGTTAGGTCGCTACTAATCGAAGTCAAGACACACCCCCCACCATATAAAGGACATACAGATCTCCAAAGGGATTACTACTTAGTCACAGCGGACGAACTTAGAAAACACGGTATTCAGCTCCTATATGTGTGGTTCAATAACAAGAAGAAGATCTATGAATGCACAACACCTGAGAACATGGAGGTAGTTAATGATAAGGTAATTGCAAAGAAGGTCTGGAGTTTCTGGGATTACATCAGCGGTATGTGAGGTGATGTATGACCATGCTCAAGACAGTAGTTCCTTTCCTCCACATCATGTATGTACTTAGGAAGATCAAGTTAATCGAGGTCAACCTACGAAGAACGAGTACCTTTCCATTGTTCACTGGGAGCATAAAATGTAGGTTATGCGGTTATACAGTCATTCTACAGTATGACTTTATGTCTAGAGCATATGGTGAGATGTGGAGACACTTCAAGCAAAAGCACAGTGACGTACTTGAGCACGTCATTAAGAAGTACGTAGGTTCACCAAGGGATCGAAAAGTAACAGAATACATATGCAGGTGATAGGTATGGGAAAGACATTAGATGAGTGGATTAAGGAAAAAGAAAAGGAAGTGGAAGAACTTGAGCATCAGCCCACACAGCACCTACCAGAGCACAGATGTGTATTCCTACAGCTCTGCAACGTAGACAAAGAAACAGGTAAAGGACAACTACGCTGTGTATTCCTAAGCCCAGAAGAATGGAGAGCAGTACGAAGAACATACTTGGAGAAGTACTGTCTAAGCAACTACAAGATGTGTCCAATCTACGCAAGATACATAGCACTACAACAGACACAAAACAGCAAAAACCTTCAATAATTGTTTCAAGCAAGCAGGTAACTTTTATATAACCCGTAACACAAACGTAACACGACTGCAGTAGAGAAAGAACCCCGAGGGAAAACGGGGGTCAGAGACAAAGACAGTGAAAACCCACCCTCGGGGTACATGAGGGAGGTGGGGAGATGTCTTCCACACTTGGTGAGGTGCTGAAGAAGACGTGGTTAACACTTGAGAGTGCAGTAGCAACATTTAGAGCAAGGATAGTGAATATTGACAACTATGATTGGGGAATTGTTGACATCAACTGGAAGCAACCAATTGAACCACAGAGCTTAAAGGAATACGTTGAGTTCGTTGCAAAAACGGTAGTAGCATTTGTACTACCACATACAACAAGGTTGATCATCTCCAGTAGAGCACCAATATGGTTCTATTGTGCTTTTACTCACTCACTAGCACATGAACTTGACGTATTAGCAACCTATGATCCCAAGGTACAAGGTGCGGTAGTTGTGGTCAGTCACGTGAGAGATTACGCTGTAGGTAATGTGGTGGAACTCCCTCCAGAGCTGTTAGCAGAAATAACGCAGGTAAAGGTTTAAGGAAAAAACCTCTAATTTCCTCCTTTTTCTTTTTCCTGCTCTTTTTCAATCTTTGTTTCCAGTTATGTTTGAGAGTAATGCTGTAACTACAAGCACCTCACCATTCTGAGGATCCAAGTGAACAACATACCTCCTACCACACTTAGGACATCTATAGCAGTCAAATGTAATCACTTCAAGCACAGCACCACACTCAGGACAATAAACCACATAGCATCACCGTGAAGAAAAAACAAAGAAAAAACCTACTTTTCAACCTTTCCTTCTTCTTCTGGTGTCGGCGGTACCTCAGCTAGTTCCTCTACCTTGCTTATCAATACCCTTGCTATGTCTGGTATCACTACCTTTGCTAAGAATTTAGCTTCTTTCTCAATCTTCCTCTCCAACTCATGTAATTCCCTTAGTAGTAACCTTGCCCTCTTTGACTTCATCAGTTCCTCAAGGATTTCCCTTGGTATAACCTTCCCCAAGTACTTGCTTCGTTTGATCTTCTTTCCGCCGGCGTAGTCATAGTACCTCAAGTAATAGTACCAGTACTTCTTGTTGTAGTTCTTCTTTGGGCAAACCCACTTGAACTCAACCCAACCTCTTAATCCGCTGTATTCCACTTCCTGCTCAAGGAACTCTTTGTAAAGCTCATAGTACCTCTGAACCATGTAAAGCAAATGTTCGAAAGCAGGTATCAACTGCTTTTCAATTAATGTACGGAATGTTTCTTCGATTTGCTTCAGCTCCCTTTCCTCACTCATTTCTCCCCCCCAAGACTAGTTTTAGGGGGTAAAGTATTTAAGGGCTTCAACAATACCCCCTAAACCGAGCACAAGATTAAAAATCCAGCAAAGCACAGAGCAAACACATGAGGCTAGCACTAGCTATTGCGTACATCATACTCGTTACTGCTCTATCAATAGTGATGATATTTTTTACTCACCTAGTCACAAACCTGCTACTCAACCCCCCGGGAACAAGTGAAGAAATGCGGGAAGTAATACACCACTACATCAACCAAGTACAACCAAACCCAATAACAATCTTACTAACTGTAGTCTACATGCTAGCAGTAGTAGCGATAGCACTAGCAGTAATCGAAGCAATACAAATAGCAACAACATACAGAGACACTTAAATACATGCAGTGTATACATGAAAAACACGTATGTCACAAACAAGAAAACACCCCATAATCCGAGTATCACAAGACGTATACTTCAAGCTCACACTATTGTCTGAACAACTCCATCTCAGTTATTCAGACACAATAGAGTACCTCTTTCAAAAGGTATCTTCACTAGAAAAGGAAAACCAGCGTCTACGTGAAGAAAACGAAAAGTTGAGGAAAGTAGCTGAAAGCAAGGGACTCAAAATCAAGGAATTCGAAAGGCGGTTCTGGTATGTCTTCAAAACGATATTGAGCTATGCTCAGTTACGAAGTGCTTTGGGAGTAGCACCATCGAAAGAGTATGCTAGTAAATACTTTGAGGAAAGAATTAAGGAACTTGAAAAGAGGTTCAAGGTAGACACTACTCCACTGAAGGAAGCTCTGCAAATGCTTACAGGTAATAACCTAAATGGTAAGAAGCTTGCTGAGGTGAACGATAAGGTCAAGTCTTTCTTGTTGAAGTTTCTTCTCGGTTCTCTTTCCTAATTTCTTCTGTTTCGTATTCATGTACTGATCTCCTAGGTACTTTTGTCTCTCTCACCATTATTCTGGCAAATACCTCATCTTCCTTCTTCTTCAACCTCTTCTCAAGTATCTTCTTCGTATCAACAACTATGACTAATGCTATTCTTCCTTCGTCGTACTCTATTGAAGCTGTGTACGGAATACCACGAAGTCTAAACCTAGCATAGTTCATGACAGCGTGAAGTTCCTTATACACCATTTCCTCAATATCGGTAGTAACCGCAAGAACTTCAACAACTTCCCTAGTGGTTTCCTCATCAGCAGACATGATATACTCACCACATGTTTAGATAATGTCTGTTCTTACTCACTTACATGACACATACTTACAAGCACCTATATGTGCTTATCAGCATGGTGTAGACTATGCCATATAAAGGCTATCTCGTGAGGATAAAGAAGTGGCAAAGCAAGTTCGACCCTGACACAGTACGCAACAGGTTCGCTCAGGTCAAGGACATAGCAACTGATCAAGCACAGGAGCAGTTTGCAAGGCTAGTAGACTTCGAGCAAGCCGTGAAAGCAAGACTCAACGAGCTAGGTGTACCAGTGATACAGATGCCGTTCTATTTGAACGTAGCTAGGCAAATATTCAGAGCAATGACAAAGCACAGCGGAAAGACGTTAGAGCAAGAGATCAAGGTCATCAAGGCAACATGGACAGCACGAGGACTAGACCCAGCAATCATAGACGAAGTGATAAAGGTAATGATCGGCTACGTACCAGCATACTAAATGATCTAATCAATCCCTCTTTCCCTCTTACATCAACAACCCTTTTTTCCTGCTCTTTCCCTCACTTATCCTCGGTGAGCACGTGTGTCAAGACAATATACTGTATTGATTTCTTGTCTGTGGGCTACTTCAGTCTTCGAGCAAGGTAGGTTAATCGCTAAGCTACTACGTGAACACGGAGCAAACGTAGAAATGAGGAAGTACATCAGTATCTTCGACATCATGAACCACTCAGCAGATGCATACCTGTGGTTACTAGTGATTAACCCGACTTGGTTGACAGACGTCGTACCTGCGTACATAGAAGCAAAACAAGCAACAAACGGGAAAGCCTTCATCTACAGCACAGTAGAGGGAATACCTTATCCACATATAACGAAGGTTCACTGCTGTAGGTATGCGGAGTACGTAGCAAACAGCAACTTCACGAAACGGTGCTTAGAGAAAGCCGGATTAAAGGTCATAGATGTCATACATCACGCTGTTGACTTCACAGAAGTAGAGCAAGCAAAGAAAATAGCACAGTACCTACGGCAAAAAATCAAACGAGACTTCCCGGGAAGAGTAGTGTTCTGCTACGTAGGGAGAGACGACCACAGAAAGCAATTGGACAAACTAATGCAAGCCATAGACATAGTGAACGAGAAAGCAAAGGACAAGCTCGTGTTGTTGCTACATACCGAGCTACGGAGACCAAAGCTCTTTGAGAGACCGAACGTGTATATAGTATCAAAGTTCGGTGAGCTAACACACGTCAAAGTCCTAGCACTTATGCACGCAAGCGACTACTTCGTATTCCCTTCAGTATGCGAAGGCTTCGGCGTACCCGTACTAGAAGCAATGGCTGTTGGAAGACCAGTCATACATTGCTGGTTTGAACTACTATCAGAATTCAGCAATAGAGAGTACAACATAGTCTTCGACTACATAGATGTCGTGTACTGGCAGACATCAGCAGAGCAGTACTTCGAAATGCACATGTACGAACCAGAGCAACTAGCAGACGCAATACTCTACGCAATAGACATCTACACAAACTATAAGAGCGAATACGAAGAACGCTGTGCAAAACTCACGGAATGGGCTAAGAAGTGGGACTACAGAAACATCTACAAACCATGGCTACACAAGCTAGGTGTAGCAAAACATGAGTAGAGTCCTACTTGAGGTCTTCAAAGACCCACTCATAAGAAAGCTCATCTACATAGAGAAGGTAGCTAGTGAACTAGGCGTAGTCACAACATACGACAGATTCAAAGACCTAAGAGACCTAATCACCTACTTAATCGGTTACAATGCATTATTTAGATTTTACCTAGACCTATTCGCCGTACTGAACCTACACTTCGACTTCAACCTACTAGAGTTTTGGAAGATAGACTTCGCAAAGTACTTCACAGTCATCTTCGAGCAAATCGGCAAAGGAAGATACGACATGAGCAAGTACGAAGAATGCATCTACGACCCCGAACAAGCAACAGCATGTCACTTAGAATGGTGGCTATGGGATATGACCTACCACACAACAAAACACACAGTACCAGAGTACAAGCAAGTAGGCTACAGCTTGAAGTTCATGCTGGAGACCAACAAGGAAATACTGCATAGACACGAGGTCAAGCAAGAGTACGTAGACGCAATGGAAGAAGCAATAGCATGGGCGGAGGGGAAAGTCAGAACATCAGCGTACTGGGGGTTTGCATGTTGGGAAGTAAGTCCGTGGAAAGCACCAAGCTCAGAGAAGATACACTACACAGCAAGGGCAACAGCAGACTGGAAGACAGAGCAGAAGCTAGAGACAGTTACGATATATGAGTGCAATTGGGGACACAACAGGTGGGACTACGGACGATGGACATCAGACGAAGTAAAACCGAAACCAGAGCTAGAGAGTAAGCTAGCAGATGTAGTCAACGAGTTCTTCAAGCGAACAGAAGCACTATGGCAAGGCGTATTCCTACTACAGCGACTCGACCGTATTCATCACGTCGGTGCGTACCATCAACTACGTATGGGACAGCTGATCATCAAGGCAAAAGCACTACTGTGCAAACACGGTGTACCCGTGATACAGCACAATGCATACATATCAGCACTACTAGAACTAGCATACCTCTACCACGATAGCTCACGCCACTACAAGCAATGGAAGAAGATAATGACCTATGATGACTGGTTAATGAAGTGGGAACGCTACGGACTAGATAGAGATATATTGAGGAAGTTAGCCCTGTTAGTCGGTGTCACAGTATGAGCACAGAAGTAAAACCCGAAGCAAAACCTGAAACAAAAACAGCTCCAGCACCATCACAAGAAATGCAACAAGTAATGCAAGATCTAATCAACGAAGCACTACTACTAGCACTAGATACATTAGATAATAGCTGTAACTGCGTATTCTACCAAAGAGCGAGGAAGATAGCAAAGCTCGTGAAGAAAATAATGCTATCTAGGGGATTACAGACGTAGCACAACCGTAGCACCTCACGAAGCACCGCCAACAGCAAACACCACTTGTAGAAGTCACCCCCTCAAGACAAAACACCTATTGACACTTTGCTATGATTTTTCACGATTTCCCCAGTTTAACCGGTTTCTCTTTTTAATTTCCGGTTAAACCATAGTCATGAACCCCCTACATTAGCGAAAATGAAGGGGGGTTAGTTACCGGTGCTGTTGCTATGTTCTCAGCACTGCGGTGCACAAGTTTAGGGTCTAACTTTTTACAAAGGTAGAGAAATACCCCCTAAACCCAACAATCACAGAAACAGCACAACTTAAAACCGAGCACGGCAAAAAGCAAACTGAGGTGATTCACATAGCTGAAAGACTTACCCCAGATAGAGTTAGACCCGGAGATAGGTACTACAAGGACACAGTCACCTTCGAAGTTGTAGAAGTCAACAAGACAGCAGACATAAGGGGAATGAGCATCTACATCATAGCCTACAGAATCATAGACCACAGAGGAAACAGAACATTCACATCACCAGTAGCACACCTCTTTGTAACATCAGGTGAAGACGTTAAGAAACACATTATGAAGGTCATAGACGACTACATCAAACTACGTGACCAACTCCTATCAGCAATCCGGTGATGGTGATGCAGGTCAAGGTTAAGATCCTTGATCTAAATGTGGAGGTAGATGTTGAGCAGTTGACTAACTCACTAATTGAGCAAGCCGTTAAGGACTACAATGTCGGTGGTATCACAGACCCCCTAGGTCAGCTCATTTCGTGGTTGTGGGATCAAATCAAAAGCTCGTTCTACTGGTTGAGAGATACAATCTACAGCTACTTCACAACATTTAGAGACTGGATTTTATCTGGAGTTCGGGCGATAATTGATGGTCTTTGGGCTTCAGTACAGGCAATAGGAAACAGCATAGTTTCAGCAATAGGTAACATACAGTCATTCATTAGTACAGCAGTATCAACGATATACAGCTACTTCACAGAACTATCAACAGCAATAAGCACATTCTTCAGCACAGTAATGACACAAATCGAATCAGCAATCAACACAGTGTCCACAGCGATATCTAACATATTCAGTACAATTATGACTAGTATACAGTCAGCATTCAACACAGTAATGACAGCAATACAGAGCTTCATAAACACACTTACGGCAATTGGATCACAAGTAATGTCAGCAATAACGTCTGCAATCAACACAATCACATCAGCAATACAGTCAGCTTTCCAGTACGTAAGCAATGCAATACAATCATTTATACAGCAAGCCATAGCATTCTTCACGCAGATCTACAACATGATATCTTCAGCACTGCAGTCATTCATAGCACAGTTGCAAAATATCGGAAGCTACATCTACAACAGCTTAACAGCAGTAGGACAACAGATAGCGACCTTCTTCACAAATATATACAATAGTATAGTTTCTGGATTTCAGACAGTACAGGCATGGATACAGCAAGCATGGAACACAGTCACAGCAACACTACAGCAGATATACAACGGCTTCCTAACACTAAGCAACATGATCAGAAGAAGCTTCGAGGAAGTGATAAAGAGCTTCGAAATGATTAGACAAGCATTCACAGGCTTCGTAAACGCCCTAGCACAAATCTACAGCTGGTTAACAGTCGAAGTACCAAAGATGTTCCAGCAATTCATGGACGTTGTGACTAATTTCCCAAAAGTAGTTTGGGAATGGTTCCAAAAAACACGTGAAGACATAGTGAAATTCTTCACGACATTAGCAGAACAAATAACGATAGGAGCTACAAGAATAGGAGAAACAATAAGGTCATTCGTGAGTAGTGTCATAGAGGGGATTAAAGGAACGATTGAAAATGCAGTTAAAACAATCCTATCAACACTAGGGAACATCATAAAGATAGTAATTGAAAGCCTAGGCGGAACATCACTAGACGAAGTAATAACGAAAGTAATGAATGTACTAGTACCTCTCCTATTCATAGGAATACCAGCATACGTATCAGTAGACTTACTCACAACAAAAATCGCAGGATGCGGACTAGAACTAGATACAATAAAGAACTTCATACAACAAGTAATACCTGTAGGAAACGTAATGCAGTCCATGATCTCAAGTATAGTGACCGCAGGACTACTAATACCATTCAGCTACATCATAAACTATCAATACAGACCAAAAATAGTAGACCCAACAACCACAATTACAGCATACTGGAGAGAACTGATAACGGAAGAACAACTAGATAAATTACTAGGATTCCATGGCTTCAGAGACGAACAGTATAAGATAATGATAGAAGCTAGCAGACCACTACCAAGTTACAAAGATCTCTTCATCATGTACTGCAAGGACATCATAGACCTAGACACATACAAGAAAGTCTTCAAGTGGTTAGGTTGGAAAGACGAGTGGGTACAGAGACTAACAAGACACATGTACTTCGACCTAAGACTATTCGACCTGTATAGGATCTATGACACAGTCTTCCCAAAACCCGACTGGTTAAGTGCAAAGCTACAGATCTGGGGCTTCACAAAGGATGATGCTGAGCAAGTAATCTTCAGCATACTTAGGAGACCAATCAGAGACGAAGTCCGTAGAATTATCTACGGACTAATTGAGCTAGCTGAGATGGGCTTGATCAAAGTAGAAGACATACCGAAGTACTTCAAGCAAATAGCAGAGAAAAGCGAAGTAGAGGTCAGGTACACGGAGCACCTATACGAAGGAACTAGACAACATACATTCAGAGCACCAGTCTTCTACCTATCTGATTACGAGCTTAATGCACTTGTCGAGTACGCTAGAATGCGTAGAGAACGCTACATAGCGAGAGAAACACTACGTGTATTGACTAGAGCACTCCGTAGAGGTGCAATAACGAAGGAAGAATTCGTGAGAAAGGTCACAGACCTAGGCTATCCCGAGAACCTAGCAAAGATCATAGCAGAAGCCGAAGCACCAACATACGAACTCAGCTTAGGTTGGTTGATGTCCTTCGCAGACTACATAGAGCTACCAGAGAACTACGTAGATAAGAAGCTTGAGCTACTGGGCGTACCAGAGGAAGATAGGAAGATCATCAAAGAAGTGCTCAAGATCAAACCACTGAGAGACGAACGACGGAGGATAATCTGGGCGGTAATTGAGCTATACGAGATAGGACTCTACAACGAAAGAGACCTAGAGGACATTCTAAAGCAACTAGGGCTTCGACCCGAAGAAATCAACCTACTTAAGCAATATGCACAGCTACTTAGGAGACGTTACTTACGCAACCTAGAGTATAGAGTCATCATTACCGCATTGCGTAGAGGAAAGATAACGACAGAAGAAGCAATACGAAAGCTAAGGGAGCTAGGACTGCCAGAGAACTTAGCAAAGATGATTGTCGAAGTTGAAGGAAAGACATACACACTAAGCCTATCAACACTACTCTACTACGCCGACTATGTACCGATCGAGGAACAGTTCCTACAGAAGAAGTTAGACCAGCTAGGAGTACCAGAGGACGAGAGAGGAATAGTTAAGCAGGTCTTCAAGGTTAAGCCGATTAGAGATGAGCGTGAGAAGATATTCTATGACCTAGTAGATGCGTACAGGAAAGGTTACTTAACAGATGAGGAGCTTACAAGGTACCTGAGAGAACTTGGGTACACAGAGAAGGAAATAGCACTGAGGAAACTCCACGCTAAGTTCGCAAGGTTGAGCTACGTGAGGTACTTGAGAGAGCGTACACTAGACCTACTATTCGAGTACAACTTGATAAGTGAGGAAGATTACAGACGTGCATTACGTGAGCTAGGTATGTCAGACGACATGATCAACGAGAAGATAGCGTACATAGTAGCACGGAAAGAGAAGCAAAAATACGCTAGGTACAGAGTATAGCGTAGGTAGGTGATTGAGTTGAGCTTCTACGGACTATGGAAACCAGTACCCGGTGAAGTCATAAGAACACGCTGGGGAGAGCTAGTAGTCGACGCACTAGATAACCTACACACTAGACTGAGATCCGTCGAATCAAGCATGTACGGCGGGTACATCTACAGCGACCTACTACCAGCAAAGGACTTAGCGTACCTACTAGGTAGGTCAGATTTACGATTCAAGGAAGTACACTCAGGCTACGGGTACTTCACCTATGATGTGTTCATAGGCGGGAAGTCAATATCCGAGCTAGTATCAGAAGTAGCGGTAACACCAACAAAGTCAGCAGTAGACGAATACGGTTACGCACACGCAGACCTCAAACCAACAACTGACTTTGAATACAGCTTAGGTATTGATGGTTATCGCTGGAAAGAAGTGAAAGCCGGCTACGGCTACTTCGTCTATGAAGTCTTCGTTGCCGACAAGAAAGTGCTGAAAGACGGTGATCCAGTTTACATAGCTGACCTCTACCCTGAGGCAAAAGCAAAGATAACTGAAGCAATTGATGAGAGCTACGTCCACAACATCTACAGCACACTACTCAGCATAGAGACAAAGCTAGGTGACATACAGACAAATGTCAGAGAAATCAAAGACACGACAACAGCAATCTACAGCGGTTACACCCTAGCAGACATCTACAGCACATTATCATCAATTGAGGAAGAGCTATCGTTCTTAATCGAAGGAAAGACACCGAAACTACTAGCAATACAGGTCAACTACCTAGCACCTAACTTCGCAGACATCTTTGCCGATGATGTTCTGGTCACAAAGGACGGTAGAGTAAGGGTGAAGATAGCTATGGATTCGGGCGGGTACGTCTATATGAAGTGGGTTCCAGCTGGGTTAACAGAAGCAATACTAGCAATGCTCAACGCCGGACAACCAATACCAGCAAGAGCATGGCATGAATTCGACTTCACAGTAGTGAAGGGCGACAAGGTGAACTTAAGAGTAACACCCGGACAAAAAGTAACAGTAGCAATCTACAACATATGGGGTGCATGACATGAGCTACATCTCACCACAGGGGTTTGGTGCATATGCACCGCAGGGAGTTAGAGTAGGTGCTGGTGTTGTCGTGATTAGGGAAACTGTTGTTGTTGAGAAAGTGGTGAAGGAGAAACCGAGGCAAGTACTCACGAAGCAAGGACACGCAATAATGAAAGAAATGACTAGAACCATACTCACGAAGCAAGTAGATATAACAGTCACAACGATGACTAGAACAATAGAGATCAAACCTGCGTAGGTGAGAACATGATACGCATGGTAGAGATCTATCAACTGAAACCTAAACCACGTAGAGTAGCACAAGTAGGTGAGGAACTGTTCAACGAGTACCTCGATAAAAAGAGAAGACTATTGAAAAACGATCTAGGTACTGATTGGTTTGGTAGGTTTCTAGCGTCGCTCTTCACACATGTAGGTGTAGATGATAGATTATCTTTCGAAGCCACAGCAAAGAATGGGTCAAGTTACACGATATATACAATGAAAAATGTGAGTAATTACTCTTTTTTCAATAACACTTACTACAGTGATGTTGGGGTTTTCATTGCTGTGGGTACGTCAAATACAGCACCTACGAAGACAGATTATGCATTAGGTAATGAAGTTGCTTGTGAACCAGCAACGAGCAAGTACAATGATGGTTCTGACTACGTTATTGTGTCAGCTTCGTTCACGCTAGCACAGGACACGGACATCTACGAGGTCGGTCTATTCTACAGGATGAACTACTCTGTATCGTCGCCATACGTCTGTGATGTGTTGCTAGATAGGACAGTACTTGACTCACCTGTGACCTTCCCAGCGAACACACCAATGCTCGTAGCCTACAAGATCGCGATATGAGGTGAAATAAATGAGCTGTAGGGAATGGGTAAGGATTACACCCTTAACAATACCCGGCGTACTAGAAGCACCAGACATAGGTAAGCGATTCTGGAAATTCAACTTCAGAGAACTATTCGACAGAGACTCCGAAGTCATTAGGGAACTAGCTAAGAAACTAATGAGAGCAGAACACATCTGTAGATATATCATAGAGGAAATCAAGTACCCATTCTGGTTCGGACAACCAGACGACAAACATGTTTGGAACGCTTTCCATGGTAAGTTCTGTGTAAAGGTGAAACACGACTTCTGGCAAAAAGCAAGCGAAACCGCTGTAGCAAAGTACGGAGATTGCGAAGACAAGACAATCCTATGGGTTACATTGATGGACATGAACCTCTACAAGTGCTATGGATTCCTAGGTGTAGTCTACTACAAGGACAAACCACTAGGCGGACATGCATGGGGGGCATTTGAAGATGAAAAAGGCAACTGGAGACTCTATGAAAGCACACTAGAGAAAGCACCAACATACCCAGAAGGATACCCAGTCATACCAGACCCAAATACAACAAATGAGTTTGAGGTAGGTAGACTACGCTACGTAGCAATAGCAAGATTCACAACAGAAGAATTCTGGTTATCAAAGAGAGGTGTAGGAATAATGACACTCAAGGAATACCTCACACTACCACACAAGAAGAAGCACACGAGAAAGAAGATCAAGCTCATTAGGAAAGCTTGGGCAGAATACCACAAGTACCTCATAGAGACGAAGTTGAGAGAGATGACAGGGCGGTGATGTAATGCTCACGAGTAGAGACATAATTGCCATCATTGTCTTCCTAGGTCTTCTGATTGCTTACATAGCAGTAGCACTACTGTATGGAACAGAAGAAGCAAGAGACCTTGGGCAACTACTCACTCTAGTCACAGTCGCAATCGTAAGCTACTACCTAGGTTACACATACAGAGAAAAGAAGCAAGTAACGACACAGCTAACAAACAAGTCAATTAATGTAAACATAGCACATGCAAGGATATCATACCTAAGACGACTAGGGTACATCAGCATAGGCTTCGGAATAGCACTGATCCTACAACATGTAGTATGTTACGGGGTAGACATCACACCACTATCAGAGCTATTGCTAGGACATGAGTGGATAGGATTGTACGCCATCATCATCGGTATGGTCATCATCGGAATGACACAGAAACGTAGCACAACAGTAACACACAACAGCAGACAAACAGCAAACACAATTTACAGGGGTTCACCCCTCAAGACAAAGCACCCATTGACACAATGCTACGTTATTCCACGATAAGAAACGTATAACCAGTTTCTCTTTTTAAAAACCCATTAAACCATTTTTATGAAACACCAACATCACTTTACTAGCTAGGGGTCTACCCCAAAAGCCCCTCACTAATGATGTATACAGTCCTACCTGTGAATCCTCTTTTTGGTCTACCTACCTTTTTTCTTATGATCGTTAGGTAACCTAGATTAGCTAATTTGTTCAGATGTACGTGTGCGAAAGCACCTCTCCTACCCGGTTTGAATAGCTTAGCTTCAGCAAACTTAGAATTCAGCACGCACGTGGCAACCTTCCTAATTGTCCTCGTTATGTAGGGATTCATGGTAAAAGCATGGTCATTAAAAACAACACGAACAGTAAAGTAGTAGATGTTCCTTTTCCGCTTTACGCAGTCCTTAATGGTATTTTGTCTTAAAGTAGTTGAGCATAATTGTGAAGACATCTTCTAACCTCTGTGGTCTTACTTTCAGTGATGATATAAATAATGCATCTGTATCGTGGTCATGGATAGCCTTCGTCACAGTGCGTATATACGGCATGTCGTGTCTCGGCTTAATCTCACCAGCAGGTTCATCCCTCACAAGCTTCATACCGTGGTCGCTCACAATAATGAAGTCAGTAGCTAACTCCACTAGCTGTCTAATCACTTCGTCCATCTCATGTAGCAACCTGTATAGCGACATATTCGGTCTATTGATGTGTAAATACCTATCAACCCACGTGAAACAACAAATCACGTCTCTATCTTGCTCAAGGTACTTCCTAGCACAGAACCTAACAGTATTGATCTCCCTCCAAGCCTCAAAGAAGGTGTACGGTAGACCATATGCAACAGGACGGAAATCAGGTACATTGCTTACCGGTGGAAGAACAACAGGAACATTGATGTATATGATTTGCGGGAAGTAGTCCCAAATCCACTTCACTGGAATTTCGTCATACCTAATCAACCTCCACTGATCATCTCTCACCCTCTTTATGTAGAGGTTGTACCACTGAACATCAACACCAGCGAAAATACGAGTCCAACATCTCGGAGATATGGCAACCTTAACATCGATCATATGTATACCATACTCAACAGCAAGCCTAGCTAGATTCGGCATGTAGTTCTTGAACATAGATGTGAAGTACTTGTACCCAAGACCATCAATACCTATGATCACGATTCTCCTATCCATACCTACATCACCCTCTCAAACACGAGAAACTCGTCGAAGAACATACTAAATTCCCTTTCCCCAATTGTTGCATATTCCTCAAAGAGATCATCACTGTGTCTAAAACCAAGTTGCTCAATCTTCGTTATCCAGTACATGTGAGGGTGAATATTTACATGAGTACAATCTCTATCGCAGTCATCTCTCCAGAAAGGTGTCCTAATCAGCAGAAACCTAGCAGAAACCCTAGCAAGTTCACGCAACAATAAATCCTCAAACTCAGCAGGAATGTGCTCAACTAACTCACTAGCAATCACTAGGTAGAATGACCTTGACCTAAATGGTATGAACCTAGCATCAGCTTGAATGAAGAAAGTCAACCCTTCAGCAATAGCCCGTCTCTTACAGTAGTCACTGATGTCGAAACCATGAGCATCAACACCTCTCTTACGAAGCTCATCAACTAGGTACGGAACAGCACAACCACAATCAAGCACAGACTTCCCCCTCAAGTCAAAGACCCTCACCAGAGCATCAGCTACCTTCGGAAACCTGTGATCACGGAGATAGTCGTTGTAGTTAGCTAGCCCACCCTTGAAGTACTGCTCACCAAATATTTTTCTAGGATTAAACACAGTAACACCAGAGAGACTATGTCACTATCAGATAAATTAAGCGAACTCGACAACATCATAGCGAAACTACGCTACGTAAAAAGAGGAGACTGGGTACTAAGCTCAGACCACAACGACTTAGTTGATGCAGTGAAGAAAATACGAGAAGCACTAGGACTAATCACAGGAGCAGAAGAACCAAACTACAGTAACTATACGAGGATTGCACTGAAGTCAATCGACATCAGTGTTAAGATATCGCTTGCCAGTGTACGTGGGGTCATTGGTTTCATATCGAGGAATGAAGCACTTATTGTTTATGCTTCTCTAACAGATACAGGTGGTGCTAGTTACGCTAAACCAGTCATCTTATCTATACCTGATCTATCCATCATATCTACCTATCCCGAAGCAGGTGAATCTTTTACTTACTACCTCATTCAACTCACAGCTACAACATCATTTTGCAGTGAGTTAACGAAGAAGTACTACATCATTGATACGTACACTGGAGACCGACGTGTAATCGACGTGTGGAGAGGTAAGACAAAGGTAGCATCGATTGATGCCCGTGACGTACCTACAGACGTACCAGATTCATCATACCCCTGCATATCGCATGATGGTAGGTACATTGCAGTGCTAGGTATACAGTACATAGACAGCTCCACATTTAGGCTAAACATCGCACTATACGAAGGACAAACCTAGCTGTTTTTGTTGTTTTGTTTTGTGTTTTGTTTGTTTTTGTGTGTGTTTGGTTTAGGGGTTTTTGTTTTTGTTTCTCGTGTCTTTGCCCCCTAAACCTCTTCTCCACAGTAATTCCCTCATCAAC
>QMRC01000018.1 GCA_003649205.1 Thermoprotei archaeon
ACTAAAGGATCGAGACCTAACCTCTTTAAGTAGAGAGCTGCTGTGAGGCCTGCTGGCCCTCCACCAATGATAACTACATCACGAATAGTTGAGTTACCTGACATGGCTACACACCGATCTTGCTCAAGCAGTTGATAACCCACTTCTTAAACACTTCCTTAGGCATAGCACCTTCAACCCTACACACGACATTACCTCGGTACACAATCATTAGCGTTGGGACAGCGAATATATTGAATTCCTCAGCAGCATCTTGAACCTCATCAACATTGACCTTAGCGAAGATGGCTCTATCAGATAGCTCCTTTGCAATAGCTTCGAAGATAGGCTTCATTAGTAGGCAAGGTGGGCACCAAGGAGCCCAAAAATCTATCACAACAGGTTTATCACCATTAATTAACCTCTTCAACTCACTAACACTCTTAACCTCAATGATCCCACCAACCATGGTCTCACGTCTCCTAGTCTCAACAAGAAGTTTCATTAATTTCTTTCGAAGAATCTCCTCAGCTTCTCGATCAAACTCACTACTCATAGCTAAACCCCCAAAGAAAACCCTTATGTAGGTATAGCTACTAAATCGTTAACTAATTTTCTTTACGAATATTTTCTCAATGCAGATACCTCTACCGGATAAATCACGCTCGATACGCTCCTTAACAACATCAGGTATGTATGGAAGACCAACTACCTCAAGAGTAAATTTAGCTACCTCCTTAGCGGCGACGTTATATAGCTCACAGATCTCTCTCAATTCCGTTACCTCGACCATACCTAACCTCTTCAGTATACCATAGACCATAGCGACGTCACAAGTACCCTTCCACAGAACTCTACACTCACAATCATTTACTCTCTCGATCTCATGCTCATAAGCCTCCTTCGTATAAGCTCTCGAGAATACGTAACCAACGATAGAGGATACTGCTAATGCCTCTGCTCTACACATGTGGTACTCATTAGCGAGTTTCTGAACTATGTCATGAAACCACTTTTCCTCAAGATTCCTCCTCATCTTCTCCTTCCAGAAGTACGAGATAACTGATGCTAGAACGCTACTTACTTGCTCTAGAAGTCCTCTCCTCTTAGCCTCCTCATAGCATAGAATTATGTGAGCAATCTTAACGAGTTTCTCTCTGTGCTCTGGGCTGAATCTCATTAGGTAATCGTAAAAGCCAGCCATTGTGTTTCCTCTCGCTATTGTGTATTTAAACTTAACTCTTGATAGGTACCACGTACTACCTCCTTGTCTTTAGTCCACGCTCACTGCACTACTCTCTAATTCTCCTCCTTGCTCTCTTAATGGTTAGTGAGATGAGGTACACTACTGCAGCAAGTACTCCAGCGAGAGCACCTGGAGCTATATTCACTAGCGTGAGCGATATCAGTAAGCTAGTACAGAGGTAGAGAAGGCTTAGTGCTGTTGCTAGTATGATAGCTCTCTCTATGGACTTTGCGTGCAGCAGTGCTGTGGCTGCTGGAGCAGTCATCATGGCGTACACCACGATAGCACCTATAGCCTTGGTAGCAATAACAGTTGAGGTAGCTATTAGCGATAGTAGCAGGTAGTTGTATAGGTGAACTCTCATTCCAAATGCCGCAGCTCCCTCCATATCGAAACATATGTACGTGAACTCCTTGAAGAAAATAGAGATCAGGCTAATGACGACTAAAGTAGCTACTGTGAGTATTAGTACATCTTGTTCAGTAAGCAGAAGTATGTCACCTAGCAAGAAACCCCATACTTGACTCATGAGTTCTGATGGTACGAGCGATATAGCGGCAACAGCTAAGCACAGCGAAAGAGCGAAGAACACGCTAATAGCTGTCTCCATTCTAGCTGTTATACCCCTACCACCTGCATACCCTGTAGCTAATGCCATTGCTAAAGCCATGAGTAAGGCACCAACTATCGGTGGGAGAAATGGTATACCAGTTTGAGTAGCTAAGATCAACGCTATTGTTGCTCCACCTAGAGCAGCATGTGCAGCACCAGCAATCAGGAATGAAACTCCACGTAGTACAGCAAAGACACCTGCTGTTCCAGCAACAAATGATACAAGAACTGAAGCTATGAGTGCGTAAAGTACGAAGCTAGGTAGCACCTCTCCTTCTCCTCCACTCTCTTGACCTACAGTACTCACAGAAGTCACAGATATGTTGATCAGCTATGAACATTACCCTACCCTCCTTAGTTAAGAACATCCTAAGACCTTCACCATATGCCTTCACTAAGTTACTTGGCGTAAGAACATCACCTGGCTTACCAAATGCCAGCAATCTCCTATTGAGTAATGCAACGTAATCGCTGTACTCAACAGCTACACTAACATCGTGAGTAACCATGATAACCGATACATTCCTCTCATCAACTAACTCACGTAGTAGCTCGAGAATAGATACCTGAGTCTTGACATCTGTTGCTGATAACGGTTCATCAAGGAGAAGTAGTTTCGGATCAGATACAAGCGCTCTAGCAATGAGTACCCTCTGTTGCTGACCTCCAGATAGTTCATCAAATCTCTTATCAGCAAGTTCCTCTAAACCAACAATTTTGAGTACTTCACGTACCTTCTCAAGATCACGAACAGTAGCTACTCTAGGTGGAGGTCTCCTAGCAAGTAAACCGAAGAGAATTACGTCACGTACCTTAATCGGGATGTCTCTCTCAATGAATTCCCTTTGAGGTAAGTACCCAACTAACTTCCTAACTCTATAAGGCTCCTTAGTAGGGTCAATACCTAGAACACGAACAATACCTCTTACAGGTCTTATGAATCCAATTAAGGTCTTTAGCAGCGTTGACTTACCAGCACCATTAGGCCCCAAAACTACAGTAAACGAAGGTTCACTAACCTCCAAAGATACATCTTCAAGAGCAATAACACCTTCGTACTCAACAGTTAAGTCCTTAACCACTACTATACCCATATCACCTAACCCTCCTCAACCTAATGATCAGCATAGTCTCAATAACTATAACAATAGATAGGCAGGCAAGTAGGACAATGTATAGCAGAGGTACTTGAGCCCCAACTCTCCCAGTTCCACTCACCTTCATCTCCGTAACTAGCTTGACCACATTGTACATTACATACTGCACATATGTCCTAGCGTACTTAACCTCCACCACATTTAGGTAGATTAGTGGTACTCCAGTTTCACGGCTTAGTGATGTAGCATAGTCACCTAACTTCGTATATCTACAGATTTCAGGAGCGATAAGAGCACAGTAGGCTCCACTCTTCAAACCACTAACGATATCACTCAACGTCTTACCACCAGCAGTAACGGTACCGATAGACAATACAGCATCAACCCTCATACCTAGACACTCAAGAAGGTACTGAGTACTAGGAGCAACAACAACTACACTTCTTCCAATTAACTCCTCACCTGTAGAAACTTCACTTAGAAACTCCTTAAGCTCCTTAATTTCCTCAAGAAACATCTCAAACCTAGTACGGTAGTACCTAGAGTGCTCTGGATCGATTTCAGATAGTGTATCTACAAGTGCTCGAGCAACGGCAATAGCATTATCTGGATCTAACCACCAACCATGGACATTGTAGCCCATAGCACTTAGCTCTAGAGCGCTCTTTCCCTTAGGTACTACGGTTGGTACCTCCCTTCCAGGTAGTGGCTTGAGCTTAAGTCCATACCTAATGAAGTCACGTAAACCAAGGTCTCTAATACCCGTTACCTCAACTAGCTTAAGCTCGAAACCGCAGTGACCTGTGTGGACAATTAAATCACATCCCTTCACCTTATCAATTACCTCCCTTGTCAGCTGAAACTCATGAGGTTCAACACCAGGAGGCAGTAGAACTACAACATCACCGTACTCACCAACAATCTCCTTAACTATGAGAGCTAGTGGTTCAATGGATACAGCTATCTTGAGCTTCCTACCTACACACATTACAGTAGCTGAAGAGAGAAGTATGAGGATGAGTAACGTAATTGCTATGATAGCAGCTGTACTACGTGTGTTCTTCTTCATGAAATTCCACCTCAGGATGAGGAATAGGTACACCACATGGGCAGCATGCAGGTCTCCCAAGCATTTCACACAACTTATTCACTAGCTCGTCAGGAACATAGAGGTCAAACCTCTTAACCCACTCACACGCTACTCTCGGCTCAACACCAAGACATTTAACCAAGTACGTCTCTAGAACTAGGTGACGATGTAAAAAATACTTAACAAGTGCTGCGCCCTTCCTTGTTAATGAAACTCCTCTTCTAGTAACGTAATTGACGTATCCTCTACTCGCTAACTTCCTTAAGATAGCTACAGTGGTAGGTGCTGTTACACCCATCTGCTGAGCAATCGTTGACACAGAGATAAGTTCTTCTTCACCTCGTAGAAGGTAGAGAGTAAACAGATATTCGAGTTCCTTTTCTGTAAGCTCCTTCCTTACATATCTTCTACACATACAGAGATTAAAGGACGTCACACATCTCCCTCTTAGACTCAGTCTAATTCTCTCTAGTAAACAAACTACAAAGTTAATAATATGTGTTTCGCCTCTAAAGAAGGAGGTTACCAACATGGTTAAGCAGAGACCGCGAGAGCAGCTAAAGACCTATACAAAGAAAGAGAGGGAGAAGATATCTGATCTAGTGTTTCTAGCCCAAGCATTTGATGGGTATAGAGTTGGTGTCTACACAGCACCAGCATTAGTGGAGAGGGTACTTGAGAGAACAGGTTTAAAGGACCTACCTAAACCGTGGAAGACATTGAAGAAGATATTGTTCGATGTCTATGGTGAACTCTTCGATACGACTGAAGGTAGAAGGTACCTCAAAATGATCAGGATAAGTGATGGAATAACGAGATCGTGTTTCTGGGCGATGCTAGTACCTCTCTTCTCTCTAGTTCTCGGTGGTAAGAATCCAGCAATAGTGGCCATAGCCTACGTCATGATTATGGTGATACTAGTCCTCCTCTACATAGCGCTCATACTGAAGTCATACGGAGCATCTAGAGCAAATAAGATACTGAAGAAATGCGCAATGCAGCACTCAAACAAGCTTCAGACATTTAAGGAGGTAACACAAGCAATCCTCAATAAGCTCAGGGAGGAATTGAAGAGGTGCAAAACTATAGATTACAGAAATGTCAAGATAAGGTTGAGGAATGTAGACTACAAGGGGATAATAGTAATCAAGCAACCAACGAGGTTTAGACCCTACTACGAGGTGATACTCGAAGTATATCGTTAACAAATTGCCTCAATACCTCTCGAGAGAACTTACTCAACCTCAAGTTAAGACAATCGACTAGAGGAACCCAACGAACATCAGTAACCTCCTTACCTGGTCTAGTAATCTCGTCCTTAGCTCTAGCTAAGTACACGATAATTACGTAGTGGTACTTCACCCTACCCTCACTATCCCTCTCTACGTACGAAGTCACTGTATAGAGATTGAGAATTTCAATACCTAGACCAGTTTCCTCAAGTACTTCACGCTTTAGAGCCTCCTCAACACTCTCACCAAGCTCAATAACACCACCAGGAAGTGAGTAGAAGCCCTTACTCGGCTCACTCCCCCTCTTAACAAGAAGTACCTTATCCTCCTTCACTACGAGAGCTGCAACAGCAGGTATTGGATAGGGAGGGTACTCACGAGTCATAAGAACTCAACCACCAACCTAGCGATACCACATCCAGGTCCCGGGATAGTGTATGCAGCGTACTCAACCCTACCATCAGACCAAACACCAACAATTAACCAGACCTCACCAGGGCACTGAATCATCGTATGAACATCCTCAGTAGAGGGTAATGGTTCAGCATCAGGATGGCTATGGTACATACCTATGTAGCACAGACCTTGCTTTACACCTGCTAGAACCCTCTCTAACCACTCACGATAATCGATACTGAAAGAGAACTCACTAGAGTAACCCTTCTCGAGAGCAATAGCTCTCTTAACGATATATGCATCACCACTGAAGTAACCAAGCAATACACCAAAGGCTTCCCGTGGATATGTAGATCTGACATGATTAAATATAAAATCCATAGCGTGAACATCAACCACTAATCGATTACACAACATCAGAAGACTATGTGTTAACACCCTATTTATCAAGTAGCACAATGACACACTATGCGAGGTATCTAAGGCATCTCTCAATTAACTCCTCAAGAAGACCCCTGTACAACCTCCCATGACCTGGAAGAACAAGGTACTCACCGTGTAACCTACTCCTAAGCTTCAACAAGCTAGATACCAAGTCTCGAGGAGATGAGGTCGGTACATCCACACGACCTGGAACACCATCACTAAACACAGTATCTCCAGTAAATACAACTCTCAACTTAGGTACAACCAGGCAAATACTACCAATAGTGTGACCGGGTGTGTGAATTACCTCAACCGTGTACTCACCTATAGAAACTTTATAGCCATCAGTAACAACTAGATCGATCTGAGTAGGTTCAAGAACGGAATCAAAGAACGGTACTGCAAGCGTTACATAGTTATCACCTCGCTCTAAGTACTCAGCCTCACTACGGTGGTGAAGAACCAACACTCTAAAGCCACGACTACTTAGGTACCTCCTAAGTACAGCAGTAGAAGCAACGTGATCAAAGTGCATATGAGTGTGAATCACATACACATCACGTACACCAGATACCTCAAGAAACCTCCTCACTTCACATACCTCATCAGTAGTAGAGATACCAGGATCAACAACTAGAGCATGAGTACCTGAGACGACAATGTAGGTATTCGATGAATATGGGTTCTCATGCACCTGTACAACAGCACCCTCTCCAATTTCCCTCAACATGAAGAGGTATAGCCTAGGAAACCTAATATACTTGACCTTAGGTTACAGTAAGTAGGTGCTGAAGCGGTAAGCACTGACTCGTGATGACTAAGCCTACAGCTGAGAAAAACAATATATTCGCTTCAATGCAGGTAAATGTGGTGAGAAGTTCATGCAGATGAGGCTCGTTGGTATTATCCTAGTTGGTTGTGGTGCAATACTACTGGTAGCAGTATTCCTACTAGCGTACACATACCTCGTATCGACACCCTACGTAGAGGTTAAGGGAGGTACTCTGGTCGATGCTATAACGAGCTTAGTCAATACATTAGCAGCCATACTACCGAAGTTGATGTACCTCATAGTAATGGTTGTCGTTGGCTTCATACTGATTAGTAAAGGTATTGAGTTCCTAACGAGGGTTAGGTGAGTTCACCCATGAGTATTTCGGTGGTGTTGAAGCTACTTATCGTTGTACTAGCAGTGGTTGTAGCGGTATCCCTCTCAGTAGCTTTAGTGGAATTACTTCACCTATCTCGTGACCTTAAATTCGAGATCACACCAGTTGGGTACACAGTTAGAGGTAATGTAACTCTGGTCAGGTACCTGGTGAGGCTTGAGTATAGAGGTGATGTGCCTCTAAGTAACTTTAAGCTCGATGCTGAGATGGGTGGTAGGTACATTGAGTTAATTGATGTACCGCTCCTCACTAAGGGAACTGTAGTGAGTAGGTACATCACTATCGAGATCACCAGAGGTATGGGGTTTAGACCCTCGAGACTAAGGATTACTATGTCAATTCTCGAACTAATCAATGTAGTAGCTGAGGTGAAGCTCAGTGCATGAAGGGAGTACTAGAGAAGTTGAGAGAAAAGCACTGATTTCAGCTGCTGTATTGGGCTCTCTTCACGGTATTCTCGACTACGCAATATACTATCTAGCACCACACATCCTTCAGATAGTCCTCACCAATCCAATCGCACTCTCTAGAGCAATCTTCGACGTATTGACATCACCCATTAGCATCTACGTACTTCTAGCACTTATAGCCATAAGAGCTATGACTAGCGTACTTGAACTGTTGAATAGAGTTGCTGGCTTTAGCCTCAACCTAGTGGTATCTATCGTGTTGTTTAGCTACATGCTACAGGTACTAAACTTCGGCTCGCTAGAGATCAAGTACCTGAGGGTAAACTCAGCTGTGGTTTCTGGCACTATCGACATAACACCACTGATAGCTATCATGTTAGTGCTCTTCATACTGCACGTACTATCTGAAGTAATTTCACTTCTCACTGAAATATAATCAGCGTATAGCCTTCTCTTCACCAGGATCTGTATGCGGACCCTCTCATCACAGTGGAGTGAACTGAACTAAAAGAGATGTTTAGAGGAGAATCACTAGCTAGTTACTGTGCTAACTCTTCTTCTCTCTCTTAAATCTCTCAATTGCATCTGTAATCCTCTTCTTAGCTTCCTCAGCACTACCCCAACCAGTTACCTTAACCCATTTACCTGGTTCCAATTCCTTGTAGTGTTCGAAGAAGTGCTTGATTTGGTCGAGGATTGCCTGTGGTAGGTCCTTGATGTCGTTCACATTAGCAAACCTCGGGTCTATCTTCGGGTGTGGTACTGCTATGATCTTAGCATCAGGCCCCTCCTCATCCTCCATGTAGAGTATGCCAACTGGTTTCACTCTAATGACTGTACCTGGTGCTAATGCTTCGTGTGATACAACCAGTACGTCTAGTGGATCACCATCTTCCTCAAGTGTCTGAGGTATTATTCCGTAGTTGAATGGGTAGAACATTGCTGTGTAGAGGATCCTATCAACTACGATAGCTCCTACCTCTTCATCAATTTCATACTTGACGTTTGAGCCCTTGGGGATCTCAATTACCACGTATATATCATCAGGTGGACTCTTGCCTGGTGGTAGCTTCTCAAGGATCATGGTCTCACCGAGGTAGTGTGGTTGTGGAGTAATTCAAGACTTTCTACATGGAGTATAGACTCAGTGATCGAGGGCTTCCTCATTGATCAGTTGCGAACTGCTTCAGCATCTACGTGAGAAGACTCTAACTCACCTAAATTAACCTTGTGATCAATACCTCAGGTGAATACTTTTAACCAAGTAATGATTGAACCACGTGGTGAATACGTCTTGAGCCTAAGGTGCTTAGTGCTCTACTACGACATCCTCGGTGTAGCTAAGGACGTAGCTAAGTCACTAGCCACCGGTATAAAGAGCTATGGATTTAGTGTTGAAATAGAGAAGCTAGGTAAGCAAGCACTGAGAAAGCTCAGTACCGGGCAACACGACCTTGTAGTAATCGGTACAGCACACTTCATACTCACACCACCAAACATCTTCAGTTTCATCAGGAAGATGCCTAGAGGACCTGAAGACAAAGTAAACCCCGTACTAGCATTCCTAGTAGGGACGAGAATAGGTATGAGTAGGTACTTCAAGAAACTCCGCACACTTCTCCAGAAGAAGAACTACACGGTAATTCGTGAGTTCTTCGCTGAAGTACAGGGATTCCCACCTAGAGTACCGAGTGAGTACCTAGCAATGGCTGAGAGATACGGTTGGAAGGTAGCTAGCTACGTAGATGCACATAGGTACAAGTTCACGAGACGTAGTAGAGTACTCCTCAGTACAGATTTGAGTCCGAGACTGAACTCCACATAAAGCTACATGAAGTCAGTTAGCCTAGTACCCAAACACTTACTCAAAACCTTTCTAGCAGTACTCCAACTCTTCCTCACACAAGGAGGTAACTCACCGAACTTCCTAACGTAATCTTCAAGGAAACTAATAGTCTTGGGATCAGTAACGTAACCACTACCAAAATCACCGTAAATCCTCTTCAACTCATCAATCTCCCTATCCCTCAACACCTTAGCGACAATTGACGCAGCAGCAACCACCACATACTTCGACTCAGCATGATTATCCGCAACAATACTGACACCACTCCCCACTCCTCTCTCAAGTAAGTACCTCTTAACCATGGATGAGTACCTGTGAGGTACAGGATCAGGTGAATCAACGTAGATACAGAGCACTTCAGAGGAACTAAACCTAGAGAGACAATCAGCAATTAACTCAGAGCATATCCTCGCCTCTAAATCATTTAGATTCCTAGCACACCTACCCTCAACAGCAGAATCAATAACATCTGGAGGTACAACCCTATACGTAATGTAGTCAGCAACCTCCCGCAACACCGAGAAAATAGCTTCACGCCTACTCCTCGTAAGTTGCTTTGAATCCCTAACCCCGAGCCCAACTAGGTTGCTCACCCTATCCTCACGAACAACAACACAAGCCATAACCATAGGACCAATAACAGGACCTCTACCAGCCTCATCAATACCAATGACGTACAGCCTCACCACCCCCATACATACCTAGGTAATACAACTCAAGACAAACATCTCCCTTATTACACATATCACTTACTCAAGCACCGAGGTGGTAGTAGGTATGTCCTCTCCTCAAGTAATGCTGAGAGAACTAGCACAGAGATTCGGAGTGAGCGAAGATATCATACTTGAGCAAGCACTCAAGCTATGGCTCAAGGCCAAGACAGGGAAGGTCAAGGTCATTGAATTAGTGGAGGTGACTACACTATGAAGCTCCACCACCTAACCCTAATCCTACTCACATTAGCAGTGATAACACTAACACCACTCACAGTCTACAGCGCCGAAGTAGATCAAGTACAGTACTACCTCAAGGTAGAGTACACACTACAGGTAGAATCAAGCATAACGTACCTAATCAAACCAGGCAAATCAATACAGGTAGCACCACTACCCTCACCACCAGGATTCAACCTAAAGTGTATAGAGCTAGAGTTCACGGAACCACTACCACCATCAGTAAAGGTAGAGGGTAAGGACGTAAAGTTCGTCAAGGTACCACCAAATCTGGTAAAGAAGGTAATTGTCTACGGTGAGAGAGCTGTACTAATCAACAAGGGGAATGAAGTGATTAGAGTTAGAGCAAATAGAGTATTCAAGTACACACAGACAACATACATACCGATTAGAGAGCTTAGGATCAAGGTAGAGACACCGGAGGTACCAAAGACCTTCGGAACAAGTAGCCTAGTGATGAAGATAGAGCTAGATAACTACGCACCATACAGGATAAAAGACGTAATAACACCACACGGAACATCACTACTTAGACCAGACATACAGGAACAGTACCCACCAGACACAACATCGATAGACTACAAGCACGTAGTGATTAAGCTAGGTAGAGAACTACCAACAGGAACCTACACCATAGTGCTAGAGAAGGGTAAGGAGTACGTACTACCATCAGCAATGCTAGTAGCAGGAGAAAGCTTCTACAACCTAACCATACCACCAATGACAACAGAACAAATCTCAACACCACTACCCGAGAAGGGGTGGAAACACCTAGGATACGTCGTACTGATATCAACCGTGTACCCAGTAACGGAAGTAGAGAAAGGTGATGTCAAGATCACAGCAGACCTTGTAGATAAGGTAATGATTGAGAAGAGGACTATCTCGGTAGCAGGAATAAGCTACCTAATACCACCAATCAAGTTCAAGACCTGGATAAAAGCATACATAGTCTACGGAACAACACTACAGATAGAGAACACCTTCAGCTACCCAGTAATAGTCATCTACATACCACTCAAGTACAGAGAAGTAGGTAAGTGGACAGAGAAAGGACTAGAGATAAAGGTAAGTGAGAACGACATAGCAACCTCAGTCTACGCATACCTAGTAGTACAGGTACCAGAGCACGCAGAGATAAAGTCAGTAGTGACACCAAGTGGAGCAATCTACGAGAACTACGTAGATAGCGAAGTACCGTGGGCAGGAATCAACAGGACAGTATCCATAACCGAGAAACAAGCATACATCGCAGTGAAGATAGGTGAAGTCTACGAAGTAGGAACCTACAGATTCTTCATCAAGTGGAAACCAATGACAGTAAAGGTAATAGATACAGCTGGTAACCCACTACCAAACGCAACAATAACCATAGAAGGACCCATAACCACAACACTGACAACAGATGCAACAGGAAAAGTAACAACAGTACTCTACAGACCAGGACCATACACCATATCGATCAAGTACATGGGAGTTGAAGTAGGTAAGTACGCCCTAGGAACAGTACTGAAGACAGACATCTCAGTAATGGCACAAGTATACAACCTCAAGCTAAAGGTAGTTGGAGTTAGAGAGCAACCAATAGAGAACGCAATTATCAAGGTAATGACAGAGACAGGTAAAGTCATCACAGTAGCGAGAACAGATACGAACGGAACAGCAGTAATAAAGCAACTACCAAGAGGAAAGTACAGGATTGAGGTCAAGTACGTCAAGACATCAGCAATCAAGACAGTAGAGCTAGATAACAACAAGGAGGAGGAGATCAAGCTAGACATATTCATGGAACTACCAGTAATAGGACCAGTAACAACACTAGAAGCACTACTACTAACAGGAGGAATAGGTGGAGGAACAATAGCACTAGCACTAATAGGGAAGCTAGGTAGGAGAAAGGAGGAAGACGTAGAAGAGGAAGAACCAGAGATAGAGACAGAATTCATAGAGGAATAGCTACGAGAGTGGCCACTCGACAATTACATAAGGTATTTCGTAGGTACCTTCAGCGATGATAGAGTTATAGATGTAGACACGATACCTCAAAACGAATGAACCATAATCAGGAGGCCCAACAGCGCCCCAAACCCATGTAGGTACGCCATACGTACGATAATCAATAAACCAAGTTACGCAAACAGAGGCTCCAGGAGCTAAGTAGTCTATACTTTTTGTAGACAGTATCACCGGTGGTGTTAATGCTTCTGTTCCTGTTGTCTCTAAAGTACCATTGACCTTTATCTTATAGAGAGGTATTGTTGAGTTATTATGTATGAAGATCTTTACTTCACACGTTGGTGTAACTAGCTCGTACCCAATCGTTATGTAGTACCACCATACACTATACTCCCCAACATATTCCACGTACGGCGGTGCTATGGAGGCAGAAGCATTTACTCTAAGCACCTTGAAAATAGTGCTTCGCTCAGTACCCTGACTCGACACTACCTTAACTACGTAGTACCCCCCATCAACTGAGGGAGGTGGATAATTCGTGGCATCTGGTATGGTAAATATGTACGAACTACTTCCACCAACAGGTATCGTTAATGTAGTTAAATTCACAAGACTCCTCGTGATGTCTGTTGCTGGATCTACGTACGTCAGGAATGCTACCCTCGTAACTATTGCCCTTGATCCCCTATTCACTATGTGCACTATGAATTTTGCCCCCGCTACCCACTCCTCTGGCGGCTCTAAGTATATCTCGAAATTCTCTTCAGTTTTCTCAGCTTCCTCAGCTACTGCTGCCTGTACTGTCCTCACGTAATCACTAAACCTAATCATCATGAGTGTCATAGATACAATGAAGAGTGTCAGTACAATGAGTAGAAATACTGTCGCTATAGGAACCGATATACCTAATCCACCTCGACCCCTCATGAAGTAACCCCTACACCTAAGGTACCTTAACCAAGTACTCATTTGACACCGCATACCTCGATGCTACTTTAACTAAGAATGCTCTTGCTGTTGTAACGTACTTTATCGCTACTACCTTACCTAACTGTCCCGGTGCTAGTCTAAGCTTAGTTGGTGTATAGGTGTCAGGTACCGTGTTGTTTACGTATACAACGTCTATCGTTTCTACAGTCTTCCCCGTATTGAGTACATAGATCGTTAAGTTGTATCCTCCTGTCACTGGTGATATATCTACGTGAACTACCTGTATCCTCGCTACTACCTCTCTTTCACCTCTCTCAATAACACCTGTCACTGCTGATGTTAGTGAGCTTAAATACCCACTAGCCCACAGGTAGACACCTACCGATACCGATATCGTTACCGCTGCTAGGAGTACCGTAGCTGTTACCTCACTAATTCCCAGCTTTTTCCTCCTCATACCACCTAATCACTTACTCACTTTCTGAACTTTATAAATCCTGTAAGGTTAGTAGCCATCTTGTGTATGTTAGTTAAGTAGATTAGTGAGGTAGTCGCTAAGAGCCTTGATTTGGGGTTACTGAATGAGTTACAGCAGTTCTTCAGTGAGTAGGAGGAATGTAGTTCATCCAGTAGCTAGCATCAGAGATGAACTTCGTGAGAAAGGGTATGCAGTTGTTGATTTCTATGCTGTTAATCCTCCTCATGCTTACACGGTTATTGCTCGTGAGATCACTACTGGTAGGTTGATGTACTTCGTAATTGAGCCTCCTCTAAGTGAGGAAGATCATAGGGTTTTGAAGGAGCTTAAGGAGTTGCTGTATGAAGAGTGTCGTGATCTCGACTCATTCCCCAATAAGGGTAGTGAGGAAGTGTTGAGGAAGTACATTGAGAGTAAGGTCAGAGATATCATCAATAAGTACAGTATTGAACTTCCAAGACCTGAAGCACTGAGTAAGTACATGTACTACCTGATTAGGGACTTCATTGGTTATGGTAAGATTGATTCACTCATGAGAGATCCATACCTAGAGGATATCCTCTGTGATGGTGTTGGATCACCTATCTATGTTTGGCACAGATTCTACGAATCAATGCCAACAAACATCGTATTCGATAGTCTTGAAGAGCTTGAGTCCTTCGTAACTAAACTTGCGTATAGAGCTGGTAAGCAAATCAGCATAGCAGATCCGATTGTTGAGGGTTCTCTACCTGATGGCTCGAGAGTACACATAACATTGACCGAGGTATCGAGGAGAGGCCCAACCTTTAGCATCCGTAGATTCAGTATTGAGGTCTTAACAATTATCGACCTACTAATCCAAAATACGATATCTGTTGAGGAAGCTGCGTACCTCTGGTACCTCGTCGATAACATGAGGACCATCATCATAACAGGTGCTACAGGTGCAGGTAAGACCACACTCCTAAACGCTATAGCTATGTTCATCAGACCTGAGTGTAGAGTCATTACGATAGAGGAGGTTCCAGAGCTTAGACTACCACACGAGCACTGGGTACCACTCGTAGCCAGACCATCTAGAGAAGCATACGTTAGAGACGTTACACTATTCGACCTACTGAAGTCTAGCCTCAGAATGAGACCTGACTACATTATCGTAGGTGAGATTCGTGGTGAAGAAGCATTCGTACTATTTCAGGCACTAGCTACAGGTCACGCAGGTCTCTGCACCATGCACGCTGAGTCCATCGAGTACGCTATAAGGAGGTTACTCACGAAGCCAATGAACATACCGCCAATACTCATACCACTAGCTAACGTCTTCATCCACATATCCAGAGTTAAGCTAGGTGATAGAATTGTGAGGAGAGTTGTCAGAATATGTGAAGTTGAGGATGTTGATGAGAAAGGTAACGTCAAGATTAGAGATATCTTCAGATGGACACCTCTCAATGATAAACACGAGAAAATCGGTGATAGTGTAGTGCTTAGGAGGATTGCAGAGGTTAAGTTCATACACCCAACACACATAGAGCAGGAACTCAAGAGAAGAGCCACAATCCTGAAGACACTCATGGAGTTGAAGTTAAGGGACTTCGCTACTGTTAGCAAGGTAATCAGAGAGTACTACTACAGACCTGAACTAGTTTACCTAAGGGCAACCGCAAAAGCACTACCATAGTGGAGGTGGTACATTGCTCAAGAACTTGAGAGATAGGTTAGTGAACTCCGATGCAAACTCATTCATAGGTAGGTTCATGAACTCACTACACAGGTACTACTTGAAGAGTGGTGTTGAGGAACCATTTATAGCGTATGTGGATAAGTCGATAAGGTATGTAGTGACTACAGCAATCTCAACACTAACAATCTCCACAGTACTACACACACTACTCCTTAGGTACAGCATATTCACGGGATTAGCATCATCACTATCACTGACAGTAGCAGCTACCTCACTAGCAATCTTGATCAGGGTACTGTACCCACTCTACAGAGTACGTAAGAGGAGGAGAGAAATAGAGCAAAACCTCGTATACACCGTAGCGTGTATAGTTACCTTAGCAGCAGCTAACTTGAGACCTGATGTAATTATTGAGAGGGTATCTGAAATAGAGGTGTCTAGTGCTATCAGGTACGAGCTTAGGAGAATAACGAGGAATGTAAGAGCTTTTGGATTAAGCATCGTGAGAGCACTTGAGGTAGCTATAGAGCACACACCATCACCATCACTTGCAGAGTTCCTAAAAGGTCTAGTAGATACCATCAGGACTACAGGAAACATAGCAAGCTACGCAAACTTCGTACTAGAGAGCTTGCTTAGGAAGAAGATCGAGAACATGAGAAGCGCACTCAACTCACTATCGCTAATAGTCGAGATCTACGTAGTGATCATCGTCGTACTACCACTACTACTCATAGTAATGCTAGTTGTCATAGGTACCATAACACCAACACTAGGATTCGCAGGACTAGCAGTACCAGTACCAGCACTACTCACACTACTCATCTTCATACTAACACCCATCCTCGGAATAGCTATGTACCTCATAATAGACACAATAGTTTCGAGCCTGTGACCATGGTTAAGTACATAGAGTTAAGAGGTAAAAACCTCGTAATACTACTCACGACATCAGCACTAGCCCTCCTACTCCTAGTCATAGTAATACCACTCATGATCGTACTACCACACCTGAGAAGACAAGGTATTGAAGTAGTATCAAGACACCTACCAATACCACTAATCGTAAACCCCCTACTAAACACACTAATGACAGTAGGGTTTAGCCTATCAATCCTACCACTAGCTATCGTCATGTACATAAACGACATGTACGTAAGCAACATAGAGGATAACATACCAATAGCACTGAGAGCACTAGCAGATACAGTAGCATCAGGCATCCCCCTACCAAGAGCTATAGAGGTAATTGCTAGAGGTAGGTACGGTGCATTGAGCTTAGAGATGAGAAACGTCGTATCCCAAATACTACTAGGTAAGACATTTGAAGAAGCAATACAGTACCTCTCAAGGAAATTCCCAACACCAATAATCAAGAGATTCGTAACCATCCTCATAGAGGCATATAGAAGCGGAGGTAGAGTAGCACAGGTACTACACGCAGCAGCTAACGTAATGTCATCAATAAGAGCATTCGAAACAGAGAAGAGAACTAGATTAAAACCCTACGTCTCACTCCTCTACATGATAACCTACATCTACGTCCTCGTTGGAGCACTTATAGTGTATGGATTTGTAGAGTCAATAGAGACCATGGCAGCGAAAGCGAGTGGCTTCCTACAGGTCGCCATAACAACTGAAGAAGCAGCATCACTACTACACTTCGGACTACTAGTTCAATGCATTATCTCAGGTGCTATAATCGGTAAGATATTGAGAGGTAGAGCTGTACTCGGAATACCACACATGCTGATAATGCTATCAACCGCAACAGTACTCTACTACATGATCCTACCACCACTAGTTAAGTTACTGATACCAATAGGAGCGAGATAGGTTAAGTACCTTAGAGTATCCCCAGTAAGCTAACTGCTCTCCTCCACTTAGCAATAGTCTCACAGAGCTCCCTAACCATCGTAGACACCCTCTCAACATCACCACCAGGATCAACACGAGCAATAACACAGCACTCAGGAGATAGACAAACACAGTAGTACGACCCATCAACATACTCAATAGAGAAGCTCAAACCCCTCGCAGTAACCTCACGAACAACCTTCTCACAGACCCTGTAGTCAACATCACCAAACACATCCCTAGTACCACCGTACTCAATCACTAGACCCCTAACGTACTTAAGCACAGAATTCACCAACTCACTAATAGCTGGTACCTGAGGAACTTCAGAACCCCTAACCTCCCTCTTCTCCTCAACCTCACTAACCTTCTCCTCAACAGCTACAGGAGCCCCCTCAGTAAACTTAGGTAGAACCTCCTCAAGCTTAGGTACAGGAGCAACCTCCTCAACCTCAGCCTTAGCCTCAGGCTTCACCTCAACCCTGACCTCCGACTTAACCTCAACAACACCCTCCCTCCTCCTAGCACCCTTCTCCTCTAGAAGAGACTCAATGAAGAGAGTAAACTTCTCACCAATCTCACCAATCCTCAAAAAGTCAATAGCGTAGAGATTCTGAGTAGCACTAGTATCCAGAGCACGACCAATACTCGGGTGAATAAGTATGAAGGCATCACCCCTAACATCGAGTGACTTACCGAAGAGAGAAGACAGCGCAGTACTAGCCGCATCAGCACTAGGGCAGATATCTACGTACAGCCTCAGCTCACGATCATCAAACCTACCAACAGCAACAACATCGAACACATGCTCAACACCAGAAGCACCCTGAATCCTACCCTGAACCTGAGTAGAGAAACCATACCTAGACAAGACATCAGTCACTACCTTAACTATGAGCACCTTAATGACATCACTAACAACATCACGACGAATCCTATACGTGTAGAGAGGCTCAAGAACAGCCTCAAACTTAGAAAACTCACGACCACAAGAGAGACAACGATGCTTAACCTCAGGAGACTCAAACCTAGCACCACAGCGATCACAGGAAAAACACGAACCAAAAACCTTAAGCTCCTCAGCAGGAACCTCCCTACCACAACCAGGACAGAAGAACCTACCACCCCTCACAAAGTTCTTAGAAGTATCAATGTAACCACAGACAGTATGAATCAAGAGCTGAACAGAAGAAACACTCAAACTACCACACCTAGGACACACATAGAAAGTAGCTAGAGAACAAGAACCACACCCAGGACAAGTAACCACAGAACCATGCTCAACACGCTCAAAAACACCCAACTCAACAAGCCTCTCAAGAAGATCAGAAACCTCACCCCTACGAACATACTGATCACCAACAACAAAGCAAACACCCTCACCAGTAAGAGATGAAGAAACCTCAAAAGAACCAGAATCAAGCATAGTCACTAACAGATTAAACGCCCTATCCTCCCTCTCAATGAATTCACTTAGAGAAATCATAGAGGAACCATCCATTAAACATATCGCCCCAGAGTAAAAAGAAAATTTAGCGATCACCGAAAACTATTTTTAAGCACATCAAATACCTTGAAAAACTCCCCTGTTCCCTTGCTGTGATTGTTGCCGCTATGCCTGTTGTTGTGGAACTGTGTAGCTAAATGAGTACAGTGCTTCAACACCTTTTGCTGTAACAACCTTAACGTATATCGTGTACGTCGTACCAGACTCTAGAGAAATATTTGTAACAGTACCGACCACTCCACCTACCGTATTTGGATTAATAGATGTCTGTGATTGATCTTGGATTTGAGCCTTCGTATAGCCATTAGTTAAGGAACCTTCTGGTCCTACAATATCGATATACATAGCATCAATAGTAACAGTTTCTTCACCAACATTCCTGACATAAGCAGTTACTGTTAGTTCCTTAGTGTTGCTATCGTATGATGCTGTTGCTGCTTCTATCTTTATTTCTTCCTTAAGTTCTGTTGGTGTTTCTGATGGTGTTGTTGCTCCTATGAATCCTGTTACCCATAGGTACACTAGTACTGATGCGATGACGGCGATTGTCACTAGGAGTAGGACAGCAACAACGGGCTCTATACCCTTCTTCCTAAATCCCATTTACTTCACCTGCCAGTACCTGTACCTCTAGTGCACTTATATACTTTACTGCAATTACGCACAAAACCTACCTACCTAACGTAAACACGAATTGTACCTACGTACATATTTCACGTACGGGAAGACACTACCCACACTTCACCACTTTGATCAACTTCTCAAGAATTTCTTCTCAATGCACTAAACATCTCAACCACATTTTCCCAATAAACCAACTCTACCTCTCAAATTGTTGAACTCTCTTTAGCGCTCTCCGAAATTTAGTGACATTTCTTCAACTCATAATCTCTAGTTCTCTTCTCCTTCACCTTGAGCACACTATAGAGCTTAGGATGATCTGATGATGTTCTTGTACCTAGTTCTGGACTATTAGGGTCGTGTACTCACGTTACTCTCAGTGGGTTGAGTTTCTGTTCTAGTCTCCTTCACTAACGTACTGTTTTTATAAGCTACCTTAGGTAGTTACTTAGTGAAGTTGCTACGTCTTTCGAGTTGAGGGATGAGTTTCTTAGGTTGCTTAGGGAGGATGTTGAATTTAGGTATGCTGTACTTGGTCTACTGGGGATAGAGGAAGTTCTGAAGAGTATTAGCAAGAATACTGAGGCTATTAAGGATTTACAGCAACAAGTAAGAGATCTGCAGCATGCTGAGGAGGTGTTTAGGGAGGGTATGAGGGGTGTTGTTGAGAGGATTCTTGGTGTTGCTAGGGTTGAGAGGTGGTGTTATGTTGATGAGGAGGGTTTTGTCTATGGTTATCCTGTTGTTATCGATGTTGATTTAGTTGTTAAGGATGGTGAGCATATACTGATTGAGGTTAAGTCTAGTGTTGATC
>QMRC01000019.1 GCA_003649205.1 Thermoprotei archaeon
AGGACTTACACCAGTGTACATACCCCTCCTAGCTAACTCACACCTAAGATCCTCAACAGCATCAACAGCTCTAGAGACCAACTCATACCTACGGAATCTAGACCTAGGAACAGACCTCATCACAATAAGTACATCCACATCACTAGTACACGTAAAATCACCGCGAGCAATAGAACCAAACACAGCTACCGAAACGACATCCTCACCAAATTCCCTCAAAAGAACATCAACAAACCTCCTCACAAGTAACCAAACCAAATCCTTCACACTAGACATCGAGTTAGGTAACTCTGGTACAGACTTATAAGTCAGCAATTCATGGAATTGAGCTGTACGTAGCATCAACGCAATCAATAGGTCACGAATCAGCAAGCCGAGACTCCTCATCAATCAGTGGTACAACCGGTTCATCACAGAGCACCTAGTAGGTAGCTAGACATCAGTAAACCATAGGTTCATCACGCATCAGAGCGACCGAAAATCATCACATAGATATCTGAAGTTCTGATATCTGAGATGTGGAGGTAGGGATTTGGTGCGGCGGCCGGGATTTGAACCCGGGCTCACTGGCTCGGGGGGCCAGCATCCTAGTCCAGGCTAGACGACCGCCGCAATACCCCTCATCTCTAATTCCTTTGGGACTTATTAACTTACAGTCAACGCTCCTCTTCTCAGTACTGCTTTCTCGAATACCTAATTCTCAATCTTTATAAACTAGATTGTATCAGTAATACTATCGATGTACGTATGTACTACATTTGAGAGGTTTCTCGTTGATAAGGTTGTTGATAGGGTAAGGTATGGAGTTGTATTTTCACTGAGAGATTTCGATTTCAGTAATGTTTCTGAGCTATATGTTCCTGGGAGGAGGAATGTCGGTGTCTATGTTCATGTTCCTTTTTGTCGTTCTATCTGTCCATACTGTCCATACTATAAGGTTGTAGTGAGTGAGTCTAGTATTCGTTCTTGGTTGAGAGGTATTGTTAAGGAGATTGAGTTAGTTAGTAAAGTACTTCATGAGTTTGGTGTTGATGTTGTAATTGAGTGGGTGTACTTTGGTGGTGGTACTCCAAGTCTCTTACCTATTGATGTGCTGAGTGAGGTTCTTGAGGTTTTGCGTAGTTCGTTCAATGTTGTTGGTGAGGTCGGTATTGAGGCTAATCCTCTCGATCTTTCTCTGGATAAGGTCTCGAAATTGCTTGAACTCGGAATTACGAAGCTTAGTATCGGTGTTCAGTCCTTTCAAGATAAGTACCTCAGGATTTTGGGAAGAATTGAAGCTGGTAGAGCTAGTGAAGTAGCTAAGATACTTCGTGAAGTGATTGAGGAAACTGATGTTCACGTAAATGTTGACCTCATGTTTGCTCTTCCAACACAGACAACTGATGACTTCATCACTGACGTTATGATGGTTATCGATCTCGGTATTCCTCAGGTAACAACATATCCACTCATATTGGTGAGAGGACTTAGACTGAGGAAGCTAATTGAGGAAGGAGTTTTACCAAAAGTTCCTGACCTAGGTACGGAGTTAGCTATGTTGAAGAGAGCTAGAGATATCCTCGAGGAGCATGGTTACAGAATGTGTACCATCTGGTCCTGGACTAAGGTGAGAAAATTCTACGAAACTGTTAGCAATGAGATGGAGGGTGATTACCTCGGATTCGGTCCTGGAGCATTTAGTTTAATTCGTGAATTTGAGCATCTAAACATACCATCCATCGAGAAGTGGTATCAAGCAGTAACTAGTGGTAGATTCCTGAAGTACGTCAGCTACGTAGATAAGGAGAAGCTACTCTGGCGTGCATTTGGCAATCAGCTCTATACGGGAACTGTGGATCTGAATTACTTGAGAAGTAGGTATTACGAGCTGAAGAAGACATTGAACAGAGTAGAGAAAATTACTAAGGTACTCGCTCTACTCAAGTACTTGAAGAAATCAGGTACCACCTATAAATTAACTTGGAGAGGTCACAGGTTAGCTCACATATTCACTAAGGTATTCGTTGAGAAAGTACCATGTGAAATAACTATACAAGCTATGCAGCAGAGACACGAACTAGTACTTAGGTAGTGTACCTCCCTCCTAAGCTAGCCTTCACCTAAACTAGAGGTACTTACCTCAATACTGCGTACCTATCTATGCATTCCTCTCGTGCCCTCAGTCAGAATGATAAGTTCTCTCGACCTATTATCTGCTATCACCTCCTATATCTTGGTGTAATTGGCTTTTCGTAGCTTTCTAGTGTAAGTATCTAGGTAGTAGTCTGGTTACAAGTTAGAGATCCGAAGGAGAATGGAGAATTTAGGACGAGGTATTCCTGAAGTCAGTAAGTACTGGATTGAGTTGACGAGGTAGGTCTACTAAGGTCATTACCAAGCTAAGTGTGGCACCGTAAACTAAATGTGGGTATATGAATGAGATAGTGACTATTGACCTATGTAGATCTTAAGCGTATTGAATATACCCTATCTTCTCGAGTGCTGTGTCTCATCAGCTCGGTATCTAAGTTAGCTTATAAGATGTTGGTGAACTCCTCGGGTGAGAGTAGTGAGGAAAGTTTTTAATCAACTTCACTTATACATGGTGCGACAGCAATTACTCGGTGAAGTTACATGCCAAAGAGGGAGTACGTATCGAGGTGGCCTATAGCATCGAGTAAACCGAAGAAGCAGCGTAAAGCATACTTCAATGCACCACTACATAAGAGGCAGAAGTTCGTTACAGCACCGCTAGCTAAGCCACTACAGCGTGAACTAGGTATCAAGAGGTTACCTGTTAGGAAGGGTGATACGGTACTCGTAGTCAGGGGTGACTTCAAGGGTCTTGAAGGTAAGGTCGTTGAGGTTGATCTCAAGAGAATGAGAATTTTCGTTGAAGGAGCAGTGATAAAGAAACCAACAGGAGAGACCGTGTACTACCCAATACACCCATCTAAAGTCGTGATAACCAAGCTAGATCTCAGTGATTCAAAGAGGAAGGAAGTTATTGAGAGGAAGAAGAAAGCTAGGGAAGAGTTTCTCAAAAAGTTGAGAGAGTTCAAGGAGAAGGTAACTACATCCACCACACCTCAATCAGGTAGTTAGGGGGTTTAGATATGCCATCTCTCAGACACCTACGTAGGTCTTGTGCCCCCTACTTCTGGCCTATACTTCGTAAGGAGTATGTCTGGACAGTTAAACCAGCTCCTGGACCACATCCCAAGGATAAGTGCTTCCCATTACTCATAATCGTTAGAGATATCTTAGGCTACGCTAAGACAGCTAGAGAAGCTAGGAGGATACTGGCTGAAGGCCACATTAAGGTTGATGGTGTTGTTCGTAGAGACTACAAGTTCCCTGTAGGTCTAATGGATGTGGTAGAAGTTGTTGATACAGGTGAGTGTTACAGGGTGGTACCTCACCCAACTAAGTACCTAACACTACACCCCATATCACCTGAAGAGGCTAAGTTCAAGCTATGTAGGATAAACAATAAGACAACCGTTAAGGGCGGTCATATACAGCTGAATCTACACGACGGTAGGAACATCTTGATTAGAGTTAAAGATCCACTAAATCCAGTTGAGGATGTATATACAACACTTGATGTAGTTAAGATAAGTTTACCTGATCAACAGATACTAGATCACTACAGATGCGATCTAGGTTACTGGGCTATTGTTACTGATGGCGCTAACGTAGGTAAGGTAGGTAGGATAGTGACAATAGTTCAAATCTTCAAGAGAAGACAAGCAGTAGTTACTCTCGAGACACCTAGCGGTAAGGAGATTAGGACAATACTTGACTACGTATTCGTCGTTGGGAAGGATAAGCCTGAGATCTCACTTCCAGAAGAAGCATTTGATTAGGTGGGATCATGAGTGAAGCACCTACACCACAGGTATCTGGTGAACCTCGAGTAGTTGAAACTAGTAAGGGACCAGTGCTAGTTATAGATCACCCGATGAGAGCTATCATGATAGATAAGGTAGTTGTGAACATTGCACTTGGTCAATCAGGTGAGAGGTTACATAAGGTAGCTAAGATCTTGGAGAGTATTACAGGTCAAAGACCATCTCTAAGGAAGGCTAAGAGGACGATTAAGGAGTTTGGTATTAGGAAGGGAGAACCGATTGCGTGTATGGTAACACTTAGGGGTAGGAGAGCATATGAGTTTCTGAAGAAAGCACTTGAAGCTATTGGTAATGTGGTGAAGGTATCTAGCTTCGATAGGTTTGGTAATCTAAGCTTCGGTATTAGGGAATACATCACGATACCTGGTGTTAAGTACGATCCGACAGTAGGTATGTTCGGTATGGATGTTGTTGTTGCACTAGCTAGACCTGGATTTAGGGTTGCTAGGAGGAGAAGGAGGAGAGGAACTGTACCTATGAGACATAGGGTAACGAGGGATGAGGCAATACTTTTCTTCAAGTACGTATTCGGTACGAGGGTACTGGAGGAGTGAGGTGGGTGTATGGCTAAGATTAAACCACCTAAGCAGAGGAAGTTTGGTAAGGGAACTCTTAGATGTAGGAGATGTGGTACTCACGAAGCTATTATCAGGAAGTACGGTCTAATGCTTTGTAGGAGATGCTTTAGGGAAGTTGCTGAGCAACTTGGCTTCAAGAAGTATTTCTAACCTAGAGCAGGTTTTTAAAGCTCTTGAGTACCTTACTCGGAGGGCTAAACCATGGTAATGCTTGATCCACTTGCAAATGCACTAGCAACGATAATGAATTGCGAGATGAGGGGACACAAGGAATGTATCATCTGGCCAGCTTCGAAGCTAATTGCGGCTGTGCTGAGGGTCATGCAGAGATATGGCTACATTGGTGAGGTAGAGTTCATTGATGATGGTAGGACAGGTAAGTTCAAGGTCCAGCTACTCGGTAGAATAAATAAGTGCGGTGTCATTAAACCTAGATTCCCGGTAAAGTACAGGGAAATTATTGAGTGGGAGAAGAAGATCCTACCAGCCAGGAACATCGGTATCCTCATACTTTCTACCCCTAGAGGTGTCATGTCTCATCACGAAGCTAAGCAACTGAGGATCGGTGGTGTCTTACTAGCATACTGCTACTAGGTGATACACCATGAGTGAGGTTAAGGTGGAGCTACCTAAGCCGAAATCAGAACTAATGACCAAGCTAGGTAGGTTGATGAAGTTAAAGAGGAAGATGAAACAGAAGAAACCTGAATTCATGAGAATGGATGAGTGGAGATTCGTGAGAATAGCTAGGAAGGACTCATGGAGACGACCTAAGGGTCTAGATAATAAGATCAGGAAGGAGATCAAAGGATACCCACCACGTGTAAAGGTCGGTTACAGGACACCTAAGGACGTTAGAGGACTACACCCTTCAGGATTTATCGAGGTTCTAGTTCACAGACCACAGGACCTAGAGGGTCTAGATCCAAGTAAGCACGCTATCAGGATAGCTCATACAGTTGGTAAGAAGAAGAGAATTGAGATAATTAAGGTGGCTATTAAAAGGGGATTCAAGATACTCAATCTGAGAAAGGAAGAAAGGGAGGTACTAGCTGAATTACTTAAATCTGAAACTACTTAGCTGTGAAGGGAAAGGTTAAATATACTGAGTTGCAAGTAGCTCGGTGAGGAATGAGCCATGACCAAGCTAACACTTCAAAAGCGTTTAGCTGCTGAAGTACTTGGAGTTGGTGAGTCACGTATTTGGATTGACCCAACTAGAATAGATGAGGTAGCTGATGCCATAACTAGGGAAGACGTTAAGAGATTGATTAAGGATGGTGTAATTCGCGTTAAGCCACCTCACGTCAATAGTAGAGGTAGGTGGAGGGAAAGACACGAGCAGAAGAAGAAAGGTAGGAGAAGAGGTCACGGTAGTAGAAAGGGTGAGAAAGGTGCTAGAGCTGGTAAGAAGGAGCAGTGGGTCAATAAGATCAGAGCAATTAGGAGATACCTCAAGATGCTGAAGGAGAAGAGGCTAATCTCAACGAAGACCTTCAGAATGCTCTATAGACTAGCTAAGGGAGGTTACTTCAGGAGCGTAGCACACGTTAAGGCATACATTGAGGAACATAACCTACTGGAGAAGAAACCTATTAGGTGAAGTACATGGCTAGAGGACCGAGGTACAAGGTACCATTTAGGAGGAGAAGAGAAGGACTAACTAACTACTACAAACGCAGGAAGTACATCCTATCTGGAAAGCCAAGACTAGTCATTAGGAAGACCCTTAACCACATGATAGTACAGGTCATTGCGGCTAAACCTGAAGGAGACATAACTCTAGTATCAGCTCACACACGAGAACTAGTTAGAGACTTTGGATGGAAGGCTAACTGCGGTAACACACCAGCGGCATACCTAGCTGGACTCTTAGCAGGTTACAAGGCTCTCCTCAAGGGAATTAAGGAGGCAATAATCGACATAGGTCTTCACAGACCTATTAAGGGATCTAGAGTATTTGCAGCACTTAAAGGTGCTCTAGATGCTGGTTTACATGTACCCCACTCAGAGGAGATTTTACCCGATGAAGATAGAGTACGTGGTGTACACATAGCTGAGTACGCTAGGATGTTAGCTGAAAAGGATCCAGAGCGTTACAGGAGACAGTTCTCGAAGTACCTTGAGAATGGGCTTAGACCAGAAGACCTACCGAAGCATTTTGAGGAGGTGCTGAGTAGAATTAAGGAGAAGTACGAGAAGTTACTTGCTGAAAGGGGTATCGTTGTAGCTGCTGAGGAGACTCAGAAGTAGATGTGCTTTTGAGAGTAAGTTTTTAAGTTTAGGGTACGTGGGGGTAGACGACACTCTTATTGAGGGGTTACTTCATGGCATCAGCACTTGAGGAGTGGGTTCCTAAAACTAGGCTGGGTTGGTTGGTTAAGGAGGGTAAGATAACGAGTATTGACCAGATTTTCGCCATGAACTTACCCATTAAGGAAGTCGAGATTGTGGACTACCTACTACCTGACCTAAAGCACGAGATAATCAACGTAAACATCGTACAGAGGCAGACAGATGCTGGTGAGGTCAGTAGATTTCAGGTAGTTGTCGCGGTAGGTAATGAAGATGGTTACGTCGGTGTTGGTGTAGGTAAGGCTAAGCAAGTGAGAGAAGCAATTGAGAAAGCCATTGTAGATGCGAAGCTTAACATAGTACCTGTTAGGAGAGGTTGCGGTTCATGGGACTGCTCATGTAATGAGCCACACAGCGTACCGTTTAGAGTTAGAGGTAAGTGTGGTAGTGTTGTAGTTGAGCTACTACCCGCACCTAAGGGTGTTGGTCTAGTAGCTGCTGATGTAGCTAAGGTAGTACTTAGACTAGCTGGAATAAGAGACGTGTGGACTAGGACATTTGGTAGAACAAGAACAACAATAAACTTCGCTAGAGCTGTATGGGATGCATTGAGGAGAACATACGATGTTAAGGGGATTTAGATGAGTAGCAAGTCGGGAAAACCCTACACAAAGCTAGCTGTCATCAGAATTAGAGGGACAGTGGACGTACCATACGACGTAGAGCATACGCTCAAATTGCTTAGACTACATAAGAAACATCACTGCGTCATAATTGACGATAGGCCAGAGTACCTAGGTATGCTCAATAAGGTAAAGGATTGGGTTACGTGGGGGGAGATAGACGCCGATACACTAGCACAACTACTTAGGAAGAGAGGTAGGTTAAGGGGTAACAAACCACTGACAGATGACTACATCAGGAAGTACGGTTGGAACTCTATCGAGGAATTCGCTATAGCTGTCATAGAGGGTAGAGCATCACTCAAAGACATCCCAAACCTAAAACCAGTATTTAGATTAGCCCCACCTTCAGGAGGATTTAAGGGAAGCATAAAGAAGCCTTTTACTGTTGGTGGTGAGCTAGGTTACAGAGGACCGGAGATAAATGAGCTACTTAGGAGAATGATGTAGGTAGGAATTAACCCCTTAGGAACTTCATAGCAGCTAGAACATCATCTAGCTTCACCTCGAGAAATACCAACATCTCATCATCTTTACCTGCAACTAAGATAGGTCTTCACCTACCTTAACAGCTCCACAAACGAATATCGTTGATGGTCTTCTACCGCTATAGAGCTCTGGAGGGGAGAGATGATAGGTTCCTCTGTTGCCGCAGCTAGTTCACCAACATCATTGAAGCGAGCAGCATACGTGTGGTACATGCCATGTGGATACTCGACACTATAGAAGATGAGGAGATACTCATTCCTCGATATAGCTTTACTGAAGCATTAGCACCAGTCTTTAGCTCACGACCAGGTACAGGAACTAACTCAGGTACTGGTTCAAGAAATTTCAGGTTGACAATAGTTCCTCTTCGCTCACCAATGAATACACCACCAATTCCATACTCCTTAAACCACGGTCTCACAACCATGAATCTACTTAAGAGAGGTATAGTATCCCTGTAGTCGCTCAAGATAACGTAGTTGCCGTTCTCCTCAAAGACTACGGGTTTCAAGTACCTAGCAGATACCTGACTACCATACTCAATAGAGCACAGAACGTCATCACTAACTTCTCTACTGAGTAACTCGGCATGTAGTAAGCTCTCACGTGAAATAGTGATGTCGGGTCTTCAGGATCTACTCTAGGATCCTCAACACATTCAGACGAAAGGAGTGGATAGAGTACTGTCCTAGTGTCAACTGAGACCTTACCACGTAACTGAAGTATAGGAACTTCAGTATACGCGATGAATGTCCTTGAGAAGTTAACACCACCAAGCCTAAGGAAGATACCCAGTACATCCCCATCCCTAATGATAGCTGCTGAGTTAGATACAGTAAGCACTAGTTCGGGCACATCTAGAGGACTTCGAGCATTCACATCTCGAAGAATAATGTACGCCTTAACCCCAAACATAGATCTATCACTGAACTTCCTCTCAATTCTAGTGAGCTTTCTACTCCTAACTAATTTTGAGGGTAGAGTAATCTCAGCCTCCTTACTCATCAACCTACTTAATCTCAGTACGTAGTCACGAAAAATAGTAGCGCCACCAGACACAATATCGAATTCAAGCTCCTGAAGGAACCACTAAGCAACACCCAACCCCTACACCGTACATCAGGAATAAGTGATTTAATTATTTGAGGAAGCAAACGGAGAAATCATTAATAGGCACCGCACAGGTACTTGACTAGAAACTTTTTAAGTACGATTGTTGAAATCTCGGTGAACCTCCATGGTAAGGAGATTCGAGAAGAAATCTAGGTACCTAAGAGGTTGGAGAACACACGGTTGGGGTAGAGTCGGTCAGCACAGAAGACATGGGTCCAAAGGTGGTCGTGGTAGAGCAGGAAGACACAAACACGAATGGACTTGGGTCGTCAAGTACTGCCCAGACTACTTCGGTAAACATGGCTTCAAACAACCACCAGAGATAACACCACACTTCAGGGAAATTAACGTAGGTACAATAGATGAAAAGATTGAGGAGTGGGTTAGAGAAGGTAAGGCCGAATATAGAGATGGTAAGTACTACGTAGATCTACTGAGTCTAGGCTACAGCAAGGTACTAGGTTCAGGAAAGGTAACGAAACCCATAGTTGTTAAAGCAGCTGTATTCACTGAATCAGCTATCAAGAAGCTTAAAGATGCCGGTGGAGACGCTATCGAGGTTAGAGGTGTAGTACATGCCTAGCTTCCTTGAGACCCTAGAGCCAATACTTAGATACCTTCCTTCAGTTCCAAAACCACCTAGGAGGCTATCACTTGGTGAGAGACTCTTCTGGACCTTCATCGTACTAACGATATATCTCGTAATGAGCGAGACACCACTGTACGGAGTAGCTGGTAGAGCTAGGGAACAGTTAACGCTAATTAGTATAATCTTTGCATCGAGAAGTGGAACTCTGACGACTCTAGGTGTTGGACCAATAGTGACAGCAGGTTTGATACTGCAGATCTTAGTTGGCTCAAAGATAATTCACGTAGACTTCACAGATCCTAGACAGAGATCTCTCTTCACAGCAGCAGAGAAGTTCTTCGCAATAATCTTCACAATATTTGAAGCCGTAGCTTACATCTTCGGAGGTATGTTTGGACCCGTAACCCTAAAGCAAGCACTACTCATACTAGCACAGCTAACGGCTGCAGGCATCATAATAATTCTACTGGATGAGATGATACACAAGGGCTGGGGGCTAGGTAGTGGACTTAGCCTCTTCATTGCTGCTAGTGTAGCAACAAGACTCTTCTGGGATCTCTTCAGTCCATTCATAGTAGCTGATAGACTACCTTTTGGAGTAATACCAGCTCTCGGTGTCGCTCTGTACTCGGCAGCAATGGGTAATGCAACGTCTCTGGTAAATCTCGTATGGAGAGTTAGGTACCCAGACATAGTTGGTCTAGTAGCTACGGTAGCACTAATACTAGCTATCCTATACCTAAACCTAGTGAGAGTAGACATACCAATTACTGTAGCTAGGTACGGAACAGCAAGAACTTCACTACCACTAAGACTCCTCTATACATCAGTTATACCAGTGATCTTCACATCAGCGCTACTCGCAAACCTACAGCTACTAACACAGATCCTGTGGTCAAGGTACAATCCAGATAACACTAACCCAATACTGAACTGGATAGCTAAGTACGAACTAGTTGGAGGTACAAGACCAAGACCACTACCTGGATGTCTAGCATACTACATAACCTCACCAAGGTCACAACTAACCTATGATCCAGTACAGATAGTTATCTACGCGATAGTATACATAGGTCTATGTGTACTATTCTCGAAGCTATGGGTTGAATTAGCTGGCATGGATCCTGAGTCGCAGGCAGAGTACATGGTCAAGTCAGGACTGACAATACCTGGTTTCAGACACTCACAGAGGATTATAGCGTACTACCTCAGTAAGTACATACCTGCATTGACTGTCGCGAGCGGTATACTGGTGGGTGCTATTGCTGTAGTTGGTGATGTATTGAGAGCATTTGCTACAGGAACAGGAATTCTACTACTCATAGGCATTCTAGAGCAGTACTATGCGATACTAGTTCGTGAGAGAGCTATGGAGATGTATCCATTCCTAAGGCGCTTACTGGAGCGTAGATAGGTTAGGTGCTTAGCATTAGTCTGTGAGTAAGGGTAATTAGGGAGTAGTACCTTAGAAGCACCTAAGGTGGTAGCTAGTTAGATGCCCTACCGTATTACTCACCTCGAGACACTGAAGAAGAGGATATACGTAGAGGTTGACGAGCTAGATAACGTATTCATAGTGCTTGAGAGTAGAGCTAGGAAGTTACCGACATCCAAGAACGTGATCAAAACCCTTCAGAGATTACTTCGTGTACTTAAGTGGATTGAACCAAGTATACGAATTCTACATAGAGGTCGTGAACTAGAATTGAAGGAGTATCTGAGACACGTAGCTACACCTCATGACATAGTACCTGAGACATGTAGTAGATATGTGAAGGTAGCTGAGAAGATACTCAAGCTATATGGAGTTGATAGAATTAAGGAATTTCTCGAATGTAATTGCTTTGTAGTTGATGCTTGTGCGGCATTCATGGGGAAGGTACTCAAGGCACTAGCTACTCTCTCTGGTGCATACACAGTAGTCAGGGTAGTGTCACGTGATTGCACAGATTTCGAGGTATTGAGGATAGCTAGTGAACTCGCTAAGCAGTACGGTAACTGCGTACTAATTACCAGAGATAAGTGGTTTATCGATAAAGCTGCCTCAGACATCAATGTAGTTTTCATCAATGTACCAAATACGGAGGAGAGTAACCTAGTTAGAGCATTTACTGAGTTACTTGCATGTACTTCGAGGAGTTAGCTACCTAATTTATGGAGGAGATTTTAAATTGTGTAGCACCTCAGCTATGTGTGAGGTGTTGAGTGTGGGTGGTAGACAAAGAACAACAATCTTCATGACTGATGAAGAGAAGAAGCAGAGAATTGAAGCTAAGAAGAGGGAGAAGAGAAGAAGACCAATGTAGTGAGACATGGCTCATCGAGATGTAACTAGACCACTTAAGCCGAGACCTGAGATAAACTTCGCTATTCCATCATCTGTCGTATCTGAAGCACCTGGACTTCGAGAGAAGACAAGGAAGATAGGGTACATAGGTAGAGCAGCAGCAATATTCAGAGTAACGGAGGTGATAGTGTACAGAGACGATAATCCAGATAATGAGTACCTAGTGTACCTAGTGCTATCGTACATGGAAGTACCACCGTACATGAAGAAGGCACTATGTCCAAGAAGTAACTTGCTCAAGTACGTAGGACTACTACCACCACTAAAGACCCCACATCACGTATGGCCACACGTATTCAATACCAAGTTTAGAGAAGGTGTAGTTAAGGAAGCTAGAGGTAGCTACTCAGTAATTGATGTAGGTCTTGAGAAACCAGCTATCGTACAGCAGAGGTTACAGATAGGCTCCAGAGTTACTGTGAAGCTTGTTAGAGATGAAGGTAGGTTCTACGTAGCTGACCTAGCTTCTAGAGATGATGTTGACCTGTACTGGGGGTACGTGGTAACTAGGTACTCAAGCATGAAGTCCATGATAGAGGACACTAGGAAGAGATACGACCTAGTTATAGGGGCATCGAAAAAAGGTAAACTAGTCAACGAACTAGAGGACGAACTCACCAAACGATTTAGAGAGATTAGTAAGGTACTTGTGGTATTCGGTGGACCCAGAAAGGATATAGATGAGATAGCTTCTAGCGAAGGATTCAACTTATCCAAGTACTGTGACTACATACTCAACTTCATACCCAGACAAGGAACTGAGAGCGTGAGAACTGAAGAAGCTATCTACGCAGTAATGTCAATACTCAACTACTTAAGAGAAAAAGCTACACAACAGTAGTGAATTCACTGTAGGAAAACTCTTTAAGGGGTCTGTTATTGATTTGACGAAGTTCCTGAGGTAGGTAACAATGGTTAAGGACCATAGACCACGAAGAGGTTCAATGGGATTCTACCCAAGGAAGAGAGCAAGGAGCATAGTAGCTAGAGTAAGGACCTGGGTAGATCCACTCATTGGAAGACCAATGCTACTTGGATTTGCAGGTTACAAAGCAGGAATGGCACACGTAGTCATGATAGAAGATAGACCGACAAGCCCACTCTACGGAAAGGAGATTATCGTACCGGTCACGATAATCGACTGCCCACCACTCTACGTATGTGGAATAAGGTTCTACAAAGCAACACCCTACGGGCTGCTAACGATGACAGAGGTGTGGGCGAACAACATCAAGGAAGCACACCCAGATGTAGAGAGGGTAGTAACCCTACCTGAGAAGCTAGAATTCAACATAGATGCAGTGAAGAAGAAGGTACTAGACAACCTAGATGCCATTGAGGAAATCAGAGCGATAGTAGCTACGAGACCAAGACTATCTGGAATAGGTAAGAAGACACCAGAAGTCTTCGAAATACCAATAGGTGGAGTACTAGACAAGGCAAAGCTAGTTGAGTACGCCTTCTCAATACTAGGTAAGGACGTGAACGTAACAGATGTCTTCAAGGAGGGTTGGTACGTAGACGTAATATCGATAACAAAGGGTAAGGGAACAGCAGGTGTCATCAAGAGGTTTGGAGTCAAGGAAAAGCCAAGATGGCATAAACACAGGAAAGGTAGTAGGAAGATAGGTTCAGTAGGTCCACAGAAACCAGCAGTCATGTTCACAACACCAATGGCAGGACAACTAGGATTCCACCAAAGAACAGAGTACAACAAGAGAATACTCAAGATAGGTCTAGATGGTAGTGAAGTAACACCAGCAGGAGGATTCAAGCACTACGGAGTAATTAAGGGACCATACGTAGTACTAGCAGGATCAGTACCAGGACCACCAAAGAGGCTCGTCAAGATGAGATTCCCAGTTAGACCAAGACCAAGCCTCATCTGGGATAAACCACAGGTACTCTGGATAAGTACTAAACCAATTACGGAGGTACCAGCAGTATGAGCTTAGAAGCAAGTATCCAGAGGTTAATAAACATACTCACAACACCACCAGTACCGAGAGTAGTCAAGGTATTCGACCTAAGCGGTAACCCAGTAAAGGAGATGGAGCTACCACCACAATTCTTCACACCGATAAGAATCGACGTCATTAGGAGAGCAGTACTATCGATACAGACAGCCAGGAAGCAACCACAGGGTAGAGACCCAATGGCAGGTAAGAGGACAACAGCAATGAGCTTTGGTGTAGGTCTAGGACTAGCGAGATTACCTAGAATTAAGGGGCACCTATGGCCAAGAGCAGCCTTCGCACCGAACACAGTAGGAGGTAGAAGAGCACACCCACCAACGACCATGAAGAAGATACACGAGGAGATAAATAAGAAGGAGAAGAGATTCGCAACTAGATCAGCAATAGCAGCAACAGCTGTACTAGACCTAGTTAAAGCTAGAGGACATAGAGTAGACAAGGTACCACAGATACCACTAGTGGTCACAAACGACATAGAGGCACTAGCAACGACAAGTCAAGTAAAGTACGTATTCAAGACATTGGGTCTATGGGATGACGTAGAGAGAGCACATGACAGAATAAGGATAAGAGCAGGTAAGGGCAAGATGCGAGGAAGAAGATACACATGTCCAAGAAGCGTACTCGTAGTTATAGGACAGGATAGAGGAATAGTGAGAGCAGCTAGAAACCTTCCAGGAGTAGACGTAGTGGAGGTCAAGCTACTGAATGCAGAGCTACTAGCACCAGGAGGAGTACCAGGTAGATTAACCCTATGGACAGAATCAGCACTAGAAACCCTGAGAAGAGAGAACCTCTTCATGTGAGGTGAGTAACGTGACAGGAGTAGACCCATACAAGATAATTATAAGACCGATACTGACAGAGAAGGCCCTTAGACTAGCTGAGAGAGAGAACAAGGTAACATTCCTAGTAGCGAGAGATGCAACCAAGAAGCAGATAAAGGAAGCAGTCGAGAAGCTACTCGGAGTCAAGGTGGTAAAGGTAAACACACTCATAACACCAAGAGGAGAGAAGAAAGCATACGTCAAACTAGCACCAGAGTACAAGGCCTTCGACATACTATCCAGAATGGGAGTACTGTAGCAAAGTACAATCAACTTTTTAGCGTAAAATCCCCACACCTCACTCAGGGACACCTCTACATGGGACTGACTGCAGTCCACGTCAAGGTGAAGAATCCTTGGACTGGAGCTTTCCGTGAAATCGAGCTAATAGTTGACACAGGTTCACTACTGACCTGGATTAGAGGTGAAGTCCTAGATCAGCTAGGTATTCAACGAAGAAGACGGAGAAAGATCAAGACAATTTCAGGACAAGTAATCGAGAGGTGGACAGGACTCGCAACTATTGAGTACGAAGGACATGAAGCAGATGTCGAGGTAGTATTTGCTGAGGAGAGTGATGCGCAGGTCCTCGGCGTAATAGCACTAGAGAATCTCGGATACCGTGTAAATCCAGTAACAGGTAAGCTCGAGTACATAGGCTACATAGCTTACTGACAACCAAATTACTTCATAACTAGTTCCCTAACTCTCTTCAAGTACTCTCCAGCCCTCTCCACAAGCTGTCTATGCTCATCCTCCTCATACATAAATCCATAGAAACAAGCACCATGAAGTCTATCTCTAACATCGATGAAGTACTGAGCCCAAGAAGTAGCTTCATCCACCGTAACTCTAGCCCTAAGAAAAGCCTCCATAACGAACTTCCTCCAAGAAACACCCCTAGGCGGTACCGTACGTCCCATGTACTTGAGAGTTAAGGCCATAGTAGCACTCTTGACAGCAGCTCAAAACTTCTCAGCAGCATCATGGTAATCACCCCTAGATAGAAGCTCTTGACCATACCTAAGGTACGTACTGGCGATCTCAAGTAACTCCTCAACAGTAGTCATCAATTCAGAGCACCAGAGTCAACTCTAAATACCTTAGCACCTTCACAGCGTAGCTAACGTGTTGACAAAGCTATCCATAACCGCAAAACCTTTTTGTAACCTCACACACGACGAAGGTACAGAGTACAGTCAGCAGGTGGTGAGTAGTGGGTAAGAGAATACTCGTACAGCGAATGGGTAGAGGAAGCCCAACGTTCATATCACCAAGCTGGAAGAGAGTAGGACCAGTCAAGTACATACCAATCGACGAGAGACAGCTAACAGGAGCCATCAAGGGAAAGGTAGTGGACCTAGTGCACGACCCAGGTAGAGGAGCACCAGTAGCAGTCATCAGGCTAGAAGACGGTAGGGAGATGCTCATGGTAGCACCAGAGGGCATGTACATAGGACAGGAAATCGATATAGGAGCTAAGGCACCACCAAACGTAGGAAACGTACTACCACTCTTCGCAATACCAGAAGGAACCATGGTATGTAACGTAGAGAAGAGACCAGGAGACGGAGGTAAATTCGCAAGAGCAAGCGGAACATACGCAGTAGTCCTAGCACACAACAGAGAGAAGAACAAGACCGTGATACAGCTACCAAGCGGAAAGACACTAGAGGTAGATTCAAGAGCAAGAGCAACCATAGGAATAGTAGCTGGAGGAGGAAGAGTAGAGAAACCATTCCTCAAAGCAGGAAAAGTCTACCACCTAAGCAAAGTAAAAGCATGGAAATGGCCAAGAGTTAGAGGAG
>QMRC01000020.1 GCA_003649205.1 Thermoprotei archaeon
CCTAGTTGACGCAATGAAGAAAGCTAATGTGAGAGAGGTGTACAATAACGCTACGAACACCTACACCTACGTGATAACTGGTCTAGACGTTAAGTGGATGGATCCATACAACTCAATGAGTGCACACTACTGTAAATGGTTCAACTACACAATAATCTCTACAGAACCTCCAAATGCATGGATTAGAGTCTACATCGAAGGCTTTAAAGTAATGACAATACCACAGGAAGCACATGTAGTAATTGGGACAAATGTAGAGAATGACATAGACTACGGAGTAGCATTACTACTATTTGAGTACACAGGTGTGTATAAGCCCGAGGAGGTAGTTGCTGAGGTACCTAAGGAAGTCAAGGAAGTACTTGGTAGTAGGTTGCTGAAGTACCTAGCACTAGGTAAGTTAATTACAGCTGTAGTACTTGACAAGGGTACTATACACCTACCTGAGAACGGTAATTGGACTAAGTCGTACCCAATACAGAAGTACATTGTTGAAGCACTTGCAAGAGCTACTGTAACGGGTAAGGTGCTCGTAGTTGTTGCTGGTAAGATAAGTGCAACAAAGGACTACTACTGGAGCGATAACTTCGATTATGCAGATACTATAGTCACAGCTGTGACAAATATAACGAAGGGTAGGCTAGTTGTCCCAATCAAGGTAGTTGATGTAGATACTGATGAGCCGATACAGGGTGCAACTGTGAAGATCTTCAAGAAAGTTGGTGCTAGTGAGGAGCTAGTTGCAGAGGGTACGACTAATGCTAGTGGAATGGTTACACTGTACGTACCGTGTGCAGGTACGTACAAGCTATATGCTGAACACCCAGACTACAAGCCGAATTACATCATCACACAGATCTACTACAACACAACTGTACCATACGTGATTAAGCTAGCTAGGAAGGAGTACCAGCAGTGGGTACCTCCGCCTCCTCCAGTGGCTGGTGAGTACGGTGCTGAGGAAGGTTATCCGCCAATAATAACACCTGAAGGTAAGAAGATGTACTGGTTGCTGATACACGTAGTAACGAAGGATGGGTTCCCAGTATCTGGTGCTACAGTAAAGATCTACAATGCAACAGAACAGCTGTACGATACCGAGGTGACGAACGGTACTGGAACAGCGTACTTCCTAGTACCAGAGGGCTTCTCAGGAACTTACGAGGTCTACTACAATGAACTCTACGTCAATGGAACTATAGCACCAGTCTACAAGCACAGAGTGATCGAGGTAGTTCTACCAATATACTCGAAACAGAATAAGACAGGACACGTAGTGTTCTACGTATACGATGTAGTGAGTAGAACACCTATTGAAGGGGCTAAGCTAGAGATTAAGGAGCCATACTACAACAGATTAGTTGCTGTGATGTACACTAATGCTACGGGATATGCAGAGAAGTGGCTCCCATACGGTGCATACAACTTGACAGTGTACGCTGGAGGCTACTACAACTACTCAATTCAGTTCTACGTACTCAGCACAGAGCAAGTAATCAGAATACCTCTTCTACCACTGACAGGAGTTACACAGTACGTACCTCCATATCCTCCAGCAAATGACTCAAGACCTCCAGTGATAATTAATGGAACTGAGTACTACTATCTATGGGTTAGGGTTTCGTATGAGGATGGTGCTCCAGTTCACGGTGCTAATGTCACTGTGTACGATGCTGTGAGATACAGTGACATAACTAATGGAACGGGAACTGTGTACTTCCTACTACCAGCATACAAGGTGTACTACGTAAATGTGACGTACCTCAACTACACTGCTGTTAGGAGTCTAAATCTAACACATCACACATTCCTAGTGTTCAAGGTACCGTACAAGTCTGTGTACTTCCAGCCAGAGGTACTGATCAAGAGTGTAGATCTAGTATTTGTCAGAGGTATAGCACCTGCATATCACCTAGTACTCGTGACAATACTGACTAATGTACCACAGACAGTTGTTGTCGAGGTTAACGTAACGAGAGTTGATACTGGTGAACTGATTAAGAGCTACAACGTGACGTTTGTATGTGATGAGGCAGGAGTCTACACCAATGCGACATTCGTGTACATAAATGTGACAGGGCAAAATGTACCGTTTAGGGTCTGTGCTAAGATAGTGCAGTTTGAGTACGATACAAACCTCGACAACAACTTCATGTGCTCAGCAGTGAGGAAGATATCGAGCAAGAGAGGTGTAGAGGTCTTCGTGCTGTGGAAGGTAATTGACTTCGGAAACAAGTACAGGTACATCCTACCAGAGCTAACTAAGGTACAGGTCTGCATTAAGGTGAAGACAACATTTAACCTAACTACGTACAAGCTTCATGTAAAACCAGTTATCGAGTACATGGACTACATTAAGAAGCGTAGAGAGAGGATTGAGAAACTAGCAGTCATCACTACTGAGAATCCAAGTGGAGCAGTGATGTGGTTCAACTACACCTTCGTGATACCTTGGACAGATGTTATCAACTTAACAGCACTTATTGAGAAGTTACCAATACCAGTTGACGAGATCAAGATATTCAATGCGAGCATTAGAGTTGATCCAAATGCTAGGCTAGAGAGAGTAGATTTACCGAAGACAGTAACGTCAGAGCAAGAGTTCACGTACAAGATTGTTGTTAAGTCAAATGTCTACGATCCACAAGCCTCGGCAACAGTAGTGTTCATAGATGCAGATACGGGAGAAGTAGTGTACTCGTGGAGTAGTAGAGTAGAGCTAAAGAAGGGTCTAAATACAATTGTCATAAAGGCTAAAGCACCAAGAGTAGAGCCAAAGAAGATATTCGGCTTTGAGGTAGCACCAACAGTTAAGAAGTTCATAGTGAATGCAACCGTAAACGGCTACAACGTATATCCCGAGGACGATACCTTAACAACAACAGTGTACGTAAGCTCCAAGATACCGCTACTAACATGGGCATTCATAGGAGTACTAGCATTGATAATCCTCCTCCTAATACTCGTAATGGTATCACTACTTGCAAGAAAAACAGTTACAATCAGAAGAACGAGATACTTGTAAACTCTTTCCATTCTTTACTCCTATAGATTTACCTACCTCTAACTCTGTATTCAGCAATGGGATTTCTGTAGAGTACTAGCTTAGTGTTTGGTAGTATGTTCTTTAGTGCTTCAATAACTCTCTCACTGTCATCCCAAACCTCCTCAATTTCGTAACCGACATCTAGTAAGTGCCTTATCACCTCTAGCTTAAGCTCGTAATCCTTCCTGTAATCTCCCTTCTTCCTGAAGTAAATCTCATCAACAGGAATCTCATACCTCCTCAACTGATTGAGTGTAGCGTACTTCTGAGTCTCCTCAACTCTACCAGTGACAATGATTATCCTGTAACCACTTCTCTTCATCAACTTCACATGTGCAACAACATCGAGATTAGGTCTATCTAAATACATGTACTTCGGACTGAGAAAGAGATTCCAAAATCTCCTCCTCTGCTTAGAATCTGCTTTTGACAAATCATCTACACCAACTTCCTCAAGGCATCTCCTAATTCTCTCAGATACATCAAATAACACACCATCTAGATCCACAACTATTGCCTTCACCATGTAGCCCACCAGTAGCTAAAGCACACAGAATCTATGAGTAGAAGATATGAAATAAGATGTGAAAGAGGAGTATAGGAGGCAACATAGTTAATTAAGTTCTTCAGGAAGTATTATCGCACTTCTACATAACCAATTACAAGCTTCATCAAATGACATATCTGCTGGTCTAAGTACAGCATATGCACCTATCATTCTCAATTTGTACCTCTTTCCTTGAAATTCAAAACCGTAATCCTTAACAGCAAGTACTGTAGATAGATATGCATGAAGATCATCAATGAATCTTCTACTTCTCGACTCTTCAATGCCAAGAATTTCTCTAAGTAGATCTTTTGAAAAGTAGCGAAGATACAAATTACCTTTATCTGTTGATATGAAAGCAATTACACCTTCTTTATCACCGTAGAAGAGACTTTCAGCAATTCTTCTAATGATATTAAGTATCTCCTCCTTGCTAAGACCTCTCACTGAGTACATGTTCTCAGACTAGCTTCACCGTGCTAGCTATTATCTTTTTCTTTCTCTTCTAATCTAAGCATATATTAGTAGTAGAGTAGCAATGCCTATGATTACGAGCAACAATCCAATGTACCCGTGATGTATGTGGTACCTACCAACATACACCTCCCTACCTAAGCTCGGAGCCTTACCTAAGTGATACAGAATGTCGTGAACTATGAGGAAGATTCCAATAGTGAGAATTAGCACCACTACACCAAGCAACATATCACATACCTCAATAATGCTTCAATTCTTGCATAAGACTAGGTTCCTATAAGCTTTACTTTACTTCAAACAAAACTTGTATATGTTAGGGATTCTATGTATTGACTTAGGTGAGCTATATGGTCTCCTTTATTGATATTTTGAGAAAGCTCATGGAAGGTACATACTCTACAATGACTGGTTCTCCAGATGCTCCTGAAACATTTAGAGAATTTGTTGAAGAGATTAAAGTGAAAGTTCCTGAGTTAAGAGATAAAGATGATTGGGAAGTGGAAAATACTGTACTTGAAGCAATTGATTATGCTAGACATAAACTCTGTTCTCAGATTAAGAAAGCAGAAGTAGTACCAGCAACACCTGATTACTATGGAGGTATTACTGTTTACACATGTTATCATCCCGATATAGGAAGATTCTACTTAGTAATAGATGAAGAAGAAGATGCTAGTTCAGGATATGCTCACTACAGTTTTACTATAACTAAAAACAGAAGAAAAGCACTACGTGAATATGAAGAACGTATTAAAGCATGGAAAGAAGAGGAAGTAGAGTTTGAGGAAACTATATGAGGAAACTGAAGCTAAATCTTCAGTATTTCGTACCTCCATGTCTTTTGCTTGGGAAGTTAGTTTGTATTAGTGATTCCTCAATTTGTGGTTTCTACATGAGTAGGTACTGTCCGTATCCTGATGAAGCGAGGGAATTAGTTAGTAAGTTTTTTAAGTGTTAGTAATATCTTGAGCAGTGCTATGGGAGTACCGTAAGGGGGTTTTGGTGTGAAGTTGCTACGTAAGGGGGTTTCGGAATGAATTCCCAAGAACACAGCAACAACATAAGCAAAAGGGGGCGGTTTCGCTCATGATGTAAAGTACACTTACAAGATAGAGTAGTTAACTAGGAAATAAATGTATGGAATTGGCTCAGTAAGTTAAGTAGAAAAAAGAAGAAGTTTGAACTATAGCTTGGGAGGATACTTACCTAAGTACTCCCTAAATAACTTCTCTAGTGCTCCCTCTACATCACCAGCATATGCAGAAGCTACATGTTCTGCATCATGTTCATCTGGTAGGTACTTCTCCTTAAACTTATCAATTAATTTTGGTAACTTCTTAATATCCTCACCAGTAACAGTAAATCCTGTTGTCAGCTTTCCAACAAAACACTCCCACACATTGTCAAAGTAACCTTCCTCTTCGTACCAGCCTGAGAACGATGATGCTATAGACCTTAGCTCTTTCTCAGCTTCCTTCATGAGCTTACTGTACTTCTGATGTATTTCACTTAGAATCTTCTCATCAACCTCAAACTCTAACTCTGCTACGTCCTCACCAAATTTCTCAAGTATCTTCTCTATAGCTTCCTCGCTATAACCTCGCTTTTTAAGTTCCTCTCTCAATCTATTTAGGTAGTCCTCCTCCAAATCCAGTACATACCACTTAAAGCTCTCAGCACTCATACCATCTTCTTGAACTGCTATGTAATCTACACTTCTCTTATTTGGTCTAATTTCGATAGCCTCCTTAAATCCTCTCTTCCTCAGTTTCAAATACTAGCCTCGGTACATACCATCTATCGTATGCAATATCAATGCCGTACTTCTCGATTACCTCATCAAGCTTCTCTTCAGGTAGAGTCTTTTCAACTAGCTCGACTACCTCATTCCAGATATCATACACATGCTCTATAGATGGTACAACACAAATCTCTGTGTCCCACTCTTTTCTCGGTTCTCCACTAGCCTTTCTACAAAGCTCTCTGAACTTTTGTATAGCTTCATCCTTTGTTATGTACTTAGTCTCTAATGCTAATGACATAGTTTATGACACCTACGAGTAGTAGCACTATTCACAGTAAAAAGAGTTTGTACATAAACTACCAGCCGTATAGTTCTGTTATTCTCTCGCTTAGGTATCTTCTCAGTGCTTTCTCTACTGCTGATTTTAGGTAGTAGTTGACTGTATCTACGAAGCAGTACTCCTCATCTCCAGTCTTCTCAACACATCTACTGTACTTACTCCTTATCTGGTACGGTCTTAGCTTCTTAATCTCATCGAGTACATAGGATAGTAGTCTCTCTCGCTCAGCTCTCGTAACTGGTATAGCCATCTTCCTCAAGTCACTGAGTACGCTGTCTATCATTGGTAGTAGGATTCTTGCTAGTGAATCCCTATCAACTTCCTCGAAGACCTTCCTAAGCTCTTCAGCTAGCTTCTCAGGTGTTACCTTCTCAAGTTCAAGCAAGTATCTTTCTGCCATACTCCTTCCTCACCTCCGACATAACTGCATCTAGTACACGAAATGCCTCCCTAACTAAGCAAGCTCTAGGCTTCTCAGTCAATCTAGTGCATAGTGCTAGACTCCTCTCTATCTCGTACCTATGCTCATCTATGTACCTCAGCAACTTCTCCCTAATCCTCTCAACCTCCTCATCAGGTAAGACATGTAGTTCCTTCTCCTCAATCCACTTATCTACAATAGCTCTAATCAAGTCCTCAACATTACTGAAGTCACTAGCTAACTTAGTTAGGAGAGATTTACTCGGCTCAGGCAGAGCACTCACCTCGTACTGTTGAGATACCGCACACTCAAATATTTGTTAACTAAATGTACTGTTTTGTGAATAGAGCATAAATACCGCCACAGTGCATTGAGTAATTGATGGGTAGGTCGAAGTCTAGACGAGTGATGTTGCAGGTACTCAGTGCAATATATGAGCTAGTTAAGGTGTCTAAGGGGAGTAAGGTCTCCTTCACTGCTAGGGTAATTGCTAGGTACGTCTACTGCAACAACACGAAGAAGCGAGGTCAAAAGCTAACGCAATCTCAAATTGTTTCAGTTGCTCACTGCCTACAGAAGCTCCATAAGGTCGGTCTAGTGAATATAGATGATACTGGAACTGCTAGGTCTCAGTACGTTCACAGGTACTACATTCAGCAAGGTAATAAGCTATTTGACCTAGCTAAGAAGTCATCAGATAAGCGTGAGTTCATAGCAAATGTGATAAGGTTCATCAAGATGGTAGTAGGAAGAAAAATAAAGAGGTATATTTAGACTAGGGTTTGTTCACTAGCTCTCTCAACCTAGCTAACTCATCGATAGGGTACTTACTAGCGATGATTTTCAGCTTGTTGATTAGCTTAGTAATCTCTTCACCATTTGCTATTACTCTAGTCTTGACACCATTTTGCTCACAGTAAAGCCTACCGTTAACAACCTCGTACTCAGGTAGCTCACTACGTAACTTATCCCAGTTCTCAACAATGAACTTCTCCAACTCATTGAGTTCACTATAGATCTCCCTCAACCTATCCTTGATACCTCTAATGTCGTCTAGCTTGATCTCGGGTAGCATGTACTTCACGAAACAGCTAAGGCAGACAGCTATCTTCGTACCACATGCAGGACATGGAATGAGTACACAACCTCTAGAACTAAGCCACTGCCTACAGAATGCACACCTATACAACTTCATTCCCTACACCTACTGATTACCTTGTGAAGAACAAGCAAGAGAATTGAAACCACACATATTAACTATTGTTGTCTATGTATCCTCTAATCCTCAGGTAGATCCTAGCACCATCATGACGTCTATTGGGGTAGACCTTACTTCTCTTAACTATGTAACCTCTAGCTTTCAGTATTTTGTAGAGTTCCTTAGCAATCTCTAGTGCTATCTCCCTATCATCGTCGCTGTACCACATTACACGTATATCGATCTTCACATCAGTCACCTCACTCAGCTAGTATGAACATCCTCTCTGTGAGGTACTTCCTAAATACTGGTAACCACTTATCTGCTGATACTCTGATCACGTTACCCCTATCATAGCAACCACACTTAATACACTTAACCAGTGGCTCAAGCTTTAGGTATCTACCTCCATTCTCCTTCCTTGCATAGATCCTCACTACGTACATTGGGTAACCACACCTCTTACAGAACTTCATCAACTTTCTCAAAATATCATCTAGAGTACCATACGGAGGCATAGTAGGAGAAAGAGAAATACCTGATTAGATAAAGGGTACTCTGCTTCTTCTAGGTACTTCAGTGAATAGCTTTGTAGCTAGTTCAATGGGGTTACTGCACTCTCTCAGTGGTAGTGACAGTTCTCTAGCTAGTCTCTCTAGGTTGTCTCTAGTTGGTTGTGCTAGGTTCTCAAGCTTCTCATATAGCTCCTTCACATGTCTACACGCTGGGGAGTCAATTGATTCGTAGCCACAGATTAGGCACCTAGCAATTACTCTCCTCACGTACTTGTTCACTCTACCCCACACAACTACATCTCTCGTAACTACAGCTACGAATCCTTCAGGTCTATCGGGCTCCAGCTCTACTAGATTGAAGTACACCCCCTCCTCGACATCTAGTACATCTCTCTCATAGTCGAGTTCCCTAGCTACCTCACTAGGTACTCCAAACTTCGGGCTTAAATCGAGTTCAAGGTGCTCAACAGTACCTAGGACTAGGCTCTTCACTATCTCATATGCCTTCAAGTACTTGAGCAACTTACTCACTGGACTATCTACATTCCTAAGCTCTCTAGCTAGGTCAGGGTACCTACTTCTCAGTATGCTCACTACCTTCCACAACTTGCTGTAACCCTCATCAGTGAACCAATAGAGCCAAGACTTAATCTTTGGCACACCCTCAGCACCGAGTACCCTCAGTACCTGCTGAATTAACTTAGGCTCTAGACCAGTTACTGAAGCTAGAACGTGCTCAGGTCTCCTGTACCAGAACACTCTACCAGCACTAACTACCTCAACTCTCTTAAACGGATTGAACCACTCAGCGTAGTCACAGTTGTACTGTAGCTCCCGTAAGTCATCCTCCCCTAGATTCAGCACCTCAAGTACTTTACCTAAGTCACCTCCCTTCTCCCTAAATCTAGTGAAGAGAGCCCATATGTTTGGAACCCTCTCCTTAAGCTCCTCAACTCTCGTAGCTGGGTCAATGAACTCACTCTCAGCAATCAATATGTCGAGTACTCTACCTAGACCAAGTACCTCAGACGTATCTACTCTACCGAACATGAAACCTACTGTCCTGACTGGTATGTTCTCTGCACATGCTAGTGCATAGCAGAGTTTACTCAGTAAGCTCCTACTGAGGAGAACAACTGTACCTCCTCTAACCCTCCTATCGCCTAACTTAACGAGTAACCTACCTGTCGTAGTTACCCTAATCTGCTGAGTCTCATCTACCTTATCCGCTGTTCCACGTAGCTCAGGAACAGCACCAACCTCCCTAGCAACCTCACTCACCTCAGCAATACCGTCAACAGCGATGTAGCATGGAAGCGTGATCTCTACTTCATGACCTCTAACCCTAATAACGCTGTACTCTCTACCAAGAACAAGATCCTCAAAAGTCTGAGGAAGCGGGTACCTCAGCAACTTCTCCTTCCACTCACTAGGAAGCTCACTAAGTCTAATCCTCCTAGCAAGCTCATTGTACGTAATGTAACCTCTAACATACGCTTGAAGGCTCTTGTATATCGTACACACTACACAACCAAGCTCCCTACCCCTAGGACAAATCAAATCCATCGACATAGTAGGAAAAAGAAGTGATTACATCATGTCTTCACAGATCCTAGCTATTAACTGCTTGAACTCCTCCCTCGTAGGCAACCTATTGTGCACAGCTACAAAATCAGCGTAGTAACAAGCAAGAATCTCGTAGTGTGTCTTTATCTCCCTTTTGTACAATGGATAAAGCCGTTTCAGAGTTTGTTTACTTCTCGTGATTTTTAATCACTTTTAATCCCTTGCAGGCTATTATGTATGCACTTGCCATATGTCTATCTAGTCCTCTTTTCTTCATTACCTCTTCATGTTCTTGACTATGTGTTGTTCCCTTTGGATCTACTAGTATTGGTGTTAAACCAAGCTTCAAACTCATTAACAATCCATGTTGTAGAAGTTGTTTCTTAGCAAACCTAGTTATCTTCCTATTACCGCTTGGTGACCTTACTCTACTACGCTTCTTCACTTCAAAAAGGTTCTCAAAAACAATGTAGTCTACACCAATCCTCCTAGCATAGCTTAGTAGTTCCTTCAATTTCTTCAACCTAATATCTCTAGCTTTATCTCTAGGGAAACCATGTAGTGTTACTTCAGGAAACCAAGCAGTTTTCATAGCTACGATTCTGCCACTAGGGTCTATGATAACCATGTTAATCCTATCACTATTGAGGTCTAGCCCTGCCACTAATCCATACCCTCTACGTTCTGGTAGTGAGAAGTGTTTTAGGTATAGGAAGAGTGGTACTGAAACATGTAACTCGATCCTACCTTCTCTAAGCACTATACGAGTACCGTAACCTTCCTTTTTCTGATTTGCTAGCTCAAGAAGTTCTCTCAGCAACGAAATGTATCTCTCTCCAAAGAATGCTCTACACTTTATCCATGAACTATCCCAAGGATACTTAATAAATACTTGAAAGAACTTTGTACTTGGAATCATCTTTATGTTTCTATTACCTTTATCGTACTTGTTGCCTCGTGATATAATGAACAGTTTCTTAACATGTATGTGCCTAGGATTACCATTATTGAATTTACACCCCTCAACTATGAACTTTGCATGTTTGTATGCTGATTCTAGGTAGATATAGTTTGGAAGCATCTGATAAAGCTTCTTTGTAGCATCCTTCATAGAAGCACCATTTACTACCTCACGAATCATCAACTCAACAGCCTTCCTGAAGCTCCACGCTAATCTCACAAGTTTCATGTAGTCTTCTGGAGTCTCTGGAAGAAGCTTACCGATAACTGTTACGTGAGGTATTAGCTCCTCTACGCTACTCAGTCTTAGTGTAGACAATCACTATCACCTCCTTACCGTGTAGGTGCTTCATCTTCTCCGCTACATGCTTTGGTATGTAAATACCTAGGGATTTCCCTCTACCGAGCTTAGATAGTTTAGCAGTAAACACATAGACCTCACTCATTATCCGTACACCAAATATGAACAAGACAGAAATACTTATAAGCTTTCTCCACCTATCTCTAGCATTGGATGAACTCGATGAGCTAGGCGAGGGGGACGCATGAGATGAAGCTCCGTGTCGCCCGAGGGAGGTACGCTCCCGAAGGGAGGCACGGAGCAGATAAATAGGGGTGATGAGGGCGAGTAATTAAAAGTAATTAGAAATCTCTAAAAGTAACGATGAAACCCGAACCCTCGAAGGTCTCACCAAGCTTACGTGGGAATCCTGTAGATCTCCTACACAAAAACACAGCAACACCAGAATCACCTTGACAGAATAGAACGATATCACCAGCAGAATCATGCTTGTACTCCTCAACCTTTGCAAATACCTTCCTCAAATCCTCGATAAAGTTCATGAAGTCCTTTTCCGTCAACGCACCAATAGTTACTTCACACCTAACGTAGAAGTCCGTTAACATGGACTTCCCCACAGTCTGGAGTATCTTAAGCAAGTTATAAGGACTTGAGCTTACAGCACCTCAAATGGTATCATGCTGTAGAAAACTAGCTTCCTCCTCTCACTGTCTGGGTATGGTCTACACAGCATTGTGCAACCTGCGTTCAAGCATATGAAGTCGCTTACGAATCCACTTGCTTGATTCACTATGACACCTCCGACACAGCTCTTGATGACTCTCATCAGCTTCTCAGCATCACTACCTCTCACAGGCTTCGTGAAGTCAACTACAATAACCTCAATGTCTTTAATGCTCTGTATCTTCTCTAGAACCTCACCACTCAACCTAAATACACCCTGCTTGTTGACAACTTCGTGACTAGTAATCACGTACCTCACTCTATCACTCATTCTCTCAGCTATCACGAAGCTAGATAGGAACGCAGGTACACTAGGTGCACCAGCAAGCACAACAGCTCTAGGAGGTAACTTAGGCTCATACTCAATCAACTCACTAAAGTGCTCACTAATGAAATCCAGAGCACCTGTTACATCCCTAACAAACTCCTCAAGCAACTGAGCATGCTTCTTAGGGTTGAAGTACTCATAGAAAAGCTCCTCAAAACCCATACCA
>QMRC01000021.1 GCA_003649205.1 Thermoprotei archaeon
TATTATATATTTCCTTATAATATATATAGAGTACTTTCATACTCCTTTCTATTTCCTTCTAAGAATTTCGAAAACCAGCAAACCACCCATACCTTGGGGATATCCATAGGTGGGGGTTATGACAGACAGGTCTTCTAGAGAGTAGTGGGGTATAATCCCGATATTCATCGCTGTATAAACCCCCTAATCAAACCAGTCATCAGACCCCCCATTACTTGACCTTGGGGGTCATCAGTCTCTATTCTCTGATTGTACGGTACGAAGAATATTATTTGTGTGGATACCTTTGGGCTGATTGTCCGGGTCTGATGTGGGGGATTATCCGTACAATAATTTAATTGAGTATCGTGATCTGAATTCTTTTTACATTTCCATTAGAGAGACTATTCTCTATGTAGAGACCAGAAAGCCAGCTCGAAAGAGTAGAAAGAGGGGGGTCTGATGTTCTATTGCTAGCATATTCTCTACATAGCGATCTTGGTAAGGCTATGGTTCTACTCTTCTCCAACATTTTCGATAGGCGACATTTTATGGTTACGGTTATGTGGAACATTTAATTCTTCAATTATCCACTATTTCATGGTCACGGTTATGAGGATAAATATAGAGTTGAATAGGCTACATTCTTCATGACGCTGAGTAGTCGTGCTTATATTCCACATAAGAAACCATAGTTAGATGGTGGTGTGATGAAAGAGATTAGATTCAGACTACGTGATGCTGATTACGAGGTTCTGAGGGCTATTGCAAGGAATCGTGGATATACATCAGTTAATGAATTCGTTAAGCACCTTGTTCTTGACTTGATTGAGAATCGTATAGTTATCGATCAGATAGATTGGAATAACTTGGTTTCGAAGGTGAACCATCTTCATGACAGAATAGATGATTTAGAAACTAAACTTGTAGAGCTTGAAAAAGAGCTGAATGATTTGAAGAACAAGCTCAAAGGAACGTTGTTGTTTAAGGTGAGGTGAGATCATGAGTCTTCGTAAGAAAAGAAAAGAGTATTTGGATAAGGTGATCTTATATTTTGTCAAATGCACAAGTGATGGTGTTCACTACACTACATTAGCAGTATACAAGGATTATGATATTGCACGTGAAAAAGCAAGAGTCTTAGAGCACAAAGGGTTTAGACATTGTATAGTTGTTGAAATGGAGGTGTGAGGTATGGAGAAGAAGAGGGTTGAGTTTAGGGTAGATGAAGAGCTTCTTGAAGAGTTTGACAAGAAATGCATTGAGCTAGGAATCATGGATAGAACAACATGCATTATCGAGGCTATGAAGGGATTGTTAAACAGGTCTCAGACAATAGAATACCTTGACAAGAGGATTGCTAGCAAAATGAAGCAGATGACCATCTATGATATTGTCAAGAAGGCTTTGGAGAAGGAAGCAAAGGAATTGTCGTATCAGCAAGTAGTTAAGGACTACTACGATAGGTTGAATAATATCATGAAGAAGATTGAACAAGAATTGCTGAGGCTTGAGAATGCAAGGTCTTCACTTAGGGGTATCGAGGATATGGATAGATACTTTGAGACGTTGAACAAGATCATTGATGAGCTTCATACGATTAGATCAGAATTACAGCAATTAGATCAAGAACTGCATGCTATCAGAATTGCGTTATCGAGGAAGTCATCACAGCGTAGATCGAGGAGACGTAGGTATGAAGAATCGGAGATCATTGAGGGGTGACCCCCCAGCCCAATGTATGGCTAGCTGTATACATTACCTGTGTTTTCACATTGAATATATGGTGACGGCTGTATGAAAAACACATTTTTCATAACGTTATCCATAATTATCCTATCACTATTCTCATTGCTATTCATAATGGTATATGCTTTCCAATCGACAATCGAGAAAATCGCTAAATCACCATTTGTTGAGTATGGATTTGCGATAATATGGTTTGTAATCCTATGTCTGTTTCTGATTGCTATGGGTTGGATACTTGTGAAAAGCTATGAGGCTTTTATACATTACAAGGAGTTAGATAGAATATGGAATGTGATGAAGGGACATGGAGCTGAAAAATAAGTGATGAATCACCCACACGCTGAATTTCTAAAAATCGAATCGATTATCTCACGACATTTTGACTCTGCTACAAAGCATCTTACTTCTGTAATTCTATAGCGTCTAAGTTTTTGGTTGTAATCCAACCATACAATTGCTAGCACTCTTTTATGTACATCAAATATCCATATCTTCAGCATTGTACCTAGCTTTATCGATTCCATGATCATTGGTTGATCCCCAGCTCTTCTTTGAATTCCTTTAAATGTCTTACTGTAAACCATATGCATGCTCTTATGAATTCTGATCTCGATTTGAAACCCAGTGATTTGTACAATTCATCAACTAGCTGAAGGGTTTTGTAATGCATCTTTAGGCTGATTACTTTTGGATATCCAATATCTGCTTCTTCGAGTTCAATCGTGTATTTGTTTATCCAACGCATGTGTATCACGCATGTTATAGTATTATCTGTCCTACTAATAAACTGTTAATGTACTTACTCCTACGTGTTTATATAGTAACATTGACAAACTATGTATATTGGTGAAATCCATGAAGGTATCCTTTAGGTTGGATCCAAATAACCCTGCAGATAGGGCTCTGATCAACTATCTCAACTTTATCAATGCACCAAAAGCAGGATTAGCAGTTCACGAGCTTTTGAGAAGGTTAATAATGGAAAAATGTATGAATGATCCTGAATGGAAACATCTATACTGTAGTCATCTACGTGATGAACCGATCACCGTAAGGGTGAAAGCATGAATGTGAGGATGTATACAGGTGTTATACACCTTGTCAAGTACGGCGATGTTCATATAATAGAGATTGCAATGACGAAGAAAGAAGCAGAAGAATTCATTGATACAATGCTGAAGCTATGGTATCCAGTGATACGTGATTACTCAACAAATCGTTACTACATACCGTTGCTGAACATAGTAGTGAAAGTTATTGGTGATGAAAAAGATGAAGGTGAGGATAAAGAAGGAGTGCAATGAAATAAGGTTTAGGTTATTCGGAAAGAACATTGCGTTGATATGTGATGACCAAGAAGTGCTGGAGATGGATATCAACGAAGCAATGAAGATTATGAAGCAGTTGCACGAAATGATAGCAATGTACATAGCTATGAGTATAGGTCAAGAATCTTCAAAAAACGAGAATAGGAAGTAGTTTATACAAGCTCTATTCCTAGCTCATCAAGTATTTTTCGTATGTACTCAGCTATTTTCTTTGGATTTGTATACTTTTTGATCATTCTTCTTATTCTGATTTCTGTTATGATGCTGTAGCTTAGGAATATTGCTATCATTATGATCATGTCCATGTTCATGTGTAGGACACCAGTACATATTAAATATATACAGGAATATGTATTCTGAGGTGATCGCATGAAGGAGATCCTCGAAACGATTTCACGTCATTATAAATCACACCATATCGAAGCTCATCCCGTAGCAGAAGATGAAGCTGAGATAGTGATTAGGATTGGTATCAAAGGTGTTGAACCCAAACAGCTCGACAACATTGTTAAGATTCTCGATATGTTTGTTACGGGTCTTAGCAAGGGTAAGCTAGTTATACCTGTTACAAAGAAGACCAAGAAGAAGTTTGAGGAAGAGATGAAGAAGATCGAGAAAGATAGGAAACTCGTACAAAAAGCATTCTTGGTAGCAAAAGGTCTTCATGTAGAGGGAATGGAGAATGAGTGAAGAGGGTGGAAAGGTCAAAAGGACATTCAGAATACCGAAAGAGCTTGATGAAGCTTTGGAGATCTATGCATCTACGAAAGGAATGACAAAGGAAGAAGTAGTTACAACTGCATTGGAATCGTTTCTCAAAGGAGAAATAGTTGATTGGAGTCAAATTCGTGGAGACCATATCATTGCAACGCTGAAGCTTTTGCAGTATATCAGAGACCTTGACTTAAAGCATGAGACCGAGAAGACCAAGGTGTATTTGCGTGCACGATTTGAGGAGATGAGCTATCTATCAGAACTTATCAGAAAGTATGAGGAGAAGAAACGAAAGATGGAGAAGGAAGAGGAGGAAGAGGAAGAAGAGAAGAGTAGTAAGCTTGAAACGTTGTTGTACTACATGCTTCTTGGTCTTGGTCAGAGACTAGGACTGATAGAATTTGTTGAATTACCTGAGTCTCAAGGTGAAGAATCCTCTTAGCCTTGTCAATTCGTATTTTTGATGTTTTTCAATAGTCCTACGCAACATGTTATATATCTTTCTTTGACGTAATTATTCTTGCAGGTGATGTTATGGGTAGGAAAAGATCTTTGCTAAAGAAAACTGAAGAAGAGATTATTGTTGAAGCAATAGCAAGAAGGATTTCAGCACTTGATCGTGCAAAAAGAGAGTATACATTGAAATACATAGTGAAGAATCCACAATGGGCGGGATGGTTAGCGTTTATGGTGGAGAACCTTGAAAAGCATAAAGATGAACTTGAGAGACTCGATCCTGAGAGTAGAGCAAAGCTTGTATGGAGAATTATAAGTGAAGCTAAGGACGCATGGAGAGACCTACCACCTAGTGAAAAGGCTAAGTACATAGAGAGAGGAAGAACGCTGTTTACTGAGTACAAGAAGACGTTGGAGAAGCTCATCACTGAGGCTAAGGAGTATGAGAAACTTGCTGAAGAAGTTGAGAAGATGGTTGAAGCTCTCGTGTAAAGGGGTGGGATAGATGGCTGAGGTTCCCAAGCTTCCAAAGATCAAGGCTGTTGGTAAGAAGGCTCTGATAAGCTTTGTAACAGGTACAATAACTACAGGTCTATTACGTAATGGTGCTAAGATTCCACAGCTTCATGGAATTGCTAGAGATTGGCTGAAGAGACCAAGGCTAGCAGGTCATGTTGTAGCAATACCAATGAACTTGATAGCATCTCTATTCGGTAAAGGAGAAGTTAGTGAGCAAGGAGCCTTTGCTCTTGGTTACAGTATTGGTGATGTGATAGCAACTGAAGTAATGGATGCTGAGCCCGTTATTCTTGTGTACAATGATAAGATAAGGGTTGAGGGATTCGATGCTAATGCCGAGATAAAGATTATCATAGATGGTAAGGAGTATGGTGTAGATGCTTTCCAAACCCCAGCAACGTTTGGAACAATTGACACCACGAACAACAAGCTACTAACTGATGGTAGTGGAGTATTTGAGGCTAAGTTCAAGGATACCTACGAGCTTGGTAGTGGAGAACACGATGTGTTTGTGTATCAAGTAGGTGCTAAGAAGGCTGGTAGGGTCAAGGTAGCTCTGTAAAATCGTTCTTGAACCAAAATCTATTTTTTAACATATTTTCGTTTTACACAGCTCAACTCAATTCTCGTGCTCTTCGAGACTGATGGTGATTACCAGATTTTATCGTGTTTGAAGCAATATTTGTCCTACGCATAATTGTAGATATCTTTGCTAATACTAATTCTATATTGCAGGTGAAAACATGATTATAGTCAAGGATTTTCCACGTGTGATACCAGCTCAAGCTTGTCCAGTAGTACAGGCTAAGATCATCGGTCACAACGGTAGGATTCTACGAGTTAAGTCAATAGATTACTTCACGAAGAAGGTCATTGATGAGTATACCGTGAACATAACTAGCGATCCATTCGAGTACAACCTTACGTTTCCTACAGGTGACACCAACGAGATTATTGTTGGTATCATAACGGTTGAGGATAGCAACGGTAATGTCTACGAATTCTACGAGACGCACATCATTCACATACCAGACAACGAGATTAGGGATCTTGGTGAAGAATACGAGATCTGGTATATTGCGAAGAATGGCTTTAGTGTCAAGGTCAAGGATACGAGGATGTATATACCAAACGATGGTATCTGCATGATCATAGCGTGGAAGAAAGGGAAGCTGATTGTTTGGGACGGTACCTACAAAGAGTATACAGGAAGATCAGCATTGCTGAAGCTGAGGTTTGTCGTGAGGAGAGATCTTGCGAGTGTCTATGCTAACACTATCGATGATAAGGATGTTACTGATATCATCTACAAGGTACCAGATCTTGCACCAATCGTTGGTGCTATTAGACTTGTTAAGCACATCTTCGAGGATAGGCGATTTACACCTGTAGCAGTTTCAGTTGAGTACGATGATAATAATGTGTATATCGAGGTTACGACACATGTAGATCTATATTCACCAATTGACCTTTGGGGCTTAATCAAAATACTAACAGGTGTCGGTGCTATAGTAGCAGGTGCAATTCTATTGATAGCAAGTGCAGGTGTATCAGCACCACTATCATATGCGATGTTCACAGTTGGTGCTATGTCTATAGCATGTGGATTGATATCGATATTCGATGCAAAGCTACAGGAATCACCAAAGCAGATAGTGGAATATGCAAGATCAGTTGCTGAAGAAGCGAAGCAGAAGAATAGATCGACTAGACAAAAGCTTGAGGACTACCTCAACCAATTGGTTACAGAAGGAAAGATCACAGAGGATGAGAAGAACAAGATCCTTAGATATGTAGATGAAATTATTGCTACGTCTGAAGAAGCAATGGATGAGCTAGTGAATTCAGTTGATAAAGCTTACAAGAATGGATATAACGATGGTCTTGAGGAAGGAAAGAAGAGAGCAATTGTATACTCAGCAATTGCAGGAGGAGTAGGTTTTGGTATTGGAGTAATTGCAGGTAAGAAGGTGTAGAGCTATGGCTGAGAACCACAACACAAAGTTGTTGATTCACTACATTCTTAAGGAGCTTGAGAAGATTAATGATGAACTTGGTGTCTTAGCTGAGAGGATAGCGAGGTTAGAAGCTCAGCAATCGACTACACATATGATCATCAAGTATGTTGTTGTTCCATTGCTTGGAATAGTTGCGGGTCTTGTAGGTCTTAAACTGTTCTTACCTTAGTGTACAAAACCTGTTTTTTACAATTCTCTAAATGGGTAGGAGTCATGAAGGTTATTCGTATACGCATAGAGAACGACTTGTACGAGCTTCTAAGGTCTAGGATTCCAAAGGGTGAGCTGAGTGCAAGAATAAGGAAGCTGATCGAGAAGCATATTGATGAGCTGATTGAGAATCGTAAGTCCTACGGATAATTGTATATATTTCTACTTGTTGTTACTACAGTTAAGGGTGCTACTATGCCGACTCTTTCTCAATTAATTGAAATTAGTGATTCGGCTGAGCCAATTCCATCATATGTAACAGAAGATGAAAAGTATCTGTATGCTGTACTTAACTTTGGTGGTAATCCGAATAATCAAGGTAGGATAGTAAAGATCGATTTGACACAGTCACCACCATCATTAACAGCACTATTGACACACAGTAGACTTGCAATGTGGCAACAGGTATACTTGAAGGAAAAGAACAAGCTATATGCGTTTGGTGAGCTAGATGATGAGAACGGTACTCAGAGAGCTGGTGTTGCAATAGCAGATCTTAGTAATGATACTGCACAAATAGTGTATCATCCAAATACTGGTGACTGTAATGAGTTTATAGGAGTAGCATATGATGAGAAGACTAAGCAGTTCATTGTTGGCGAAAGAAAGGGTGGTGGTGTTACAACTGGTAGTAATTATCCAAATGGAGGTGGTTTATGGACTATTCCGCTAGAAGACATACTTAATCCAAGTGCTTGGAATAGAGTTCACGAGTTCTCACCATTACCAAACGAGTCAGTGAATCCATCAGTGTTTAAGATAGCTATAGTTGGTGATCAAGTATTTGTGATACTAAAAGGGGATTCAATTGCGAGATTGGTCAAAGCAAGTATATCAGATCTGACAACGTGGGAAACAATTGAGGATCTAGACATTGCTACTGGTATCGAGAAGTGGGGTAAGAGAATAGCCTATGTAAGCAAAGATCCTAACACAGGTAATGCTGTACTGAAGTATTCCGATGATGGAGGTGCAACTTGGAATACGATTGATCTTGGTGCATCTCCATCTACTTTGTCAGATTTGGCAATGCCTGTTATAATGCCGATACTATATGGTAAGTATGCTATTGTGGTTGCACAACACAGTCAAGGTGCTAAGGTTCTGCTAGTCGATATCGATGGAGGTAGTGTATCGCAGATAGACACGATGACAAATCCGTATTGTCCACACAATGTCGGTACTCAGAGAAATGACAAAGTGTTCATAGGTAATAGTGCTTCACAATCACCTGGTTATATCTATCAGCTATCATTTGATACAAGGTATGTAATAGCTATTGCTCTAAGCAAAACTAATCCCGCTCCTGGTGAAACCATAACCATTACGGCAACTTTGAAGGATGCAAATGGAAATCCTGTATCTGATGCTGAGATAGAGTTCTATGTTATAACAGCTAAGGTTGATGATAGACACTATGGTGATCTTATAGGTACTGCTAAAACAGATGCGAATGGAAATGCATCAGTACAGTATACAATACCTAGTACGCTAAAGCAAGGAGATGTGGTAGTATTCAGAGCGGTGTACAAAGGTTAATGGGTGGTTAGATGCCAACTTATAGCGATGCTGTAGCAAATGTCACTATATCGTATGGTTCACCATCATATGCTGATGCAGTAGCAAGTGTAACAGCTATAGTACTTGGTTCACCAACTTATAGCGATGACGTAGCAAGTGTAACAGTTGTAACAAGGTCACCATCATATGCTGATACAGTAGCAGTTGTTACACAGATACCAAAACCTAGGAAAATCGAGAAAAAGCCTTGGTGGATACTGATAGTTTTGGACATCCTCGTTAAACTAGGTCTTTCACGAATTAGAAAGTAACTCCAACACAAATTATTTTTATATTCTTTTCTCGTAAAACCCCCTAGCTAGTTTCGTTTCTCTAGGGCGTGAGTGCTTATATAGGGGTTTAGACACATATATTCTCGGATGATACATATGTCCTACGCATGGTATCAAAACCTACATCCCAAGATCAAGGAGATTTTGGATAACCTACAGGTTAGAACTTCACAACTCCTAAAGCAGTATGGTTCACTACAAAAAGCAGGAAGACCAATCTTTGAATCCGAGGAAGAAGTTGCAGTTGTCTACTATATTGCTAGAGAAATCGCTAGCTATGCTGAAGTAGCAGGATACCTAAACGTTACCAAGCAAAGTGTCTACAACTGGATCAAGTCTATTGAGAACAAAGGAAAGATAACGATATACGACTCCAAAACCGCTAAGACAATAATCATTGACTTCACACCTGAGAAAGCTAAGGAGATAATCAACAAGATCACAGCACCAAGTGGAAAGAAGCATGTTAAGGACGCTCTTGAAGCTAAGTGCATCAAGGAGTTTGTTGAGAACCCAATCAAAAGGACTAGAAGGGCTCATGGTGTAAGTTATTACAGTCCTGCAAAGGTTAAGCAGATCATATCGAAAGTGCAAGATCTCATAGACTTCATCAAGGCTAAGAACTTAGATATTCCTAGCAATCCTGATATGTGGGATGAAGACTCGATACGTAGAGTCATAGAGATGTATTGTCAAGAGAAGTATGAGAATGATCTTCAGAAAGTGCCTAGGTGTATACGAAACATAAAGAAGACCCTTAGACACATACCAAGGTTTAGCAATTGGTTTAGTGGTGAAATAGGTGCTGAGATATCATTTGCTAGGTTCAAGGAGAATGTACTATTCTATGAGCACTATCTAAGGATAAAGAAGCTCATGAAAGAAGGTAAGATAGCTGAGGTAGAATGGTTGATTCCTGCATTGCATATTCTATTGGGTTGCAGAGAGGGATGGGGTACACTAACAGCTCAAGGAAAGAAGCTTAGTGATGTTAAGCTAGATGATGCTTCTAGTAGCCTCATAGGATTGAAATGGAGAGATGCTATCTTCGATGCTAACGGTAACATCATTGGTTTCCACATCTATGAGCACAAGACTGAGAAGGTATGGTCTCTACGATACAATTGGCTTGATCCAGAAATCCTTGAGAAGGTAACTGAGATATTCAAGAAGATGAATCCAAAGCCTGAAGAGAGCGTGATCAAGACAATTCTTAGGTACTATGGAATCAAGATCGAGACCGTATCACAGTTTGCAAATTGGTATAAGAGAGTATTGAAATGGATAAGCAAACAGCTCAACCTACCTTGGACATTAACGCCTCACGATATGAGACGTGCTCATTTATCGATAATGGCTGATCTCGAAATACCATTGGAGATAGCCCTCAAGGATACAGGTTTTGGAGTGGGATGGGATGACATCAAAACAGCGGTAGACTTCTACCTAAGAATCAGCTCAAGAAGAATCAATAGAATCCTAGCAAGGGCTGAAGAGATCAAGAAGACCATCGAAGCTCAGCTATCATAACCATAAAATTTTTCTTCGGAACTCAACTCTTCTGAAATAAAACCTCTTATTATATATTTCCTTATAATATATATAGAGTACTTTCA
>QMRC01000022.1 GCA_003649205.1 Thermoprotei archaeon
AGCTACAAGGTACGTACTCGAATTCTCACCAAGCAAATTAGGGAGACTAGGGTACTTAGGTCTCAGGAAGCTAGCTATCATACGTAGAGACGACCCAGAGTTCTTCAGGTATCTAATCTCGTAGCAAATTCTCTTCATTTTCTACCAAGTATAGAGGAAGCACTTAGACTGTGGTGATGGGAGGTACAGCAATGAGAATCAGTGTTGGGTATCTGAGAGGTAAGAAGTTGAGATTGATGCTATCTAGTGAGGAAGAAGCTAGGAAGCTAATTAAAAAGCTCAAGGAGTTAGGTCTAGAAGTTGATGAAGTAAGTATTTCGAGGTGTGGTTAGTGAGTTTTACAGACCTCTCTAAGATAGTTAATAGGATAAATAAGATGGTTGATGATGTTGTTGAGACATTTATCAAGGATATGGCAGATATTCATCAGAAGATTCTGGAGACTGCATTTACGACAATACCTTCTACAGATAGTAGGTGTAGACATAGACTGTATGCTGTAGTGTTTTCTCTCAAGAGCTTAGCAGATTATCTTCGAGGTAGAGGTATTGTCTTAACTGATGGAGAGATTAGAGACCTAGTGAGAAATTACGACTACGATAGTATTGTATTTGCTTTCTGTCTTACATGTCCTAGAGTGTACATTGGCATTAGAACAGTTGTTGGTCGTTATATCTTGAGGCAACCTGATTTCATGAAGAGAATTGATGATGCTGTTGTACTCTACGGTATTAGGCTTTGCTATGATAGGCTTTTCGAGGTTAGGAAAAAGCTAGATGAATTGCTTAAACTTGTTGAGCTTCTTAAGACTGAGCTGAGGGATATTGCTAAGCTTAGAGAAGATGTTAGGAATACCATCAGTGAATTTGCTAGGGTAGAGACCTTGCTGAGTGAGATAGAGGAGGTAACTAAGTCCTAATAAATTACTTATTTTCTTCATCTACTGAGGGAACAGCTGTACTTCTCAATTCTACTTGAGGTGATGATATGAGTTACCTGAAGAACCTGTATTGGTTGAAACAGATTGAGGTGAGGAGACAGTGTAATGAGTCGTGTGTTGTTGTAGTAGTTACTAATGATAGGAAGAGACTTGTTCAGCTTCTGAAGAGTGATTTCGTACTGAGGAAGCATAGGGAAGTGTTTTGGTACGATACTGTGATGGGTCTCTGGAGGATTAAGTGTGATGGAGGTAGGATATACAGGGAGCCTCACTACATTGGTTCTGCTCAACAGCAATCTCCAATAGCTTCACTAATATCTAGACAGCAAGGTCTACCGAGAGTTCCATTTGATGCTTTTGTTAACTGGATGATCTCGGAGATATTTACGTTAGCTAATGCGAGAGGTAGTGAGCAGTTTGAGGGTTACAGTAGGTGCTTCGTAATAACTAACGTACCTCCATCTGCTAGGGAGTACTTCAGCATGACTATCAATGCACTTGCTACAGCAGATGAGCCGTACCTAGCTAGGGTAACGATAGTTGTTGTAACTGATTGCATTGAGAAGATACTTGATCCATCAGTTGTTGAGAACTGCATTGTAGTTGATGTTGAGCCAAGTACAGAGGAGGAGAGGAGGAAGCTAATTACTGAGATAAGTAACTTCCTAGCTAAGAAAGGACTTAAGGCACCTAGCAATGAGGAGATTAAGGTACTGATAGACATCACTAGAGGTCTAAACCTACATGACCTAGAGACAGTTCTGCTTGAGTCATTTGTGCTGAAGAAGAGGTTTGACACTGACTTCATAGTTCAAGCTAAGGCAAGTATCTTCGCTAAGTCCGAGGTAATAGAGTTTGTACAGAGTAAGTACGGTTTTGAAGCTGTTGGAGGTTACGACTACCTGAAGGAGTACATCAAGAACACCGTAATCGAGCCTTGGAGAAATAGAGAACTAGCCATGGAACTCGGTCTAGAGCTACCAAGAGGAATACTCCTATTCGGCATTCAGGGAACTGGGAAGACGTGGTTTACTAAGGCTTTGGCTAGGGAGCTTGGTATTCCTATGTTTAAGCTTGGTGAGATTCGGAGTAGATGGTATGGTGAGACTGAGTCTAGACTAAGGAGAGCATTCAAGATACTTAGGGCATCTGCACCGTGCATACTGTTCATAGATGAGGTTGATCAGATAGCTACGGCAAGAGGTTCACCACAGGAACATGAGGTAGATAGGAGGGTTAAGAACATGCTTCTTGAGGAGCTTGGTGATGCTGAGCGTAACTACATCATTGTATGCACGACTAACAGACCTGAGGATCTAGATCCAGCATTCATTAGGAGAGGTAGAATAGACATAATCGTACCAGTCCTACACCCAGACTTCGAAGCTAGAAAGCAGATATTGAGGGTTCACACAAGTGTTGTTAGGAGGGTACCACTTGCTGAGGATGTGGATCTAGATCTCATTGCTGAGAAGACAATGTTCTTCACAGGTGCTGAGTTAGAGGCACTCGTGAAGATGGCTACACAGGAGGCATTTAAGGAGAGGAAGAGGAGAGTGTACATGAAGCACTTCGAGATTGCTCTACAGAACTTCCACAAGGATATTGGTAGGGAGGTGCAGACGATTCAGCACTACCTAGAGCTTGCAGATAGATTCAGCACTGATAGGAGATTCATTGAGCAGGTTAGGAGAGTGTATGAGAGGGAGCTATCGAGAGTTAGGGAAGTCACTGAGTACTCAAGACTTGAGGTGTCTCCATGAATGGTGAAGAGTTCTCAGACATCGGCTATCCACTGGACTTCTGGAGCTTATCAGTACCGTCTGATTACTTGAAGTCTGAGAACATTGATAAGTATGTCGAAGAGGTCTACAGATTCGTAGATGAGTTCTTTCTGCGTAGGATAGAGTTCGTACCTACAGTAGTCTTCACCGATGCTGATGATACTCTCTACGTAGTGTTCAGGCACGTAGGTAGGATAGAGCTTACTGAGACGCTTGTTGTTGCTGGATTCCTCTTCCTGATAAATTACGTAGTTACTGACAGTGGTAAGTATAGATTAGTAGCAACTGCTCTACCCATAGTACCTGTTGAAGGTAGTAAACTACCTACACTAGTAGTGAAGAGCATACTCGGTAGTGGGAGAATTGTGATCATTACAGTTGATGACACTACATTCAGCGAATTGACAAGGCTTACTAAGGCAAGTAGTGGTAGTGCTGAGGCGTTGAAGCTAGTTCTTGAGAGAGCAATTGAGTACAAGTTACTGCTACCATCTGATATATTCATGAATAACCTCGTAGAGTACATAGTGAATATTGTTAGGAATGAGAATGTGTGTGAGCTTGTGAAGAAGCTAGCACTCAAGATAGTTTCAACACTTAAGGAGAGGTATGAGTTTCAGCTAAGAACCTACATGTGAATTTCCTCCTCTTTCTCTCTACTTGGGGGTGAGGGTATGTCTCAAGTTAGGTTGTTTGAGCTTGAGGACATAGTGTTTAGGACACCGACTGAGAACAAGTGCTACATGCTGATATTCGATGACTGTAAGTTTGAGTACCTTAAAGAAGGTACTTACGGAGGTTTCATTGGTAGGAGAACTGATGGTAAGGCTGTTTTAGTTGTTCTAGCAGAACCTGAAGTCATTGAGAGGAAGGATCTATATGATATTCGCAGTGTTGTTGAGGAGGTTATTGGTGATAAGTCCTTCAGTGAGGCAAGTGGTGTTGAGCTTGCTGTAGCTGTGTCTAGGTACCTTGAGAGGGCTCACGGTATTAAGCTGAGTAAGAAGGCTACGACCATACTGTCTATACTGCTGGATGTTAAGGATAGTGATGGCTTTGAGTTTGAGGTTGTTAGGTATAGGTACTACCTCGCTAAGCCAGTTATCAAGAAGGTTAAGGAGGGTGCATATGTTGTCTACGACATTGAGTACTTAGGTAAGGGTGATGAGGGTCTTGCAGTTAGGTTTACGCTGAACTTCTTAGGTAGTAGGAGGAGACCGAAGGGGGATTATGCTCAGAGGGTACTGAATGAGCTTAGGTTCAAGCTACCTCCAGACTGTGTGAAGTACATATACGCTGAGAGCCCAGAGTTCAGAAGGAGCTACCTAAGGTTTAAGTACGTAGTGACGGTACCTGACCTAGCTAGGTTAGTTAGAGAGCTTGAAGGTGTTGAGATACCTACCAATGTAGTTGATGGTCTTGCTAGAGTTAGGTCAGTCATAACTTCTGAACTCGGTCTACCAACTGAATCAGTTGAAGCTAAGGAGAGGAGAGTTGAGAAGGTACCTACAGCTGTTGAGGAGAGAGGTGAGGAAGCACCTACACGTGAAGTTACCGAGGTTACTCCTGTTGCTGAGGTCAAGGGCATTAAGGGATTCATAATTCTGAAGGATCTACCTAGTGCAGGTGTTCTGAGGGAGACCCTACCTGAGATATTTGCTGACACGAAGATTGGTGTCAAGATAATTGAGCTAGTTAGGGGTTACTTCAGGAACAGAATCGAGAGGTTGAGAACGAAGTGGTATGACGGACTTAGGAGGATCGGTTGCTACGTCATTGGTTTTGGCAATGAGAAGATGTACATACTACCTGCCGACAAGCTACCTAAGTTCCTTGAGTTCGTTCGTGAATTTAAGAGAGAGCTAGCTGAGTACCAGAGAGAGCTAGAGATGTTCTTGAGAGAGGGTAAGCTATCTCCTGAGCTAGAGGAGAAGCTGAAGAAGGGTAGAGTCAAGATCGATCTAGACTACGTGCAGAAGGTTCGTGAGTACTTGAGTCAGTACGGTATTAAGGAGATCAAGGTACCTAACGTAGTTGATAGGTTCTGGTACAGGTTGATACCGATAGTCATAGACAAGGACTTCGCACTACAGATAGTGCAGAGTGAGTTCATTAGGAAGCACGGTGAGGAGGTCTGGCAGAAGATTAAGCAAGATGTCATAGATGAGATTGAGAGACAGAGACAGCAGTGGATTGAAGATGCTAGGAAGATCATTGAGGAGAAGCTACGTGACCTAGGTAGAGCAATTAAGAGAGTTAGAGACAAAGTAATTGCACTGGAGAAGGTAAAGAAAGAGCTACCTAAGATCGAGGAACTATGTAAGGAAGTTGGTGTCGATCCAAATGAGATTGATACGCTGAGAGAGATAAAGGTAATGGTACAGGAAGTGGAGAGAGATAGAACGAAAGCACTAGAGATATCAGCAAGAGTCTACGACATACTAACAAGCATGCATACCTAGACAAATCCCTTACCTTTTCTCCTTCCTCCTACTGACGAAAAATCTTTAAATATCATTTATGAGAAACAATCTTGGAAAGAACAACTGTACTTCACTTACTCTTCCCTCTTTCTCTACTATGTCAGGTAGAAGATTTCTCCTAATTTCAGAGAAAGAAGAAGCAGGGAGAATGATTGCTGAAGCATTAAAAGAACTAGATCTAGAGATTTCTGAGACGGTTGCTGAGGTCAATAGCTCTAGAATAACATACTTCGAAGGTTCTAGATTTGTCGTAGTTCCTGCTAAGGGTCATCTCATTGAGCCAAGACCTAAGGGTATCAGAACAGCAAAGTTGAATCAATTACCTATTACCGATATTGTATGGGTTGAGAGGGATAAGGAGGCTAAGGCTAGGTTAAAGCTCATTAAGGAGCTAGCTAGTGATGTTGATGAAATTATAGTTGCTACAGACTGGGATAGGGAAGGTGAGGCAATTGGTTACAATATTTGTAGACACAAGCTGAAGTTAAGCATTGCTGACTATCGAAGAATGTACTTCAGTGCATTGACACCTAGGTACGTGATTGAGGCATTTGAGAGAAGGGGTGCTGTTGATGAGTCATTGCTAGTACAGGGTCTTGCTAGAGCTATAGCAGATGCTGAGATCGGTCTAAACATTACTAAGGCATTAACACTGAGACTTAAGGAGTTGTATCCTGAGGTAAAGCAAGCTTTCAGCCTTGGTAGAGTTCAGTCACCAGTGCTGACATACATAAATGAGAGGAGTAGAGGTGAAATCGAGGTAGATGAGAGCTATGTTACTGATGCTTCCGAGTACAGTGGAAGTCCACAGCTCTTTGTAATGTATGGAAATACCTCAATGAGGTACTTCGGCGATATCGATCTACCTGCTGGTGTATACGAAGGTACTGTAGTTGATGTAGCTACAGAGGAGAGAAGCATTGAGCAAGCAGTACCACTACCAAATACCAATGATGTGATGAGTGAGCTAGAGGGTCTAAGCCCAGATGAGGTGATGAGGACGTTAGAGCAGTTGTACCTCAAGGGTTGGGCTACGTACCCGAGGACAGAGAGCAAGTGGGCTCCTAGAGAGATGCTTCTTGAGGTGTTTGAAGAGCTGAGATCACATCTACCACTAAGCTACGAGTTCAGTGTCGACAATAGTCCTTCACTGAAGGGGGCTCCCGTCAAGGGTAAGACAGCTATCTTCCTCACTGCTGAGGGCATTAGAGCTTACTTCAGAGGAGAGATGTCAAGGATCGAGGAGTACGTAGCAAGTTACCTCCTAGAGAAGATGATTGAGACATTTGCTCCTCCACTGAGGCTACGTGAGACCTACATCACTGTCAGAATAGCTGACAAAGACATTAGGCTTCTATGGAGGAAGGAGGTGCTGAATCCAGAGTCTGCTGTTAGATCAGAGAGTGAGTACCTAAATGAGGTACCTAGTGTTGGTGATGTCGTTAGGGTCATTGTTGCTAGGGAGCAGTACGTGAGTAGGTACGTCTTCTCAAGGATAACGAGAAGGGCTAGAGTGCTGAGTGATAGGGATGTTGTTGAGTGGATGATGAGAGTCAACCTCGGTACTGAGGCTACGAGGCATGAGTATGTTCCGAAGCTCAAGGAGAGGCACTACCTAACTCAGAGCAATGTACCTACACTCCTAGGTGTTAAGGTTGCTCAAGTAATTGAGAAGATTGGTATCACTACGGAGTTAACTGCTGAGATGGAGAGGAAAATCAATGAGCTAGAGAGGTTAGATGATCTACCGAAGTTCAAGACTTGGGTAGATGAGCTAACGAGGGAGTTTGTTGAGAAGCTTAAGGAACTTCCTGATGAAGAGCTGAAGTTCAGGTGTGGTAGAGGTCACGAAGTTGAGCTGGTGCAGTACGGAGGAAAAGGAGGAATCATAGTAGCGTACTGTCCCATCTGCAACAAGAAAATACCACTCTTCTAAGGTGATTAACATGGCTCGTAGGAAGTGTCCTAGGTGTGGGGCTTTCGTCGATGAAGTAATTGTAGAAGAAGTTACTGACCGAGGCACTAGAGTAGCGAAGCTATGTCCACGCTGTGGCTACGAATTCATAAGCTACATCGTGAAGAGAAGAGCCTAAACTTCGTGAGGTATCTTCTATGGAATCTCTGTTCTACAGGGTTAAGGAAGAGTTGAAGAAGGTTGTACGTGAGGTGGTCAAGCGATGTCCATCTATGAGGGTTAAGGCATGTGGGGAATTTCGCTTTGATGTACGTGAGTGTGAGGACTATATCTCGATTAAGGTTTACTCAGGTTGTCTATACATTGCTGATGATGTTGATTATACTCTCCATATGGAGGTTGAGGCAGAGCTACAGAAGGAGCTTAATCGTATTGTTGTCTCGATATCGGTCTACCCCAATACATCTGTTGAAGGTATTGAGATTATGTCTGAGACGTTAGCTTCAGACATTGACTTCAGCTTACTTAGACCCGAGGCACACCTCATTGAGACTCCGCTAATGCTCATATGCTCACTCAGAAGTGATGAGCAAGTAGAGAAGTTCCTCAAGGAATTTCAGAAAATTATTGAGTACATGTGTGAGATTGCGGAGAACTACGTTATTGAGCGTATGATCGTAGCTAAGGCACATAGAGACAAGTACTACAGAGCAGTAGAGAAGCTTCAAAGACTCATGAGTAGAATAACAGGTCTTCACTAGATTAAGAGAGTCTTGGACAGAAGAGGAGTAACTGGTGATGGTGATGGAGGAATTAATTAAGAGGCTATTACTTGAGAAATTTGGTTCAGTAACCTCTGCAAAGAGATCATTCTGGAAATATAAGAACATTGAGTGTCCAATATGTGAAG
>QMRC01000023.1 GCA_003649205.1 Thermoprotei archaeon
CATCAACTCAATCCTAGCAGATACGTATTCATTAACATCCCAATTGAAATCCCTCAAACACTTAACCTCTCTTGGATTACCACCAGTTAATCTCCATAGTAGCTCAGTACTTAGACTAGGTGGGATACCTAACCTACTGAGTAAGAGGTCATGTGCTTCTCTCGGTAAGTTCCACAGTAAGTACACGTACATGTTCTTACCAATTTCACGAAGAAAGTACTGCATAGCTGTTTGCTCACTAGTCAGTACGATAGAGTATAGAGACTCTAAACCAACTTCATTTCTAATCTCAAAGATCTTCATACTCATACACGAGATGAAATCTCTAATACTCAACTTGTACTTCTCGAGAGATCTAGTAACCTCATCGATAATTAGTAGAAAGACCTTACCCTTCAACTCAGTAACTCTCCTCAACTCGGTAAAGAGTTGATACAGGTAGAGAGGTATCTTAACCACATCACCAAGAACTTCAGAAATGAGCTTCATCAATACCTCACTCACTTTAGTATGAAGTGGGTAAACTACCTTACCGATCTCCTCTTGAGTAAGATCTACATATACCGCAATGTAGTTACCTACCTTACTGAGGGCATGGACAATAGCTCTAGCAAATTGACTCTTACCACAACCCCAAGGACCTGTAACAACCATTAGATGCTCGTAACCTCTACCACGAATATACTCACCAAGTAACTTACCAACCTCGAACTCCCTATCAACAAAGCCAATACCTAGATCGGGAACAACATAACTCTTAACACCCTCAATAGCAACACGTAAGTCAAGCTCCATAAAACCACCTAGAGGACGTAGCTGAAGTACTTCTCCACACTAGGTCTATCGAGGGCTTCTCTTCTCCTCTCTCTTTCTCTCCATTGCCTGTTTTCTCAATGCCTCACCCACCTTAATACAGGTGTAGATGTGAAGCTTCCAAGCTGCATCATACTCACCATACTCCTCAATTACTTTCCTAGCTATGTCCCTCAGCTCAAGGGCCTCCTCAAGAGTTAACTCATCCTTATCTAGAAGTTCCTTCAATCTCCTCCACTCCTCCTTAGTAAGGGGGTTCTGTAGTGCAAGCTCCATGACTCTCCTAGCTTCATTCCTCAACATAGACGCCTTCTCAGACTTCAGCAATCCCTCAGCAGTTAGGTACTCAATGAAGAACTCCTGATAATTCGTGAATGCTCTAGCAACTCTATCAACCCTACCTCTCAATAACTTAAATCCCTCCTCAAATCTCCTCTCTAGAGAATCAACCCTTCCCTCCAGATTACCAATTCTCTTCTCTAGAGCATCAATCCTCTTCTCCAAAGCACTAACCTTACTCTCTAAAACATCAACTCTCCTCTCTAGAGCTTCCATCCTCTTCTCAAGTCTTTCAAGTCTCTCATCAATTGACCTAAATCTAGTATCAATTTGAGCAAACCTAGCATCAATGACCTTGAACCTCTCATCAATAACTCTGAATCTCTCATCAATTTGAACGAACCTAGCATCTATCTGAGTAAACTTCCTACCTAACCAATATGCTAGTGTCGATATAGAAGCTACAATGGTCAACAGCTGTGCAATGGTAGCTATCAGCAGCTCCTGCAATTTAGAACCCCAATTCTAGTAGTTGAAAGACCATATTTAAGACTGATATCACGACCCTAATCACCAGGAATACTGAGGAGAGAGCAGTAGACAGATAATAAAACGATGAGTGAAACACATATTAACAACACCTACACACCAACAAGCATTCACATGACTTCCTACGAGGTCTCCTCAATGCAGTAAACCATACTCTTCGAGGTGCTTCTCCTCAATGCATTGGTGTGAAATTCCTGTACCTGCTAGAAGGTACATACTGTACCACACAATCATAGCTCCAATGCTCATTACCTGGTACATGCTACCACTCTACATGTTCATGACAGGGTACAGCGTACTCGAGGTAGGTATAGTATTCACAGGAGTTCGTATAACATCAATACCACTGACATACCTCATAGGTAAGGCCTTTGACCGAATACCAATTAGACATGGTCTAGCAATGATAGATGCACTAAGCAGTATAGCCTACGTACTCTATGGACTATCCTACGGATCAATAGCACCAATACTACTCTTCATAGGTATGTTGATTGAGGAATTAAGCACCATACTCTACCCACTTTACCAAGCTACTGAGAAGATCCTGTACCCCAAGGATAGACTTGAGGAAGTATTTGCGTGGCACATGAGATTACCTGAACTCTCACAACTCATAGGATTCCTAGTGCTTGGGTACGTATTCGGCTACGTACTCACTAAACCGTACCACTACAGAGCATTCTTCATAGCTATAGGACTATTGTCAATGCTCATGGTAGTGTACATCCTGAAAGCACTACCGAAGCTAGATGTAGAGGAGAGGTTAAGGATTGAGAAGTTCACCTTCAAGATTGACAGAGAATTCACTACAATACTGGTGATCGAGACCTTAACAACTCTCGCCTGGTCACTAACACCAGAATTCGTACTACTCAACTACGTAATCAACGTACTTAATCTAACACTATTTGAAGTCATGATCGTTGAGGCATTCATATCCATAGGTGCTATACTGGCTACCTACATAACGGAGAGAATACCCAAGGAATACAGGTACGTAGCAATAGCAGTGGGCTACATCATGGTAGCTACCTGGACACTACTAATGAGCATGAACCCACCATTCGCAGTGGTCGTGATAGCACACTTCATAGCTAGATTTGGAGAGACCTTAGCATTCCCATTCTATAGATCGTGGTTATTCAGTAAGGTACCAGCACATAGAGCAAGTAGTCTCCTAGCAGCAGTAGCGAGCTACCGAAGACTAGTAGCAACAACAGCACCAGCAGTAGCAGGTTACCTAGCAAACATACACTCAACACTACCATACACCACAGCTCTAGCACTCTACACAGCAACAGCAACACTAGTAATGACAAAACACCTAACAACACAACTCAGGAAGACAAATCGAAAGTAAGGAGAATTACTTCCTCCCACGAAGAAACTCCAAAATCTCCCTCAAAACCTCATACTCCCTACCCAACTTAGCAGAGACATCACTCAACCTCCTAGATAAGTCACTCCACACAAGCAATAGATCTCGCTTCGAAACACCCTGAGAAAAGTAAATAACGGCAACAATGTACCTAGCACCGAAACCACAGTACCAACACCAACAACCTCAAGAGAAGAACGTAAAATAATCAAGAGACCAACAATGAGTAGAGCAACACCAATGAAGAAACCAATCCAGTACTCAACAAACATCTCAACACCAAACAACCTAACAACCCTCTCCCTAAACCTCCTCTCTAACTCCTCACACAGGAAAACCACCACAGAGAAAGTAAACAAAAGACCCCTAACAAGGTCACTAACTAAATCAATAACCCAAACAACAAAGTACTGAAGATGCAGAGGACAACAATAGAGAAGATCGTAGAGAAAGTATGTAGGTACTGGGTTAAGGACTTAAGAACATACTTCGTAGACAGAGAGCATGAAGTCAAGTACTTAATCAATGAAGTAGAGAGACTAAACAACGTAGCTAGAGCACACATACTAGTCATAACAGGACCATGGGGCTGTGGAAAGAGCGAGTACGCAAGAGCACTAACACATGCACTACGAGATGAAGAGAACTACGTACCAATCTACATAGACATGGCAGAGCAAGAGTTCGAGAAAGTCTACGCAACAACTAGGCTAGACCTAAAGAACATAATTGAGGAATTCTGTAGAGCAGTACTCGGAGACAGAGCAGCAATCATACTACACACCTACAAACTAAGTAAGTACCTAGCAGAGAAGATAAACCTAAGAAACAAGACATTACTCCTAATCATAGACGAAGTAACGAAGAGTCTAGACAAGTACAGAGTATCCATAAGAGATCTAGTAGCTAGTCTAAGCAAGAAGATATACGACATAAGTCACGAACTCAACTGCAACATCTACCCAATACTACTAACCAGCGAACAAACAACAACACAACACTTCACAAGAGAAGCAGGGAAAAACCTAACAGTACTACAGATGTGGCACCTACCAGAGCAAGCACATAGACAACTACTCAACAACCTAGGAACTAAACACCAACACGAACTAATCATAGAGCTAACAGGAGGATGCCCAAGAACACTCTACGACATCTACATAAAGTACAGCGGAAACCTAGAAGCATGGTTAAGACAACTAATACAGGAGAAGATAGCACCAATCTACACACTAGCAATAGACCTACAGCAGTTAGAGTACCTACACGAAGTACTCGAGAACCCAGACAACATAAGACCAATGATACCAGGTATACAGGAACCAAAGTACGTAATCACGAGAATCATGTACGAGATCAACATAGCAACACAACTAGTACCAGACTGGTTAAGCCCAAGACCAAGAACAAGCTACTGGATAGGAAAGTACAGAGCATACCAAGTACCAGCATACTACTGGATACTCAAGACAATGATAGAAGAGAACACACCAGACATAGAACCAAGACAAGTAATGGATAGAGTAGTCAAACACCTAAAGCAGTAAAGTAGAGAAGAACAACAGAAACGTAGTACAGAGGTATAGGAAATAGAGAACAATAGTAAACAAGTCAATTAACAGAACAACAAATAATAGATAAATCAATGAGAGAAAGTAACTAGAGAGGACATGAAACCACTGAGAAAAATCTACAGAAGATACATCAAACTCTACCACCTAAAACCAAGAAGATTCTGGCTCGAAATAACAGCAATAACACTAGCAATAATCCTAATAATAACAACAGCACTACTACACCCAACAACAAAATTAACAACACAACCCACACCAAGAACAACTCCAAAACCCAAACACATACCCACACCAACAAAACTCAACAAAACACCAACAGCACCAAGAACAGAAACAGGAAAACACCACTACACACTAAAGATTAAGGCCATTGATGTGAATTCAACTCAAGAGATTAAGGTTCCCGTTAATGTTGATTTCCTGAATGGTACAGTTAGAACCTATGAAACACCTACAGAGCTTAAACTACCTAAGAACACAACCATAGTCATAGTACCAATTAAGCAGATGCTGAGTAACAGGTACATCAACGTGACGTACGACCACGGTGGTGCTGTTTACAGGCTCAAGTACGTGTACACAGGAAAAGACATCAAG
>QMRC01000024.1 GCA_003649205.1 Thermoprotei archaeon
GTGATGTAATGAACGTAGTACCGCTCTGGAAGTACATGGAGAAAGTAAAGACAGCAAGGGAGAGAGGGGCGCTCGTACCTATTGAGGCGAGGTACGTGTGGGTTAACGTAGGTAGACGAAACTACGCTAGGGTACAGGTTCTCGTTATGGAGAAGCCGTACAGTAAGCCTTGGTACGGTGCTTGGTTGAAGGGTTGCCTACACCTACTACCGAGGTCAAAGGCATGGACGTGGGAGATGAGGGATCTCATCAAGATGTACCTTAACGGTCGTGAGGAGGCTCTAATGACCTTCAGCAAGTGGGTAGGCTTAGTGAAGGAGATGATTGATGACTGTCTGAGGGAATACGATAGGACTGGTGATGATGTATCTATTGCACTAGCTCGTGAACTAGCTAAACACCTCAGAGAGGTAACAACGTGTAGACACTGCAGGGTGAAGGTAGGTTCACTAGGTGTGAAGAGAGCTAGGAGTGATTGGTTTGTCTTCTCATACGATGAGAGTACGGAGCCGTTTCCGTACTCACTCTACAACCTACTTAAGCACCTTAAGGGTAACTTCGTAGGTAGGTACTGGTTCATCAAGGTGTTTAGGTGCGGTAGCATAGCAATGGTTAGAGCAGGTTGGAGAGACATATGGAGGAGTGGTGTCGGTATCTACGTGAGGTCTAGTGAGGTTCTCCGCAACAACATACATACCGTAGTTAGTAGGTTTATTCAGGAGTACCGCAACATGTGGAGTGACGCTACTGAGGAAGAGGCACTGAATGAAGTGCTCTATGCCTTGAACAAGCTCAAGGACATCACACCTGAGATCAGCGATGCAGTGACTGAGGTAGAGGCAATGAGAGCACTCATGCAGATACTGAAGTGAGGTGTTGTCTGTGGGGAAGAAGGAGTTCTTCACCTTTAAAGTCGTACGGGTTGCCACGAAGAAGGGATCTGAAGTGTATGGGTCTAGGTACCTCATTTCTAGGTTGTACCCACTGACTAGGTCTAGGTACGTACGTGTATCGGATCCTGTCTACGGTATGAGGAAGTGTATGTGGTACTTCAGGAAGTATAGGAATGGTGCCTTTATCCTCGCTATAGAACTCATCACAATAACATTTGCAGAGACTATCCACACCTATGTAGGTGCTTACTTCAGGTCTGTTGATGCGGTCGTGAAGCACTTAAGTGAGTTCATTGAGTTCATTAGGAATGAGCTTAAGGCGTACTCACCCCTGCTAACTGAGACCGAGATCATTGATGAGGTAAGGTACGCCCTAACAGTACTTAGTGAGAAGATTGAGGATCTAAGAGAGGTCGCTACCCTACTTCACCTACTGAGGTGATGTCTGTGGGTAAGTTTAGGGATGTTGTTGAGGATGTTGTTAGGGTGAGGAAGCTACTCTGCTACAATCACCCGTGGTTGGCACTACTACTCATGAAGTGTAGGGTTGTGATTAGTGAGAAGGTTCCTACTGCAGGTACTGACGGTAGGGTACTCATCATCAACCCAAACTTCTGGGAGAGGTTGAACTTGAGGCAGAAGGCTTTTGTCCTCCTCCACGAGGTACTGCACATTGCTCTCAAGCACGTACAGGGTATGCGTGAGAAGGAGTACCACGGTACTTGGAACATAGCTTGCGACGTAGTGATTAACGAGTTGTTGAAGAAGTGGAACATGTTCAAGAACGATAAGCTCAGTGTATCCTACGTCGAGATAGATCCAGTAACTGGCATCTGGGATGCTAACGCTGTTGCACCTGTGATTCAGTGTGATCCACGTGATGTAGAGAGGATGAGTGCTGACGAGATCTACCTCAGACTACTGAGGAATAGAGTCATGGAGAGGGAGTCGAGGGAGTTCATCACGGGTAGAGGGTACGGTAGAGGAAGGAGTGAGGTAAGTGGTGAGGGTAGTAGCTCTAGCGCTGATGTGAGTGAGGAGGAGGAAGAGGTACCGAGTAGTAGTGGTGAGGAGGGTGAAGAGGAAGAGGTACCTGCTCCTGTACCGGGGGAGGTTACTCCTGATGATGTTGTGCAGGCTACTGAGTACGGTGTTTCAGCTGGTTTCATACCTGCTGACACTAGGGTACTCGTGAACGAGATTGCCAAGCCTAAGGTGAATTGGAGGGAGCTACTTAGGGTTGAGCTACTGAGCTTCTTCAGGTCGAAGCCCATATCCACGTGGGTTAGACCGAGTAGGAAGCTACCGAACGACATACCGGGGAAGAGGTTTACTCACGGTACTGGTGAGGCATCTACGATCTATGTTCTCCTCGATGTATCAGGCTCGATAATGTACATGAGGAGGGTACTGGTGCAGTTTCTCTCTGAGGTAGTTGAGATAGCTACTCACTTCAAGTCACGTGTCATTGTGATTACGTGGGATACAGAGGTTAAGGAGGTCTTCAACCTCAGGAAGGGTGTGGTTAGTGAATTCGTTGAGAAGGTTACGAGGGAGGGGCTACGTGGTGGTGGGGGTACGGAGCCGACACCTGTTCTGAAGTACGTGATGAGTGAGGTAGAGAAGCTAGGTAGGGCAGGTAGGAAGGGGGTAGCTGTCGTGATGTTGACTGATGGTGAGTTCTATAGGTGTGACTTCGAGTTGATGAATAGGGTTGGTAGGGAGGTGGGGAAGGCAGTGTACTGCTACACACTGAGAGATCACGAGGAGATTGATCGTGTATGGAGGAGAGTTAGGGTACTACCATGAGCAGTAGAGACCTCATCTACGTTGGTGATAGGTACTGGATGTACGTGACAATGAGCATAGCTGAGATGGATGCGATAGAGGGGAAGTACATCATACCACTCCTAAGGGCTAAAGAGGTTGAGGACGATAGGGTATACCTAGTTGGTGAGTACTCACTCATTGCGGTTAGAGCCCTCAAGCTCAGGAACGGTAGGGGGTACATAGTTCACGTAAAGGTTCCGTTCACCGCTATCTACATGTACTTCGTGGAGCCACATGACTACCTACTAGCTATCGCTGAGGCAATGAAGGAGAGGAGAATTACGGAGAGATTAGCGAGGAAGGTCACTGAGGTACTTGTTAAGGCTGGTTTCCTCCCTGAGGTCTACACGGTTTTGCTTACCGTGCTCATGTAGTTGGTAGGTGGGTAGAGAGATGAGGCACGAGTTCTGGATCATAGACAACAGCGTACGTGACATCAACCTCAGTGAGGCAATCTCTAGAGTTATCGACTACTTCGTGAGGTATGGTGGGTTTAGGCTTGTTCTGAGTAAGCAAGCTCTCATGGGTGCGTACGTAGTGAGAGTGTACGTGAATAGTAGGGGGAGTGCGCTGGTTCACTTCTGTGAGGTACCTATGTTCGAGAGTAGTGAGTACCTGATCTACATACCGTGTAGGGAAGTGCTCCCTGTGGTGGTTGAGGAGCTTAGGCAGTACCTAGCTGAGTCTGAGATCGAGGTAATCACCACGGCGCTACACCAAGCTAAGTACATCAATGACGTGACTAGGGTACTCATGCACGTACTGAGGTGAGTACATGGTGAACTTCAGTAGACCTGTCCTCAAGCTCTACACGAAGTTCAGCAAAAAGAGGTGCACCATACCCCTACACAACGTCATTGTACCTGAGGGTGGGGGTAGAGCATTCACGAAGTTCACGACAATAGATGACGTACACACCGTCGTGAGTATGAGGGATAGGTTTAGGGATATGGCACTGGACATGTACAGGAGAGGAGTAACACCCGTAGCTACTGTTGAGGTGTGTAGAGAGGTTGCTCAAGGTAGTGAGAAGTGGTTCATATGCAAGGTACTTGACATCCGTGAGCTAGATACGAACGAAGCCATTAACCTACTCAGCACCTACAGATTCAACGTAGCTAGACTACTGAGAATTGTCGAGGGTAGGAGAGTTGATGAGAAGAGGTTTAGGGGGAGAAAGGGAACTGAATTCACTGACTATAGGTGTCCTAAGTGGTTCTGCATACTCGACTACAGGAACTTCAACTACTCATTTACACTACCTGTCGCTGGTGTTGACATAGGTAAGAGTACGTACGTAGTTGAGGTAGGTATATTCGACTTCGGCGCATCGTCAGTAGTTAGGTTGTGTATACCGCTACCTGAAGACTTGCTAACACTCGTACAGACACTGAGGTGAGTGTACGTGAGGGTGAAGGTGAGCAAGATTGATCGTGGTGATGCCCGTATTGAGCTTGTTGAGGGGAGTAGGGTAGTTATCTGTGATGGTTCTGTCTTCGGTTTGTTCACTGTAGCGGATATGTACGATAGGTACGTCAACGTACGTACTGAGGGTAACCTACCTCAGGTACCTGTACCCCTACCGATCATGGTTGGGGACCACCGTAGACACATCATCCTCATCACCGAGGGAGATGATTTAAGTGAGTACGAGGTACTGTTCATCGGTCTCATGTACGGTCACTACGAGATTAGGTTGAGAAGCACGTACTGGTTCGTAATCACGTACGTACGCTCAGGACTAACCACAGAGACGATTGGTTCAAGCTGGGTGAAGGTGTGCTCAACATATGGGAGAGGGGGTGAGCTAGTTGCTAGGATCACCGTAGAGCCAAAGGAGGTAAACACCACTTTCCCACGTCTTCTAGCTTCTGAGATTGAGAAGTACGTAGCTGAGAAGGTAGTCGGTAAGGTAGATCTCGATGAGGTAAGTGAAGAGGTGCAGAACTTCATTCTGGAGAAAAGTAGAGAAGTCATGGTACTGCTAAGTACCTTGAGGTGACTACGTGTGAAGTACCTAGAGGAGTACATCACGAAGCACATGGGTGTTATCGAGAAGGTGCTTGAGGGCTGTAGCTCAGGACCAGAGCTTAGGAGGAGGTTGAGTGTTCTCTACAGATTTGGGTCCATTGAGGAGAGGTGTATTGCTAGGAAGCTCTACACAATGTACACACAGTACATTAGGAGGAGAGTGAGGGGGAGGTACAGGGCAGTGATTACCTGTGCTATCTGTGGTGGTGTGATTCAGGGTGGTGAGGTCTACGTTCACGTAGGTACGAAGAACTACCACCTAGAGTGCCTCAGAGAACACTACCCAAACACCTACAAGGTCATGAAGAGGCTTTCTGAGCTTAAGGGTTA
>QMRC01000025.1 GCA_003649205.1 Thermoprotei archaeon
CTACATAAACAACACACAATACACCGTAGTCTGGGTACCACCAAACTACACGCTCGTAGTCTATAGTGAGGAGGGTACTTACTACGTCTACAATGATGGTTCAGACGGTAATCCAATTGAGTACCCGTACAAGGTAGCTTACATCAAGCCGGGTACTTACGAGGTTGAGTTCTACCCACCATCTATTGTTCTTAAGGAGGTTAAGCCTACTCACAGGGTTACGGGTAGAGTCACGTACATCTACACGAAGAAGGTTAATCCACTGACAATAGCTCCACCTCCGACAGTTATCATTAGTGATCCAGTCGCTAATACTGTTGGTGGTTTATTTAGCTTAGCTATCTTGATCGCTATTGGTGTTGCTATGGCTAGAGCAGAGTACGAGACATCTCTAAGCCTAATAATTGCATCAGCACTACTACTGGTTGTAGGTATCTTACTTAGGAATCAAGGCGTTATCAATGTATCTGCTGTAGCTCTAGCTGTATTGATTGCGTATAGGGTTGCTAGGAGGTTGAGATCGTGAAGGTGTTGAGGATACTGAGGGGGAAGGTGAGGAAGGTCACTACTGTTCTCAGGTGTGTTGATTACTTGTTCTGGATCTACATAGGTCTCATGACCGTAGTGGTGCTGATCATAGCGTTCTCAAGTGTTCCCATTGCCTTTGGTCAGGAAGTTATCTGGAATGAATCAGGTGTGTGGATTAGAGTTCCTGAGATCTCTGCATTTACCTTCGAGGGTATTGTAGTTAATGCATTCTACAACACCTCGAGCCCAAACATGACTCTCGTTCTCATAGCATACAACTACACATCAAGTGCAGTGGCTACGGGAGCTACCTTCGAGGTGTACAATTACTGGAATGGTTCTAAGATAGCTGAGGTGTACGTAGATGCTAGTAATAGCCCCTACAACCTCGTTGTCGATACCAACATGACGATTATCTACGTGAAGATAGGTACAGAGAGGTTCGGACCATACTACGTCAGCTACTACCCACCAACCGTATCGGTACCTAAGGAACTTGAACCGTACGTACCTCTCTTCGCCTTAGCGATACTCATCGCCTTTGCAGGTAGGTCGAGCCTACGTGATGTCGGTCTCGGGTTAATAGCCTTCGGCTTGATGGCATCCATAGTGCTCACGGCACTTGGATTCACATCACCATGGACACCACTACTCGGAGTAGCCTGCATAGTCATCGGCGGAACCCTACTCTACGTAGAGATGAGTAGGGAATCAAGCTAGGTACTCAACACCTTCTCGAATATTCTCCTCATCTTTTTCCTGAAGGTGCTAGCTGTGAACTTGAGCACGTGCTCAGTAGGCGCTACGTGTTTTGGGTACTCATCAACTGCTCTGTAGATGAGTTCAGGTACCTCACTGTACCTCCTGTACACAAGCCCATACCTACCGTAGTCGAGCACATCAGTGAATAAACCACCAGAAGCATGAGCAATCACAACACACCCACTAGCCATAGCCTCTAGCGGAGCAATACCAAAGTGCTCACTAATCATCGTGTGTAGGTACGCTCTAGCCCTAGCTAGGTAACTAAGCTTCACACCCTCAGGAACATCAACCAACACCTTGAGGTTACGTACACTGAACCTCTCCCTAAGCCTGAGCACCCTCTCAAACGTCTCCCTAGACCTGAAACCACCTAGTGAACCAATTAGAACAAACTCAATATCGGGACACAACCTAGCTATGTGAGGAATAACCCAAGGTCTCTTCTCCCAAGTAAACCTAGTAATAGAGATGACCAACCTCTCCCTACTAAACCTCCTCAACTCGATGAACTTCTCAATAGGTACAGGTGGGTGTATGACTACTGCTCTCTTCCCTGTAAACTCCTCAATAACTCCTCTACTCCACCTACTGTTTGTGATGATTAACCCACCTACACTACGCTCCTTAATGAGGTGTGTAGCGACTCGGTAAGGTACTGAGTAGAGCTTCCAGAGTACAGACCTCTCGTACTTACGCATGAAGTAGCGATACAGCTCACCCCCAGTGTAGGTTATGTGTGGGTAGTGCATGTAGATGACATCAGCGTAGGGAACAAGCACGACATCACCGTGAGTATTCACAACAGCATCGAACCTCCTCCTCAATCTCCACACCCTATACACAAGACCTAACTTACTGTAGAGACCAAGAAACCTCACAGCACCTCTAGAGACATGAACCTCCCTAACCCTCTCAGGTACAACACCAATAAGCTTCTCCACCCTACTCCAGTCAGTAGGCTCAAAAGTCACTAGAGTCGGTACTATACCCATCTCATTGAGAGTAAGTAACGTGTGTACACAAACTCTCTCCCCACCACCACACGGATTCAAACTATGATGAACAACAGCTACCTCCACCACATGAGTAAAACTCGGTAAAGTAGGGGAAATAGGTTTTGTTTACTGATTTACCGTCTTACCAAACACCTTACCGGTAACTTACTAGAACTCAAATGGCTGTGGTTCACTTACCTCAATCTCTCCCCTTGCTATTACGGCTTCACCGAGTACTAGCATGCTCGTTAGTGCTACTCTACGGAGCCACTCCTCGTAATCCTCGTTATCTCGTTTCTTCACTGCCTCGACGTACCACTCACTGAGCTTCTGCTCATCTCTAAGTGGAGGTAGTTCAATCCCCATAGCCTTCACAACATCTATACCTCTTTTCACACCTTCCCTCACTCTTTTCCCTTCCCTAGTCTCCTCAAGTCTGAGAAGTATTGAGTGCACAATGAAGGGTAGTGTCTCTGCTCTAGCTACTCTCTCGAATAGTGGTGTAGACTTATTGAGTACCTGCACCACGTAGTCGTTGATTACTTGCCAGCTGATGAACCTCCTGAACCTAGCACATGAACCACGTACAGCCGTACCACTCACCTCATGTACATGGCTAGCTTCCTCACTTCAGTAGGTATACACGGCATGTACCTAATGCTCCTGAGTGCTCTAAGTAACTCATCATCACTACACATCGCTAATCTCTTTACCTCAGCTTCACTGTACTGTACGTTGTAGTAGCTGAGTACTAGCTTGATTAGGTCACACTTACCTAACCTATGTGTGAGTACCTTCACGTCAATTGGGAGGCATGGTACGTCTCCTCTCGGTGCTAGGTAGATTACTGGTGCTGAGCAGTTTGAGTGAATTATCTTCACGACATCACTCCTAACTACACTACAGTCAACAATGAGGGTAGCTCTACATGTCTCAGCTGTAGTAACAGCTTCATCAAATAACCTCTCATCTGTAAGCAGTACAGATGTCCTACCTATCTGAGCTAGGTAAGTAACGATGAGAGGTTCAGCAATTTCCGTAGGTCCAATTAGACCAATCCTCGTTCTCGGATTAGTGAGTACTGTTGGTGGTATGTACTCGGTAAGGGGTTTGAGGTTGACCTCAGTAACTGCCTGTGGTACAGGTCTAATGTAGCCTCTACCCTTTACCGCCTCTAACCTAGGTTCCTTCCCCGCTAGGTAATCCCCAATGTACCTAACCACATCCGCCATGTTCACACCTAGGTTACAGAGCTTCCTAGCAAGCTCCTCACACCTCTCGTGACCAAGCACCTTAGTAAGCCCCTTCACCTGCATCATCGTGTAGATACCCTCGAAATCAGGTAAGGGTACAAACACAGGTTTACCGAGTCTACCTGACCTGAGCAATGCTGGGTCAATCTTACTCGGTGATATGTTTGTAGCGACTACAGCAAGTATCCTCTTACCCATCCTCTTCCACAGAGGAATCCTATACAGTAAGATGTTCAGTAGTGAGAGGGAGACCATAGTAGCCTCACCAACCATAGTGAATTCTCTCGACTTAACCAACCACTCAGCATCATCCATCTTCACAATAGACGGCTCATTACACTCCGCCTTACTAAGTAACTCAACAAGATGGCGTTCTGACTCTCCAACGTACTTACTAAGTACCTTGTCTGGTGTTACGTCTACTGTGTAGAGTCCTAGTGTGTTTGCTAGTAGCTCTATCATTGATGTCTTTCCTGTTCCGGGTGGTCCGTAGAGTAGTAGACCCGGTTCCTTAGGTACCTTACCCTCTGAGAGGGGTTCTATGTAGCGGTAAGATACCTCGCTCCAGACCTGCTTTGGGTAGACTAGGTACTCTGTGTAGTTCCTGTACCTGAGCTTCACAAGTACGTTGCTCTTAAGCTCCTCAACCACCATGTCGTACCTATCCACGTACGTGACCTCAGTGTGGGTAGTCACTATACTTGGTATTGGTCTAGCGAATACAACCTTAACACCGGGAGCAATCTCCTGCCCAATCCTTGTCACGACCGCACCAATTGGTAGGTGTAGTGGTTTCTCAAAGCAAGCTAACCTAAGTACTCTACAGCTTGGAAGCACGTACCTCACCTCAAGTAACCAAGCTCCTTAAACAACGCCTTACCAGCGTAGACAATCATCCTAGATACAATGAAGTCAATCTCCCTATCAATCTCACTCTCCGTAGGTCTCCTACCTCTCGCAATTCTCTTCACGATTAAGTGACTCCTAGAGCGTAGGTACTCAGTGAGCACAGTCCTCGGGTTTCCCTCACGTAGATTAGGTAGGTCAGGTACCTCCCTACCGAACTCACGTACGAATAACTGCTCTAGGTACTTAATGAACTTCTCGTAGATGATTGGGTACCTAAGTCTCTCAGCCTCAATCTCCTCCTCAACAATGAAGCTCAGTTCCTTCACAGCTTCAGGGTACCTAAGCTGACCAGTAACGATACCGTTTACGAAGTAGAGGAAGATAGCCTCAATGTACGTCCTAGCTGGTGGTAGCTGAGGTACCTGAACCCTCTCCACGCACCAGCACCTCCACATCCCTAATCAAGTCATCGTGGTGATACGTCA
>QMRC01000026.1 GCA_003649205.1 Thermoprotei archaeon
CAAGCTTGGGAGAACATAGCTCTAACTAGCTTTGCTGGCACTCTTATGTGGAAATCTTTAAATATCTCTTATGAGAAACAAACATTGAAAGTAAGGAACAACTGTTCTTCACTTGAATTTCCTCATTCTACTCAAGCTTAAGCACTACTTCTCCTACTGTGAACCTCGGGAGCCTAAGGCTCCCGAGGGGATGCTCTGACCCGAATGGGGATGAGGAGCACCTCCTCGGGTTTAAGTCCCGAGGAGGTCATAGGTAAGAACTCACTTCTCTCTCTTTTTGCTACTTCTCCTACTATGTCGCTCGAAATTATTTATGAGGTTGAGATTAAGAGCCCACACGATGGCAAAACTAGGTTCAAGCTGAAGAAACTGAGCAATGGCGGTATCATCATTGAGGAGGTACCGATAATCACGAAGGGTAGGATAAGTGCTTCTAAGCTCTTGAGGTTGAGGCTTACTGGTGCAGATGACAGGGTAATCAAGGTTGTTGACAGCTATGTTGTTGAGAGGAGAGGCAAGCAGAAGAAGATGTTCATTGTTGAGATGATGCAGTGGAGAACTATCAAGAACAAGGGTCATGCAGTGTACATTGCACCAGCAGAGCTAGAGAACGGTGAGTGGGTCAACAAGATAAAGGGACTTCCAGAGTACGTGCAGGAGGAAGTGAGAAAACTTCTCCAGAAGTAACTGCTGAGGTGAGTTTCGTGGGTGAGACACTTGTCATTCTGAACCTTGATAAGAAAGAAGCATTGCTGTCAATAAGTCTAGGGAAGTTCGGTGAAGCAATGGCTGGTGATGAACTAGCTCACAAAGTTCTTGTGTGGTTGCTAACTAAGGTAACTCCAGCAGAGTGTAGAGGATTTGGCTGGGGCAACATAGACCTCAGCAAGTTCAAGTACCTTGGTAGATGGGCTGGTGATAGGGTTGTCATTGTTGGTGAGTACAATCCAGAGATTAACTTCGATGAATTCGAGGATATAACTGCTGAAGTCCTTAAGGAAATGCTTGAGTACGCTAAGAACTCTGGGTTGACGGTGCTAGCTGATGCTATTCTTCGTGAGCTAGAGCTGATTGAGATAGGTAGAAGGGTAGCCGAAGGTCAGAAACCCGAAGAAGTAGTTAAGGAACCAAGTGATGAAGTCCTCGCAGACGTACTGTTCATGGTGATGTATGAACTTGCTAAGGAGGGAAAGACATCTGCAACACTGTATGCTGATGGTGTTTGGGTTAGAGTATGTGAGAAGCTCAGAGAGTTAGGATACATCACACCAACATACGAGGACTTCGCCGATCGTGTAACTAGACTAGCAATGGAGAGGAGATTGATGCCATATATAGAGTTCTCACCACACAAAGCCTTCTATGTACCAGAGGAAGTACATTCACATAAGTGGGAGGTCTACCTATCGTGGAGAGGTATTGATAAGAATAAGGTAGTTGAACTGCTGAAGCCACATTACATGAAGCTCCTTCAGAAGTATGGTCTATCAAAAGCAGAGGCTAAGGTTGAGAAGAAGGAACCTTGGCAAGTCTATGTAGTTAAGTGGTTTCTAGATCATGTGGAGAGGAGGAAGAACAACATCACTGGTTTTGCCTCAATCACTTGGGGAGATCTAAAGAGATTGGCAAGTGAGTTGAGAACTAGGTATCCAGAGCAGTTTGCTGATATGTCAAACATAGAGATCTACGAGAAGATCTATGAGGAAATCATGAGATCAACAGGTGCCACATCGCTGACCGATAGATCGTACACTGAAAAGAGGATTGAGCTAGAGAAGATGCTTAAGGAACATGGTATTGATGATTATCTTAGGTTTGAGATAACGCTATCTCCTTTGATGCTGAAGTACAAAGCAAGTAGAGTATACAAGGTAGACGATGTCGATAAGGTACCAGACACAGAATGTGTAGGTGCTGTCAAGAAAGATGAGCAGTACTTCACAAAATTACTACCATACCTGTAATTCTCCTCTTCTCTTTCTCCTACTTGGGGGTGATGTATGTATGGGTAATTCTCATGACATCGAAAAAATCGCAAGAGAAGTCTACAGAGAGGAGAGGGATTGGTTAATCAATGAGTTGAGAGGTGTAGTCAGTGATGAGGATCTTAGAGCTATCGTAGATGTGTTCTTCAATGAGGAGCACGTTGTTGAGAATGCACTTGAGTGGATATGGTTGGGATGTCCTGAAGAGAACTTTGAGGGCATTGACTTTGATATTGCTACAATAAGTTACGATGCGAAAGAACTCTATGAGAAGTACGAGGATGAGTGGGGTAAGATAGGTTATAAGATCAATCTTGCGTGGTTGAGAACGTTCAAGAAAGTTGCAGAGAGATGTGGAATCAAGATTGTTGAAGAAGGATGGCGATTGAAGAGAAGCGATTTCGTTACTTTGCCCAAGTTCTGAGTCCTAATAAATTAATTATGTTTACTTGTCTGGGGGTGTGTACATGAGTCATTGGGTAATGCTGAGTCTCAAGATCAAGAATCCAAATAGAGAACTTCTGAAGATGGCTCTTCAGTACATTGCTAAGCAGTACCTCAAAGTTGATCGAGTTGTTGAGAATTATGAAGTATATGGCTGGAGAGGTAGTGAGAGATGTGACTTCGCTATTCCAGTGAGGTTACCGTACGGTAATGGTTACGGTGTCAAGATTGATCAGAACGGTGAGGTCAAGGTTGTTGTTGATGATCACGGTGCACCGCTGAGTGCTCAGCAATTTGCTCAGCTCCTAACACAGACGTACGTGACGTTAGCAACAGCACAGGCACTACAGGAACTAGGATACAACATATCTAACGTACAGGAGACACCAGAAGGAATAGTACTAGAAGCAGTAAGTTACTAGGTAGGTATTGGTAATGAGGATGTATAGAGTTTTTCACGTAGTGAGTGAGGATTACATTGTTAAAGAAGCTGTAGAGTATGATGTTGCTGAAGTGAAGGCTATACAGAGATTACTTGAGGAATTAGATGACTTCAATATAAAGCAACCTAACATACATGGTACAGTACTGCTGTGGTGTTACTATGAAGGAAGCAGTGGATTAGAGAGTGAAGAAAGTGAACTAACCATCTATGTCCTAAAGGAGCTTTGTGATGAAATGAAACTAGGTATTGAAGATGTTAAGAAGGTAATTGAAGAACCTTCACATGTGTGCAAAATTTCTGAAGTTCTCACAGCACTGAGAAATCATGTACTTAGCAAAGTACCAGAGCACTACCGTAGGTATGGAATAACGAAGCTCTACGGAAACGATGGTGCATGTGAAATTGAGGTAGGTACGAGATTTCTAGTACTAATGCTGTTTTGAGGCGATGGTATGAAGTACATAGGGTTGATCGCCTGTTCTCAACTAGGCAAGATCTGTAGTGAAAAGAAGATTGAGAAGGAAGATAAGGAACTATGGTGGATTCCACTTGAATTAGCAGACTTCGATGTTAAGTTGAAGAGAGAAGACATATCGAAGTACGAGGTAATTATCTTTGCAAGAACAGGGAGATTGTTTTCAAAGAGTAGAAAGGTAGTGACTGCAGGTGAGGTATCGGTTTATGTAGTGGAGAGGTTCTTTAGAGAGGAGCTTTTTGGAGAGAAGAGCTTTGATGTAACTATGGAAGATGTTAAGAGATGCGTTACAGAGGTCGAGGGCGTAATCGATGTTGTGGAGGTGCTGAACAAAGTGAGTGAGCACATACTTAGTAAGATTAAGCTTGGTTATGGGGGATATACAGTGTATGCGATGTCATATGGTTTCGAGAAGGATAGTGAAGGAACTAAGGTAGTAATCTTGTTCTCAGGACCTTAATCTAACTCCTAATAAATTACTTATTTTTCTTCATCTACTGAGGGAACAGCTGTACTTCTCCAATGAACTACTCGGAGGTGAAATTATGTTCGGGTATATCGCTTGGGTAGTTGAGGAGGATAAGATACGAGGGTACAAGAGCGTAAAGTGGGTTCACTATCCATGTGGTGCTGAGTTGCAGTTTGTTGGAAAGAAGGAAGTGGTGACGGAGCATGGATTTCTAGAAGTGTACAATGTCTTTCGCTGTCCTAAGTGTGGTTACACTAAGGAGGTCTTGGTCGAAGTAAAGGATCTAATAATGCCATAGTGGAGGTGTCTAAATGACTAAGACGGTTAGGGTATTGATTAAGAGAGATGGTACAATTGTTCTGGACTTTGATGGTTTTGTAGGGAGAGCTTGCTTTACTGAGCGTGAGAAGATCTTAGAGATCTTGAGTAGATTCGGTATCAATGTTGATAAGAAGCTTGTTGAACAGCTGAAGCCTGAAGCCTTTGTTGAGCAGAGGAAGGAGTTGGAGCTGAGACAATGAAGACTATTGACTTTGAGAAGGTAGTAAAGAGATTGAGAGGGTCTAAGTACGATGACGGGTACATCATTGAACAGGTAATTTCTGATCTTC
>QMRC01000027.1 GCA_003649205.1 Thermoprotei archaeon
CTTCCTCTACTGTACCTGTTATGTAGGTGTACGCTACGTAGATACCTAGTACGAGTGAGCAAGCTAACCCAATGAGTGTTATCGATGCGTATGGGTTCGAGCCGTATATGACCTTGCTCACTGTTGAGTTCGTATCTGTGTAGTAGGTAGCGTTCACACCAATAGGCATGACTTGAGTAGTCGTGAACACGATGATGCCTGATACAGCGAGAGCGAGGACAAGTACAGTACCGATCTCAGGTCTATCCCTATACAACACGAGGTACAGCGCCGTTGCGATGAAGGCAACAATCGTGTAGATTGCTGGGGCAAAGACAAAGGGAGTAATGTCAGGTACACCAGACACCTAGGTGTCACCTCAATTCTCTCTCAATTACGTTACCACACCAAGCAACAATAGACACGATCACATGTAGGTAACTCAACACGATCACCTCTAGTTTTATAGGTGGTTACTGTTTATGTAGGTAACTGAGGGTGTAGTGAAGATGGTTAGGAGAAACATCTACGAAGGTCCAAATAGTTGCTACGCAATCAATGAAGGTATCTACGTACCCGGTAGAGGAGTTAACCTAGAGACAGGTGTCAGCATACTGTACCTACTACTGAGGGATCTACAGAGGGGTTGGACATATGATCACAGCTGTAGGAGAATCCCAATGACTTGGGATCTCTTTGTTAGGAGAGCTAGGTACCTCTACGCACTCTGTAGGAAGCACACAGGTCCACTTGGTGAGTGCGAGAGGTTGAGGGAGATCATTGAGTACGCCATAGCGAGGAGAACCCTACCACCGTGGGCTAGAAGCCTAGTGAGGTTAGCGAGGACAAGACCACTCATCGCTGTTCCAGTTGTTGTCCGTAGGAGGAGACTACGTGCATCGACGTACTACTGATCTAGTTAGCACTGAGTTACCTACTTAAATTACTGTCTCCTCTACGTCACATAGGTGTTATACCTTGTTTAAGTTAAAGAGGAAGGTGTCTACTGACTACGTGTACGCTGTACCTATTGTACCTGTGAAGACTGTGAAGGGAGGTTTACCAGTGCCAGACATAACCCAAGGTAGGGGGAGGAACGTAGTTGATGTACCCTCGTTACCACCTAGGTGGCTCTTCTACACGTGCATTGGCGTGATCCTCATTACTACTCTTGTTCTCGTGAATGCTCTCTCCCCCTCTCCTCCCCCCTTGTTCGCATCTACACCTAGGTATAGGCTTGACTACGGTGTGTACGCTGTAGCCATTACACACTACCTATCTGGTTCATGTAGTATCGACGTGTCTCACCTACTCGATATGGGTGAGGTCAAGAGCATTGAGGTCGTTGGTGATGGAGTAGCCAAGCTAGATAGGGAGAGAGGAGTACTTAAGGTTGAGGGTAGGGGGGTGTACATGGTACTGCTCAAGGTCGGTAACAGAGCTAGGTACGTCATAGCGTTCACAGGTACAGGCGCTTGGGAGCACGTGACAGGTAGTTACCTACCTACGAAGGGAGGTACGTACGTACCGCTTACCAAACCAAAACTAGTACTAGTCTCAACAACGTTAAAGACGCTACCTGTACTAGCTCTACCACGTGGTGTAGGTGCTAAGGTTGGTGGTAAGTACGTAGTGAATAAGTACTTAGGTGTTCTGTACGTGACTCTACCGATAGGTGAGTACCCAATTGAGGTGAGGTAGGTGGCAATTGAGGAGGAGAGAGGTAGGGGGAGGGGTAGGGAGCAACCTCCGGGTCGTGGTAGAGGTAGGAGACTCATACTGAGGCTAGAGCCTGAAGCCGGTACTGCTCTACTGCACAAGCTTTCGGAGGGTCTACACAGGTACGAGGGTGAGTCAGAGCTAGGTAAGATGGTTGCTCAGTCAACTACAGTGGTTGACGAGATAGCTACCAAGCTCATGCAACCATTCACAGTACCCAGTAGCATGGTTGTACCACCACAGCTCTACAAGGACGAGTACAGAGCTAGGCTCGTGAACGTGATATCGACCGCTGAGTCAATGCTCAGTAACGTAGCGAGCACGATATACGAGAGACTCGATAGGGCGTTAGAGAGTAGGAGGATTGAGGAGATTGAGCAAGTAATTGAGGAGGTTGTGAAGTTCATAGAGTACGTACATGAGATACATATTGCAGTTCAGGTAGTTGCTGAGAGACTTAGAGCTGTCATAGCAAGCAACGCACCAGCAAGGGTGAGACCACCTCTAGCCAACGTACTTCTAGGGTATGACATAGTTGAGTAACCTCTCCCCAACAGAATGAACTCTAGATTTATAGGGTAGGTCACTAAGCTACTCAACTTGAGGTGTGGTGTATATGGCAGTAACCGTATCACCAAAACTACAGGAATGGAGACAATACTTCGCACAAGTAGCTAAGATGTGTAGTGAAAAGGTTAAACACCTACCAAGAGGACAGAGAAGACAAGCATTCCTAGAGTGCATGAGGCAGTACCTCTGGCGTGGAGGAAGGAACCCAGCAGGACCCGGTTAAACAGAGAAGCACTAAATCCCATCCCTCCACTTTCTTACCTCTCTTCCCTCTCTTTTTCCCCACTCATTACGTACTGTAGTTTTATAGGTGGTTGTTTCCTCTTCTTCACTTAGGTGAGGTAAGTCATGAGTCTAGTTGAGGTTATTCGGAGGATTCTCTCAAGTACAGGGAAGAGGAGAACACCTAGGTTTTTCCTTGATGTGTACCCAGTTCACGTACTTTACTTCCTCGTTCAAACTGGTTTAAGTAGGATCAATAAGAGGACTAAGGAGAGGGATATTAGGTTGATTACTCGCTATGTCTCTCAGTTCTTCGGTATTCCTAGGGAGCAGGCTAGGGATCTCGTACTGTACCTTGTTAGGAATTACGGTGTTGAGGAGGGTAACTACATCTACTTAACCGTACCGAGGGAACTCGTTGAGTACATGATGATGGTTAAGAGAGCTAGACCAAGTATAGAGGAGATAGCTATCTTAAGACCGAAGAGAGTACTAGAGACAGAGCGAAGAAGCATGGAAGGAAGTGAGGAGAGAGGAAAGAGAGAAGAAGTGGAGGTGGAGGCGGAGTGAGTACTACACAGAAGAGGCGGAGTGATGCGTGGAAGGTTCGTGCTCTTTGGCAAGCTGTTCTCCGTATTTGGGAGAGTAGGAGTAGGCGATCTAGATCACTTGACCTAAGGTACAGATCAACAAGAGTAGTTTCACCAACAGACATCAAGGGCTTA
>QMRC01000028.1 GCA_003649205.1 Thermoprotei archaeon
CCTCTCTACCTGCTCCTCAGTGACTACAGGTGCTATTATCCACGTCTCAGGCACTATCGTTATCTCCAGCACCACAGGTTGACCATGGGCTTGCGTTTGTGATTGAGTTTGCGTATTCTTCCTACTACCCACACCTACTCACCTTCGGTGCGAAATGACTTACCCATGAGGTAGAGAACAGCGTAGAGTTTCGCTCCGTACCTCCTCAAGACATTGATCACCTCCCTGATGAAGGCTATACCCTTCTCAGTCACGAGGTTAGGACTGTAGTCGAGATCTACCTTACTGAAGTCGAGATCAATAATCACCTCTATTCCTGTGTAGTCCTTACCTTCGACCTCTATCTTGAGCACCCTATCAACCCTATCAACATCTACACAGTGTCTGCCATGTGGTAGAAGTCTAAGTACCTCAAGTACAGCACCACCAATTTGCCACTCATCTACCTTATACCTAAACTTAACACTGAGGGGAATGAGCTTGCTCACTTGCTTCACCTCCCTTAACCTCCTCCTCAACTAGGTTGTACCTAATAACTACATCGATAGAGCATAGCTGACAGTACTTGTTCAGCACCTTACACACCTCTCTCACTGCACTCACGATCTTGTCATTGCTTGTTCTTGGGCTGTACTCAACATCTACGGAGCTAGTTATCTTGTCAAGTGTAATCACTAGCCATGGCTCACCCACTGTTGGGTACCTCAGCTTTATCCTACCTAACTCATCTACAGTGATTCCGTAGCTACTGAGTACTTTACCTAGTACTCTCTCGACCATGTACATGACCTCGTAGAAGATGACATCACCGTGACCGAGAGGAGCCATGTCTTCCTTCACCACGTAGTGAAGAGTTGTTTGAAGTGCTCTACACCTCACCACTCTTCACCACTTTCCTCCTCCTGAATTCTCGTGTCCTGTGGATTCGGTATGTTTAGGTTGTTCGTGATAGGTACGTGGTACACCATACCGCACCTCGGGCACTTGAGTACTAGTAGGAGGAACTGATTCGTGTTGTGTAGTGTCCGTACCTCTGGATCGAAGTCCCTTAACTCACCTACGAAACCACAGACACACCTTACCGTGAGCACGGTACCTCCTCACCTCCTTGCTTTCTCGGTCATCTTCTTCACGAATATGCTTAGGAGGAAGCCAACTGTAACACCGGTGTTGAATATCTCTTCAGTGAGCTTGCACACTGCTAGTGCTGTTACTAGGCAGAGTACGGTACAGCTCAGTACGGTGGTGAGTGTGGTGGTTATGATGTGGTTCACGGTTAGTGCGGTGTAGGTGATGATGCTGAGTACGGGGATGGTGATGTACTTGAGTACGGTCTTGAGTAAGTCACCTGATGCTGGGACGACGCCGTATCTCCAGCACGTGAGTAGGTACCTAATACCCTCTTCCCAACCGTCGTCACTGAGAATCCTCTCAACAACCTCCTCAATCTCACTGTACGCACTCGCCAACTCTACACTACTCTCTGTATTGTTGAGAAGCTTCTCAATCCCCCTAGCTAACTCATCAACGTACTTCTCCACAGATAGCCACCTCCTTGACCTGATTCCCCCTCTCTTTATCGAGAAGGTTCTTGATTGCCTTCCTAACTAGTACGCTGATGTTTGGGTACTTGCCCTCAGCTACGAGCTTCCTCATCTCCTCAAGCATTTCCCTAGGTACTCTACATGAGATAACTCTATCCCCTATGTGTCCGTTCTTTCTCGTGAATACGCTTCCACACCTACTGCACTTGAGGTAGATTGTGGTGTTGTACTCCTCAAGTACCTCAACATCTGTACTACCACAGATTGGGCAGTTCACTTTACTCGCCTCCTAGACCTAACCTCTATGTTCCTAGGATTTGGATTGAGCCTAGCTAAGCACCTTGGGCACCTCATGCCGAAGAACTTGACGATAGCTTCGATCAAGCCATATCGTCCACTATTTCTACCATTGATCTTACTCAGGTATATACACGCTTCACTGGGGTCGAGGTCTTTAATTACGAAACCACAGTTACTACAGATGATACGGATACCCACTACCCACCGCCCCCCTACCTAAATTTCGATTTTTGATTAGGCTAGGAATGGTCTTGGTATGGTGTAGTCCCTGAACCTCTCTTTCACTAGTAGGTCTCTGATTGCTACTCTAATTGCCTCTGACCTACTTGGGTACCTACCCTCCTCAACTAGCTTATCTAGTTCTTTCAACATGTTTTCAGGTATGTGGAATGTTATGAGTACCATTGGGTCTTTACGTGCTTTAGACCTAGGCATACCCACGTATCACCTCAGTGTAGACTCTATTGTGAAACTTTTATAATGGTTACCCTTGGTATCTAAACCATGTATACCCATACTGTGTTTGGTAACTAAAAGCTACGTGGGGGTAACTGAAAGTGGGTAGTTACAGGTACAGGATAGATAGGGTGGTTGCTGAGTACAGGTTGCTGACGTTCCTTGAGGATGTGTTCTCGAATCCACATCACTATGCTAGGAATGTGAGGAATGGTGTAGACGAGATCAAGGTCACGGTTTCTCAGCTACATAACTTCATATCTAGGGGGAGGAGTTTGTGTGGTGGTACTAAGCACAGTATCAATAAGGTACTTCACTCCATTCTCGATGATCTCTGTAGGAGAGGATTCATAACCTACGAGTTCACCTACAGGTACAATCACAGGAAGAGTAATCTACAGCGTATCTACATTAAGGTACTTGGTGAGAGGGAGCTTCTACTCACCTACATTAGACATAGGTTGAGGTTGCTTGAGGAGAAGCTCAGTACTAGGGGGAGAAGGGGAGAGCTGTAATCTGTACACTTACCTTTCCTCTATTTCCTCTCTTCTTTTCTTCTCGTTCCCTCTCCCTCTCCTTAACGATTATTATTACGAGCATTTCCTTTCCCTCCTCAATAGCTTTCCTAACTTCTTCACCAACTTCCTTAGGTACGTACATGACGTAGTACTCGCCTTTTCTACCCATTGAGGTTGTTGTGAACATGATGACTTCTTGGCTCTTGAGTGAGCCAAGTACCTTAGACCTCACTCTACGAGCTTCCTCATCTCTTCCTCGGTTTGCCTGTACTTCTCTCCTCGACACGGTATCACCTCCATGAACCACCTATCCTTACCCTCACTTTCAAGTACCTCAGTAATAACATCAACAAGCCTAGAAATAG
>QMRC01000029.1 GCA_003649205.1 Thermoprotei archaeon
AAGTAGAGGAGATGTAAGAGAGAAAGAAGGAAAAAGGAAGTTAAATTAAAAAGAGGAGAAAAGAGGAGAAGTGTTTAATTACTTGTGCTTCCCTCTTTCCTCTCTTTTCCTCTATTAGCACTAGGTAGCTGTGGGTAGTTGTGTTAGCTCTCTAGCAGGTAGAGCGGTGGGGTTAGGTGTATGACTCTATTTCCTTTGGTGCTTCTAGTAGCTTCCTAATTATGAACACTACAGCTGATACGATGAGTGCGACACCTACGACGGTGAATGTTGGTCCTACTATGTTGGTTACTGTAGATACGAAGTTCTCTGAACTCGTTATAGTCACACTTCCTGTGCTGTTGAGGGCGTTGATGACGTACTTCGATGTGGCTACGGCGACTGTTCCCGCTACGGCACCGACAATTAGCAGTATGATACCTGTCACCAACATCAGTATCTCGGACTTAATATCTGCCATACCGTACCACCCTCCTTACTCGACTTAACAGATCTCTGTTCTACCCTATAAAACTAGAGGTAGCTATGCAAACTAGTCCTTTCTCACGAGACCTAGGAGTGTTAGTGCGTAGTATATGCCGGCTGCCTGCATGATTGCTCCGAGCATGGTTAGACCGATGGCGATTGGTGGGTAACCTACGAAGTTTCCTAGCTTTAGGAAGAGGACGGGTATTCCGGCTACTGCACTCATGACTAGGTTGAACGTGACTACACCAGCTACGAATGCCCATGCTGGTGATGCTACGGTTGTGTTTGCGTACTGGTTCACGTACGCTAGGAGTGCTTTCGATGAGATTGGTACGGCGGTTAGTGGTTCTGGTGGTGGTACTCCGTAGCTCATGAACATGGTCATGAGTATCGTGGAGATTATCGAGTACGCTACGATGAACTTGAAGGCGAACTTACCCAACTCATAGAACACAGTTACACACCTCCCTCCTCTTCCTCCTCTCCCTCTCCTTCTCTAGATACTTTCTTCATCCTCTCAAAAACCTGTATCCTCCTTAGCAGAGCCTTCACCTCAGATACCTTCATCTCCTCAATAGTCTCCCTAATCGATGACATCGCTACTGATCTACGTAGTTCCTGCATCTTCACCCAGATACTGTCAGGTATCTTGAGGCTTGCAGGTGTGACATCTATGTCGATTAGTGCTCTCGTGAGCTTCACCTCCCTGAACCCGGGGTTTCTATGTGGTTGAGAGAGGTGTACTGTCTGTCTCGTGTGGTACCAAACAGCTACAGCTGTCTCTGGGTAGACCGTACCTAAGGTGTACTCCTCACCGTAGATCCACACATCGACTAAGTCCCTAACTCTCTTAGCTATGTTGAGTTCGTACGGTGTTGTCAGTATCATGACACCGAACACGTCCTTGTACAGGTCGAAGAGCTGTAGGAACTTACTCAGCATCTTCTGCCTAAATATCCAGTACTTAGTCAAGTGAATACCTGCATCATCGATGAGTACACATGGGGTGAATATGTTCTCCTCGTAGAGCCTCTCTACGAACAGCATGAACTCTCTTAGGTCCCAGAAGATGTTGTTTATCACGAAGTCCCAGATGAGTTCGTTCGGTGTCTCAGGTCCTGCTAGGAGCTTGGTCGCTATGAACATGCTCCAGATGGCGTAGGTAGTCTTACCGAGTCCTCTAGCGCCTGTTATGGTTACTAACCTGTGCTTCCACATGTTCCTAAGTACTCTCACCCTAGTGACCTCGAATATCTTGCGAGCTAGACGTAGATTAGCTAGAGCCTGTGTGAAGTCTAGTTTCCAAATACTTACGAACCTACGTATAGCGTCCATGTCCTGTCCATGCAGTACCAACCTAGTTATCTCATCCCTATTCACCTGTTTCTGCAGTGCTATGAGTACGCTGTAACCAGCATTCACATTCTCTCTAGTAAATCGACTACACACCTCTCTAACCTTCAACACTCTACGCTCTACAGATTCCTCTAGTGTTGTAGGTACTCTACTCATGTCATACCGACCAGCTTGAGGTACTTCTCTACGTCTCTCGGGTACTCGACGTATACCCTATCTACGTTACAGGTGTAGGCTAGTGTAAACCTATCTCTACTCATGTAGAGGTACATGAACTCGAACCTACATGGCTTGAACTCACCTAGTTCAGACCTAGGTACACCGTATACCTTCTCACCATCAACGACGTAGAGTACGTAGGTTTCTTCTCCACGTATCTGCTCTAGACCGAACTCAGTGATGTGTAGGTAAGGTCTAACTCCCGGAACCATGAGAGCAGTGGGGAGAAGCTCGTTTCTCACGTTCTTCAGTACGTACCTTATAGGTAGCTGAGCGTCGTACACTAGGAGGAACGCTACATCCCATATCTGTGCTACTGCTGTTGCGTAGTACGTAGCTAAGATGGTTTCAGGTGGTGCTGGGTAGAGGAGAATGACCTCTCTAAGCCTTTGCTTACCGATGCTGTAGTTTAGGGTGTAGAATGGTCTAGCACTGAACCTCTTCAGTAGTGGTTTCCTAGGTACTGGGGTACCGAAGACATTTCTAAACGCTGTTGCTACAGCGAGAGCAGTTAACTCACACGCCCTAACAGTAACTTCTCGTTCAGGACTAGGGAGAGGAACCTTCTCCTCAGTAACTAGAGGAACCTCAGCACCCTCTTCTCTCACACTACTTCTCTCTTCTCTTCTCCACCTTCGAGTGAAGAAGTGGATGAGACGCCTAATTGGGTTCACAGTGTCTTCACCTCTACTTCACGAACATTCCGAAGAGGCTAAAGCCAATGAGTAGTAGGAGTCCTGCTAATCCTGCGTAGAGTAGGAACTTGAGCCAGAACTGTTTCCTAGCCATCTCCGCCTTGTAGTACTGCATGATTACTTGCTGGAACTTATCGCTACCAGCTACTGAGTCTATGAGCATCCTCATACTCGTCTGAGCCTTCGTTAGGAGTAGATCGACAATAGCCCTAATGACTTCAGGTACCTTAACGCTGACTGCAATCCTGAGGTC
>QMRC01000030.1 GCA_003649205.1 Thermoprotei archaeon
ACGCATATGTGTCTTTCAATGTTTATTTCCGATATCGGGTGGTGAGGTATGCGGGTTATTCACGCTGAGCCGAATAAGATAGTGTACGAGAGCACTATTAGGGTCATTGTGAAGAGGGGTAGTGGTGATGTTCAGTACGGTGTTGGTGTGCCCAAGGTCTTCGGTATGGCTCACCTCGGTAAGAGGGTTAGGGTAACTATTGAGGTTCTTGACGAGAGGTGAGGGTAGGTGAGGCTTAGGGAGCTAGCTAGGGCTTACCTAGAGAACTGTGACTACGTAACTGACCTAGCTATGGACTTGGAAAAAGCTGAGGAAGAGGGGTACTGTGTGGATGAGGTTGCTGACGCTATGAAGTGGGTGTGCTTCCTCAAGTCAATGAGTGAGGAAGAGCTTGTGAGGTACCTGAGGGAGTTAGCGAAGAGGTACCCCGGTACGTGCATAAGCTGTAGACACAGTAGAGCATTTAGACCCGGTGAAGTGAGTTGTCTAGAGGTGCTCGTGAATCCTCACGTTCGTGCATGTGAGCTAGGACTTGCACAGGGTACGTGCGGTAGGTACGAGCCGTTTGAGGAGGTGTGTGAGGAGTGACTTGGGTAGCGGTAGCCTTCCCTAGGCTCAGCGACGCTATGAAGCTCTTTGAGAGGCTTAGGCAGGTTACTGAGTGGGTTATCGTTCTTGAGATGGATATCTTCCCACTACCCTACCCCTTCATAGTTATCGCCGATGTTCCAGAGAGTGAGCAACTAGGTAAGTACCTTGAGGACTTAGAAGACTTCGAGATCAGGTACGGTGCTGATGCGTGTAGGGAACCACTGATGTGGGGTAGGGTAATCGATACACCACTCAAACAGTACCTAGGTGAGGGAGAGAACCTAAACAATGTCGTTGACCTGATACTGTGGAGAATGGAGGAAATGAAAATTACACCAAATTCATCACCTGAGGGGGAGTATAGAGCGTGATGAATTTAAATAAGAAATTTTTTCTCTTTTCAACTTACTTGCTCTCTACCCATCACTTCCTCTGCAGTTAGGTGTCTTGGCTCTATCTTGAAGACGTAGTAGAAGCCTGTTCCTCTCTCGTACATTCTGTTTCTCCACCACATCTCTTCTTTCGTGTCCTTTGTAACTAGGTCGTACACGATCGCTACCTTTCCGGGTCTAGCCCTAATGACTCTACCGACTCTCTGTATCATCTGTCTTGCCTGTCCTGAGTTCGAGACTATGATAGCCATGTCGGCGTCAGGTACGTCAACACCTTCATCTAGTACCGTGGTCGTGACTATGACCCTTATGTCACCTCTCTTAAATGCATTGAAGAGCTTCTCACGCTCCCTACCCCTAATCTCACCAGTGACGAGTGCTGTCTTCGGCTCAACCTCCTTAATTGCTCTGTACAGCTCCTCTGCCTGATCAACGTACTGAGTAAACACGAAGATCCTCTTACCGGGGTTCCTCCTCACTAGCTCAACTACGACAGGTATCTTCCACCTCGCCTTAGCTATGATCTGCCTGATCTTGTTGAGAGCAGAGATACCTCTTCTCCTACCCTTCCTAGCTTCTTGAAGGAGCTTCTCAATCTCCTTCTCCTCCTCTGAACTCAACCTACCCCAAACAACGTAGTACTGTAGCGGAGCAACAACACCCCTCTCAACAAGCTCCGGATACGATATCTTGAATACCACTGGTCCACATATGCTGTAGATCAACTCGTGATTCTGATCAGCTCTCTCAGGTGTAGCCGATAGCACTAGCCTGTACGGTGCAATGCACTTGAGAGCAACCTCTTTAAATGTCTCGGCAGGTAGGTGGTGCCCTTCATCAGCTATGATGAGTAGGAACTTATCCCAGATCTCGTCGATGTGTTTGCTCGCTGAGTGGTAGGTAGCTACTGTAATTGGCTTGATCTCGTGGTGACCACCACCTAGTAACCCGGGCTCTATACCTAGGTACTTCCTTATCTTCTCTGCCCACTGCCTCATCAATTCCTCAGTTGGTACCAGTATGAGTGTTGGGACTGCTAACCTCCTAATAGCCTCAATACCCACGAAGGTCTTACCACCACCTGTAGGAATGACTACGGTTCCCCTAGCACCGTTCTCAAGCCACTTCTTGATTGCTTCCCACTGGTAGTCGAGTAACCTGTACGGTGGTTTCTTAGGTACCTCAATCCTCGCTGTGAAGAGTTGCTTCAGCTTCTCAGTGACTTCACTTGGGAATACTGGGTAGTACCTGTACTCGCTAAGTAGCTTGAGGAACTGTGGTAGGAGCCAAATAGGTACGTACACCTTACCGCTCCTAACCTTGACCAAGGTAATTGACCTACCCTCTAGCGACACCTTACCTGTCTCAACATCAACCCTAGGTATGTAGAGGGTCTGTGTGAACCTCCTCTGTATCTCGTCGTAGAGCTGTCTAGGAACCCACTGACCAAACTCAAAGACTAGGTACGGACCATCGAAACCAACAACCTTGACCTGTGACGCACCTATGTTGTGCATCTCAACGATCTTCCTCACAATGTCCTCAGGTACACCGAAGATATCCGCTATCACCTGCACAGCAGTATCATGCATCCTCTTCGTACTCTCTACAACCCAAGCCTTCCTACCGGGATACCACGTAACACCACCAACCCAGTTCTTCACCTTATCCTTAGCCCTACTCAGTTCCTCCCAAGAACTGAATGACTTCTGGAAGACGATCTTAGGTCCACCAATAGACTTTACCTCTAGGGTAAGTACGTACCTTCCCTTAGGTTCCTTCTCACCGAAGACTGTCTCGCTGGGTTTGATGAAGCTCCAGTCGATGGTAGGTACCTCAGAGATCGCTAGAGCTTCCTCAGGCTTAGGTACCGGTACCTCAAGCTCAGATACGTCGATGAGCCACTTCTCAAATGGTAGACCTGTACTAGGTACCTTCTCTACCTTCTTCCCCTCCTCCATTGCCT
>QMRC01000031.1 GCA_003649205.1 Thermoprotei archaeon
CTTGAGTACGTACCCCCGCCTGTGTCCTGCTCACCTGCAATCACCTCTCCTCTCCCCCTCTTTTCCTTCAGTTACAGGTATGCTTGTATGTACGAATTTTCCCACCAAGCTTTTCTCAGAGTCTTTCTCACTACCTTAGTTACCTTCTCCAGCTCATCTATTAGCTTAAGTGTCTTACCTAGTGGTGGTTCAGGTAGCTTGTTGCTGTAGTTGTCGTAACCTATAGCTACCATACATGGCTCTACGTCCTTAATCCACTTCACGAAGGTACCTAGGTTAAAGTCTAGGATTGGCTCTATGCTCACAAACCTACGTAATTCAGGTCTCCTATCCTTAACCTCAAGCATAGCTCTATAGCGTTCACTAGGTAGCGGTGCCCTAGATATGTGGTACTTCCTGTATAGGTCATCCCTATCAGTCTCAATTGTAGTACCGAGAATGACATTACTCGGAAACTCATCAATGAACTCTATGTACCTAGCAGGGTTCTTAGTCAAGAAGAGGAAGGTTGTTTCTGGGAATGACTTCGTGAAGTTAATTACACGTGTAATCCACTCCCTAGGAACCCAATCACCAAAGAGATCACCCATATCACATACAAACACTAGTGAACCTGCCTTCGGTCTGTACCTGAACCTCTTCTCAATTAACCTCGGAGTGAAGTCACGGTAGATGCGCTTGAGCCTAGTCTCAACAAGTCTCCTAGACCAACAGTAGCAACAATAGTGTTTACAGCCAATGACAGGATTCCAAGTCTCAGTAACAAACTCAAACATCCTAGTACCGACGTACTTACTCAATGTTAGTCACCTTTTAGCTCATCTTGTTGTTAGAAGTAACTAACTCGTAACCTACATTATTGTTTGTGTTCTTGTTTGTGGTGTCTGTAGTAGGTACTTGCTTAGTTTCTCTATGAAGCTCGTGTAGAGCCCTATCTTGTACACACCTAGGTCTCTCTTCCTCCTCACGAACGCTATTCTCTTGTTCTCTAGCTTCATGAGCGTTGACTTAACTGTCTCTGGTGCCATGTCGAATATCTCCATTAGGTCACTATCATCTCTCACCAGTACGTACTTCTGACCGTACATCAAGTACCTCTGGTACAGCACCGACACTACCTTAGTCTCTTCCTCACTCTCTAACTCAGGAACATTAACACTCGTTAAAGCATCGTGAACTAACTTCTTAACCTGCTTCAGAGAGCTAAAGAAGATCAGCACCTCACCCTCACTAGGCTCCCTCCCAAGCACCTGCACAGCAGTCATATAGAACCTAAGCGCTCTCTCAACAAACTGAGAAATGCTTAGATTAAGTCTTCTACACACCTCATCTACGTCCTCTTTGAGCTTAGCATCCACAAGAGCATGCAATTGCTTCTTAATTTTCCCTTCAGGCGAAACGTAGAGACCTCTAACCCAGTATCTACTACCTCCTCTAACTTTAACTCGATTTGTCATGAATAATCCCCTTCTTTTAGCTCATCTTGTTGTGTTTTAGTGAAGACAACCCTATAAACCTAGAGAATAATATATAGAGAGGATTATTTTGTACAAATTTGTACAAAATTCATCCCCCTAAAATAGCACCTGTCTTAACTAAACCTCAGTAATAACATAGGGGGGAGGGAGTATATATTACTAACGACCTAATGCGTGTTCTCTCATTCTCTACTTCCTTGTTACTATGACCACAATTAGGTATGTGTCACCAGCTCTTCTGCATATGACGTAGATGTACTTCATCTCTGGGTCAGTGAGGATTTTCCAGTGTGGTTTCGATTTCTTGAAGCATTCGAGAGCTTCCTCTGGTGTTGGGTACATGCTGTCGATTTGACAGCACTCAGCAACTCCTCTGTACAGGAGCCCGTACTTAACTACGTCTCGTCTAAACATGTGGTGCTCAAGCTCCCCCGTCTCCACATAGTAATCACGTACGTGCCACCACCTAACCTCGACAAAGCTCCTCAACGAGTAATCAACCTCAAGCGACTGGTACCCGAGTTTCCTCCTCTCCTCATTGAGTAGATCAACGAACTTAGCAACCTCCTCCATACCCCACTCCTTCGGTGCAAGGTACTTCCTCTGAATGTAGTGAATGATGAGAGGAGCGTAGAGGAGAGTATATGGGTTAAAGATCGCAACGAGCACCGCAACTAAGATGTACTCTAGAACTACCTTAACTCTTGAACGTCTCCTGTAGTAGGGGTGGTAGAGGTAAGTGCACCGAATAGACATACTCTCACAGAGAGTAGAGTGAAAGTGAGGGGGAAAAGTAGGTAATTGGTTTAGAGAACAAGCTTCTCTAGCTGGTACCTCCTCGCAATTGCCCGTGCTATTGCGTACGCTAGGTCCCACGGCAACCATGGGTACTTAAGCTGTATCAACCTAGCAACCTTAGTAATCTTCTCCTCTTCACCCTTCTTCGGTTTTGTCTTTGTCTTTGTTCTGGTCTCAATCCTCGTCTTTGTCTTAGCTTCCTCTTCTGTTTCTTTTGTTGTCTCTACTGTTGTTGGTGCGGGTACAGGTGGTGCAGGTGTTGGCGTGAATATGTGTGGGCTCTTGAAAAATTGCTCTGGTGTCGATGTAGGAGGCAAG